>CAYULY010000001.1:0-136820 GCA_964445785.1 uncultured Nautiliales bacterium
CTGCGACCCCCAGCTTGTAAGGCTGGTGCTCTCCCAACTGAGCTAAGCGACCGTGAAAAATGGCATCCCCAACGGGATTTGAACCCGTGTCGCCGCCGTGAAAGGGCGGAATCCTCGACCACTAGACGATGGGGACAAATGGTGACCCGTGTTGGATTCGAACCAACGGCCCTCTGCTTAAAAGGCAGATGCTCTACCGACTGAGCTAACGGGTCATCTTTTCTTTCACAATTTGTTGTTGTGGATTGAAATTATAAGAAAAAAATTTTTTAATGTCAAGAGGAAATTATAAATTTTTTAAAATTTTTATAATTTCTCTTTTGTTTATTCTGTTTTTTTTGTTTTGATAGATATTTTCTTCCAGTTTTTTAAGAATTTCTTCTATTTGAGGATTATTTGAGTATTCAAGCAAAATATTAAAAAGCTCTTTATCGTTTGCTTTTTTTATTTTTTTTATGACGGAAGGTTCTTTTTTTATTTCTATTTTACTAATACCAAAACCTATTAAAATTCCTACAACAAGCATAATAATACTTAGAGTATAATCTTTTTTTACTTTGTATATTACTTTTTCTTTTGTGATGATTTTTGGAGAATGGTATTTTGGAGTGTAGCTTTTTACTTCTATTAAAAGAGGGTTTGTTTTTATATGGATGATTTTTGTTTTAAAACTGTTAAATTCAATCGGTTTTATAGAGATGTTATGGTCGGAAATAACGGTAAAATTTTTAGTATATTCTCCACAAAGGGTATTGTCTTTTATAAAAGTGTTTATTATCGGTTTGTGAGGGTATATAGTTACGTTTGGAATGTTTAGTTTAAATTGAGGCAGATTATAAAAATCCCCGCATCCTTTGATATTCAGTGTTACGTTTACCGGTTCGTTTGCTTTTACTTTTGTTTTGTCACTGATTAAAGAAGCGTTGAATTCTCCAAAAATGGTATTTTTCGGAATAGGTTTTATGCTTACGTTTATTTCATTTGAGAAGATATTTTTATACTTTATGGAAGTGGCTATTAAATTAAAAAACGGGTCGTTTGTTTTTTCCTGTTTTAAATAGCCTATTTTGGCTAAAATAGGACCTATTTGGAAATTGCCGGTTTTTTGAGGGATTAATAAAAAGTTATATTTTGTTATTGTGTATCCGTCTTTTTTAAATGTTTTTGTAGAGAGTTTTTTGGTGAAAAAGTTATCAAAATTTGGTCTTCTTATCTCTATGCTTTGAGGATTTATATTGTCTTTTTGGAAAAATTCTATAGAAAAGATAAGAGGTTCTTCTATATAGGCTTGTTGTTTGTTTACGGATAGTAAGAGTTTAAAATTGGCGTCTTTTGATTGAACGGGTTTTAATACTTTTATATGTATGGGTTTTGTTTTGTAGGCTTTATTGTCTATAAAAACTTCAAATGAAGGAATGGTAACGTCTTTTGTCGGGAAGAATATATAGCTTTTTGAGATGTTTTTTTGCATATTACCATTTAGAATCGTAATATTTTGCATTATGGCGGTTCCTTGGACGGGGAAATGAGCTATTTTTTTGATATTTGGGAATTTTATATCGTTTCCACTTGCTTGTATAGTGAATACGACTTCTTCTCCGGGATAAACCTTTTGTTTATTGACGGATACATTTACATAAGCTATAAGTAAAAAAGGAATAAGCAAAATCAGTTTTTTCATTGTTCGCCTTTTAGTGGTATTAGTAAGGTTTTAAATTCAAGGGAGTTTAACTCTCTTTCGTAAAATTTTTCTCTTATATCTTGTGTTTTTTGAGGGTTAATCTCTTTTTTTATTTTGTTTGATTCGGATTTTTTTTGTTTGCTTTGAGATTTTTGATTTTTTGAATTGTTTTTTATCTCTTTTTTATTTTTACCGCTTTTATTTTTTTTATGGTTTCGATTGTTTTTTTGCTTTTTTTTCTTTAAAAATTTTTCTAGAAGTTTTAAGTTATATAAAGCGTCTTTATCTTTTTTTATTTTAAGGGCTTTTTTGTAAAAGGTTATCGCTTTTTGAAATTGATGTAAATTAGCATAGGCGTTTCCCATATTGTATAGTTTATCGAATTGTAACTTTTTATCGTTAATTTTATCGTAAAGTTTGATAGCTTCTTTGTATTTACCGGCTTTGTAGTAGGAGTTTGCCGCATTTAACAAAGCTTTTTGTGAGTTTATTTTCAGGTACTCTTTTGCGGCTTTTAAGTATTCTTGATTTTTAAAATAATTGTCTGCTTTTTTAATGGTAAAATAGTTGAAACTGAATAAAAAAGAGCTGAAAATTATAAAAAGTATCAATTTTTTCAAACTTTTCTCCTTTTAAAAGGATAAAAAAGAGTTAAAAATAGAATAATAACAGCTAAGATTGAAGGATAATAAAAAAGCTCTTTATAGGATTTTATCTTTACCGTTTGATTTTTTGTATCGTTTAAGGCTTTTGCCAAATCTTTTAGACTATCATCATCATAGCTTGCCACAAATATGTTTTGACTTTGGGGAACTTTGTTTAGTAAATAGACGTAAGCTTTATCTGTCGGTTTTGTGCTGAAAATTACTATTTTAGGGTTTTGGGCTATTTTTTTTGCTTTTTGTATGACGTTTTGAATGTTTGAGTCTGAATTTATAGATGTCTTTAGATGGTTTAAAAGATAAATTAAAGAGTCATAATCGGTTGTGGGAGGGGATATCAAATAAGCTTTATTAGCAAAAGCCATAAGGGCTACTTGTTGGTGTTTTAGGAATTTTAAGAGTTTTTCTATTTTTTTTACGGCGAAACTTTCGTTATTCGGATAAAACTCTTTTTTTTGCATATCTTTTGAGATATCAAGGGCGATTACGATGTTTTGAGGGATTTTTATAACTATTTCTTTGTTTTTAATAATGGGTCTTGATAAAGCTAGAAGAATTAAAAGATATACTAAACTGAAAAGATAAAATTTTATTTTTTTGGAAATTTCTCCTTTTATTACGATTTTTTTAGAGTAAATAAGGCTAGGTTTTATGAAAAATAAAAAAACTAAAAAAATTATTCCGAATAGATAATAAGGTTTTAATAACTCCATAAACTTTTCCTGTATCTTAGAATGTATAACCATAAAAGCACTAAAGCGATAATTAAAGGATATTCGTAAAAGTAATGTTTTTGAATATAAGTTTCGTTTTTTATTTTTGATTTGGTAAGTTTGTTTATAGTAGTAAATATATTGTTAAGCGTTTGAACGGAATCTGCTATAAAAAACTTGCCGTTAGTTTTTTGGGCTATCTTTTGAAGGACGTTGAAGTTAGCATTGCTTCCTATTGCTATTGTGAATACTTTTATATGCTCTTTTTGGAGTTTTTTTAATACAACTTCCAGTGGTATCTGGCTGATATTGTCTTCTCCGTCGGTTAGTAGGATAATTATTTTTTCTCCTTTTAGGTTTTTAAACAGATTTGCAGATAAAAACAAAGAGTCGTAAATTGCCGTTTTTTCTCCGGCTATGGTAGGGTAGATTTTATCTACTATAGTGTTAAATATTTTTTTGTTATATGTAAGAGGAGAAGCGATATAGGCGATATTTCCAAACACCACAAGTCCTATGGAGTCGTTTTTTCTTTTGTTTACGAACTCTTTTGTTAATTCTTTAGCAATTGAGAGTTTATTAAATTCAGCCATTGAACCACTTGTATCTAAATCTATTACTATATGGTATCCTTTTGAGAAGTGGTTTTTTATAATTTTAACTGTAACCGGGCTTGTTAAGGCAAGTGATAAAAACAGAATGATAAAAAACTCTAACAAATCTATTTTGCTTTTATTTAGCAGGTATGTGTTTGGAAAAATTATTTTATCTTCGTTTGATAAAAAGAGATATTTAAAAGCTATGTAAATCATAGGAATAGTTAAAGCTAGAGGATATTCGAAATTCATTCTATTTCCTTGATAAAGGATAATATTTTTTCTTTTAGCTCTTCTTTAAGTGGAGGGACTTTTCGTTTATATTTATACTCTTTAAGCTCTTCACATATGTGGTTAAAAGCCGTTTGATTGTTTTCGTTTACAAATTTTCTTGCGTATTCGCAGAATTTATAAGCAACCTCTTTTGAATCTGCGAAGTTTAGGGTTTTTAATTTTTGAAGTTCAATCGGCTCTTTTTTTCTTAGATGTTTAAAAAGTAAATATAAAATTAAGGTAAAAACTATTAAAACCAAAGCTAAAAATATAAAAAACTGGTAATCTACAATGGTAACGTTTGGTTTTATATCTTTTAAGCCTTCCATTTTTTACCTTATAAGCTCTTTTAGTTTATAAAAAGTCTCTTCGCAGGTGTAAATTTTGGTAAAAGGAATACAGTTTTTTATAAACTCTTTTTTTAAGTAAGAGTCGTTTTTTTGAATAAATTTTTGGATTTTCTTTTTTGAAAAATGGTTGAAATTTACAGAATAGGTATTGAATGTTACAGGGTCTATGGTTTGTAAGTTTCCTTCAAATGTAGGGTTTTCCTCTTCTAAATCTCTTACGATAATAGCGTATGTTTCGTGTTTTAAAACGGATAAGTCTATTTTTTCGTAAAAATCGCTTATAATAAATAGAATGGATTTAGGGAAAGTGTTTAAAAATTCTATCTCTTTTTGTGAGTAGGTTTCTTTTAAATATTCGGTATTTAACGCATAATCTACAAAAGCGTAAACCGATTTTTCGGATTTTGTAGGTTTAAATACTTTTTTTTCTTTACCTAAAAACACTAAACTTACTTTGTTGTCGTACATAACGGCACTTAGTCCTAGAATAGAGATAATTTCTGCGATAAGTTCGGTTTTTAATTTTTGAATTCCAAAGTGTAAAGTCCCGCTTTTTAAAACCGCTATTAATATTTTTAGCTCTTTTTCTTCATTATACTCCCGGACATACGGTTTGTTTGTTTTTGCCAGCATTTTAAAGTCTATTTTTTTGGCATCTTCTTGGTAGTTGTACTCTCTAAATTCTCTAAAATCCAGTCCTTCTCCTTTTAATTTAGAGAGATATCTTCCGTTTAGATTTCCAAAAAGTTTTCTTTTTGTTGTTATTACTAATGTTTTTGCATTCATGGCAAAGGTATCGTAGATAATATATCCTGAATTACGTCTTCTATTTTTATGTTGTCGATATCGGCTTTGTAGTTTAGAATAATTCTATGTTTTAGGACGTCTTTGGCTATATGAATGATATCAAGGGGAGTTACGTACTCTTTGTTTTGAAGCATTGCGTAGGCTTTTGAACATTTATAAAGCCCTATACTGGCTCTAGGAGATGCTCCTAAGTCTATATATTCGGCTGTTTTTAGGTTGTATTTTGAAGGGTTTCTTGAAGCGTCTACGATTTTGGTTATATATTTTATAAGCTCGTCGTCTATGTGAATTGTATTTAATTTTTCTTGCAGTTTTAAGATATCTTCTTTTGTTGCTACTTGATTTACCTCTTTTTTCAACTCTATATTTTTTATTATTAAAAACTCATCTTCCAATGAATTGTAAGTAACGTTTACTTTCATTAAAAATCTGTCAAGCTGGGCTTCCGGAAGAGGGTAGGTACCTTCTTGTTCTATAGGGTTTTGGGTTGCTATTACTAAAAAAGGAGGTGTGAGTTTGAATGTTTTATCTGCTATTGTGACCTGTCTCTCTTGCATAACTTCAAGCAAAGCCGATTGTACTTTTGCCGGGGCTCTGTTGATTTCGTCGGCTAAGAGTAAGTTTGTAAATATAGGACCTTTTTTTATTTCGAACGTTTGAGTTTTGGGGTTGTAAATTTCTATTCCGGTTATATCGCTTGGGATTAAATCCGGAGTGAATTGGACTCTTTTAAACTCAAGACCTATTGTTTTTGCAAGGGTTAAAACGGTTGTGGTTTTTGCAATTCCCGGTACTCCTTCTATAAGTAAGTGCCCTTGGGTAATAAGCGATATAAGCATAGAATCTATTAGATAAGAATGACCTATTATTACTTTTGAGACCTCTTTTTTTATCTCTTCTAAGATATTCATTTCCCCCTCTTTTTTTTTATTATCATATATAATCGGAGTTAAAAGTAGATGAAAAAATACTATAATTTCAAAAAAAAGGAGATAAATTGAAAAAATTTTTGCTTATAGTTTTTTTGATTTTTAGCGGTTGTACGAAGATGTATAATTCAAATGAAGTAAGTGTGGCTCAAACAAACGAGGTGTTAAGCTTTAAAACCGGAGTTGTTGTAGATACGAAAAAAGTGATTATTAAAGACAACGGAAACGGAATGATGAGTGGACTTGTTACGGGTACCGTTTTAGGGTCTCTTTTTGGAAACGGAAAGGGAAATGTACTTTCTACTTTAATCGGAGGGTTAAGTGGAATGTATGCCGGGTATGAACTTGACAAGGCAAACGGAGAAGAGCTTTTTGTTAAATTGGATGACGGGGAAAATATAGTTACTATAGTAAAAGGTATCAATATAAAAAAAAGCGATAGAGTCAGAATTATTTTTGAAGGAAGAAGAGTGGTTAGGGTTGAAAAGATTTAAGTTTTAAATTTGGAGACTTTTTCTTGAAGTTTTTTAAATACATTTCTTAAAGCGGACATAATTTTTTCTATTGATTTTGCTATGGATACGTTGGCGGATGAAATTTTCGCCAGTTTTTCCGTATGTTTCATTAGTTGTTTTGCTTCGAAAGCCATAATAGTTACGTTTTTAGTGGCGTCTTTGGCATAGTTTATATTATTTTTGTTCATTTCAAGGATGTGTTCGAGTTGAGATGTTATTTCTGTGGTATGGGAAGCGAGTTTGTTCATTTTTTCTGAATTTTTATTTATTTCTATAGATGTTTGTGTTATTGTTGAAGTGATTGTTTTAATTATTGTTTCAATTGATGTTAAAGAGTTTGCACTCCCTTCAGCTAGTTTTCTCACTTCATCCGCTACAACCGCGAACCCGCGTCCGTGTTCTCCGGCACGTGCCGCTTCTATTGCTGCGTTTAGAGCTAAAAGTTCCGTTTGTTCGGTTATATTGGAAATTATTTTTAATACGTTTTTTATCTCTTCCGTTTGGGAATTTAGGTTGTTTAAAAGTTTATTTAATTCTTTTTCTTTAGAATTTATATCTAAAATTTCATCGGTCGTTTTAATAAGAACGTTACTGAATTCTTCTAGAAATTCTGCGGTTTTTATTAATGTATTCGTTGTAGAAGCTACTGATTCTTCGGTTTTATCTAAATGTTGAGCCAGTGTTTCTGAAATTTTGGTAATTTCACTTGCTTCTATATCCGTTTGACGAATCGTTTTTTTTAGTTTATTTACGATTTCTTCCAATTCTTTTGTATTTTTTATTACTTGAGTGTGAGTGTTTTTTATATCTATAATAACATTTCTTACGTTTGATATGAATTTATTTATTAAATCCGCTGCCAGTTTTATTTCGTTGGTTTGTTTTATGTTTATCTGTTTGGTTAAGTCTCCGTCTCCTTCGCTTAATTCTTTAGCGATGGAAATGTATTCTTCGATCGGTTTTACTATGTAGTGTTTTAATAGTAAATAAGCGGTAATTTGTATTACGAATGCTATTATTATGTGTTCTATCGCGATTGATATGAATTCTGCTTTTGTTGCGGTAGTAAAATAAGTATAAATTAGTAATACGAAGCTAGTTATTACATTTACTATAAATAATTTTAGATTAAAATCTTTAATAATTGAGTGCATTATTTCTTCCTTATGTCGAATTTGGAAGTTAAATTGAGAGCTTCAAAGAGTTCGTATAAAGTGTTGTCGTAAATATTTATAGTAATTTTTACATTAGAATCGGCAAGTCTTAATAGCTCTCCTATTATACTTGAAGGCAGGGAAAACGATTTTATATTTAATATGATATGAGAAGCGTTTTCTTTAGAGTTTAATATTTCTATTAATTGATGAGCGTCAGCTATAGTTGCAATAGGGGAATTGATGTTAATTATGTTTCCGTTTACTTGTATATTCATTGTTATACCTTTATGAAGATTTTTATTAAAGTTCCGTTTTCGTTAAAAAACAGTCCGTCGGCGAGATGTTTTATTATTTTTATACCTCTGCCGTGATATTTATTATAATAAGCGTCTTTTATTTTTTGAATCTCAAAACCTTTCGTTGTATCTTCATATATAATTTTTATACATTTATCGTTCTTAAAAATTTTTACTTTAGCTTTAAGAGAGGTATTTACTTTAAAATTTATACTTAATTTTTCTTTTTTTAGTTTTTCTTTGTTTTTGATTTTTAATATATTATGTTCGTAGGTGTTGGTTAAAAGTTCGTGTAAAATAAAATGAATTTTCTCCACCCTGGGAATATCGGTATTTAATAGTTGTTCTAAAAAAGTGTCTATACCTTTGATATCCAACTTAAATTCAAATTCTTTTATTAATTGATAATCATGTTTTTCTTTAGTGATGTATACTATGCTTACATCATCGTGAATTTTTGATTTTTTCAAATCTTCCGTTAATTCTTTTAAAAATAGTATTTTAGGAAAAAGTTCTTTTAAACGTTTAAAATATAAAGTGTTTTGATAAAAAGCTTCGAAAAGACCGTCGCTTGCTATTAAAAGTTTATCTTCGATTTTAAACGAATCTATTTGTATTTTTTGTGTTGAAGTTTGTATGGGATGGTTGTTGGTTTTGACTATTTTTGATGATGTAAGTAACGGAGGATTTCCAAAACAAGCGTATAGAACGGTCTCTTTTTCTATATAAATTAAAGAAGCACATAAAATTTCGTTGTTTAAAAGGGTTGTTTTTGTATATTCTACAAAATCTTTTACCAATTTATTAAAATTAAAGTCCTTGTATTCTATCGCTTTTTTTAAAGAGTGTTTTAAGAAGGCTAATGCGTTGAAACTTGTAAGAGAAGCTTCAAGACCTTTTCCCATAGCGTCAATAACCGATATAAAATAGGAATGTTCGTTTAGTTTTTTTGTAAATATCGTATCTCCAGTTAGAAGGTCTTTGGGTGCAAAGTAAGTTTCGAATAGAAAGTTTTTATCAAAATACATTTCAAGTTCGTTTTGCATAATTTTATTTTGTTTTTGTTTTATGATTTTTTCTTGTTTTTGTTTAAATTGAAGCATTTGCTTTAGTTCTTCTTTTTCTTTTAATTCTTTTTTTATAAAGCTTATCAGTTTTTTTACGGTATTTAAAAGAGCTTGTAAATTGATTAAATCTATCTGTTTATTGATAAAATAGTCATAGCCTAATATAAGGGCTTTTTCTCTAAGAAGATTGTCTTCATCCGAGGTTATCATTATTTTATAAGTATAAGGGAAATCTTTTTTTATTTTTTGGAGTATTTCGAATCCGTTTAGTTTTTTCAGATGATAATCTATAAAAATTAAGTCTACGTCTTTATTTTCGTATATCCATTTAAAAAAATTATCTTCGTCTTCGAAAAGATGGATATCTTTAAAACCTATTTTATTAAGTTGCATTTTTATATAACTTAAAAAAATTTTATTATCGTCTAATACGGCTATTTTCATATAATGCTCCGTTTTTTCTTTAAGTAATTATAACATAAAATTATGATATAATTTCAACTGCTAAAGTGTCTGGCACTGTGAAAGGAGTTAAAATGGCTAGAAAACCTAGAGTAAACGACCCTGGATTTTATCATATTGTAAACAGAGGAGTAAACGGAGCTGAAATCTTTAATGAAAAAGAGGATTATTTTAAGTTTTTGGAATTGATGTTAAAAACAAAATATGATTATAAGGTAATTTTTCACGCTTTTACTATTTTACCGAATCATTATCATATTTTGCTTGAAACTACTCTTTCGAATTTAAGTGAAGCTATGAGATTTTTAAATTCGGCATATGCTGCGTGGTATAACTATAAAACCGGCAGAATAGGGCATTTATGGAAAGGGAGATTTGAGAGTTATATGATGTTTGATAATGACCACGCTTGGAAGGTTGTAAAATATATAGAAAGAAACGCGTATGTTTTAGGGCTTGTTGATGATATTACGAAATATGAGTATCAGTCTTTGGCTTTAAGACTTAAAAAAACAAAATTCAGTGAGATTATTGAAGATAGTATGATTTTAACTAAACCTATTGAAGAGTATATAGAATGGCTAAATAAACCTCTTGAAAAATTTGAGATAGAAGAGATTTATAAAGAACCTAAAATTATAAAAGTTGACGGTGAGATAAAAGTTATAAGAAAAAAAATTTCAGACTTTTTTGAGGAGTTTGAAGATAAAAAAGAAGCAATAAAAGCCGCTAAGGAGAACGGATATAAATACAGTGAAATTGCGAGATATTTAGGGGTTAGTAACTCTTATATAACTAAGCTTTTAAAAAGCTAAAAAGCCTTAAAGGCTTTTTGCTACTAAGTTTGTAAGTTCAAGTACTCTTCCGGCATATCCGAATTCATTGTCATACCAAGTAAGAATTTTTGCTTTGTTTCCGTCCACTACGCTTGTAGATAGGGCATCGATTGTACTTGAATTCGGATTGTTTATCATATCGCTTGAAACGACTTCATCATAAGTAATTCCAAGAATTCCTTTCATTTTACCATTTGCGTATTCTTCGAATTTTTTATTCAGCTCTTCTGCAGTTGTCTCTTTTTTGAGTGTTACCGAAATGTCTGTTACAGCAATATCAGCTACTGGTACTCTTAAAGCCATTGCGTGCATTTTTCCTTTAAGTGCCGGGATTACTTCGATTGTCGCTTTTGCCGCTCCGGTTGTTGTAGGGATGATGTTAATTGCAGCCGCCCTGCCTCTTCTGTGTTTTCCCGGTTTTTTTCTATCGATTGTTACTTGACTTGAAGTGTATGCGTGAACAGTAGTAACAAGTGCACTCTCAACTCCGAATTCGTCTTCTAAAATTTTCATTACTGGTGCAAGTGAATTTGTAGTACAAGAGGCGTTTGAAATTACGTGATGGTTTGTAGGGTCGTATTCATTGTCGTTTACTCCAAGGACGATAGTTTTATCTACGTTTTTACCGGGAGCGGAGATGATTACTTTTTTAGCACCGGCGGTTATATGTTTTGCTGCGTCTTCTCTTTTTGTGAATTTACCGGTCGCTTCAATTACGATATCAATTCCCATTTCCTTCCAAGGAAGTTTTTCAGGGTCTCTTTCGCTTACTATTTTAATCTCTTTTCCGTCTATAATTAGGCTGTTATCCGTATATTCAACGTTTGCCGGGAATCTTCCGTGAACTGAATCGAATTTTAGCATATATGCCAAGTCTTCAGGAGTACCGCTTCCCCCGTTTGCGGCTACTATTTCTATATTTTCGGGTTTATTTACAACATAATGCCAAAGAACCATTTTTCCGATTCTTCCTAGTCCGTTTATCGCAACTTTTACCATTTTTTCTCCTTTTTTTAATTTGTTGAAATTTTATCATAAAGAAGTAAAAAAAATGAAAAAGAGTTTTTACTCTTTGGAAAAAATAAAAAATATTGTATAATTACGCCTCAATTTAAAAAATGCCTCCTTGCTCCAAAAAGCAGGGGCTAAAAAGCCAAAAGGAGATTTAATGAGCTTAAGACATTATGAAACGATGTTTGTTTTAAAACCTACTTTAACAGACGAAGAAAAAGAAAAAAATATAGAAAACATTAAAAATGTTATTACTCAAAACGGTGGAGAAGTTGCGGCACTTGATAAAATAGGCGTAAGAGAACTTGCTTATCCTATTAATAAGTTTGAAAGAGGTGATTATAATATAATTTATTACAAAGCACCGGCAAGTGCAGTACTTGAACTTGAAAGACAAATGAGATATAACGAAGATATTTTAAGATTTATGACTGTAAAATATGAAAATAAGAAAGAAATTAAACGCTGGGAAGAGATGGTAAAGAATGTATAACAAAGTTATTCTCGTAGGTAACCTTACAAGAGATGTAGAACTTAAATATACTCCTACGGGTACTGCTATTGCTAAATTTGGTTTGGCGACCAACAGAACCTATAAGGATAGCGTAACAGGTGAGAATAAACAGGAAGTAATGTTTATAGATATTACGGTATTCGGTAGAAGTGCGGAAGTAGCTAATCAATATCTTAGAAAAGGTAGAAGAGTTTTAATTGAGGGTAGATTGGTTTTAGACCAATGGGTAGACGCTCAAGGTCAAAAACGCTCAAAACATTCTATCGTAGCTGAAAAAGTGCAGTTTATGGAAACAAAAGCGAGTGTCGAAGATAATAGTGGTTATCAACAAACTAATTATCAGCAACCACAACCGGCACCACAGCCACAGATGCAACAATCACAACAACAAAACAACATTCCGTCAATTGATATAGATGACGAAGAAATACCATTTTAAAGGATAAACAATGGCAGCAGATCCAAAGAAAAAATACGGGAAAAAAAGATGTAAATATTGCGAAATGAAAGTAGATTACATCGGGTATAAAGACCTTGAATTAATTAAATATTCATTATCCGAAAGATATAAAATTATGCCAAGAAGACTTACAGGTACTTGTAAAAAACATCAAGATATGGTAACTAAAGCTATTAAAAGAGCTAGACAAGTTGCACTTATCCCTTATGTAGTTGACAGACATAGAGTAATTGAAAATCCGTTTGACGCAATTAAACCTTTAAAATCTAAATAATTCCTTTTAGGGGTCTTCCCCTATAAATTAAAAAGGCTTATAATGGCTACTATTTATCTTCATAAAAATAGACTTTTTAATAATCTAAATAAAATCTCTTCAATAAACCCCAATATTTTAGCGGTTATTAAAGATAACGCTTACGGGCATGGAATTATTTCTATTTCTAAACTTTTAAAAGAGTACGGAATTAAAAAGGTTTGTGTTAGAAATATAAATGAAGCTGAAGTTGTAAAAGATTTATTTAAAGAAGTGCTTATTTTTTTTCCTCACACAGGACGTAGTTTTAAGAATTTTTCTTTTGCGATAAACTCTTTGTCTCAACTTAAAAAAAATCGTCATCCGAATATTCATTTAAAAATAGACACCGGAATGCATAGAAACGGAATTGCTTTGGATGAGGTTGATGAGGCTTTGGAGATTATTTTAAAAAAAGAGTTTGATTTAAAAGGTGTTTTTAGCCATTTTTGCTGCAGTGATGAGGATTGTAACGATACTTTTATCCAGTATAGAAGGTTTTTGGAAGTAAAAGAGAAGGTTTTGGAGTTTGTAAATAAGTACTCTTTAAATAAACCTTATTTTCATTTGGCAAATTCTGCAGCTTTAAATAAGTTGCCTCATACGTTTGATTATGTACGTCCCGGTATTGCGATTTACGGAGGGATTGAAGGGTATGAGGGGGTTATGGAACTTAGGGCAAATGTCATCTCTTCTAGAAAACTGCCCTCTAAAGAGGGATGCGGGTATAATAAAATGTTTATGAGCGAAAAAGATATTACAATATCTACAATAGACGTGGGATATGGAGATGGGATACCTTATTTTAAAAACGGATGTAAATTAAAAGATGCAAAAGCTTTGGGAAAAATTTCTATGGATTCTATGATTGTTGAAGGAGAATTTAAAAAAGAGGTTGTCGTTTTTGATGATGTAAAAGAGTTTGTTAAAAATTTTGAGACGATTACTTATGATATTTTGGTAAAAATGTCTCCTAGAATAAAAAGAGTGGTTAAGGATTAAATTGAGGGCTATAAGTGTTAGTGAGCTTAATAACCAGATAAAAAGCGTAATGGAGTCCCATTTTGAAATAGTTTTGGTAAAAGGTGAGGTTAGTAAAGTTGTATATCATTCTTCTGGGCATTTATATTTTACGTTAAAAGATGAAAGCTCTTCTATTAATTGTGCTATGTGGAGAAGTAATTTATCTAAAATGAAATTTAAGTTAAAAGAGGGAGAGGAGGTTGTAGTTTACGGGGCTGTGAGTTTATATGTTCCAAGGGGTGAATATAAAATTATAGCTCAAAGTATAGAACCTAGTGGAATAGGTGCTTTACAAAAGGCTTATGAACAATTAAAAGAGGAGTTAAAAGCTTTAGGGTACTTTGATGAATCCAGGAAAAAACCTCTTCCGAAATTTCCAAAAAGAGTGGCTATTGTTACATCTTCTACGGCTGCTGCATTACAGGATATGCTTAGAATTGCAAAAAAAAGATGGCTTTTGACGAAGTTTTATCTTTTTAACACTTTAGTCCAGGGAGAAAATGCTGCTGAAGATATAGCAGAAAATATAAAAAAAGCAGATAGCTATATTTTTGAAGATAATAGAGGATTTGATTTAATTATAGTAGGAAGAGGAGGAGGATCTAAGGAGGATTTGTGGCCTTTTAATGAAAGAGTGGTGGCTGATGCTATTTTTAATGCTAAAACCCCTATAATTTCTGCCGTAGGTCACGAGATTGATTATTTAATCAGTGATTTTGTAGCCGATGTAAGGGCGGCAACTCCTAGTAATGCTATGGAAATAGCCCTTCCGGATAAAAACGAAATATTAATGACCCTTGATGATATGGAGGGTATGTTTAGAGAAAAATTTTTTAATATTTTAAATAAAAAAGAAAAAGAACTTTATCATTTAAAAGAGCTTATCAGTAGTGCTTCTCCTTTAAAAAAATTTGATATTAAACTCCAAGAGTGTGAACTTTTAAAAAAAGAGTTTAAAAACTTTTATACAAATATTTTAAAAAATAAAACTTCTTTGCTTGAGAGATTAAAAAATGAATTTTTCCGTTTTTCTCCAGTTATAAAAATAAAAACCTACGAAAGCGAAGTTGAGAATTTAAAAAAAGTTTTTGACTTAAAAATGCAAGAGATATTGAGTTACAAAGAAAAAGAGATAAAGAATTTAAAAAAAGCTTTTGAGACTTTAAATCCTAAAAATAGGGAAAAAGAAGGGTTTGCAGAAGTTGTAAAAGGAAATAAAAGAATTTCTTTAAAAGAGATAAAAAAAGGAGATGAATTTAATATTCAAAACAGTGAAATAAGTATTAGAGTAAAAGCGTTGGAGGTTAAATGAAAGTTTCTTTGGTTTTAAGTGGAGGAGGTGCTAGAGGGTATGCTCATATAGGGGTTATTGAAGAGATAAAAAAAAGATACGAAATAATCTCAATCAGCGGTACTTCTATGGGAGCTTTGATAGGAGCTTTGGAGGCTTGCGGAAAACTTGATATTTATAAAGAGTGGGTGGAGTCTCTTGATATTATCGATATTTTAAAATTTTTAAAATCCCCTTTTATGCTTGATAGTGAAAAGATATTTAACAAAATAAAATCATTAGTCGGAAATTATTACATAGAAGATTTGCCTATAAAATTTACGGCTGTCGCTACGGATTTAAATAAAGGAAAAGAGGTTTGGTTTCAAAAAGGTCCTTTATGGGAAGCGGTAAAAGCTTCTTCTGCAATTCCCGGGGTGTTTGATTCGGTTGAATTTAAAAATATGAGGCTTGTAGACGGAGGGGTTTTAAATTTAATGCCCGTAGCTCCTGTTATGAGTGATTTTAGTGATATGATTATAGCTGTTAATTTGTATGGGGAAAATAGGGAGATGGATTTGAAATTAGAATATGAAAAAAGAAAAAAAGTTACTATTCTAAATACTATTTTTGATAAAATGTTTGATGAGAAAGAAGATAATGCGAATTTATCTATTAATTTAATGATGGAGGCGATTTTCAGATATCGACAAGCCGAATATAAGCCCGATATCGAAATAAAGATACCTAAAAGCAGTGCCAAATGGTATGAGTTTCACAGGGCTTTAGAACTTATTGAAATCGGTAGATATTTTGCCAAAGAAACTTTACAAAGGAGAGAAAATGGAAAAAATTCATACAAATAACGCCCCTCAAGCTATAGGGCCTTATTCTCAAGCTATAAAGGTCGGGAGTTTTATTTATACTTCCGGTCAGATAGCTTTAACGCCTAATGGGGAGTTTTTAGACGCTGATATAAAAACCCAGACAAAACAGGTGTGTGAGAATTTAAAAGCAGTACTTGAAGCAGCCGGGGCAAAAATAGAAAATGTTGTAAAAACCACAATTTTTTTAGATGATATTAATAATTTTGTGGCGGTAAATGAAGTTTATGGAGAGTATTTTTCTCATAAACCGGCTAGAAGTACGGTTGCTGTTAAAGAGCTTCCAAAGGGAGCTAAAGTTGAAATAGAATGCGTTGCATTTGTTGAATAAAGCTTAAAGAAATCTTAATTTAAGTTTATTTTAAGAAACTATGGGTAATATTTCATCCTAAAAAACCAATAAAGGGTTAACACAATGTATGCAGTTATTAAACACGGTGGAAAACAATATAAAGTAAACGTCGGAGACGTATTAGAACTTGATAGAATCGAAGGTGTTGAGCCTAAATCAAGTATTGAATTTAACGAAGTTTTACTTGTAAAAGGTGATGATACTAAAATAGGAACACCTCTTGTAGACGGTGCTAAAGTAGTAGCGGAAGTTATTAATCACGGAAGAGGTAAAAAAGTTATCGTTTTCAAAAAAAGAAGAAGAAAAGACTCTAAGAAAAAAAGAGGCTTTAGAAGAGATTTTACTAGAGTTGTGATTAAAGAAATCATAGCATAATTTAAGGAGAAGAAATGGCACATAAAAAAGGACAAGGGTCAACTCAAAATAACAGAGATTCTGCCGGTAGAAGACTTGGCGTTAAAAAATTCGGAGGAGAGTTCGTAAGAGCTGGAAATATTATTATCAGACAAAGAGGAACTAAAGTTCATCCTGGTAATAATGTCGGTATGGGTAAAGACCATACAATCTACGCTTTAATTGACGGATACGTAAAATTCGAAATTAAAGATAAACAAAGAAAAAAAGTTTCTGTTTATCCGGTAGAAAACAATTAATTTCCCCTCTTTTTCCTCATTTTTCACTCATAATTTGATAAAATACTTTTATATTTAGTGCTTAATGTTCAGTTAGTTTAATTAATATTAAAGACTAAATTTAGGAGTATGAATGTTTGTAGATAATGTAAAATTGCGTGTAAAATCCGGAAAAGGTGGCCAAGGGTGTGTTAGTTTTAGGCGTGAAAAATTTGTAGT
Source organism: uncultured Nautiliales bacterium (assembly GCA_964445785.1). GTDB lineage: Bacteria > Campylobacterota > Campylobacteria > Campylobacterales > Nautiliaceae > Nautilia. The sequence goes on from CAYULY010000001.1 coordinate 17,002, forward strand.
AAAAGGTGGGCCTGACGGAGGAGACGGAGGAAAAGGTGGGGATGTAATTGTCGTATGCGATAAAAATACCAATACCTTATCTCATTATAAAGGAAGAAAGCTTTTAAAAGCTAAAAACGGAAGACCGGGAGAAGGTAGAAAAAAACACGGTGCAAACGGAGAAGATTTAATTCTTAAAGTACCGCCGGGGACTATTATAAAAGATGCAAATACAGGAGAAGTTTTACTTGATATGAAAGAAGACGGTGAGAGAAAAGTTTTACTTGAAGGTGGAAGGGGAGGACTTGGTAACTGGCACTTTAGAGGCCCTAGAAATCAGACTCCTAGATATGCTCAACCGGGAGAAGATGAAAAAGAGCTTGAGATTATAATGGAGCTTAAATTAATAGCAGATGTAGGGCTTGTAGGGTTTCCGAATGCCGGAAAATCGACTCTTATAAGCACTCTTAGTAACGCAAAACCGGAAATTGCAAACTATGAATTTACAACTCTTACTCCAAAGTTGGGTGTTGTGAGAATTGATGAATATAGAAGCTTTGTAATGGCAGATATTCCCGGAATTATTGAAGGAGCCCACGAAGGAAAAGGGCTTGGGATTGAATTTTTAAAGCATATAGAAAGAACCTCTACTATTCTTTATATGATTGATTTAAGCTCTTATAGAGACCCGGTATATCAGTTTAAAACTCTTCAAAAAGAGTTAAAAGAGTATAGCGAAGAGCTTTTTACAAGACCTTATGCTATAGCTTTGAGTAAATGTGATAGTGTTGAAGTTGAAAAAATAGAAGAGTTTTTTGAAAAGTTGGATATTAAAAAAACTGAGTCTAAATTTAAAGCTGACCCTAATTTGCCTTGTCATTTTAGTGAAAAAACGTTTGTACTTCCTATAAGTTCGGTTGCAAATATTAACATAGACCCACTTAAATTTGCACTTTTCGATTTAGTGGAAAAAAGTAAAAGAAAAAGTGATGAAGAGAATAGTTTTTAAAGTAGGTACCGCTACTTTATATGAAAACGGAAAGTTAAGCGGTAGAATTGATGAAATTGTAAAACTGCTTAGCGAATTAAACGGAGATTATGAAGTTTTACTTGTAAGTAGTGGGGCTGTGGGTGCCGGGTATACAAGATGTAAGCTTGATAAAAGTCGCTTAGAAAATAAACAAGCCCTAGCGGCTATAGGACAGCCCCTTTTAATGAAAGAGTATAAAGAGAGATTTCATAAGTATAATGTGATTGTGGCTCAAGTGTTGGTAACGGCAGCTGATTTTGATAGTAGAAAAAGAACTGAAAACGCAAAAAAAATGATAAATGTTTTGCTTGAAAATAAAGTTATTCCGATTATAAACGAAAACGATTCCGTGAGTGTCGAAGAGATTTTGTTTGGAGATAACGACCAGCTTAGTGCTTATGTGACTTACTATTTTGATGCTGATATGCTTATAATACTTAGTGATATTGACGCTTTTTATACGGATAATCCCAAAACAAACAAAAACGCAAAACCTTTAAAAGTGGTAAACGAAATAAAAGATGAATGGCTAAAGCAGGAGTGTAACCCAAATGACGAGTTTGCAACGGGAGGTATAGTTACAAAACTAAAAGCCGCTAAATTTTTAATGGAAAGAGGCAAATCTATGTTTTTAACAAGCGGGTTTGATTTATCGGATGTAAGGGCGTTTTTAAAAGGCGTTCATAAAGGTGGGACACTATTTATCGCTAAAGGAGAAGAGAGTGAAAGTTGTAGCAACAAATAGAAAAGCGTATCACGATTATGATATTTTTGATAAATATGAAGCCGGAATTGAATTAAAAGGAAGTGAGGTTAAAGCTTTAAGAGAAGGTAGAGTTAATCTTAAAGATTCTTACGTAAGAATAAAAGACGGAGAGGTTTGGTGGCTTCAGGGGCATATAAGTAATCTTGATACGACTTATTCTGCTTTTAGACACGATGAAAAAAGACCTAGAAAACTTCTTTTGCATAAGCAAGAAATTGCAAAACTTGCAGGATATACGAGTGAAAAGGGATATACTCTTGTGCCTCTTAGAATCTATTTTAACAACCGTAACCGTGCAAAGCTTGAAATTGCCGTGGCAAAAGGTCGAAAACTTCACGATAAACGTAGAGTTATGAAAGAAAAAGAGTTAAAAAAAGAAGCAGCGGCCGCTATGAAGAGATACGGTTTTTAATTGCAGCTGTTAATTAAAACCCTGAAAATAAGATTATCATAAATATAAATAATTTCTACTTTATAGCCGTTTGCTACTTTTGTTTTTAAAGTTGCTAAGGAGCATAAATTTCTTTTTAATTCATCTTTCATTTTTGTGATTTTAGCTGGGTCGGTAATACTTTCTCCGTTGTATCTTGTTAAAAAAAATAGGGTTTTATCAGAAGTTGTAGCATATCCTTTGTATTTTATTTTTGGTTTGTTTGATTTTTCTATAGGAATAATTGAGATGTTATTTGCTAGTGAAAAAGTAATTAAGCTTAAAATTAACAGTAGTTTTTTCATTTTTTCTCCTTTAAGTTTTTTAAATCTTCGAAAACTTTTTTGGCGTGTCCTTTTGCTCTTACGTTTTTATACTCTTTTACTATGTTTTGGTTAGGGTCTATTATGAAAGTTGAGCGAATAACTCCCTCATACTCTTTTCCGTACATCTTTTTTTTGCCCCACGCTCCGTATGCTTTTAACACTTCTTTATTTTCATCGCTAAGAAGCGTTAGGCTTAAATCGTGTTTTTCTATAAAATTGCAGTGTTTTTTAGGAGAATCCGGGCTTATGCCTATTACAATAGCGTCTAAATTTTCAAATTCATCCAAAAGTTCGCTAAACTCTTTTGCTTCCGTGGTACATCCAGGGGTATTGTCTTTTGGATAAAAATATAAGACAATCCATTTTCCTTTTAAATCCCTTAAACAAATTTCGACATTATCTTGATTGGGAAGACAAAATTCAGGTGCTTTCATTTAATTTCCTTTTTTCACATTATATCAAAAAGCCTAAAAATTTAGTACAATAAACAAAAAGGATATTCGATGTGGCCACCACTTACGCCTTATTTAACTGTTGACGGAATTGTAAAAATTTTTAATCCCGAATTTAGTGGAATAGTACTTATTAAAAGAAAAAATCCTCCTTTAGGCTTTGCACTTCCGGGAGGTTTTGTGGATAGGGGAGAGACGGTTGAAGATGCTTTAAAAAGAGAAATGAAAGAGGAAATAGGTGTTGATGTAACAATTGAAAAACTATTAGGAGTTTATTCAGATCCTAAAAGAGACACCAGACTTCACAGTGTAAGTTGTGTTTTTGTATGCAGGGCTGACAGTTTGCCAAAAGCCGGAGATGACGCCAAAGAGGCTTCTGTTGTAAAACTTGAAGACATTCCGTGGGATGAGTTGGTCTTTGACCATTCTAAGATTTTAAGAGATTATTTAAGAAGCTAAGGATTATAATCCGGCTTCTTTTAAGGCTTCCGCCTGGTAATGGGCAATTAGAGGGTCTATTATTTCGTCAAAAAGCCCTTCACTCATAATTTGTTCGAGTCTGTAAAGAGTTAGTCCTATCCTATGGTCTGTGATTCTGTTTTGAGGGTAGTTATAGGTTCTGATTCTTTCACTTCTATCACCACTTCCTACTTGGTTTTTTCTGGCTTCTCCGATTGCCGCTAATCTTTCGTTTTCAAGTTTTTCGTATACTCTTGCTTTAAGAATTTGAAGAGCTTTTTCTTTGTTTCTTTGTTGACTTCTTTCATCTTGCATTGAAACTGTAATTCCGGTTGGAATGTGAGTCATTCTAACGGCACTTTCGGTTTTGTTTACGTGCTGACCTCCAGCTCCTCCGGCTCTCATTACTTCTATTTTAATGTCTTTTGGGTCAAGTTCTATATCTACATCGTCAACTTCTGGCATTACGGCTACCGTTACTGCAGAAGTGTGAATTCTTCCTTGGGATTCCGTTGCAGGGATTCTTTGTACTCTATGAGTTCCACCTTCATATTTTAAGCGTGAATAGACGTTTTCACCTTTTATTAAAAGAATAATCTCTTTATATCCGCCTACGTCGTTTTTGCTTTCGCTTACTATTTCGACTTTCCAGCCTTTATTATCGGCGTATCTTAAATAAGCTTTTAATAAATCCCCCACAAACAGTGCCGCTTCGTCCCCTCCGGTTCCGGCTCTTATTTCAAGGAATATGTTTTTATCGTCATTCGGGTCTTTTGGAAGAAGTAGTATTTTAATCTCTTCTTCAAGCGTAGGAAGCTTTTCTTCGGCAACTTTAAGTTCTTCTTTCGCAAGTTCCGCCATTTCCGGGTCGTCAAGCATAGCTTTTGCTTCTTCTATCGTTTGGATTAGGTTTTCATACTCTTTTGCTTTTTCAACTATAGGCTCAAGACTTCTTGCTTCGCGAGATAGTTTTGTCATTTTTTTTATGTCTTGTGTAATTTCCGGTGAGCTTAACATTTGATTGATTTCGTTGTATTTATCAACGAAAGGTTTTAATTTTTCAAGTAACATTTTATTCCTTTAATGGAAGATTTTTAGAATTATAACAAAGAGGAAAAAAGAGAAAAAGAAGAATTAAGCTGACGGTTCGATTGATTTTATTAGATGGTGAAGTCTTGAAATTTTTCTTCTTGCTGTGTTTTTCTTAAGAATACCTTTATTGATGTAACCTTGGAATTTTTTATTTGCAACTTTCCACGCTTCAAGAGCCGCTTCGTAGTTACCTTCAGCTACTGCTTTTTCTACGTTTTTAGTGATAGTTTTGATTCTTGTTCTGTAGTATCTGTTTCTTTCAGTTCTTTTTTTAGTTTGTCTGATTCTTTTTTGAGCTGACTTTGTATTTGCCATTTATGTCCTTTTTTGAAGCGTATTTTATAAAAATTTGGTAAAATTTGCAAATAAATATTTCTTTTTTTAAAGGAAACATATGAAACTATTCGGAACGGACGGGGTTAGAGGAAAAGCTGGAGAGTTTTTGACTCCTATTTTGGCGTTAAAACTTGCTATGGCTTTTGGTAAAAGTATAGATAAAAAAACAGGTAAAATTTTAGTTGGAAAAGATACAAGAAGAAGCGGATATATGATAGAAAACGCCCTTGTAAGTGGGCTTACTGCAATAGGGTTTGATGTTATTCAAATAGGACCTATGCCAACTCCGGCAGTTGCGTTTTTGACGGAAGATATGAGGTGTGACGGTGGAATAATGATAAGTGCTTCGCATAATCCTTATTATGATAATGGAATTAAATTTTTTGATAGCGAGGGAAATAAACTTTCAAATAAAGTGGAAAAAAAGATAGAAGATACATTTTTTAAAGACAATTTTGAGTTTAAAATCGAAAAAGAGATAGGAAAAAGCAAAAGAATAGACGACGTTATCGGAAGATATATAGTTCATATTAAATCTTCTTTTCCTAAACATCTAAATTTAAACGGAATTAGAATCGTAATAGACGCCGCAAACGGGGCTGCTTATAAAGTGGCTCCTACTATTTTTAGTGAACTTGGAGCCGAAGTTATTACTATTAACAATAAGCCGGACGGATTTAATATAAACCAAAACGCAGGAGCTATGCATCCGGAGTTTTTAGCCTCAAAAGTTATAGAATATAGAGCTGATATAGGGTTTGCACTTGACGGGGATGCCGATAGATTGGTCGTTGTGGATGAGAAGGGAAATATTGTTAACGGGGATAAGCTTTTAGGCTCTTTGGCTTATCATCTTCATAAACAAAACAAACTTAAAAATTCTGGAATTGCAGTTACCGTTATGAGTAACGGGGCGTTGGAGGATTTTTTGACTAAATATGGAATTAAAGTTTACAGAAGTCAGGTGGGGGATAAATACGTCCTTGAAGTTATGAAAGAAAAAGATTTAAATTTCGGTGGTGAACAGTCTGGACATATAATATTCAGTGATTATGCAAAAACCGGGGATGGTCTTGTAAGTGCACTTCAAGCGGTTGCATATTTAATAGAAAGTGGGAAAAAGGCGAGGGAAGCTTTTGATTTGTTTGAGCTTTATCCACAAGTACAGGATAATGTAATAGTCTCTTCAAAAACCCCTTTAAAAGAGATAAAAGGAGCAAAAGAACTTTTAGATTCGGTTGAAAAAGAGGGTTATAGACATTTAGTAAGATATTCGGGAACCGAAAATAAACTGAGACTTTTAGTTGAAGGTAGAGAAGAAAAAAAAGCAAAAGAGCTTTTAAATAGATTAAGAGAATTTTTTAAAGCAAAGCTTTCTTAATGAAAACGGTTAAATTTTTAATTGTTTTTTTGATTGTTTTGTTTATAGACCAGGGATTGAAGCATCTCTTTTTAAACGGTTTTGAGTGGAATAGTAAATGTATTTCTTTGATACTTGCAATTAATAAGGGTGTGGCTTTTTCCATGTTTGTATTTTTGGGAGAATATTTAAAATATATCCAGCTAGGGCTTATAGCTTTTTTAGGGTATGTTTTTTATAAAGAGAAAATTTTTGTTAGGCATCCGATAATTAGTGCAATTTTATTTGCTGCGGCTTTTTCTAACGTTTTGGACAGGTTTATAAGAGGAGGAGTGGTTGATTATGTGTATTGGCACTGTTTTTTTAATTTTGCTATTTTTAATTTTGCCGATGTTTGTATAAATTTTAGCATTTTAATGTTTGGATATTATTATTTTTTTGATAAAATTTCAAAGAAGGTCGCATAGCTCAGTTGGTAGAGCACTACCCCGACACGGTAGGGGTCGCTGGTTCGAGTCCAGCTGCGACCACCATTTGCTTGTAAGTGTCTGGCACGAAAAAGGAAGAAAATGAAAATAGAAATACCGAATGTCGGGATAAAAGAGATAAAATATATAGTTTTGGATTATAACGGGACTATAGCAAAGGACGGAAAAGTAAAAGATAGCGTAAAAGAGATTTTAAAAGAGTTAAAAGATTTTGAAATTTTTGTAATAACTGCCGATACTCACGGAAGTGCTAAGGAGAATTTAAAAGAGTGTGAAGTAAAGCTTCAAATTTTAAAAACCTCAAATCATACGAAAGAAAAAGAGGAGTTTGTAAAATCTTTAAAAAATGTTTTTGCTGTTGGAAACGGAAGTAACGACTCATTGATGTTAAAAGTGGCTGAAGTTGGAGTATGTGTAATTGAAGATGAGGGGACAAGTGTAAAGAGTTTATTAAACGCCGATGTGGTTTGTAGGAGTATTGAAGAGGCTTTAGGTCTTGTTTTAAAACCGAAAAGATTAATAGCGACTCTCAGAGAGTAATATTCTCTTTATAGACATATCCTCTGATTTTCGAAGGTATTTTTAATTTTCTCATTTTTTCTTTAAACTCTTTTGGCATTGTCATTTTTACATAAGGGGAGATAAAAATTTCGTTTTTGTTTGAGTCTATAGCGATTTTTCCTTGAATAACACATGAAAAATCGGTTTTTATAACTTCGTTTCTTTGAGCTTTTGTCATAATGATTCCCAACTCTTTGGTAATTAAATCCACTTTTTTTATATCTATTTTCGGAGAAGTTTTTTTGAATTTATAGAGCTTTTTGTTTTTTTGCCAGTCTTTTTGAAAGAGTAGGTTTAAGTCTTCTTCTAAATACTCAAAACTTTTTTTTACTCCTTCTTTAAAAAGTTTTATAAACTTATCCGAAAATTCGTGTCTTATGAAATTTCTTTTGTATTTTTTATCAAAATTTGAAGAATCTATGAAATATTTCACTTTTTTTTTATTTAAAAACGTTAAAATTTCATCACGAGATAAATCATAAAAGGGTCTATATATTCTATACCCTTCTCTCTCCTCCCATTTTTTCATAGCAATTAATTCTTTTAAACCGGCACCTTTTGAGAGTTGCATTAAAAACCATTCGAATCTGTCGTTTAACTGATGAGCTGTTATAAGGGTTTTGTAGTTGTGTTTTTTTATTATCTCTTCAAAAAATCTGTATCTGCATTCTCTGGCTTCTTTTTCGGAAAATTTTTTTAAAAAACAGTCTTTTATATATATATTTTTTTTGTATTTTTTTGCTAGGGTTTTGGCGTATTCTACTTCTTCATCGCTTGTTTCTCTTGTATGGTAGTTTACTATTGCTATATCAAAAGGTATGTTTTGTTCAAGCAGCCAAAAAAACAGAGCCGTTGAATCCACTCCGGCTGAAAATGCTAGTAGGTTAGATGATTTTTCCAATGAGCTGGTCTCCTGCTAAATTTTCTACTTTTACGTCGTATAAGTTTCCGATTTTAAGATTTTCTTTTTCACTTTCGTTTATTAAAATATCTCCGTCAATTTCCGGTGCCCATAGTTTCGGTCTTACGCTGTAGAAGAGTTCATCTTCGGTTAAGCCCTCTAAGTAGCATTTTATAGTTTTGTTTAGATATTTTTTGAGAGATTTTTTGGTTGTTTGTTTTACTATTTTTCCGATCTCTTTTGTTCTTTTGTCTATTATTTGTTGAGGTAGTTTGTCTTTTCTTTTAAATGCTGCCGTATCTTCTTCGTCAGAATAAGCAAATACGTTTACTCTATCAAATTCAAACTCTTTAATAAATTTTTTAAGCTCTTCAAAATCCTCTTCATTCTCTCCCGGATGACCAACTATAACAGAAGTTCTTATAAAGCTAAACTCTTTTTTCATCTCTTTTAGAAGTGATTTTAGTTTGTCAACGCTTCCTGGTCTTTTCATAATCTTTAGCATTTTAGGGGTTATGTGTTGGATTGGAATATCAAAGTAGTTTTGAACGTTTGTTGAAGCGAATATTTTTCTTATTAATCTTTTTGTGGTGGTGGCCGGGTATAGGTATAAAATCCTTGCCGTTATTCCTTCTATTTTGTCTATTTCGTCAATTAACCTCTCAAGTCCGTCTTTAACGCCTTTGTCTCTAAGGTACGAGCTTGAATCTTGGCTTGCGAGGGAGAAGTCTTTGAAACCTTTTTCTTTTAATTTTTTAATTTCGTCTATAATTTCCGGTATTTCTCTTGAATTTAATTTTCCTTTGAAATTCGGAATGGCACAAAATGCACACTTTTGATTACATCCTTCACTAAGTTTTATATAAGCGTGGTAGCTGCTGCCGGTAATTATTCTCTCTTCGTTATGAATAAGAAAAACTTTGGGAGAAAATTGAGATTTTTTTTCTTTTATAAGAGTGTCTATTTTGTCAAAATCCCCAACTCCACTCCATATATCTACTTCGGGTAGTTCTTTTGGGAGAATTTCTTTATATCTTTCGCTAAAACATCCGGTTACCACTAAAAGGGCGTTTTCTTTTTTTTCATTTGCAAGTTCGAGGATTGTTTCTATCGATTCTTCTTTTGCTGGGTTTATAAAACCACAGGTATTTACGATTATTACGTCCGCTTCTTGAGGATTTTGGGTAAGGGAATAGTCTTTTAATTTTCCAAGTATTACTTCGCTGTCTATTAAGTTTTTCACACATCCAAGAGATGCTAAGTATAGCTTTTTCAAATAAGTCCTTTTTGATTGAATTTTATCAAAAAAAATATTATAATAAAATCCGACCGATATCTTATAAGTATCAAATGATATTTTATAAGTATCAAATGAAAGGTAAAAATGGAAAAAATAAGTTTGATTTTAAGTTTTTTATTAGTGGGTGCCGGAATTTTTAAATTGGATTTTTTTTTGATTCCTACTTTGGATTATTTTGGAAAGTATGTTTTTTTTGTTATGATAAACATATTCGTTTTTTGGGTTTGTTATCAATTTTTTAGGTATTTTAAAGGAACGTTAAGAATTGTAATGCCCTTGTTATACGGTTTAATTATTTGTTTATTAGGGGTTAAAGGAGTTTAAAATGAAAAAAATTTTATTTTTATTTTTGAGTGCGTTTTATGTTTTTGCCGCTCAAACTATTATAGTGGATAGTAACGCGGTTTGTACGCCTTTGGGATGTTACGGAGGATGTGAAAGCGGAGATAAGACTTATTCTAATATTACCGATGCGGTTAATAACTCTTATTACGGGGATACTATTAAAATATGTAAGGGAAGTTATAGTGATGATATTATTTTAAATAAAAGTTTGAGTTTCGTAGCGGCGGCTAACGTTCAAAAACCTACGGATGTTAATTGGACAGCCAGTAAACCTATTGTTTTAAAGGGTGGTAATGATATTTATATAGACGGAATTTATATTGAAAGTACTTTGGGAAATTGTATAAAAGCAAATATAAGTATGACGAAAATAATTATAAAAAACGCTATTTTGAAAGCTAAAAAGCAAATAGTTTTTGTTAAAAATCTTTATACTCTTTTGGATATAGAAAATTCGACTCTTCAAGCGGGTAGAGAAATTATTTATATAAACGGTTCCGGAAGCAATGTAATTATAAAAGATTCTAATTTAACTTCTTCTTCAGATGATGGTATTGATATAATGGGAGCGTTAAACGGAAATGTAAAAATGTATGATGCTAATATTTCCGTAGATGATAACGCTTTTTATGTGGATGATAATGTAAACGGATATTTAAATATAGAAAAAACCATTATTTCCAGCGATTCTAAAAGCGGATTTTATTTTTCTGGTAATATTAATAAAGATTTTAATATAACAGATAGTAAAGTAACGTCCAAGAAGGAAAGTGTAAAGCTTTTAGGGAGTATTTATCAGACTTTAAATATTATAAATAGTGAATTGAATTCAACTTCCAATGATGGAATAGAAGTAGATAAAAACGCAGATACGATTAATATCGTAAATAGTAAAATTACTTCTTATAGAAATGCTTTATATATTTACGGAGGAGACGTTTATAAAGATATTAATATAACTTCTTCTTTGCTCTTTTCTCAAAGGTCGGGAGTATATGTGGGCAAAGGAGATATCGGATATTTTGAACTTAGAGATTCGAATGTAACCGTTGATGATTATGGATTTTATATAAGAGGAAATTTAAATTCCAATTCCGCGGCGAATTTGATATCTGATTCTGAAATAAATGCTAGTTCTAAAAATGCTTTATACATATATGGAAACGTAAACGGTCCTATAATTGTTGAAAATAGTAATATTTATGCTCAATCCGATAATGTGTTTTCTTTTAACGATTCCGTTTATGCGGATATGAATATTTCTAATAGTTCTTTAATTGGTAGTGGAGGATTGAAGTTTAAAGGAGATGATGCTAATAAATTGAGCATTAAAGATAGTAATATTTCGGCTTCTTTTTTAGATGCTATATATTTTGGTGGAGATATGCAAGAAAATTTAAATGTTTCGAATTCTGTATTAAAAGCTCCTAATGGTTATACCGTGGATTTTGAAAACGAATCAAAAGGGATTTATATAGATAAATCTTTATTATCTTCCGATAGAACCAATATTTATTGTAATGGTGTTGTAAATGGGGATGTTATTATTAGCGATTCCGAATTATCTAGCGATAGTAGATATAATATTTATTTTAATGAAACTTCAAATAAAACTTATATTAAAAATTCTAAATTAAGTGCTGATAATTCTAATATCTATTTTGGAGATGACGCTTATGATAACGTTTTTGTCGATAATTCTTCTTTGGATTCCGAAAGCAGGGGTGGAATTATTTTTTATAAAAAAGCATCAGCAAAAAATCTTTATATAAAAGATTCTAATATAACTAGTAGTGACGATTATGCCGTTTATCTGGTAACCGCTACGAATATGGAGATAAATTCTTCTCATTTAAAAACTGATTCCAAAGACGTGATATATATCGGTAGCGATATTAAAGATACGTTAATTTATTCCAATTGTATAGATAATAACTCTTCTTTACAAACTAATTACGGTATTTATGTAGATGGTAACAATTATGATATAAATATAACCAATAACTGCTTTTATTCTTTTAATAACGGTAATTATGCTTATGATAATGGCAGTAAATATAATACCCATAGTTGGAATGGTAACTTTTGGTTGGGAGTTAACGATATTAACGGAGACGGTAATTTAACTTGTGATGATACTGATAAAATAACTTGTGCTATATGGGATAGTGAGTTTTTGAAAAAATGTCCTCATAATTGTATCGGTTTGGTTGCAGAATGGAGAATGGACGAGTGTAGATGGATAGGAAAAGATTATGAAGTGGGAGATACTCAAGAGGAAAATAACGGAACTGCTGTAAACGGAGCTAATACGGTAAAAACGGGAGTGTTGTGTAGAAGCGGACTTTTCGAAGCACTTAATAAAGAATATGTAAAAGTACCGGCAAGTAATTCTTTAACTCTTAAAAAAACGTTAACTTATATGGGATGGATAAAAATAACAAATCCTAATTATGTAGGAAATAGTTATAGATTGGAAAATATATTTACCAATCAGACGTGGGCTAACGCTTTGAGATATACGGAAAAAGGGTATTATAATAACGGTCTGAAAGAGAATAAGATTTTGTTTCAATTAAGTATTAACGGAACTGAAGAATATTTATATTCGAACACTTCCATTACTGATACGAAGTGGCATCATATAGCCGTAACATATGACGGAAATACAATGAAGATTTATATAGATGGAAATTTGGATGCTAGTAAAAGCGTATCTGGAATAGTTAATACCGGTAATTCTGAGAATATAATAGGAGGAGAATATGGTAATTATTATTTTAACGGAAATATAGATGAGTTTAAGGTATTTAATAAAGCTTTAAGCAAAGATGTGATTTCTTATATAGAGAAGAATGAAGATTCTTCTAAAAGTTGGGACGGAGGGGAGAGAATTTGTTATATATGCGATATAGCTACTGTTTATAATGCCGTTGATTATGTTAATATAGGGGAATGTAATGCTAGTTATAATTGGGACGATAATATTACTACGAAAATAGCCGGAAGTGATTATAATCTTACTATTTTGGCTAAGGACGAGAACGGAAATCCGGTTGAAGCTAATGTAACTAAAGTTGAATTTTTATATTATTCCGAAGGTAATCAAAGTGAATGTAGCGGAGATTTGATAGGTTCTAAAGTTATTTGTGAAAATTGCGGTAATACGAATAGTAAGGGATGTATGACTCTAGATGATGATAATTTATCCGTGAATAGGGCGGTTAAATGTGTAGAGGTTTATATTGAAGGTCATGCCGCTCAAAATAGCAGTCCCGATGTGAATGAAAGTAATTCTACGGATGATTTTGCTATTAGACCTTATAGATTTAAAATAGTTACTATTCCTTCTAAAGTGAAAGCCGGAAGCGAATTTAACGTAACCGTAGAAGCTTTAGATAAAAAAGGAAATAAAGTAAAAGACTATAACGAAACGATTTATATTAGAGGAAATAGTGTAGATTTGGAATATAACGATACTAATTCTAAATGTATAACCGCAGAAATTAATAAGACTGACGGGGGAGATTTTATAGATGGAGAAGCGAATTTGACTCTTAAATATCCAGAAGTCGGGGATGTTAATTTTACTATTCAAGAAGTGAACGGAAGTGAATTCGCTTTTATAGATAATGACGATACTAATATTTCTCAACGTTTAATTATGAAAGATGTTAATAGTACCGAATTTGTTGTACATCATTTTGATGTTAATGCTAGTTTGAGTAATTATGATACGAACGGAGGATTTACTTATTTAAATAAAGATTTAAATTTAAGTGCGGTATTGGATGTAAATATCAGTGCTAAAAACGAGGATAATCAAACCGTTGAGAATTATAATGAAGAATGTTATGCTAAGGATGTTGAAGTTAATATTAGTTACGAACTTTCTTATTATAATAAAGATATCAATGTCACTTATTTTAGATTTGTATTGGAAGATGTAAAAGAAGAGAATTCGTCTCTTATGCAGTTGCCTATATTAAGTAATGTAGAGATTAATTATACTGAAGGTAATTTTACTACGGATAATAATGGTTCTACTACTTTGAAGCTTTATATTAATTTTGATAGAAACGTTTCTTTTCCTTCCAATCCTTTTAAATTGATTGTTAATGATATTAACATTACGAATAAAGATAATAATTTATCGTTTGAAGATATTAGTGGAGAATCTTTGTTTTATTACGGTTTTTTTGATTTGAACGATATTTTGACTTCAAGTAACGAGTTAACTAAAACTTTTGCTTTTGTTATGTACGATGAAAATTCAAGTGATTCTTTAAAACCTCCGACAAAAGAACACGGTTTTAATTGGTATGAAAATTCTTATCATAATGGAATAGATGGAAATATAAGCGATTCGGAAATTGTAGTTTCATCGGATGGAAACGCTTCTAACGTAATAACCGATGTGGAAGTGAATGCATCGGAAGTGAAAGATGGAAATATAACTTTTGGTATAAAAAGAACTAATTCGTCTTTAAATTTTGCAGTTGTGCATATTTTATCTCCTAATCTTAAATGGCTATGGTATACCAGATTTGGAGATGAATATAATATTTCAAACGACTCTTCTTGTTTAAATCATTTTTGTTTTACTATTACTTGGCAAAATTTGAATAACGAAAAAGGAGAAGTGGGAAGTGGAGAATTTAATGGTACAGAGGTAAATATAACCGAAAGTAACACTTCTAAAACCGGAGTAAAGATTTTTAGATAGATTTTTAGATAAAGATATTATCTATAAGTCTTGTATCTCCTATTTTCGCAGCTATTAAAATAATGGTGTTATTCGGTTTTATTTCATTTATATAATTGAAATCTCTATCTACGAACGCGATGTATTGAAGTTCGTCCACATCTAAAATATTTACCATTTCTTCTTTTAATTTTTCGGTATCTTTGATTTTTATTGATAGTTTTGCTGCTCTTTTTAAAGCTTTACTTATTGTTAAGGCTCTTTTTCTTTCTTCTTCGTTTAGATATATGTTTCTACTTGATAGGGCAAGTCCGTCTTTTTCTCTTTTTGTTTCGCATTCTACTATTTTTATATCGAAAAAGAAATTTTTTACCATTTGTTTTATTAAATATAACTGCTGAGCGTCTTTTTTACCAAAATAAGCACGGGTTGGACGAGTTATATGAAATAATTTGTTTACAACTTGTAAAACCCCGTCAAAATGTCCTGGACGGTTAAAACCTTCTAAGATATACCCCTTAATTTTGGGTGCTTTTATTAAAATTTCATCTTTTGAATACATATTTTCTGTATTTGGGGTAAATACTGCGTCTACTCCGGCTCTTTTGCATATTTCAAAGTCAGCTTCAAGACGTCTTGGATATTTCTCTAAATCTTCGCCGGGAAGAAATTGAGTTGGATTGACGAAAATGGATACTATTACATAGTCGTTTTCTTTTTTTGCTTTGTTGATTAAACTAAGGTGTCCTTCGTGAAGTGCTCCCATTGTTGGTACAAAACCTACAGAGCCTTTTAATTTTTTTCTAAACTCTATAGCTTCTTTGGGAGAATTTAAAATTTTCATAAGCTACCTTTTTTGGTAAAATTATATAATAAATTTTAAGTGCTGGTAAAAGGATAGTAATGGACGCTTATGAATATAGTGAGCTTATAAAAGAACTTGAAAATAAGATTGAAAATATTAAAACCATATTAAAACCGGAAAAGTTAGAAACTAGACTCAAAGAGATAGAAGAACTTGAGAATTCTCCTGAATTTTGGAATGATCCTAAAACGAGTACAAAAGTGCAAAAAGAGAAAAATTCTATCTTGAGAAGACTTGAAAAATATAAAAAAGCTAAGAGTGCTTTAGAAGATAATAAAGATATGTTCGAGCTTGCACGTTTGGAAGAAGATGAAGAGACTTTAAATGAAGTTTTTGAGGATGTTAAGGAATTAAAAAAGGTTATTAGGGATTTAGAAATTGAAGTTATGCTTAGTGATGAAAATGATTCTAAAAATGCGATTATTACTATTCATCCTGGAGCTGGAGGTACGGAATCTCACGATTGGGCTTCTATTCTTTATAGAATGTATTTAAGATATGCTGAAAGAAGAGGTTGGAAGATTGAAGTACTTGATTATCAAGCCGGTGATGAAGCTGGAATTAAAGATGTAAGTTTTCTTGTAAAAGGTGAAAACGCTTATGGATATTTAAAAGTGGAAAACGGAATTCACAGACTTGTTAGAGTAAGTCCATTTGATAGTGCCGGAAGACGTCACACTTCTTTTGCTTCCGTACAAGTTTCACCGGAAATTGATGACGATATAGAAATAGAAATAGATCCGAAAGATATAAGAATAGATGTGTTTCGTGCGAGCGGGGCTGGAGGACAGCATGTAAATAAAACTGAAAGTGCTGTTAGAATTACTCATATCCCAACAGGAATTGTTGTGGGGTGTCAAACTGACAGAAGCCAACATAAAAATAAAGAAATGGCGTTTAAAATGCTAAAATCTAAGCTTTACGAACTTGAGCTTGAAAAAAGAAAAGCACAAGAAGAAGGAAAATCAAAAGACGAAATGGGCTGGGGACATCAGATTAGAAGCTATGTTTTATTTCCTTATCAGCAGGTAAAAGATAATAGAAGTAATAAAGCTTATTCGAAAGTTGACGATATATTGGACGGAGATTTGGATGAAATGATAGAGGATGTATTAATTTCTCAAAAGGAGACGGAAAATTAAAAAAGGATTGACGTTAATAGAACTTATTTTTACTATTATTATTATAGGGGCGGTTTTTACTGTGATTCCTAGAATAATTTACGTAAGTAATAAGGCTTTGGAATTTTCGAAAAGAGAAGATTCTATGTTTAATATGATGGGAAAAATTATGGATATTTCTTTAAAAGAGTATGATGAAAATAATACTAATTCAGATGATATTTTAGTTGTTAACGAGCCTCCTAAATATGTGCTTGATTGTAATGCTTCGAATGGATATAGAATAGGAGGTTTTAAAGGTAGTAGGAATTGTTTAAACAATATAGGTGAAAGTTATATTCCCACTAATAAAAATGGAGAATATGATTATATAGAAGGGTATAATGGAGTAGAAGAAAATACTTCTTTATACGGAAGAACTTATTACTCTCTTTATATAAAAGTAGGATATACCGGAGAATGGAATAAAAGTAATTATGATTATGCAAAAGGTTCTTTGGATTACGATTTCAGTTCTGTATCGGATAATAATAAGACTAATATTAAAAGAATATATATAGTTGTTTCTCAAAACGGGAATAATGTTTCTTCGGTAAATTATTATAGTGCTAATATAGGACATATAAGAATAGAGAGTGTGAGATGGTAAAAATAATGAGGAAATCTTTTACTTTAATAGAAATTATTTTTGTTATAGTTATCTTAAGTTTCGTTTTAATAGGAGGATTTCAAATTATAGGTAAGCTTTATTTAAGAAATTATTTGGTAAAACAGACTTCAAAATTTGAATTTTCTTCTCAGCAAGTATTGGATGAATTAAGCGGTATTTTATATAGTAGAATACCTATTAGCGTTATAGGATATGACCCTATAAAACACGATTTTAAATATATAGGTTTTATAGAAGATGATAATAATTATACAGTTTTGGAATGGATAGGATATGCTAAAGATGCTATGGTGGATAGAAATTTAAGCGGTTTTGTGGATTTGTATGGTAGTGATAGAGACAGTAAAACTATATCTTGTTTGGATTTTAATTACTCTTTTGTTCAGGAGGTTATAAACAATAAATTTAAACATCCTCTTACTAGAGATTTAAACGAAAGTACCGCTATTATTTTTGCTGGAAATTTCGATAGGGGAGATGAAGAGGCTCTAAGCGATTATAATGATTCTTTTGGGTGGCACGGCCATAAACATGAGTATCTTTTTACGTTTGAGAAAAATTCATCTGGTGGAGGAGATGTGAATTTAACTCTTAATAATTTTACTCATGGAAATATTTATGAGAAATTTTATTTAGCTGAAAGTGCTTATGCCGTGGCTTTGGTTAAAGATTTGAATTCTTCTTTGTTTAATAATTGTAAAGATATAAATTTATCACAAGAAGATAATAATACTTTAGTTTTATTTTATAATTACAGACCTTGGCTAGGAAAAACTTTTTGTGCGGATAATAAAGGTACTCCAGATGGAAATGTAACGGTACTTGCTCATAACGTTAGGTCTTTTAAAGTTAAAAAAGTAAATTCTCATTTAGAATTAAAAATAGAACTTTTTAAATCTAAAGGGGATATTAATATTTCAGTTTCAAAACAGAAGGTGGCATTTTGAGAAAAGGATTCGGTTTAATTTCGGCTATTATTATTTTACTTTTGGTTTCTACGTTAATGGTGGTAGTTGTTAAAGTAGCTTTTATAAGCGTTAAACATGCTAGTGATACTTATTTACAACAAAGGGCGGAGTTATTTATGCAAAGTGTTACCGAAAATGCTCTTTTAGCTATAGAGGGTTATAACAGAAAAGAGAATAATAATTGTTTGACTAAAATGCATTTTGTAGATGAAAATAAAAAATTTGAAGCTAACGTAACAGTACTTAGATATTATTGTTATGATATGAGCGATTGTCCTTGCGGAAGTTTGACTAAAAAAATAAAAACCGATAAATCTCACGGATATGTTTTATTGAAAATAGTTGTCGAGGGAAATGAAACTTTATTAGGTGGCAAAAAGATAAGACTCTCTCAAGTAAGTTTACAAAGGCCTTAAATGAAGAAATCTTTTACTTTAATCGAACTTATTTTTGTATTAGTAATAGGAATTATTTTAATGATAAGTGGCCTTGAATTTTTACCGGATGAAACTTTTACTTCCGATAAACAGATGTTAAAAATGAAAATAATGCAAAAAAAATCGAATGCTTTGGGGTATTATTATACGGGTGAAAATAATTATACTTGTTTGGAAATTAATAAAACTTGGCTTAATAAGGAAGATAATATAAGTGATAAAATACATTATACTTTTAAATCCGATATATCGATTGTTTCGGGATTAAAAAATGGAAATAAGATTTGTTTTGATTATTTGGGTAGAATATATGACGGATATGTCGATGAACAGTTGACAAATTTGGTAGATACGATTATAATTCTCAATCTAAAATATAAAAAACACGAGGAAAATATAACTCTCTATCCTTTAACTGGAGAAATAAGGTGAAAAAGTGAAAATAGTTTATCTTGCTAAGGATAAAATTTATGTAAATGAAAACGGTAGAGTTGTTAGGAAGGATTTCGGATTTGAAAAAGGTGTTGTAACTTCTGCTTTAAAATATAAGTATATTTTTAATATAACTTTTAAACTTCCGAAAAACTTAGATAAAGATATGTTGGAAATAGAAGCTGAAAAGTATATTTTTACCGAAGGTTCTCTGGATTACACTAAAGATTATAAAATTAATTTCTTTTTTAAAGAGTATGAAGATTTTTATAATGTCGAAGCTTTTATTGTAGATATGGAGGTTTTAAAAAGAGAGTATGAAGAGTATTTAAAAACTTATAAATTTATAGATTTCATAACTCTTAAACCTTTTGTATTCGAAGCGTATTACGATATATCTAAATTGCCTAAAAAAAGAGATGTTTTTATTTTTTTTAATGAAGAAGATGCTTTTTTAAGTTGTTTTGTAGATGGGGAGTTTATATTTGTAAAAAGTTTGAATAAATTAGAGACTTTAGCCAAAGAACTTAATTTAAGTCTAAAAGATACTGTTTCTTTGCTCCAAGAAAAAGGTTTGGACGTTCAAAATTATGAAGAAAAGGTTCAATTTGAAATAGTGGAATCTTTTTTTTCTCAGTTTTTTATGAAGGTTAATCATCTTTTAAGTTATGCAAGTAGTTATTATAAAGTGGATAATATAGAAAGAATGTTTTTTTATTCACCTTTTAATATTAAGGGACTTTTTGAAAAATATAAGGAGTTTTGGAATTTAAGCGGAGTTGAATTTAGAGAATATAAAGTAAAAACGGATTATGATAGTTTTGATTATACCGCTGTGGTTTACAACTCCAAACATTATAAAAACGAAAAAGAGAATTTTTCTATTTTCCCTAGACCTATACCTTTTTATAAGACACATAGTGGAATTTTGATTATACTGATTTTAGCGGTGGGATTAGGGGGAGCCGTGGATGCTTTTTTTAAATATTATACTATGTTGGAACAGGAAGAATATATAGCAAAATTAAGAAATCAACTTTCTCATAGAAAAAAACAGATTCAAACTTTAAAAGCTTTGATTAATAAATATGATAAACAAATAGCTCTTTTAGAAAGTAAGAATAGAAAACTAAAATCCGAAATAGAGGATATTTCTAAAAAAATAGATTATTTGCATTCTATTCAAATGAAAAAACTTAGTGCTAACGAATTGGCGGATTTAGCTTTTGAATTGAAAAAATATCATTTAAAACTTTTATCTTTTAAAAAAGAGAAATCTCATATTAAAGTTTCTATTATAAGTGATTTTGATAATTCGGCTGATGTTGCTAAATTTATGCAAGGGATGTATAAAAGGGGGTATAAAAATGTCAATTTGGCTAAAATTGAAAACTTTAACGGAATTTATATTTCGGAAGTGAGCTATGATGAATAAGTTAGCCGTTTTAAAGAAATTAGAGAATTATCTGGAATCGTTAGACCAAAAAAATAGATTGGTTTTATATGCGTCGGTTATATTTGCAGGTATAATTCTTTATTATAATATAAATCTATCTTTTTTACAGGATGAAATCGATTATAACGTAAATGTTATAGAAAAATTGAAAAAAGAGATGAAAAGTCCAGGAGTTTTAAGAGTTAAATTAAAAAAGAAAAAAAAGACACTTAATAAAGTAAAAAAAGAAAATACTTTTTTGAGCGAAAACGTTAAATATGTGAAGATGTTAATTGCAACTTCGTCGGTATTGCATATTAATGAAAATAGTTTTTTAGAAATTTTAAGAAAAATTCTATTGCACGCTTCTGAAAACGGAATTACTGCTTCTTATATAATTGAGGAAGAAAAAGGAGATTATGTAAGTTATGTCATAAATATAAAAGGGGCTTTCGAAAGAAAGAATTTTAAAAATTTTTATGCTTTTATAAGAGATTTGGAAGCAATTAAAGCTATTAAAAGTATAGATTCTTTAACTTTTTATAAAGTTGAAAATGTAGGTTTTGAGATAAATTGTAAATTTTGGAGTCTTAAATGAAAAAAGCGGTTGTTTTGTTAGGGAGTTTACTGTTTGCTGATATTAATAATATTATAACTGAAATTAAAGAAATAGAGTCTTTTAAGCCGCGTTTCAAACCTCTTGTAAGATATGATGTGTTTGATGCGGCAAAAGTAATAAAAATAAATAAAAAACAACCTACGATAAAAGCTATAGTTGTAGAACCTAAGCTTTATTTAAAAGCTATATTTAATAAAAAAGCTAATATAAACGGTAAATGGGTAAAGGTGGGGGATGAAATAGATGGTTATAGAGTGATTAGAGTGGATGCGAACGGAGTTTTGTTACAAAAATTTAGAAAAAGATTATATTTGAGAGTCAAAATATCAGTAATAAAGGTTGCGAAATGAAGAAAATATTATTATTAATATTAGGAACGTTTTTGTTTGCGGGAGTATGTGATAAGAGGCTTTTTAATCTTCATATTACACAAGGAGTGCGACTAAAATCTATTCTTTCGGATTTAGTTAATGAATGTCAATTAAACGTAGTTTTGAAAGATAATATTTCTAATAGATTGATTAATAAAAATATAGAACTTATTAATGTAAAAGATGTAACTTTAAAAGAACTTTTGAATATTATATTTCAACATGCTAATCTGTTTTACGAAATGAAAAATAATACTATTTACGTGTCTTACACTAAGACTAAAACTTTTAAAGTGGATTTTATTCCTAATACTGTAACTGGAACTTCAAATATAGATTCTACCGATAATAGTGTAATTAATGACTATAAATTCGATTTTTGGAGTGATTTGCAAACTAATATAGTGCAAATTTTAAGAAATGTGGATGAAAATTTTAAAAAGCCCGTAATAGATAAAAATTCCGGTCTTATAAGTGTAACTGGTAATAGAGCTCAAATAAATGAAGTTGCAAAGTATATTAAAGAATTAAATGAAAGATTACATAAGCAAGTATTGATAGATGTGAAGATATATACTGTTACGCTTTCTAGGTCTCATCAAACCGGTATCGATTGGTCTAAACTTTCTGTTACTTTACCTAATACTTCCGTGCCTCTTAGAGGAACTAATATTTTAGGTAAAAATACAGTGTTTAAAAACGCTACTTTTAATATAAGTGGTTTTTTAAACTTTTTATCTCAAAATGGAAATGTAAATTCCATATCAAATCCTAAAATTGTAACGCTTAATAATCAAAAAGCTTTAATTAGTGTAGGAGATACTATTTATTATAAGTATGCTTCTCAAGTGGAAAATAATGATAACGGAAATCCTACTACTACTTATACTATAGATAGTAAATTTGTAGGAGTTTTACTTGATATAACGCCTCAAATTAGTGATAACGGAGAGATAATTTTGAGTATTAACCCTAGGATAAGTTCTTTTAAAGATACTTCTCAATTATCTAATATAAATAGAGATATGCCTCCTGATACTCAAGAAAACACTATGATAAGTGTTGTTAAATTAAAAGATAATGATACCCTAGTTTTAGGAGGTTTAATTACTGACGATAGAGCTTTAAAAGTAAATGGAGTACCGGTTTTAAAAGAGATTCCTTTAATTAAATATCTTTTTTCTTCTAAAGAAAAGGTTACTAATAAAAAAGAATTAGTATTCGTAATTACCCCACATATTATTAATTTAGATAAAAAAGTACATTTAAAAGATTACGGATTTAAAA
Organism: uncultured Nautiliales bacterium; assembly: GCA_964445785.1. Lineage (GTDB taxonomy): Bacteria > Campylobacterota > Campylobacteria > Campylobacterales > Nautiliaceae > Nautilia. Next base: position 39,737 of record CAYULY010000001.1, read on the forward strand.
AACTGCCTACTTTAGAGGAATTAGATGTTAAATGATTTAATAGAAGCTTTTAGAGATAAAATCGATGTAAACGATTTTTTTAGTTATCTTAATTTCGAAATGGTAAAAGAAGAACTTATTTCTTCTAAAAGTAATATTATTTTTCTTTTAGGTGCTCCCGGAATAGGGAAAAGTTATATGCTTACTTTATTAAAAGCCAAATATCCTCAAAATTATGTTTTACAGAAAGCACCGTTTTTAAGCAAAAAAGAATTTTTAGAAACTCATAAGGATTTAGGAAATAAAACTGTTTTGATAGATGAGGCTCAGCTTTTATCATTGGAGATGATAGAGTTTTTAAGAATTTTAAGTGATGAAGGTAATAAAATAATTTTGAGTATGCATGAAAAAGAAGGTGAAGAGATAGCTTCTTTACCTCAATTTAATTCCAGATATACTCAAAAAATATATATGAAACCTTTAACTAAAGAAGAATTCGAAAAATATGTAATGTCAAAATTTATAGAAAAAAGAAGGTTTGATTTAATAGATAAAAAAGGGATAAAAAAAATTTATAAATTTTCAAAGGGTAATTTCAGGTTATCTAAAAAATTTGTATTTACGTGTTTGAATTTGTTAAATTATTCTTTTAATAACTCTTTAAAATATACCAAAATAGATGATTGTATTATAGAAATGAGTGCTATTGAATTGGGACTTTTAAAATGACTTTTTTAGAATTGGAAAAAAAATGTAAAGAAAGAAGGTTGAAGCGAAAAATTGTTATTTTTTGTATTTTAATATTTTTAATAAGCGGAGCGGGAATTATTTATTTTTTCGGATTTAAAAACGTGAATAACAAATCTTTAAATAATGTTAAGTCGGTTAATAAAACTTCGAATTCCACATATAAGCCTAAGCTTAATAAAATAGAAATTAAAAAACAAAAGTTTGAACATTCTTCTACAAAAGTTACGAAAAATCAACAGATATTGCTTCCGGATTTAAGTTTCGAATTTCCTAAAACTTTAAAAACTTTAAAGCAAAAACTTAAACAAGAGAAAATTAAAAATAAAAATGAAATATCTAAGAAAAAAAGTTCTTTTTTAAATAGTGGTGTGCTTCCTTCTTATAAAGAGTGTATTCGTTTAGCTAAAAAATTTTATAATAAAAAAGATTATGAAAATGCTTTAAAGTGGGCTAAAAATGCTAATATACAAAATAATAAAAAAGAAGATTCTTGGATTATTACGGCTTTGTCTTTATATAAAATGGGTAAAAAGGAAGAAGCAGTAAAAGTCTTAAGAATATATTATAATTATAATAAAAGTGAAAAAATAAAAAAAATTTTAAAGGAATTTAATGAATAAGTTGAGTTTAATTTTATTATTTTTCGTAACCTTATCTTATGCGGGAATAGTGGAAGATTTTATGAATAAAAAATATGCGAAAATTTGCAATTTTAATAATATCAGAACATATCTTAAAGATGAAAAAATGTTGAGTATTATAGGGGTTTCTTGTGTAAAAAGCGATAAGCTTTTTTTGTTGCCTTTTATCGTGAATAAATTGAAAAAAACTTCATACGGTAGAAAAAACGCTATTTATTTCGTTACTATTTTTATGGAAAAAAAACTTTTATATTCTTATTTATTTGATGATTTTGATATTAGTAGTTTTTCGTTTCCTAAAACCGATTATGTTTTATCTATTGTTTTTGATGCCGTTAAAAATAAAAAATACGTAAGAAAAGATAATTTTATTATCGTAAATGATAAAAATATCTCTTACTATATTTATAAAAAAAATGATAAAATGATAATTGATAAATTTGAAGGAGATAAATTAATAAAAAGGTATTGGTACAGATGATTAGACAAAAAATAAAATTAGGGGATTTATTAATAAATGAAAAAATAATTAAACCGGAAGAACTTGAAGTAGCTTTAAAAAAACAACAAGAGTATAAAGCGGCAGGTAATTATAAAAAATTAGGAGAAATTTTAATAGAACTTGGATTTGCAACCGAAAAGCAAATTTTGGAAATTTTATCGAGTCAGTTAGGATTTCCTTTTGTAGATTTATACGGGGAGCAAATAGATTACGACTTTATAGCTTCGTTTCCTATTTCTTTAATAGAAAGATATCATATTGTTCCTTTTAAACAAGAAGATAATTATATTTATGTAGCGACTGCCGACCCTTTGGATTATGATGCTATTGAGCTTTTTGAAAAATTTTCACCGGCACCTCTTAAGATTTTTATAGCTTTAAGTAAAGATATTCAAATAGTAATAGACAGGTTAAAAGTTAAACTTTCTCAAAAAGAACTTATCGATAAAGTAAAAAAAGAACTTAAAAGCGGTGGTAGTGAAAATATTAGTGCTATTGACGAACTTTTGGATTTGATTTTAGAAAACGCTATTAAAGAAAGAGCGACAGATTTGCATATAGAGCCTTTAAAATATGATTTTTCGGTAAGAGTGAGGGTGGATGGTGTTTTACATGAGAGTTTTTCTTTTGAAAAAGAGATTTATTATCCTTTGGTATCTAAAGTAAAACTTCTTGCGAATATGGATATTAGTGAAAAAAGAAAACCTCAAGACGGTCGTTTTACTAAAAAATTCCATTTGCATACTTATGATTTTAGGGTTTCCACCACTCCTACTTTACATGGAGAGAGTGTTGTTTTAAGGATTTTGGACCAAGAAAAAATTCTACTTAGAATGGTGGAATTGGGAATGAGCGAATATAACTTAAAAAGATTCGAAAAGTTAATTCACACGCCTTACGGAATAGTATTTGTAACCGGACCTACCGGAAGTGGTAAAACAACAACTTTATATGCGGCTTTGAATGAAATTAAAGGAGTTGATAAAAAAATTATTACGGTTGAAGACCCTATAGAATATGAAATTCCTTTAATTCAGCAAATACCGGTAAATCATAAAATAGGATTTGAGTATTCGGTGGCTTTAAGAAGTATTTTAAGACAAGACCCGGATATCATTATGATAGGTGAGGTTAGGGATAAAGAAACTTTAGAAGCTGCTATTCAAGCTTCCTTAACGGGGCATTTGGTTTTAGCCACTTTACATACCAATGACGCTCCTAGTGCGATTACAAGAATGATTCAAATGGGTGCCGAAAATTATATGGTTGCCGATTCTTTAGTAGGGGTTATAGCCCAAAGGCTTGTAAGAAGAATTTGTCCTCATTGTAAAACTACATATTATCCTTCTAAAGAGGAATTGGAAATTATTAAACCTTATTTAAAAGAAGAAATTACCTTTTATAAAGGAGAAGGATGTAAGGAGTGCGGATTTACAGGTTATTTAGGGAGAGAAATGGTTAGCGAGGTATTGGTGGTAAATGATGTTATTTCTCATATGATTGCTATCAATAAAGATAAATTAGAAATTTTGGAAACAGCTAAAAGATTTGGATTTACGACTATGATAGAAGATGCTGTTAATAAAATTAAAATGGGTGTTACTACATTAAAAGAAGTATTAAGGGTGGTAAAAGTTGATGTATTTTAAGATTGAATATATTTCAAAAGGAAAAATACAAGAAATTATTATTCCGGCGAAAAATCCGGCTGAAGCCGTTAGAAAATTTAGAGCTAGGAAACTAGGTATATTTAGAAATATGGAGGTTATAGAAAGAAAATCTTTTTTAGAAGAGCTTGGAGATAAGCTTAATTTTTCCAAAATAGACTTGGAAGAGTATATAAGCATTCTTGACCAAATGTATGTAATGCTTGATGCTGGACTTGCTATTGATGCAGTAATTACCGATATAAAAGATAATATTAAAAATAAAAAACTGAAAAAAATTTTTAATTCTATTGCTAACGATATTAAAGCTGGACTTTCTTTAACGGCGGCTTTTGAAAAATTTGAAAAAGAGTTGGGTAAATTAACGGTTTCACTTATAAAGTTGGGAGAAGAAACCGGGGATATAGCAATGGCTATAAAAGATTTATCCATTATTTTATACGAAATTTTAGATAATAGAAAAAGACTTAAAAAAGCTACAAGATATCCTATTTTTATAGTTTTTGCTATGAGTATAGCATTTGTAATTGTTATTTTATTTGTTATTCCTCCTTTTAAATCTTTATTTGCCGAATTAAAAAGCGAACTTCCTCTGCCTACTAAATTTTTAATATGGGTTGAATCGGCTCTTGAAACTTATGGAGTTTATACGTTGGTAGGAGCGGTAATTATTTTCGGTATTATCAATTTACTTTATAATAAATCGGAAAAAATGAAACTTTTTATGGATAAATTACTTTTAAAAGTATATATTGTAGGGCCGGTTATTAAACTTGCTATGATAGGAAGGTTTGTTTACGTTTTACAAAGACTTATAGAATCGGGTATTCCTATTTTGGATGCGGTTGATATCGCTTTGAATATTATAGAAAACTCATATATAAAACAACAATTTATGCATATTAAAAATTCGATTGTTACGGGAGGGACTATTAAGCAAGGATTTGAAGATACTAAAATGTTTGAAAATATGGCGGTTCAAATGGTAGGAGCCGGTGAAGATTCAGGAGCGTTGGTTTTAATGCTTCAAAAGGTAAGTAAATATTATATGGAAAAATACAGATTTTTAGTTGAAAATATCTCGGTATTGATAGAACCGATTTTAATTGCTGCGATTGCAGGATTTGTAATTACTTTAGCCCTTGGTATATTCTTACCAATGTGGAGTTTGACCCAAGCGGCACAATAGGAGATAATGTGGGAATAGAAACAGGTAGTATAGCGACAGCGATAGTAAGTATGTTTATTTTAGGTTTTATTTTATGGGTTGTGCATAAAATTTCAAATATATAAAAATGAAATTTTTATAATTTTTTTGTAAAATTTTCACTACATCGGTGTAATTATTTGCTATAATTACATCGACGCAAAAAAAATTTGTAAAAGGAGAATAAATGAAAAAAGCGTTTACATTAATCGAATTAATTTTCGTGATCGTAATTATCGGTCTATTAGCAGCAGTTGCAATTCCTAAATTCCAAAACTTAAGACAAAATGCAATCGTAACAGGTGCACTTCAACCTTTAACTGACTTAAACTCTTCAGGTGGTGCTTCTTCATTCTTAAACCAAGCTGAATTAAATGGTGTAAATTTAGAAGATATTAATATGACTGATCTTTACAAATTTACAGGTAAAGAATGGACAGCTAGCACTGATAACAAACAAGTTACTTATAGAAAAGGTCAATACGATTTCAATTCTACATTTACTTATGATGCAAATCACAGTACAGGTGAAGCTAACGTAACTGTTAAATATTACTGTGATACAAACTCAAGAAGTGGTAAAGCTTTCGAAAACGCTTTAAAAGCTAAAGGTTATGATTGTTCTGCAACAGGTAAAACTTATATTATTGATTTAACAACTCAAGACTAATAAATGAGAAAGGCTTTTACGTTAATAGAACTTATCTTCGTAATAGTCTTAATTGGGGTGTTGGCATCAGTTGCCATCCCCAAATTTACTCATCTTGCTACAAATGCCAAATCTGCCGGTGTAAAATCTTTAGTAACTTCTATAGATTCTTCTATCGAAAATATTCACGGTAAATGGATAGTTAACGATAGTTATGAATGGATAGGGGCTGACGGAAAAAATCATAAAGATGATTTTAATAATACAACCGGTTATCCGGCTAAACTTGATGACGGTAGTGGAAGTACTTCTTTGTTTTCTTATGTTTTAAAGGTACCCGTGCCTTCTTGTCAGGGTAAAACCAGAGGTTGTTGGGAAGAATATGAAGATAATAGATATGAGTATTATTATACAGGTGGTAAAATATTAAAACTCGATTATAATCAATCAAACGGTCTTTTAGAATGTATTGATGGTGTTGGAGTTACAAAAGAAGAGTGTGAAAAAACAATTCACTAACGTGACAGAAATATTTTAAATCCTTTTTTTTCTTTCGAAATTTCTATTTTTCCGTTGTGAGCATTTATTATTTCTAAACTTAAAGCAAGTCCTAAGCCGTTGCCTTTTGTTTTTGTCGATTTAAAAGGTTCGAATAGTATTTTTTCATCTTCAAACTCTTTTCCACTGTCATAGATATTGATTATATGATAATTTGGATTTGTTTCGTATAAAATTTCAATTACTCCCTCTTCATCTTCACTCTCTTCAATAGCATCTATAGCGTTAAAAGTCATATTCTGAAGGACTAATAGTAGTAAATCAAAATCAGCCTTTATTTCGATATCCGGTAAAAAAAACAAAAATTTTATATCTTTTGAAAAAGAGTAATATTTAATAGAGTTTTCAAGTTCATTTTTCAGTTCACTTAAAAGAAAAGTTTTTATTTTAGGTTGAAGACCTTTTGAAAAAAGAAGTGTTGATTTTATTATTCTTTCTATTCTGAAAATTGAGCTTTTCATTTCGTCAAGAAGTTCGTTATTTCCACATTGCTTTTTTAAAAGTGAAATTAATATAGATATAGAACCTATCGGATTTCTTATCTCATGGGCTAAGTGGGCTGCCATTTGTCCCATTGCTATTAATCTTTCGTTTCTTTTTTGTTCGGTTATGTCGGTTGCACTTATTATTGTTTTATCTTTTATTGATGATTTTTGAATAAGAAACACTTTATTATTTATCTCTATTTCACCTTCATTCGGAATTGAAGCGAATTCTTTTGTTTTTGAGTTTTGAACGATTATTTCTTTATTATTGTCTATAACCCATAAAGCTTGAGGTAAAAATTCTATAACTCCGTTTAAGATATTTTTGAGTTCTATAAATTCTTTTTCAACTTCATAGGTTTTTTCTATTAAAGTTTCTAAATTTTTTAACAGTTCTTTTTGGTTTTGAGGGAGTTGCATTTTTCTCCTTTTTTATTTGATATAATACAAAAATATATGAAATTTAATATGAAAAAACTTTTTTTTGATTTTATCAAAAATCTTGACATAACTTTTTTAGTATGATAAATTGCAATTCAAAAAGGAAATACATTGTTTAAGTTCTCCGATGTATCAGATATGTGTATAAAATGTGGTAAATGTATTCCGGGATGTACTATTCATAGGATAAATCCGGATGAGGCGACTTCTCCTAGGGGATTTTTGGATTTGCTAAAAGGAGTTGAAGAGGGAGAAATAGAACTGGATAAAACCACAAAAGATATTTTTGAAAGTTGCTTTTTGTGTAATCAATGTGTGGAGGTTTGTCCTAATTCTCTTCCGACCGATTTTATGATTGAAAATGTAAGAGCGAAAATTGCAGATAAATATGGAATTGCGTGGTTTAAGAGAATCTTTTTCTTTTTACTTAAAAACAGATGGGCATATGATTTGGTTAGCAAGTTAGGGTTTATGTTTCAAACGTGCGGGTTTAAGATAGAGGAAGAAAAAAACGCTATGAGGTCTAGATTTTCTCTGCCTCTTTTAAAAAAGGGAAGACTTGTACCTTCTATGAAAAAAACTTCGTTTTTAAAAAAATATCCCGAAAGAATTCCGGCTAAAAAGCCTCAAAAAAAAATTGCTATTTTTATAGGCTGTCTTGCTAATTATCATTATACTGAAGTCGGAGATGCTTTGGTTAAAATTCTTAAGTTTTTGGATATCGATATTTTTATTCCTAAAAAACAGCTTTGTTGTGGGGCACCGGCTTATTTTACCGGAGATTTTAAAACTACGGAAGAACTTATAAAATACAATATCGAATATTTTGAGAGTTTTATAGATGAAGTGGATGCTATTTTGGTTCCGGAAGCTACTTGTACGGCAATGCTAAAAAAAGATTATGAAGAATATATTCACGTCCATATGGATAAAAGCTGGAAAGAGAGACATAAGAAAGTAAAAGCTAAGATATTCGGAACTACTGAATGGCTTTATAAATATACGGATTTGGAAAAAAGACTTTCTTTAAAAAACAGACAAAAAGAAGTTATTACATATCACAACTCCTGTCATTTCGGAAGAGTTTTTAATATTAAAAAAGAACCGCGTTCACTTTTAAAACAAGTGTATCAAATTAACGAAATGAAAGATGCCGATATGTGTTGTGGATTCGGAGGGTTGACTATTCAAACGGAAAAATTTGATTTGGCGGTAAAAGCCGGTAGAAAAAAAGCGGAAGTTATAAAAGAGACAAAAGCCGATATAGTGAGTGCTGAATGTAGTGCCTGTAGAATGCAAATTACCGAACAGCTAGATAAAGTAGGAGATAATAAAATTTTTAAACATCCTTTAGAACTGATAGCAAAAGCTATTGGGGAAAATTAAATGTCGGAATTTTGGCAACATATATATTCTCATTTTAATCCGGTGGCTTTTGATTTAGGAATTTTCAAAGTCCATTGGTACGGTATTATGTATGTATTTGCTTTGATTGTAGGCTACTATATGACTATTTTTTTTGCTAAAAAAGAGGGTATTGATAGAAAAATTATAGATGATTATTTCGTTTGGGCTGAAATAGGAATAATTTTAGGGGCTAGAATAGGGTATTTTATTTTTTATGTAACTGATAATTCTTATTATCTTTTACATCCTTGGGAGATGTTTAATCCTTTTGTGGACGGGAAATTCGTAGGAATAAGAGGTATGAGTTATCACGGTGCCGTTATAGGATTTAGTATAGCTACTTTTCTTTTTTGGAAAATAAAAAAAGTTGATATGTGGAAGATTTTGGATGTGGTTGCTTTGGCTATTCCTCTTGGATATATATTCGGAAGAATCGGGAATTTTTTAAATCAAGAACTGCTAGGAAGGGTAACGGATGTTGCTTGGGGAATTTATGTAAACGGTGTTTTACGTCATCCAAGTCAACTTTATGAGGCTTTTTTCGAAGGGATTGTTTTATTTTTACTTCTTTATTTTTATTATAAAAAATTTAGGAAAAATTCCGGAGAATTGATAGCTTTATATGTAATTCTATATGGGATTTTCAGAAGTTTTTGTGAGATGTGGCGTCAGCCCGACCCTCAATTAGGATTTATATTTATGCATTTTACTATGGGGGAAATTTTAAGCTTTTTTATGATATTATTTGGAGTAATTCTTTTTATAAAAAGAAGATTTAGGAGTTAATATGAAAGTAGCTATTGTAGGAGGAGGAGTAAGCGGTCTTAGTTTAGCTTATTATTTGCAAGACAAATTTGACGTAACGGTGTTTGAAAAAGAAAACTGGGGTGGTAAGGCTTATACTCAAAAAGTTGATAATTATTTGTTGGAAGAGGGTGTAAATGGGTTTTTGAGTAACTCTCCAAAAACTTTAGAGCTTTGTGAAGAGATAGGAATATCTCCTATTAAAGCAAACGAAAACTCAAAAATTAGATATATTTATGATGATAAACTAATTAAAATTCCAACTAAACCTAAAGATTTTCTAAAGAGTGATATTTTATCTTTTTGGGGTAAGTTAAGAGTTGCTATGGAGTTTTTCGTAGAGCCTATTTGTGATAGGGAAGAGACGGTTGAGCAGTTTGCCAATAGGAGATTCGGTAAAGAGTTTACAAGACGTATGATGACGCCTATGCTTGCCGGAATTTACGCTTCAACTCCTCAAAAAACCTCTATGAATGCCGCTTTTCCGAAACTGAAAAAAATAGAGTGTGAATATGGAGGACTTTTTAAAGGTATGATGAAATTAAAAAGGGGAGGAGAACCTAGTGGAGAGCTTCACAGTTTTGAATGGGGAATGAGTGAATTTATTCAAAAACTTAAAGAAAAAACTGAAGCTTCTTTTATAGAGCAAGAAATTAGAAATATTGACGAATTAAAAGAATATGATATAGTAGTGATAGCTGCTCCTAGTTATGAGGCTGCTTCTATCTTACAAAAATATTCTCTTTTAAGTGAACTTTTAAATAAAATCGAATATAATCCGGTGGCTATTGTAGGATTTGATTATGAAGAGATTAATCCGGTTTGTTTTGGAATTTTGAGTGTTAAAGAGCGTTCTTTGGGGATTTTGATGGATAAGTATATTTTTCCGAATAGAAACGGAATTAGGGTTATGCTAGGTGGGGCCAGATATCCGGAGATTGTTGATTTGGATGAAAAAGATATTATCTCAATAGCCAAAGAAGATATAAAAAAAATAACTGATTCTAAAAATTCTAAGTTTGAATGGATAAAAATTCATAAAAAAGCTATTCCTAATTATTCTTTGGGACATCAAAAACTGGTTGAAGAAATTATGCAAGAGGCTAAAAAAGCCGGAGTTTATTTAACGGGTAACGCATATTATGGAGTCAGTTTTAATGATTGTATTAAAAATTCTTACAACCTAGCACTTAGGATAAAGGAAGAAAATGGAGTTTAGTTATCAACTTTTTGATTATTTTGACAAAATGCCTTTTATTGTGAGTTATGTAGCCGGGATTTTGTCTTTTCTTTCTCCTTGTGTATTACCTCTTGTGCCGGTCTATTTTTTTTATATAAGTGGTATTAGTGCTAAAGAGTTGAAAGAAAAAGAGCTTAGCAAAAAAGAAAAACTTAAAATATTTTTAAACTCCTCTCTTTTTGTTGCCGGATTTGCTCTTGTATTTATTTTGCTGGGAGCTGCTGCGGCTCATTTGATAGGAAACTTTTTTGGAAATAAGCTTTTTAATATAATAGCCGGGATTGTGATAATTATTTTTGGAATTAACGTTGCCGGTTTTGTGAAATTTAGATTTTTGCAGTATGAAAAGAGGCTTAACTTTCAAAATGCAGGGAGTTTTTTACTTGGAGTCTCTTTTGCGTTCGGATGGACTCCTTGTATAGGTCCTATATTCGGTACTATTGTCGGAATGGCTGCTACGGAGCCTACAAAATCTGTTTTTATGATGATTTTATATACTTTAGGTCTTGCTACCCCGTTTTTACTGATGGCTTTGTTTAGTGTTTGGAGTTTGAATTTTATAAATAAACTAAAGCGTTATATGTGGATTATAGAAAAGGTTTCAGGAGGATTATTGATAGTGGTAGGCTGTTTTATTGTATATAAATCTTTATTTTTTATTAATTAATTTAAATTTTATTAATTAATTTAAATTTGTTATAATATAAACTTAAATTTAAATTAAGGAGCGTATATGAAAAAATTATTGGCGATTATAGCTTTTGCAGGTTTTGCGTTTGCTTATCCGGATTGTGCGAGTTGTCACAATAGCGGAATGATGGGAGCTCAAAAATTGGATATTTTAACACCGGCTCAAATAATTGAAAAAATGAAAGAATATAAAGCCGGAAAAGGTAATTCGATGATGGTTAATATAGCTAAAGCTATGAGCGATGAGGAAATTAAGGAAACAGCTAAAAAATATGGGAAAAAATAATTTTTTTCCTTTGTTTTTTAATTTTTTATTAAATTTGGCACTTTTAAGACACTTTTTTTAACTAAAATGCTAAAGAGAAAAAAAGCTTAATTTAGTAAAGGAGCTAAAATGAAAAAAGCACTTACAGCTGGGATTGGTGCGGCTGCGGTAGCTAGTTTTGCATTTGCCGCAAATAGCTTAGATTCCAATCCTAATTATAAAAAATTGATGAATTTTCATCCGAAAGACGTAAATAATCAAATGTGTTTAGGATGTCATAAAGGAGAAGATCCTGGTATTGTAGCTGATTGGCAACATTCTAAACACGCAAGCGTTGGTGTGGGATGTGTAGAATGTCACGTTGTACCTAAAGATTACCCAACTGCATATAAAACTCACCCTGGAACGCCTTCAAAAGCTAACTGGGCTGTTCAAGTTGCTGTATCTTCTGTAACTTGTGCGAAATGTCACGCAAAAGAAGTTAAAGAATATTTAAATTCAGGACACGCAAGAGGTGCTGCTCAATGGCTAATTTCTAGTGATCATAAAAATAAACACGGCTATTTAATGACTAAACTTGCTTACCATTATGAAACTTTAAAAGGTAATAATAAGAGCTGGAATGAAAAAGGTTCTAGCTTAATGAAAGGGATTAGAAAAGATATTCCTATCGTAAAAGCTAATCAAAAAAATCCTAGAATGTCAGATTTAGCGGTTGCAAATATTTGTATTCAATGTCACGGTGCTGTTGTTAAATTGGATAAAAATGGAAAACCTGATGCAGCTACTTGGCCAAATGACGGTATAGGTACTTTATATCCGGACGGAGGTATAAGTAACTGTACGGCTTGTCATAGTAGACATAAATTCTCTGCGGCGGAAGCTAGACAACCTGGTGCATGTACAAACTGTCACTTAGGACCAGACCATCCAGATAAAGAAGTGTTCGAATCTTCTGTTCACGGACATATTTTCGATACTAACGAAGAAGATTACAAATTCGACACAGGTGATCAAATTCCTGGAAAAACATTAAGAGCGGGTACTTGTTTTACTTGTCACATGGCTTCAATAGGAGGAAATAAAGCTACTCACAACGTTTCTGAAAGATTAAAATGGAATTTGTGGGCACCAAGCAGTGCTTTAAGAACCGGAGGCAATGAAACTGCAGGTTGGTTATATTGGAGTAAAGGTAAAATTACGAGAGGAAATCCTAAAGCTGGAAACCTTAAAGGACCAGAAGCTGCTAGAGCGGAAATGAAAAACGTATGTATGGTTTGTCACGAGGCTACATTTACTGATAATTATTTCCAAAGAGTTGATGCTCACGTAAAACTGTATAATCAATATTTTAACTATGCTAACAAAATGATGGCTGATTTGAAAGCAAAAGGTTTAATTAAATCTGATGTATGGAGTGATCCGTTCTTCAAACTTTATTATTATCTATGGCATCATGAGGGTAGAAGAATGAGACATGGTGCGGCAATGGGAAGTCCGGATTATGCTCACTGGCATGGTGTATTCCAAGTAATGCAAGATATTAGAGAAATGAAAGATATTTATGATTACAGAATGAAAATGCTTAAAAAATACGGAAACGCTAAAAAAGTTCTTGATAGCGAACCTCCAATGCCGGTTGTTACTCACGAGTAATAACTTCTTTTTCTCCCTTTTGGGAGTTTTTGATTTTAATTAAAATAGTGTCAAACACTTTATGTTAGGAAAGTATAAAAAAGGAAGTTTAGTATTTGTTTTTTAAACTTCCGAAATATTGAATTTCCTCTGCTTTCTTCTCAGTATTTAATTCTTCAACCGTTGAGTTCAAATCTATGTTTTCTTTTAATTTATCCAATTCCTCTTCACAATAACTCATATGCATATCGGCACTGATTATAAAAGGCATTTGCTCTATTTTAGTAAGTTTTTCAATTTCTTCTTCTACAGTTTCTCCTTCTATTGTGATTATGATAATACCTTTTTCTTTGTCTCCGAAGTGTACATCGCAAAAATCACACTCCTGAAAGTTTAAAAAAACCGCATCATAATTTTGAGGTTTTGTTTTTACTATAATACTTGAAATGTTCATTTTTCATCCTTTAATTTCCAAATTATTATTTCAGCCGGTGAATAGCTGATTATAGTGTTTTCGTTTGAATATTTTATACCATTTAGTGCCATGGTATGACCGTGTAGAGTATAAAGAAGTTTTTTATTAAAATCAAATACTTTTATATCGTTTTTTTCGTTGTATTGAATAGCAAAACTTTTTATATTAGGAGATAAAGCGGCTCCGTAAGGTAAGAAATTGGTTTTTAAATTTAATTTTTCAGTTCCTTTTTCATTATAAATAGCCACTCTCATATCGCTACTTGCGTTAATAATAAAATTTTTTTTATAATCTAAACTTAAAGTTTTATCTTTGTTAAAACCTTTTATTGTAGTTATTTTTTTTCCGTTTTTTATATTTACTATTTTTACGTTTCCGCTTTCATCTCCTATTACTGCTTTGTCTTTTTTATCGTTTATCGCAAATGTGGAAAACACATAATTTCCTATTTGTTTTTGATATATCCAATTTCTTTTATTTAAGTCATATAAAGCTACTTCATCACTTAAAAGTCCGAATAAAATAGTGTTTTTTGTGATAAATCTAGCTTTCATAAGAGTTTTTTTTGAAGTAAAAATATGAGATAGTTTTTTCGATATGATATCGTATATAAAAAGTTCTCTTTTACCGTTTTCTCCTTCGGTAAGTATTAGAATGTGTGTTTTGTCTGGAGATATGTCTATGGAAAAAATCGGCATAGGGATTAAATTGCCCATAAAATCGTGTATTTTAGGCATTGAGATAGTTTGGTTCGTTTTTAGGGTTTTAAAGTTTTTGATAACTATTTTCCCCTCTTCCAAAGCGGCAATTAGATAAGTTTTATTATATGCTATTTTAGAGATATAGCCTTTATATTTTATTGTTGTGTGCGATAGTCCGAATAGTAAAGTTGAACTGAGTAAGAGAAGAAATTTTTTCATAAAGCTCCTTTAAATTGCTTTTATTTCAATTGAACAAGCTGGGCATACCGTCATACAAAAGCCGCAAGCAGTGCATTTATCTAAATCAATTATAGGATTAAATAGACCATTATAAATAATGGCATTCTCTTCGCATATATCTTGACACGAAAAACAGATTGTTTGATTCCATGCAATGCATTTATTTGGATTTATAATCATTTCGGCATTAATTTTTTTCTTATTTTCAGGGTTTAAAACTCCATATTTACAAGCTATAGCACATTCATCACAAAATGTACATCCTGCAGTTTTAAAATTTAAAATCGGTATTTCATTTTCAATTTTTATAATTTTTTCATTGCATGCATTCAAACAATCTTTTGTTTCACATTCCATACATTTTAAAAAATCTTCTTTTTCTTTAAAATAAGGAGGATATAGGTAAGATTTAAAAGGAGAGGAAACTCTCCTAAGAAAATTTCTTCTTTGTTTATTTATCATTGAAGTCCAGCTTTTGTTTTCATTTTTTCAAAGTTGTTTTCAATTACTGGGTCTACATTTGCTTGAGGAGTATGACAAGTCATACAAAAATATCTACTTCCAGCAACTTTTCTTTTTTTCTTATCGCCTTTGAAATTATCTACAAAATGATCTTTTGGCATAGGTACAGCATGGAACATTTTAGCGTTTTGTGGCATATGACACATTAAACATTGATTATGTCCTACTTTGATAGGTGCCATACCTTTTACGCTATGAGGAATCATCGGAGGAGCATCAGGAAAAGATTTTTTAATAAGTTTAGCACCACCAGGTGCTGGTGCGTTAAAGTCAAGTTTTGGAAGGTTCTCACTTCCGGCGTTTAAAGGACTTTTTCTGATACCATTGATTACTATTTCTTTAGAAGTTTTTACTTCTTGTTTGGTAGAATTTGTTTGTTGACCACATCCTATAAGAGCAATACTTGCGATTAGTGAACTAATTAACAGTTTTTTCATTTTTTTCTCCTTTTGAGGTAAAGTATCTTATAGAGTATTTGAGTGCGTTATGGTTACACACTTCTATACATCTTCCGCAATTTGTACATTCTATTTTGTTAATAAAATCTGATTTTTTACCTATTATAGGCGTTAATACTTGATTTTCGGGACATATATTTAAGCATTCTCCACAATTTGTACAGTTTTCCGCATTATGTTTTACGCGAATTAGGCTTTTTGAACCTATAATACTATACATCGCTCCTACAGGACATATATGTCCGCACCATCCATTTTTTAGTATAAAAGTATCAAATAAAAATATAGCAATTAACCATACCCATCCGAATCCTATGCTAAAAGCGACACTTCTTGTAAAGATACCTATAGGGCTTATAAATTCAAACGCCGCCGCTCCAACTATAGCCGACGTAATTAGTAAAATTATTAAAAATAGGTATCTAAAATTTTTCGTTTTCGTTGTACTTATTAGATTATCTTTTTCGTGATGGGTTTTTCTTCTGACCCACGCTGCAAGGTCTGTTATCATATTTACAGGGCATACCCAACTGCAATAGGCCCTACCGCCTATAAGACCGTAAAATAGTACGATAATAGCTACCCCTATTAATAAATCGGTACTTATAACAGCTCCAGCAAACACCATTTGCAATACTGCAAAAGGATCGGTTAAAGGTATTTTATCAAATAATTTTGAAAAACTTAAATTCCCACTTAATACTTTTAAGCCGTATGCATTAGCGGCAAAATAGAAAAATAAGATACTTAGCTGGGTTATACGTCTTAGAATTAGGTATTTATTTTTAATTATTGATCCCATAAAACACCTTCATTTAAGTTATCAATAGCACTTTTTTGGCTTCTTCCGGTAAGCGTTTTTGTATTTAAAGAAGCGTTTTGCACTCTTTTTTCATCTTGTTTATCCCAGCCTTTAACGTATCTGTTTCCAGCTTTTCCTAAGAATACTTCTCTTGGGAAAACTTTAATTGCCGCTTTTTCGGTTACACAGGCTTCTTCGCACATTCCACATCCGGTACAATATTTTTCGTTTACTATAGGAATTCTATAAGCGTGTTTACCGGTTCTTTCGTTTTTTCTCCATTCGATTGTAATAGCTTTATCCATTTCAGGACATGCTCTATAACAAGCCGTACATTGTAATCCCCAATAAGCTATACAGCTACTAGGGTCGATTACTGCCACTCCCATTTTTGCGTAATCTATTGCAACTTCTCCTTTTTCATTTTGGCATTCTTTTGGAGTTAATGCTCCGGTTGGGCAAGCATACATGCAAGGTATATCGTCACACATAAAACAAGGTCCAGTTCTGGCTATGAAATAAGGTGTACCTATTGCTACGTTATCTCCCGGTGCTCCTAATTTTAAGGTAATAATTTCTTTTCCGTCTATTATTACTTTGTTTTTTCTGTTTTTACATGCTTCTACGCATAAACCGCATCTAATGCAACTTTTGAGAAAGTCTTCTTCGTTTAAAGCTCCGGGAGGTCTTAATGTAAGAGGCTTGTCTTTATTTTCTTCGACAAACGCTCCTACTACACTCCCAGCTACGGCCGAAGCCGCAGCAGCTTGAGCGATATTAACTAAAAAAGAACGCCTTTTATTATCCATTAAAATCCTTATGCTTTGTAAATTTTAACCGCTGCTTTTTTATAGTCGGTTTCTTTACTCATCGGACAAGTGGCATCCAAACATACTTTATTGATAAGTACTTTTTCGTCAAACCAAGGAACAAATACAAGCCCTCTTGGAGGTTTATTTCTACCTCTTGTTTCAACTCTTGCTTTTACTTTTCCTCTTCTTGATTCTATTACGACTAAATCGAATCTTTGAACTCCAAGTTCTTTTGCATCTTCAGGGTTCATATAACAAAGTGCTTCCGGCATTGCTCTATAAAGTTCTGGTACTCTCATTGTCATTGTACCACTGTGCCAGTGTTCTAGAACCCTACCTGTACATAGCCAGAAGTTATATCCGTTTTCATCATATTTAGGGTCTTCCGGATGAACCATAAACGGTCTGAAGAATATTTTTGCTTTATTTTTTAAGCTGTATTTTTGTTTAGTTTTAGGTCCTTTTAAATCACCTCTTTTTAATGCTTTTAGAAGAGGACCATAGAATGCGAATTTTTCACCAGGTGCATATCTTCTTACGTATGGGTCATACTCAGCATTAAATCTCCATTTAGTTTCTTTTCCGTTAATTACTGGCCATCTTAGACCTCTAACTTTGTGGTATGTATCAAAGTCTGCTAAGTCGTGACCGTGACCGATACCGAATTTTCTATACTCTTCCCAAAGTGCTTTATGTATGAAGAATCCGTAACCTTTAAACGGTTTACCGTCTTCTCCTATAATTTCTCTACCGTCTCCGGCAGCTTCGGTATTTTTGTGTAGTTTTCCTGTTTGAGGATTTTTAGCAATCGGATCAGGCCATGGGAAGTTTTTACGATACTCTTTTCTGTTGAATAATACGTCAAATAGAGTCATTTCCGGGTCATATCCCATAGCTTTTGCTTTGTCAAGTACGTTTGGAAGTACTGTTCCGTCTGGTAATTTATGTTCTTTCCATACTTCTTTTAATTTAAATCTTTTTGAAAATTCCATCATAGTCCATAAATCAGGCATTGCTTCACCAGGAGGTGTTACTTGTTGTCTCCAATGTTGAGTACGTCTTTCAGCATTTCCGTAAGCTCCCCATTTTTCGTAAATCATAGCAACTGGTAAGATTAAGTCGGCAACTCTTGCGGATACTCCCGGATATGCTTCGTTTACTACAATAAAGTTATCCATAGTTCTAGCTGTTTTTAGCCAGTGGTTTGCGTTTGCAGTATTTTGCCAAGGGTTGTTTACGTGTACCCACGCCCACTTAATTTTTCCTTCTTCCATATCTCTCATAATTTTTAGGAAGTGGCTACCGACTTTCGGATTTAGAGTACCTTCTGGAAGTTTCCATAATTTTTCAGTAATTTTTCTGTGTTTTGGATTTGCCACAAGCATATCCGCCGGAAGTCTGTGAGCAAATGTACCAACTTCTCTTGCAGTACCACAAGCACTTGGTTGTCCGGTTAAAGAGAATGCTCCGCTTCCCGGAAGTGATTGTTTTCCAAGTAGTAAGTGAATCATATAAATTTGTTCGTTAACCCAGCTTCCTCTTACGTGTTGGTTGAATCCCATTGTCCAGAAAGATACCACTTTTCTATTCGGGTCGCAGTAAAGGTCTGCTAGTTTTTTAAGTTTTTTCTTAAAGCTTTCAAGTGATTCGTTTTTATCGCCTTTTGCTACTTTTGCTACATAATCAAGTGTGTAAGGTTCAACTGCTTTTTTAAAGTCTTCAAAGCTGATTTCCCAATGCCAAAAAGGTGCTTTACCTTTTGCGTGTTTCATTTCCATCATTTCTCCGGCTTTCCATTTGCCAATCGGAGCTAGAGCGATAGCTTCTTCTTCAGTTACTTTTTTAGCAGTTTGTTTTTTAATTGTCTGCATCTCTTTTTCAGAGTAACCAAGTTTTTTTGCTATTTTAGGATTTCTTAATCCATATCCCGTATCAGCGTGACCGGTTGCGAAGATTGTATATTTATTTACGAAATCCCAGTTAATAGCGTTTCTTTTTACGATTTCTCTTGCGATATAGTTCATAATTGCAAGGTCCGTATTTGGTCTGAAGATTATTTCCATATCTGCAAGGTTTGAACATCTGTTTCTATAAGTTGATAAGTTTACTACGAAATATTTATCAGGGTTGTTTAGTTTAGCATCAGATACTCTTGACCATAGGATAGGATGCATTTCAGCCATATTTGCACCCCAAGTTACTACAGTGTCTGTTATTTCGATATCGTCATAACATCCGGCAGGTTCGTCAATACCGAACGTTTGATAAAATCCTACAACGGCACTTGCCATACAGTGTCTAGCATTTGGATCGATGTTATTACTTCTCCATCCACCTTTTACAAGTTTTACTGCTGCATAACCTTCTTGAATTGTATATTGTCCGGAACCGAATACTGCTACACCAGTTGGTCCGAGTTCGTTGTAATATTTTTTGAATTGTTTTTCCATTTCATCAAAGGCTCTCTTCCAGCTAATAGGTCTGAATTTACCTTTTTTATCAAATTCTCCTTTTTCGTTCATTCTTAAAAGAGGTTGAGTAAGTCTATCTGCTCCGTACATAATTTTAGCGTTAAAGTAACCTTTAATACAGTTAATACCTCTATTTACGGGACAATCCGGATCTCCTTTTACTGCTACGATTTTATCGTCTTTCGTAGCTACCATAATACCGCATCCGGTACCACAGAATCTACATACCGCTTTATCCCATTGCCAATCTTTTTCAGATTCGTTTGCTTTAGCTTTAGCTTCTTGAGGGATTGCAATACCAGCCGCACTTGCTGCTGCTACTGCTGCAGTTGTTTTTAGAAAATCTCTTCTATTCATTGACATAAGCACTCCTTTTCGCTTTTTACATAATAATGATACAACTTTTTTTGAAAAAAGTGTAAAAAATTTAATAAGATATTTTAATTATGGCACATTATTGGCACTTTTATATGATTTTTGAGGCAGTTGAAAAATGAAGAAAAAGAAGAGAGATTATTTTTGAAGGTTTATTCTTACTTTCTTTGCGGCTTTTACCATATTTTCAAGGCTTGGTTTCACTTCTTCCCATTTTCTTGTTTTAAGACCACAGTCTGGGTTAACCCACACTTTTTCAGCCGGTAATACTTCTAAAATTGCTTCGATTTGCTCTACCATTTCTTCTGTTGAAGGGATTCTAGGACTATGGATATCATAAACACCCGGACCGATTTCACCTTTGTATCCTCTTTCTTTAAAGATTTTAAGTAGGCTGTTGTCGCTTCTTGCGTTTTCGATTGAAATAACGTCGGCGTCCATATTTTCAATAGCGTCCATAATGTCGCTGAATTCAGAGTAACACATATGAGTATGAATTTGAGTTTCCGGTTTTACGCTTGAAGTAGTGATTCTAAAGCTTGTAATCGCCCAATCTTCATATTCCGCTCTTTTTTCGTTTCTTAGAGGATATCCTTCTCTAAGTGCCGCTTCGTCAACTTGGATAACTTTAATTCCAGCAGCTTCAAGAGCTTCTACTTCGTCTCTTATGGCAATTGCCATTTGGTATGCGGTCGTTCTTTTATCTTGATCGTCTCTTACAAATGACCAGTTAAGCATTGTAACAGGACCGGTTAGCATTCCTTTCATAGGTCTATTTGTTAAACTTTGAGCGTATGTTATCCATTCTACAGTCATATCTTTTGGTCTGCTTACATCTCCGAAAATTAGAGGAGGTTTTACACATCTACTACCATAACTTTGTACCCATCCGTTTTGAGAGAATGCGACACCTTTTAGTTGTTCACCGAAGTATTCAACCATATCGTTTCTTTCAAATTCACCGTGTACAAGTACGTCGATATCTATAGCTTCTTGATATTCTACAAGTTCTTTAATCATAGCTTTGATTTGAGTTTTGTATTCTTCCTCGCTGATTACACCGTTTTTGTAATCTCTTCTTAATTTTCTAAGTTCAGGTGTTTGAGGGAAACTTCCTATTGTTGTTGTAGGTAATATTGGGTATTTTAGGTTTTCGTGTTGAAGTTTGATTCTCTCTTCAAAAGGTATACTTCTGTGTTTGTCTTTGTCTGTCAGGTTGCTGACTCTGTCTTTAACTACAGGGTCGTGAATTTTGTCGCTTGTTTTTCTTGTTGCGATTGCGATTTTGTTTCCTTCAAGAACTTCTTTTTCATATTCGCTAAGCTCTTCGCCTCTGAATAGTTTATCAATTACCCTTATTTCGTCAAGTTTTTCAAGAGCGTATGAAATCCATGATTTGATGTCTTCATCCATTTTTGTTTCGTATTTAAGAGTGTATGGGACGTGAAGTAAACTGCAGCTGCTTCCTACCATAATTTTGTCGGCATCATAAGTTTCTGCAATGCCTTTTAAAAATTCCACAGATTTTTCAATGTCGTTAACCCATACGTTTCTACCGTTTACAATACCGATACCTACGATTTTACCGGCATCAGCAAGTGCTTTGATGCTGTTTTCGCTTCCGTGTACAAAGTCTAAAAACATACCTTTAATAGGGGTAGTGGCAAGTACTTCGTTTGCTTCGTTTGAATGCTCAAAATATGTCGCTACGAAAATATTTGCAAGACTTCCAAGTTTGTCGTAAACTTTTTTAAGTGTTTGAAGGTCTTTTTCAGTAGGGTTTGTTACGAAGTAAGGTTCGTCGAATTGGATTGTGATATTTTCGTCAAGTTCTTTTAATTGAGCTATTAAGTCTTCATAAACAGGGATTAATTTTTCGATAATTTCATCTTCACTGCCGTTTACTATTTTAGATAGTTTTACGAAAGTAATAGGGCCTATGAAGTTTACTTTAGGATTAATTCCAAGTTCTTTAGCTTCGTTGTATTCGATTTTGATTTTATCGATACTTGCTTTGAAATCCATATTTACATCAAGTTCTGGAACGATATAATGATAGTTTGTATTGAACCATTTAGTCATTTCCATAGCTTTGTGGTTTGCATCACCCCTTGCAATTGCAAAGTATCTATCCATACAGTTGTTTATGTCTTTGTATTTTTCCGGAACTGCGTTTAGCATAGTCATAGCGTCTATCATATTATCATAAAAACTGAAATCGTTTACGCTTATTAAATCGATTCCGGCGTTTTTTTGATAAGTCCAGTGTCTTTTTCTTAGTTCGCTTGCAGTTTTTTGAAGTTCTTCTTGAGTTGATTTACCAGCCCAGTAAGCTTCAAGTGCTTTTTTTAGTTCTCTTTGTTCACCTATTCTTGGGAACCCGATAACGTAAGTTGCCATTTACATCCTTTTTTAAAGCGAATTATAACAAAAAATGAAAGAAGTTTTATTTCACTTCTTTAAATGCCCCTTGAGATATTCTGTAAAGTTTGGTTTTGTAGTTGATTTGATTATCGAAAATGTAGATATTAAAATCGCTCATATAAAATTCGTCTTCTTGATTTTGCATATTGTAGGCTTTGTTGGCAAGAATTAGGGTTGAATAGTTAAACCAGTTGTATTTTATATCGGAATTTAGGAGATTTGTGTATTCGTTTATAATCAAAGGAGGATTTATAATTGAATTTGAGATTATTAATTTTTTGGTATCTTGAGGCTGGGTTAAAAGGATAATTAAAGGAGAATATCCTATTTGAGGTGTGAGATTTAATTTTGTTTGGATGTTTTTTTGGGTTATTTTAGAAAGGACCTGGGCTGTTTTGCTTGATACGGTGTTTAAGAAAACAAAAGAGTCGTTTAGGTCTTTATAATTTATGTTTGGGTATCGGAATATATTTTGAACGTTTGTTAGGTTTTGTTCGTAGGTAAGCAAAGTTTTTGATATTTGGGTGTCGCTTGTAATTACGGATGTGTTTTTATCCGTAATATCGCTTAGGGCTTTTATCTGGGCTTTAAAGTTTATACCTCCGAAAAAGACGTTATCTGAAGAGTTGCTTTCTTTGTGTATTAGAGGCAAAAAGAATGTTTTGTTATAATCTTTTAAAGAAGCGATTTTAGTTTTATCGGTTGTGTAGTAAAGGATATATTTTTGAGGGAGAGATGATAGGTTTACGTCGCTGTCATAAAGGGTTATATTGTAATCTATGCTTTTTTGAGAGTAGTAAGCTATTAAAGAGTTCATAAGAGATGGAATATATTTGTAAAATCTTTTTTTGTTTATTACGACTGCTATTTGGGCTTTTGAATTTATACTTACAAAAGTATCGTTTAATTCTTCGGTTTGAATTACGGGCTGTGTGGTTGTTGAAGAGGTATTTATTTCTATTTGTGGGATAATAAAATTGAGTGTTTGGGCACTTAGAAGTGTTGCTATAAACAGTATTAAAACTCTCATAACATACTCTTTATAAGTAAAAAGTCTTTATAAGCCTCTTTTTTGGCTGACGGATTTCTAAGTAGGAAGCTCGGATGAAATGTTGGTATCACTTTTTTCTCCTTAAATTCGAAAATTTGTCCTCTTACTTTGCTAATAGGCATATCGCTGTTCATTAGATACATAAAAGCCGTTTTCCCAAGACATACTATAATTTTCGGGTTTATTATATCAATTTGTTTTAAAAGATATGGTTTACAAGTGTTGGCTTCTTCAATTGTCGGGACTCTGTTGTTCGGTGGTCTGCATTTTACTATATTTGCTATATAGATATCTTCTCTTGTAAGTTCTAATACGTTTAGAATGATTTTTGTTAGAAGTTTGCCGGCTTTCCCTACAAAAGGACGACCGGTTTTATCTTCTTCAGCTCCGGGACCCTCACCTACAAATATCAAATTTGCATTCGGGTTTCCTTCTCCGAAAACTACGTTTGTTCTTGTTTTACTTAAGTCGCAAAGAGTGCAGTTTTTGCAAATTTCTTCTAATTCTCTAAGTTGAGAAGGCATTTTTATGCTGGTTTCTTTTGATTTAAAACCCTCAAAATATTTATGCCCGGAGAGTTTTAAATTATAAAGGTACTTTAGTTTCATCAAATCGTTCATTTTCTTTCTTTATAATGGTATAGGTCGGATATGCTATTTTAATCTCCTCTTCTTTATTAAAAGCCTCTATAATTTCCGAAGAGATGTTGCTTCTTAAATTTAAAGTTGCGTAATTGTTTAAATACCAGCAGCTTATTCTAATTCCGTTTTCTTCTATAAAAGTATAGATTCTTGGTTCTACGTTTGCGTTTTTTATGTGATAAACGGATTTTAATTTTTGAAGTCTTCTTTTGGTTATTTCGGTGTAACCTTTTGAATATTTGCTTACTATTTCTTTAACTAGATAGACGGCTTTTTTGTGATTTGAATCGAACGTAATAGTAATATCTATTCCGTCCCAAACGGTTGAAAGTCCGTGATGGGTGTAGTTGAATACCGGATTTGTAAAAATTACGTTGTTTGGAATAAATACGATTCTTCCGGCACGTCTGTTGTGTTGATATGTTGTGAGTGTTACGTCTTCATATAATACTATTCTTGTAATTGTTATATCTATAATATCTCCTACTATTTTTACTTGTCCGTTTTGAAGATAAATTTTTATTCTATCGCCTACTTTAAAATTTCCGCTGGTCATTATAACAAACCATCCGAAAATATTCATAAACCAATCTTTCATAGCGATAGCTATACCGGCAGATGCAAATCCTAAGATGGTAATTAAATAAGTGGCATTATTTATGTAAAAAAACGAAATAATGATTAAAATGACGGTAATATTTATAAAGTTAAGTATTTTATTAATTAAATATACTGATTCTTCTTTTATATATTTTCTGACACCTATTTTAATTAATAAAAATATTAAAATACTTATCGCTATGGATATGATAAGAGATATTAATTTATCAATTTCTTTTTGAATCTCTTTTTTTACTTGTTGTATATATATTTTTGACTTCGCTTGAAGAGTTTTTATTTTTGTTTTATAAATATTATTTATCATTATAAAATCTTCTAACGCTTGATTTATATCGGGATTAGTTAAATTTTTTTCTTTTAAAAGAGTTTTTAAGAGTTGTAATTTTTTAAGTGTGTTTTGAAACTGTTCGTATGTTTTTAAGTTTTCGTTTACGGCTTGTTTTACCTCTTTTTCGTAATTTAAAGCGTTAAATATTTGAAAAGGGTTGTTTACAAGAGGAGGTTTGGGAAGTTCTTTTAGTTTTAAAAGAGTGGTAAAAATATTCTTATTTTTGCTTAAAAGTTCCAGTTCGGTTTGAAGTCTTTGAAGCTTTTCTTGATATTTTCTAGGATTTTTTAAGGCTAGTTTTTGTAACTTAAATACTTGGTTTTGTACTTTTTTATAATTTAAATAAGCTTGATAATTAATAAAAAACTCATCTTTTTTCAATTCGTCGGATAGAGACGTTGTGTTTATATCTTTTGCCGGTAATAATAAAAAAAGAGATAAAAATAAAAAAACTATTCTTATCATTGAGCGAACTTTTTAAGTACTTTTAAGATAATTTCTTTGTCTATGTTTTCTAAAATTTTGTATTTTCCTATTTTTTCCGGGATTATGAATTTTATTTTGTTGTTAAGAGTTTTTTTATCTGCAAAGAAATGTTCGTAAAACTCTTCTATATCTTTTATTTTGTAAGATGTCGGTAGATTATGTTTTTTTAAGAGATTTTTAATTCTTTTCGCTTCTTCTTCGCTTAAGTAACCTAATTCTTTTGAGAGTTCGTTTGCCATTACCATACCTATTGCAACCGCTTCTCCGTGAAGGTAGGTTTTGTAGTTTGTAAGGTTTTCTATTACGTGTCCGAATGTATGACCGTAGTTTAGAATGCTTCTTATGCCTTTTTCTTTTTCGTCTTGATTTACAACCCAGGCTTTAAGTTCTACCGAGCGTTTTATAATTTCTTCTATTCTTAAAGAATCTTTTTCTAAATTTTCAAAAAACTCTCTATCAAACATTACCGCTATTTTTATTACTTCCGCCATTCCGGCTGAAAATTCTCTTTTGGGAAGGGTTGATAAGAAGTGAGTATCTATATAAACGGATTCCGGTTGATAAAATGCACCTATTAGGTTTTTTCCATATTTGTTGTTTATACCGGTTTTTCCACCAACTGAACTATCCACCATAGAAAGCAGAGTGGTTGGGATTTGGATAAATTCAATTCCCCTTAAAAAAATAGAAGCTGCAAATCCGCTCATATCTCCTATAACCCCACCGCCAAAAGCTATAATTACACTATTTCTGTCATATTTGGCGTCAAACATTCTATCAAGTGCGTATTGAATATATTCTATTGTTTTATACTCTTCGCCGTCTGGGAGAGTTATGATTTTTAACTCTTTTGCTTTTAGGTTGTTTAAAAGATACCCTAAATGGTATCCGGCGACTGTAGGGTTTGTGATAATCGCTACTTTTTTATCAAGTGTAATTTGAGGTAGTTTGTTTATTAAAATATCATAAGTTTTATTTGGGGTAGTAATTGTTACTTTCATTTTTATCCTTATTTAATTGGTATTAAAAACTGGTTGAACTTATTTAACAATAAATAGTTGTATTCCATTTTAGGGTTTAATATCTGCCATATTTTGTTTATAGGCTTTTTCGTAAAAGGTGTAATGATACATTGATTTGACTCTTTGTTTAATTCGAAAATAGGATTGTCTTTTATTTTTTGAATTTTAACATCTTTGAAGTTAAAAAGTTTAGCAAAATTAATTAAATATTCCGTTAATTCTTTGTGTTCTTTTTCCGGGTCTCCTTCTATGAAGGTTAGTGGTTTTTGAAGTTGGAAAGATAAATCGAAAATTACCGATGCTATTTTTTTTATCTCTTCTTCTTGAAGTAATACTTTTATTTCTTTGCATTTTTTTATGGATTCCCTACCTTTTTTAAAAATTGGTATTTTAATTTTAAAAAGTAAATTACCGTTTTTATAAAAAGTATTTTCATTTACTAGAATTAATCCTATATTGTATTTTGATATGTCTTTTTTTAATTGGGATTTAAAAGAAGTTTGATGATAATCGGTATGGACTTCTATATTTTTGAATTTATAAAGTCTGTAGATTTGGTTGTTTAAAGAAGGGTTTATTATTTTTATTATTAGTTTTTTGTTTTTTAATTTTCTATGTAAAAAGATAGCACTTCTTAAAAGTTGAGATATCTCTTTTTTTGAGAGCTCTTTCATATCTAAAAGCAAATATATATTTTGACCATAAGGTTGAGGAAAGGCTCCTATGTTTTTTTTGATTTTTTTAAATAAATCTTTTAATGTATCCGGTTTTCCTATAAGAAGTAATCTGTCATTCGGTAAAATCATAGTGTTTTTGTTTATAAATCTGAGTTCTTTGTTTCTATAAATGGCTGCAACTTTTGCTTCTTTGTTTTCAAGTTTTGATGGGTGTGAATAAGCAAAAGGAGAGTTAGGCGGTACCTCAACTTCTAAAATTTCTCCTTTTCCAAGACCTATATCTCTTGCAAAAAGAGGTACTCCCGGTAAAAAATCTATAATTTTATTGGTCAGAAGTTCCGGTAGGTCTATTACTTCTATGTTATTTTGGTTCGGTATTTCAAAATCCAGCCAAAATTTTACGAAAAGAATGGGGACTTTTTTATCAAGAGAGTTTTTTAATATAAACTCAGCTTCTTTTTTGTTTTTTACTAGAATTACTATTTTGTTTAAGTCTTTATATAGTAAGTTTTTATAAAGTTCGTAAGCGTAAAAGTTAATTTTATAAAAGAAAAGATTTTCTTTTTCCAAAAAGTTGTTTTTTATTTCCTCTTCTTCGTAAATAATATGAAATTCGCCTAAGTTCAGATAATTTTTAGAAATTTTTTCTATTAATAAATTTGCTTCGGTAGCCCCTGCAAAGATTAAAATTTTATTCAAGTAGTTCCTTTTGTTAAAATTTCACAAAATTATATCATACAAAACGGAGAGAAATATGAAATTTACAATAGATGCTGTAGATAACAAAGCAAGGGCTTGCACTATAAAAACCGACCATAGTGAAATAAAAACGCCTATTTTTATGCCGGTCGGAACGGTTGGGGCTGTTAAGAGTCTGGATGCTATAGATATGACGGAAATCTTAGACGCTCCTATAATTTTAGGAAATACGTATCATCTTTATTTACGTCCTGGAGATGAGGTAATAGCAAAACTGGGAGGACTTCATAAGTTTGCGGGTTATAATAGAAGCTTTTTAACCGATAGCGGAGGGTTTCAGGCTTTTTCATTGGGGGATAACGTAAAATTTAGTGATGAGGGGATTGAGTTTAAGAGTCATATTGACGGGTCTAAGCACTTTTTTACCCCAGAAAAGGTTATTGATATCGAATATAATTTAAACAGTGATATTATGATGGTTTTGGATGATTTGATACCTCTTCCGAATACGCGTGAGAGGATTAAAAAATCTATTCAAAGAACTACAGAATGGGCGTATAGGAGTTTGGTACATCACGTTAAAAAAGGTAAAAAAAACAATCTTTTTGCAATTATTCAAGGCGGTATCGATTTTGAAATGAGAAAAATCAGTGCACAAAGTTTAGTCGAACTTGAATATAAAGGATACGATTTTGACGGTTTTGCGATAGGGGGTCTGAGTGTAGGGGAAGAAAATCAAGCGATGTATGATACCATTGAAGCTACAACTCCTTATATGCCTCAAAATAAACCCAGATATTTAATGGGAGTCGGAACTCCTGAAGATATAATCGAGGCAATTGACAGAGGGGTTGATATGTTCGATTGTGTTATGCCAACTCGTAATGCCAGAAATGGACATCTTTTTACGAGTTTTGGGGTTTTAAAAATTAAAAACGCAAAATATAAACTGGATGACAGACCTATTGATGCGAAGTGTAGTTGTTATACTTGCCGTAATTTTTCAAGGGCTTATTTAAATCACCTTTATAAAGCTAAAGAAATGACTTATGCAAGACTTGCCAGTATTCATAATTTGCACTATTATTTGACTTTGGTAAAAGAAGCCAGAGAAGCAATTTTAAAAGGAAAATTTAAAGAGTTTAAAAAAGAGTTTTATTTGAAAAGAGTTTAGTCTTTTAAAGAAATAAACTCTTTTTGGATATAGTTATTAAGTTCTTTTATAATTTCTTTTTCTCTTTGAGTTATATATCTTTCTAAAATAAGTTCGTAATGAGGTCCCGTTTCGAATTGAATATGGTATTTGTAAGTGTCTTCATTTATTTTAGTAATGGATTTGATTTCACCTTCGGCTTTGATGTTTTGATATTTGTTGTTGTGATGAATTGAAAATTCCAAGTTTATTGAATCTGAAATTTCAAGGTTTAATTTTTGATTTGCAATTACGCACATTCCTTTTAAAGATAAATCGTATAGTTTCGCATTAATTGTTTCATTCTCTTTTTTTATTGTAACGTCGACTTCTTCTTTGGGTTGTACTCTTATATAATTTCTTTTTGGGGCGTTTCTTTGTTTTTTTTCTATGTGACTTAATATTATTTCTTTTGCATGAGGTATGCAGTGAATTATATTTGCTCTATATGAGTATTCTTTATCATTTTCTAGTAAAAAGACTTCTTTATGAAATTTAGCCGCTACTATTTGATATTTATTGGCACTTACACGAATGGTTCCATTTTTTTCGTCTACTCCTAGGATTTTCGTTTTATGTGCAATCGGAATTCCTTTATAAATACTGAATAAATTTATATCTTTTTTTAATAAATAGAGTTCTATTATTTCTTGTGGTAGAGCGTAAGCGTCTTCTTCTACGAAAGAGTTTAAATGATAGCTGATATATTCTATATAAAAGCTACATAAGAAAGTAATTGTTTTTAGTTTGTATATCGATTTTTTTTCTTTTAAAACTTCTTTTATATAAGCGTTTGACATTAATAGAAAAAGTCTGTTTAAAATTACGCTTATATCTATATTGTATTTTTTGAGAATGAAAGCTAATTGAAGTTCTTTTTTAAGGGTTACTATTTTGTCTTCTAAAAAAGGAGAGATAAAAAGTCTTTCGTAAAATTTTTCTATCATAGAATTGGCGTTTTTAATGTTTTTTTTGGATATTTTTTTGAGATATTCAATAAATGTTAAAACAAATCTTTTTTTATATTTTTCAAAAAAAGTCTTATTATCGGTAATGAAGTTTAAAAAATCGTTGTTGTAAAAATCTTTTCTTAAATTTCTCATTATGTCCTCATTTTTAAAGGTAGTGGTTTTATTTCCGAATCTTTTTTAACTTTTATTATATTACCATTCGGATTTAATGTAAAGGTAACTTCTTTACTAGCTCCCATTTCATCGCTAGAAATAACGGTTATGATTATTTTGTCATTTTTAATTTTTACTTTTTTAGCTTTTTCGTCCATTCCTAAATCTATAGTTTTAGCCCATACGGTTTTATTGTCTAGAGTTTTGTATGCTATTAATAAATCATAAGAGTCTTTATATACCGTTCCTATTATAAGTAGGCCTTTTTTAAAAGGTAATATGTATTGAGCGTCTTCTTTATAAGGGGAATTTAAGGTTAGTTTATTTTTTTTTGAATATATGACTATTTTCGGATTGTCTTGGGAGTAATGAGTGGCGGTTATAAAAATTTGATTATTTTTAAAAGTAAAATCTTTTGCTACGTCGTATTTTTCTCCGTAAAATTCTTTTGAAAACTTTTGAGAGATTAAGTCGTATTTTATTAAAATAGGTTTTTGTTTTTTCTGATCGTAACCTAATATATAAAGAGTGTTGTTTTTTATTGAGCTTTTTATGATATCGATTAAAATAGGAAGCTCTTTTTTGTAGATTAAATTGTAATTTTTGGAGATTTTATATATATAAATTCCGTTTACAGCCGAAGTTAGGAAGATATATCCGTCTTTTACTTTTATTAAAGAGTCTTCATTTACGCCGTATTTATTTAAAAGTTGAACGTTTTTTGTTGTGTCAAGTCTAGTGATTTGGTAGTTGTTACATCCTAAAAAGAAAAGAGGAACTAAAAAAAGTTTTTTCATAGTTTTTACCTTATTCATAGTAAGTTACCGAACTTTTACCGAATTTTCTTGTTTTTATTTTTTTGTAAAGTCCTAATTCTTGAGGAAATTCATAATCGCTTTGATGTTCGATTAATATTTTTTCTACATTGTTTTTCGGGAGTTGTTTTATTAGGTGTTTTACTTTTTCGTAGATATCTTCATAACCTTCTCTTATGGCGAACGGAGGGTCGAAATAGAAAAACGCTCTATCTTTTTCTCTTTTTAGTTTTTCTATTACGTCCCATATTGTTTCGAAACTATTTCCTAAGATAATTTCGCATTTTTCAGGTTCCATCGAATCTATGTTTTTTTTAAGAACTTTTGCGGCATACGGGTCTTTTTCCAAGAAATAGGCTTTTTTTGCTCCTCTGCTTATTGCTTCAAGCCCGATAGAACCGACTCCGCTAAATACTTCCACCCAGGTAGAATCCGGTATTTCCCATTGAAGGGTGTTAAAAACGCTTTCTTTTAAAATGTTTTTGGTACTTCTTGTAGTCTCTTTGTCTCCCATATAGAGTTTTTTGCCTCTATATTTACCTCCTATGATTTTAATATTACTCTTTTCCATTGTAATCCTTTATCGTTTTTATTAGTTTTTCTTTGAATTCTTCTACCAATTCTTCTATTAATTCGTCTAAGTCCCTTGGAGTATTGATATTTAATTTTTCCAGCTGAATTATTAAAGATGATTTGCTAAAAGGTTTTTTTATATCTTTTCCTATTATTATTCCCTCTTTTTGAGGGTCGTCCGTTATTAATATACCGTTTGGGTCTAAGTGGTCTTTTAGAAAATATTCTAAAGTATATTGCAATAAAGGCGATAAGCATTCAATTTTATATTTCCTCAAGAAAAACCTTTTTGAAAATTTTATCAAAAAATTAAACTTTTATATAATATCGACGATATATTTTATATATATAAGAGGGGGCTGTTATGGATATTTTTAGCAATATTAAAAATTATACTCAAAAAGTACAGCCGGTAGAGAATATGAATCAATCCGAAGTTCACAGGGTGCAAAAAGTGGAAGAAGCTCAAAAAGACGTTATTGAAAATCAGGATAAGGAAAAATTGAAAAAAGAGTTACAAAGGGTTACGGAAGAGCTTAATAAAACTTTGAATCCTTTAAATACTACGTTAAAATTTCAATTTAACGACAAAGTGGATGAATTAACGGTAAAAGTTGTCGATACGACAAATAATAAAACAATTAGAGAATATCCCCCGAAAGAAGCTTTGGAACTTATGGAAAAAATGAGAGAATTGGTAGGTTTATTACTTGATAAAAAAGGATAGGGTATGGCGGATTTAGGTGTTTTAAGCTCACTTGGAGCCGGGAGTAACGGTGTTTTAAGTTACGATGTAATCGATAAACTTAAAAATGCCGATGAAGATGCAATGATAAAACCTTTGGAAGATAAATTGGATTTATTGAAAAAAAAAGAAACCGCTTTGTCTCAATTCGTTACTATAGGTTCTACCGTTAAAACTGATATTTTGGATTTAGCCGACGGAACTTTATTCGCTAAAGTTTCTAGTAGCGTAAGCGGTAGTAGCGTGAATGTAAGTGTGAATGATGGCGTAAAACCTCAAACGTTTAAAATTAACGTAGCTCAATTAGCTCAAAACGATGTTTTCGAATCGAAAGGGTTCGTATCTGAAGATGCAGGTGTCAATAGTAGCGGTAAAGACCAAACGTTAAATATAGGGGTTGGTGGAGTAACAACCGAAATAACCGTTAAAAGCGGGTCTACTTTAAGTGATTTAAAAGATGCTATTAACAATGCGGATATAGGAATTACCGCTTCTATTATTGATACGGGAATAGGTAACAATCCTTATAAACTTGTGTTAAAAGCAAATGATACGGGAGAGGATAATTATATAAAATTTAATTATTCCGGTATAGATAATTTAGGTTTAAACGCTACGACTTATACGTCCGCTACTTATACTTCTGATACCGATTCGGTTAACGATTCGGGAGCAGACCAGACGTTTAAAATTACCGTAAACGGGACCGATTATTCAATGACGGTGGCTGATGGTGCTACTGTTAGCGATTTTGTAGACGCTTTAAATAACGGAGATTTAAAAGACAGTGACGGAAACTCTTTAAGTGTAAACGCAAGTTATAACAGTGATACCGGTGCTATTAATTTTGATATTCAGGCAATTGGAAATATTAGCATAAATGATACCAATTTAACTAC
The DNA here is from genome assembly GCA_964445785.1 of uncultured Nautiliales bacterium. Classification (GTDB taxonomy): domain Bacteria; phylum Campylobacterota; class Campylobacteria; order Campylobacterales; family Nautiliaceae; genus Nautilia. Next base: position 72,810 of record CAYULY010000001.1, read on the forward strand.
AGATTTTAACGATAATACCGATTTTACGAATACGAATAGATTACAAACTGCTCAAGACGCTTTATTTGAATATAACGGAGTCGATATTCAAAGAAGTTCTAATAAAGTGGAAGATTTAATTAGCGGGGTTACCGTTAATCTTGAGAGTGAAGGAAAGTCAACCGTATCAATTACGTCAAATGTTGACGATATGGTTGATGCCATTAAAAAATTCGTAACCGATTATAATGCTATGATTTCAAATCTTCAAAGCTTAACGGCTTATGATAAGGATACAGGGAATGTAGGTCTTTTTCAGGGTGATAGCGATTTTACGATGCTTAGTAGCAAATTTAGTAACGATTTATTTGGTGTTGTACTTTCTAATAAGTCTACTCAAAAAGACTTAAACGGAAACGAATATACCGTTAATACCGTTTTTACGGCTGCCGATGTAGGATTTAGTATGGATAAAAACGGAATGCTTAGTTTTGATGAAGAAAAATTTAGGGAAGCTTATAATAAAGATTCCGATTTGACGGGGAGACTATTTGAGAAGATGTTTACTAATTTAAAAACGGATTTTGATACGAATATTACCGGAGATAAATCCAATTTAAATCTTTTAGACCAAGAAATTAAAGATGAAGAGGATAGATATGAGGATAGAATTGATGCTATGAAAAAATATCTTGATACGAAATATGAAATTATGGCAAAACAGTTTGCGGCATATGATGAAATGATAAACTCTTTTAACGCTCAAAGTCAAAGTATAACTATGGCAATCGAACAAGCTATAAAGACAAAATAAAGGTAAGAAATGACATACAATAAAGCACTTAACAGTTATAATCAAATGAATATGAATATAGAAAGACCTGAAAAGCTTATTTTAATGCTTTATGAGGGAGCTTTAAGATTTACGAATTTTGCTAAGAAAGCTATTAAAGATGGAAATATAGAAGAAAAAGTTAAGTATATAATTAAGACTTCAAACATTTTTATAGAACTTTTAAATTCTCTGGATTTTGAAAAGGGTGGGGATGTGGCTTATTATTTAAACGGACTTTATGCGTATCAACTTGAACTTTTAGCAAAAGCTAACTTAGAAAACGAAACTAAATATTTGGATGATGTGATTAGAGTTTTAAAAGGACTTATCGAAGCTTGGAAAGAAGAGACGGGGATTAATTGATGAGTTATTTGAGCGAATTAAAAATTGCAGTAATTAACGAAGATTTAAAAAAATTGGAAGAGCTTTCAAAAAAAGAACTTTCTTTTTTTTCTTTAGAGGAAGCTAAGGAGATTCAAGCTTTTATTAAAAAGGCTGTTGAAATTTTGGAAAAAGAGAAAAAAAAGACGGCTTTAAATATGCAGAAAATAAAAAAATTGCAAAAGTTTAACCTTAAAAAAGAGCGTTGTAAATCTTTTGATTTTAAAGCCTAAAAAGGCTAAAAGATAGAGTATTTGAAATGTAAAAATCCTAAAATAGTTTGAATATCCCTTACTACTTTTTCCATTATTTTAGCTTCTTTTGTACCGCTTAGCATTCTTGTAAGCAAATATCCGTTCATAAGAGATATTTTTACTTCTCCGTTGCTTGTTTCGTATACGGCTATACTAAGAGGCATTTTTACCGCCATAAATTTCGTATTATCATCACTTAACATTTCAGAAGCGTATTTTGCATTACAAAATTTAATAATTTTAACTTTTCCTACATCTTTACCATCATATTTTTTAATCTCTTCTTCTTGATTTATAACGGTTACTACGTGCCAACCCGGTGTGTTTGAGATCCTTTTTGTAATTAAATTTACCGTTTTTTCAAAAGAATAAGGACTTGATACTTGTTTAAACAGCATATTTTGAGCTGAAATTTTTAAGAAAAGTCCCGTTAAAAACATTCCTATTACAAGACCAATAATTATTCCGCCTATAAGTGTTCTTTTCATTTTATTCCTCCTCGATACAGATTTTTTTGTTTTTGATTGCATTTAAAGTTTTTAAAAATACATATCCCACTACAACGCTTGTTAAAGTTAATAAAATAAGAGAAAAGAGTTTTAAAGTGATGTTATTGTAAGCCGATTCCATTAAAATAGTAGCTATTGTAAATGCTGCAAGTGGGAAAGTGTAAGCCCACCAAGATATAAAAAACTCTATTTTTAAAAAGTTTTTGAACATACTGATTAATAGCACGAATATAAATAAAGCAATAAAATATAAAAAAAGACTCTCTAAATCGATAAGTCCGAAAGTCAATCTGAAATAACTTATAAATCCTACTGCCGGTGGGGCTATTAAAATAAAAAGAGTAGGTAATAGTTTTTTTGGCATAGGATGATGGAAAATCATTCTATACATTACGATTGTAAATAAAACAATCCAAAAGAAAATACCTATTGAAAAATAAAAAAGATTTATAAGTTCGTTTTGAGTATCAAATCCTACTACCGGGACTAATACGTTACCTACTATAGGAATAAACCAGGCCGGATTTATTTGGGTTATTTCAAATTTGTGTTCTATCCAGAATTTCATTACTTTGTATGTAAAAAACAGATGAAGTGGGGCACCTATATACCAAAACGCTATTGCTATTGTGGGAACTATGTCATAGTAAGCAATGGAAAGTAGTAAAAAACTAATTGAAATTGTTGCGGCAAATGAACTTTTTACAGGGTGTGAAAACTCTTTTTGAATGGCTTGAGGATATTTTATCCATTTAATAATGTAAGTTGTAAAAATAACGAAAAATAAGGCCGTATCTATTATAAGTAGTAATTGATAGATATAATAAAAACTTTTTATCTTTAAAAAATGCCAAGCCTTCGAAAATGCTATGGTAAGACCTGAAATTCCCATAATAACTGCAAAAAATTGAACTGGAAAATATTCTAACTTTCTCATTTATTTCCTCCTGAACAAATGTTTAGACGGAAGTATATAACTATAAACTTAAAGTTTTTTTAAATCGGAATGTTTTTCTTGACTAAAACTGTTTATATTTTATATAATTTAAAACGGCTCTTAATTAAAATAATCTTAAAAAGAGCTAGAAGGAGAAAAAATGAAAAAAGTTTTAATTGCGTTAAGTGTAGTGTTTAGTGTAAATGCATTCGCTTTATCGGGACCTTTGGCTTCGGTGTTTAAAAAAGAGGTTAAAGAGAATGCAAAGTATGTTCAATATATAACTCCTAGAGAGTTAAAAAGCTGGATGGATAAAGATAAAGATTTTGTAATTTTAGACGTAAGAGAACCGGATGAAGTGGCAAGCGGTGTGATTGACTGGGTTGAGCTTGAAACTATTCCTAGAGGTTTAGTGGATGTAAAAGCCGCAGTGGGTTATTTAAAACCTAACAATACGTATGTAGTTGTTTGTAAAACGGGAGGAAGAGCTACTTTAATAGGAGCTAAACTTCATAAATTATACGGTTTTAAGCATATTTACGTATTAAAAGGTGGAATTATGAGTTGGGTAAAAAAAGGGTATATTATTACTACTAAATTAGGGGAGTTTAAAGCGGCTAAATAGAGTCGTTTTTTACTCTAAAAAAGCTACTGCCACTTCCTGTGAAATATCCTTGCATATATTTATAGAGGTCCGGATAAAGAGTCAGAGCTGGTTTTAGAAGGTCGTTAAGTTCGGCTGCAGAGCGGGTTTTTAGAAGTTCTAAAGATTCGTATTTGTCAAAGTCGGTATTTTGAGGATTAAAAAATCTCTCTTTATAGACCCTGTAAACATCGAGAGTTGAGCATTCTATAGGTGGTGTAAAGACTTCAATATCTAAAGGTTTTTCATCAAACTTTTCTACAATATCTCCACGTCCGTATACGTTTGCACTGTCATAATCATATATAAAAAATGCTACGTCACTTCCTATTTTTTTTCCTATTTCCAGAAGTTTTTCTTTTGATAGGTTTAGTCCGCTTTTTTTGTTTACAAGTCTTAAAAAAGCAGCGGCATCACTACTTCCTCCTCCAAGCCCTGCCATTTCCGGTATGTTTTTGTGGATTCTTATCTCTTTTCCTATAAACCATTCTCTAATTTCCGGGTAGGCTCTAATCAACTCTACATAAGCCTTAAATACGCTATTGTCTCTTAAAGCACAGTTAATATCTCCTATTATGTTGAATTTTTCAGCTTCTACTATTTCTATTTCGTCATATAGGTTTTGAACTTTCATAAATCTTGATTTAATCAAATGATATATTCCGTCATGACCTACTATCTTTAAAAATATGTTTACTTTCGCGTGTGCTTTTATTTTCATTTTTTTCCTTTGAAAATTTCAGAAATGTTTTTTAGTGTATTTGTGTCTATCTCTTTTGCGGCTTTTTTGTTTTCTTTTGTAATCTCTTCTATAAGTTCGCTTCTTAAAATCGTAATTTCTTTCGGAGCTTCTATCCCTATTCTTACCTGATTTTTATCTACCGAAATTATGGTAATTTCTATGTCTTCTCCGATTTTGATTTTTTCGTTTATCTTCCTTGATATCACTAGCATAATTCAATCCTGTTTAAAATGTATTTAACTTCTTCGCTAATTTCTATAATAGCAAAAAATTTATCATATTTAACATAGTAAATTCCCTTTTCTTTATTTTTAAGATCTTCAATTGAAAGTTTTTTCCCCAGTAAAAGGTTATTGATATCGTTTAAGTAAATGTTTTCTTTCATATCAAGGTATTCGATAGGATTTAGGGGTGTTTCACATTCATAGAAAAATTTTCCCTCATTCAATCTTTCAAGATATGTCAAAGCACCTGTGGTGTTTAGTTTTTTTGCTATGTCAAATCCTAAGCTTCTTATATAAGTCCCCTCACTTACGCTTGTTTTAAAAGTAACGAAAGGATGAGAATAATTGATTAGCTCAATTTCAAAAATTTCAACTTCGATTTCTTTATTTAAAAAAACTTTTTCATCTTCTAAAGAGTATGCTCTTTTCCCGTCTATTTTTTTTGCACTGTATTTTGGAGGAAGTTGTTTTTGTTTTCCTTTGAAAGAGTTAAGGGTTGATATTATCTCTTCTTTTGAGAAAGATTTTAGAGTGTTGATGTTTTCAATTTTTTCTATATCTAAAGAAGGAGAGTAAGCCCCTAGCATAAGGGTGGCGATATAGGTTTTTGGAGTTTTTTTTAAAAATCTAAAAAGTTTTGTGTATTGTCCCGAAGCTATAATCAAACATCCACACGCAAACGGATCGAGTGTGCCGGAAAATCCCATTTTTTTAGTGTTGTATTTTCTTTTTAAAGTGTTTAAAAATTTATTGGAGCTTATAAACATAGGTTTATTGGCTACAAAAAGCATATTTTTTTTCAAATTACTCCTTTAGGCTTTTTCTACAAAATCACTTAAAATTTCTCTTACGTTATGACCGAAGTCTATTTTTAATTTTGTTTTGTTTCCAGCTTTGTTTATGCCTATAACCCTTCCCATGCCGAATACTTTATGCTTAACAAGAGAACCTACTTTTAATCCTCCTTGATTTGGAGTTTCTTTTATATTTACCATCTCACCTCTAATAAGTCCGGCTTCAGTTAAAAACCTGCTTTTGCTTACTCTGCTTCTTTGTCCTCTTAAATAACGACTCTCAACATATGATAAGGTCAGCTCTTTTTTGGCTCTTGTTATGGCTACATACGCTAGTCTTCTCTCTTCTTCTATATCGGCGTCGTTTAGAGGGAAAAACCCTTCTTCCATTCCTATTACAAAAAGATAATCAAACTCAAGCCCCTTACTTGCGTGAATCGTCATAACGTTTACGTTTTCGTTTGTGATGTTATCCTGGTCGCTCTCAAGTGAGAGTTCGTTTAAAAATTCTCTTAAATTTAAATCTTTCTTTTCTCTCATCATTCCGTAAAACTCTTCAACGTTTCTTTTTTTGTCTTCGTCTTTGTAGCTTTCGCTAAGAGATATGGTGTTTTCTATGGCTTCCGGGAGGTCTTCTATTTTTAAAGAAGCTAAAAACTCTAGTGTTTTTTGAAACTCTTTTAGGGTGTTTGCAGCTTTTTTGCTTAAAAACGACAAGTCGTTTTCTTTTATGAATTCATAAAAAGATTTATTTTGTTTTGCTTCTTCTAGTTTTAAAAGAGTTGTTTTTCCTATTCCTCTTCTAGGTTTATTTACTATTCTTTTAAAAGAATAGTCGTCATTCGGATTTACAAGGACTCTTAAATAGCTTATTAAATCTTTAATCTCTTCTCTTTCGTAAAATTTCATTCCACCTACTAGTTTGTAGTTTATGCCGTAACTTCTTAATCCGTCTTCAATTGAGCGAGAAAGGGCGTTTATTCTGTAAAGAATAGCTATTTGGTTCGGATTTACGCCTTGGTTTATGAGGAATTTTATTTTTTTGGCTATTGTTTCCGCTTCTGCTATTTCGTTATAGTTTTTTAAAAGAACCACTTCTTTTCCGTCTCCTATTGCAGAGATGAGTTTTTTGTCGTATCTGTTTTTGTTAAAGCTTATCAGATTGTTTGCGGCTTTTAAAATTTGATTTGTCGAACGGTAGTTTTTTTCAAGTTTTATAACTTTTGCGTTAAAGTCTTTTTCGAAATTTAAAATATTTTTGTGATTAGCTCCTCTAAAGCCGTAAATTGACTGGTCGTCATCTCCTACCACGCAGATATTGTTGTGTGTCTTGCAAAGTTTTTTTAGTAAAAGAAGCTGGATTTCATTGGTGTCTTGATATTCGTCTACCATAATATATTGGTATTTATTGGAAATTTCTTCACACAAATCGTCGTTTTCGTTTAAAATGGTATACGTTAATAAAAGCAAATCGTCAAAATCCACTAAGTTGTTTTCTAGAAGATATTTTTGATATTTATCATAAATATGAGCCAGTTTTTTATAAGTGGAATCTTTAGCCAACGTATATACTTCATCGGCACTTAAAAAGGAGTTTTTATATTTGCTTATCTCTTTGCTTACGAATTGATAAGGTAAATCGCTTGAGATGTTTTTTATAATCTTTTTTTGGTCGTCACCATCTATTATTACGAAGTTGTTTTTTCTGTTTAAAAGATGAATATAAAGCTTTAAAAATAAAAGACCGAATTTATGAAACGTAAGAAGCAAAGGAGGGTAAGAAGTGTTTTCTATCATATTTAAAGCTCTTTGTCTCATTTCGGTTGCCGCTTTGTTTGTAAATGTAAGAGTAAGGGTGTTTGCCGGGTCTATACCTAGACTTAAGAGATAGGCAAGTCTGGTAGTAATCGTTTTTGTTTTACCGCTACCAGCACCGGCTAAAATAAGCAAAGCACCGTCTATATGGGTTGCGGCTTTACGTTGGGCTTCGTTTAAGTCGTTTAAAAAATCCATTTTCTCGCTTTTTTATATTTATTATAACAAATAGAAACCTACTTGTGAAGAGCTTTTTATTAAGCTTTGAAAGAGGTTGTTTGTTTTGATATAATTTTTAGTTATAATTATTTATTAATAAAACTTAAGAGAGAGGATGGAAATGGTTATAAAATATCTCGATAAAATATACACTTTTTTAGTAATTAATAGGGAAAGTAGTTTTTCAAAAGCAAGTAAAGTTTTAGGGATTTCTCAACCCGCAGTTACCCAGCAAATTAGAATTTTAGAAGACTATTTGGGGGTTAGTCTGTTTGAACGTAAAAAAAACGGGGTTATTTTAACCAAAGAAGGGCAAACTTTTTTAATTCACGCAAAAGAATTTGAGAAGTTTTTAAATAATTTTGAAAGAAAGTTAGAGGATTTCAGAAACGCCGATTCTCCTTTTTTAATAGGTGCTTCTCCGACGGTCGGTAATTATAATTTACCGGAGTGTATTAAGTATTTTAAGAGTTTAATAGATAAAGAGATAAATCTTGTAATTAAAAGTAATGATGCATTACTAGAAGATATCGAAAAAAAAGCCATAGATATGGCGTTTGTTACTAAGAAAAAAAGAAACTCTTTAAATTATGTAGAGTGGATTGAGGATGAACTTGTAGTCTTTTCCAATAAACCTCTTCCTCCTAGTATGAATTTGGAAGATTTGAAAAACTATAATATGATTTGTAGAGAGCCCGATTCGTCAACGAGGGATTTTATAAAAAGAGAATTTGAAGAACATGAATTCGGATGCGATACTTTAAATGTTATTAGTGTCGTTCATAACTCTACCGCACTTAAATTTACGGTTATGAATTCAAACGAACAGGTTGTTTCTATTATTTCGAAAATGGTAATAAAAGAGGAGTTGAAAGAGAGAAAATTGTTTATGTCTAAGATTGAAGGTTTAAATTTAAAAAGAAAAACTTATATCGCTTATAAAGATAAAACGAGAGAAATCGAAGCGATTTTAAATTTCGTTAAATCTTAATCCTCTTTTAAAAATCTTTTGTTTCTAGGATTTAGTGCAAAAGGATTTTTAGGTTTTTTGGGTTTTGGTAAAGTGGCTGCTGGGTTGATAAAAAGAGGAATAGGCAGCTGGTCTTGTTGGATTTGCATAATATTTTCTAAAGGTACTTTTACAAGACTTCCTATATTCTCTTCCCCAAAACCGGCTTCAAACGTAAAATAATCGTGATAAAGATTTCCACTCTCAAGTGTATAATTTGCAATGGAAAAAAGAATAACGTCTTGGAAATTATTCATTATTTTTTCCGGTAAAGGAGGGTCAAATTCTACTCCTTCTAAATGACACAAAACATTAAACTCCTCTTTTGCCATTAACAACATACTTAAAAGGCTTCTTGCGTGATATTTTTTTATGTTTCTAAATTCTTCTGTTTGTATAATCATTTGTAATTCCTTTAAATTCGTTTAACATATCTCTTATCATATCTATTCCGTTGTTCCAAAAACTCTCATCTTCTATATCAAGATCAAATATTTCAAGTTGTTTTTTAGGAGGTATGCTTCCACCTTGAGATAAAAAGTTTATGTATTTTTCTTCAAAATTTTCAAAGCCTTCTTTGTATAATTTAAACAGAGTTAACACTAAAAGTTGAGCGTATGAGTATGCATAGCAGTAAAACGGGGAGTGAATAAAATGAGGAATATAGCTCCACCAAATTTCATAGTTTTTAGTAAGAATTACGCTGTTTCCAAACATTTTTTGGTTTTCTTCCATCCAGATTTTATTAAATTCTTGAGGTTTTAATTCATCTTCTTGATGTACTCTTCTTTCAAAATTCGTAAATACGATTTGTCTAAAGAGAGTTGCGAAGATATCTTCAAGTTTGGCGGAATAAGTTTCTATTAGTTCCTTTTTTGATAAAGATTTTTTAAGCTCTTCAAATAAAAGCATTTCTGCAAAAATACTTGCGGTTTCTGCAGTTGTTAAAGGTGTATCTTGATTTAGGTAACCGACTTCTCTTGCTAAATACTGATGAATTGCGTGACCTAGTTCGTGTGTTAGAGTGAATATGTCTCTTCTTTGGTTCGTATAATTTAATAATACGTAAGGGTGGGCTTTTGGAGTTGCAGAGTGGCTAAACGCTCCTCCTCTTTTTCCTTCTTTAGGGTAGACGTCAATCCATCTTTCGTCAAACGCTTTTTTTGCTATTTCGTAGAATTTAGGAGAGAAGTTTTTAAAGGCTTTAAGGACAAGTTCTCTTGCTTCTTCAAAAGAGATTTGAGGAGTTTTATTGGTTAAATTAATAGGAGCATATCTGTCGTAATCAAAAAGTAAATCATATCCTAAGAGTTCTTTTTTTATATTGTAGTACTCTTCCACAATATCGGTATTTTGGTTTACGCTGTTTACAAGAGCGTCGACGCTTTTTTTCGTTACTTTATTGCTAAGGTGTCTTGGTTCTTCTACGTTAGGGTATTTTCTTATCTCCACATAGTCGATTTTCCAGTTTTTTTTGATTTGATTATAAATATACGCCAATAGATTTTGATGAGGTTTTAGAGCGTTTGTTAAAGATACTTGAGCTTTTTTTCTGGTGTTTCTGTTGCTTGAATATAATTGACTTAAAACTTCCTCTTCACTTAAATATTTTCCATCAAAGAAAAACTTAAGTCTGCTTATGTGTTCGTCAAAAAGTCTACTAAAAGCCGAACTTGACGTTAAATCTTTTTTCATTAATATTTTTTCTTCTTTTTCGCTAAGTTTATAAGGGGCTTCTTCTTGAAGATGAATTAGATAATATTTATAAATTCCAGCATTGTCGATAAATTTTTGTTGTTTATCGATAGGCAGATGTATAAACTCAAGCTCAAACCAGATTAAATGTTCTTCAACTTCGTTTGCAAGTTGTTGAAAGGTGGCTAAGAAATTTCCTTTTGAAGTGTCGGTTGCAAATATGAGGTATATATAAGTTAAACTTCTTCCGATTTTTTCCAAAATATCCTCATATTCTTTTAAAACCTTTAAAAATTCTTGAGGGTTTAGAGTGTATAGCCTGTTTTTGTATTTTTTTTCAAACTCTTGAGCTTCAAATTTCGCTTGTTTTAAAAACTCTTCGGCTTCCGGAACGGAGCTAAATAGAGGTGTTAAATCCCATGTCATTAAAATCCTTTTTTTATTTAATTTTATCAAAATTTTCTATTGAGGTTATATCGATTTCATAAAAACCGATAATTGCGTTTATCATAGCAAATTTTTTAAAGTTTTTTAACTCTTTGTAATGGATTTTTTTTGGGTAGATAAGTTTTTTTCGGATAAGTTCTTCTCTTTTTGTGCCTTTAAGAAGAGGAGTTTGGGGAGTGTACCATTTTTTGCCGTCAAAAAAAGCCAAATTTGAAATGGTCGTATCTGTTATAAGCCCGTTTTTTACTATAATGACTTCATCATACCCTTTTTCTTTTAATGCATTGAGCTTTTTTCTCTCGGCGTATTTGTAGGAATATTCTATGTTTGAGTGGATGAGTTTAAATTTTTTGAATTCTCTTTTTTTCAATTCGAAATATTCGATTTTTTCTATTTCTTTTGAGTAAGTAATTCTTACTCTTTTATTTGGAATGATTTTTACGTATTTTTGAAGATTGTCTTTTTTGAGATTAAAAAAATCTTTTCTTGTTTTGTTAAAACGGTTGTTGTGGTAGTTTAGGTTTTCGATTTTATCCGTTATCAATAGTGTTTCGATAAATCTCATTTTTCCTCCGATGATTAAAATTTATACAAAAATTTTTGATTTTAGTTTTTTAAGTTGGATATAATTATTTCAAATTTTAAAAAGGAGAGCAAATGAAAATCAAAGAATTTATTCAAGAATGTAAAGAAAGAGAAATTGAATTCGTTGATTTTAGATTTACCGATATTAAAGGTGTATGGCATCACGTAACTTATGATATCAACGCTATTGATGAAGAAATTTTAAGAAACGGTCTTCCGTTTGACGGTAGTTCAATTCCCGCGTGGCAACCGATTAATGAATCTGATATGGTATTAAAACCAGACCTTGAGATTGGAACTCACTTTGTTGACCCATTTACAGCTGACCCTACAATGGTAGTATTTTGTGATGTTTATAACACTGATGGAACTCCTTATGAGAAATGTCCAAGAAGTATTGCAAAAAGGGCTTTAAAATATATGGAAGAACAAGGTATAGCTGATACTGCATATTTTGGACCTGAGAATGAATTTTTCGTATTTGAAAATGTAGTAGTTAGAGATGAAATTAACGCTCAATGTTATGAAGTCGATACTGCTGAGGGTGCTTGGAATGATTATGTTGCTGAATTTGGAGATGAATTAAATATAGGTCATAGACCAAGAACAAAAGGTGGATATTTCCCTGTACCTCCTGTTGATTCTATGATGGATTTGAGAGCTGAAATGGCTAAAGTATTAAAAGAGGTTGGACTTCAAACTTTCGTACTACATCACGAAGTTGCGCAAGCTCAAGGTGAAATCGGAGTTAAATTCGGTACATTAATTGAAGCTGCCGATAACGTTCAAAAACTTAAATACGTTGTAAAAATGGTAGCTCATTTAAACGGAAAAACAGCGACATTTATGCCAAAACCTCTTTACGGAGATAACGGAAGCGGAATGCACACTCACATTTCTTTATGGAAAGATGGTAAAAACCTTTTCTATGGTAATGGATATGCGAATTTAAGTAAACTTGGACTTAACTTTATTGGGGGAGTTTTAAAATACGCTCCGTCAGTTGCGGCATTTACAAATGCTTCAACAAACTCTTATAAAAGATTAATTCCTGGATTTGAAGCACCTTCAATTCTTACATATTCTGCTAAAAACAGAAGTGCAAGCTGTAGAATTCCTTGGGGAGCAGGGGAAAAATCTGTAAGAGCTGAATTTAGATTCCCAGATAGTTCGTCTTGTCCGTATCTGGCATTTACGGCACTTTTAATGGCAGGACTTGAAGGAATTAAAAACGAAATCGACCCAGGTGAGCCGATGGAGATTGATTTATTTGAACTAACTCTTGATGAAATTAGAGAAAAAGGAATAAGACAGCTTCCTCATACTTTAAGAGAAGCTATTGAAGAGATGCTTAAAAATAAAGAGTTATTCAAACAAGGTAATGTAATGACAGAAGATTTTATTCAAACATATCAACATTATAAATTTGAATCTGAAATTTGGCCGTGGGAGGGAAGACCGCATCCATACGAGTTTATTACTACTTACTCTTGCTAATTTTCTTCCCCTCTTTTTTTTGTTATAATACTCCTTTAATAAAAGGGGAATTTATTATGAGAATTTTAATTGTGGAAAGTAACGATATTTATGCTAAGCTTTTGAAAAAAAGTATCGATAAATATTTGGTTTTTGCAGAGTGTGATACTATTCATTCATTTAAAGAACTTCTTCATATCTCCGATAGTTACGATTTATATTTATGTGACTGTTTTTTATCGGATGCTTTAAATGCCGAACATATTCATTATCTTTTGAATAAAACGAAAAATATTATTATTTTAACTAACGATGATTTTCAGGGAATTGAGATTAAAAGTGAAATTATAGAATCTATAGAAAAAGATGACTATCGCACTATTGAATATTTAATTAATTTTATTAAACGTCTTCATAAAAACAAATCTTTAAACGTATTGGTTGTTGACGATTCTATTATGATGCTTGAATATAAAAAGAATTTACTTGAAAAAGTGTTTTTTAATGTGTTTTTAGCAACAAACGGTTATGAAGCTTTGAAAATGCTGGATAAGTATGAAATAAATATGGTAATTAGTGATTTGGATATGCCGGTAATGGACGGTTGTGAATTGCTTTTAAATATAAGGGATAAGTATAGTATGAGCGAATTGCCGGTTATAGTTATTTCGGAATATGATAATACTAAAAAATTTTTAAGAGCTTTAAAATATGGAGCGAACGATTATATTAAAAAACCATTTTTAAAAGAAGAGTTTATTTTAAGGGTAAATAATTTATTTGAAATTTATGAAAATGTGATGAAAATTAAAAAGCAGGCTCAAATTGACCCTTTGACTTCTGCTTATAACAGACTGTTTTTAGAAAATTATTTGGATAATATGTTTAATTTACATGATTTAAAAAGCGTAGTTATGCTGGATATCGATTATTTTAAAAAAATAAATGATACTTATGGACATCAAGTAGGAGATTCTATTTTAAAACATTTTGTAAAAACGATTAAACAAAACATTAGAAAAGCGGATTATATAGTAAGGTACGGAGGAGAAGAGTTTTTGATTTATATGCCGAATACTTCTAAAAAAGAAGCTTTATTTGTGGTGGAGAAAATTAGACGTTCTTTACAAGCTTTTAAAAATATTAAATATACTTTTTCCGCCGGAATTGCGGATGAGGGTGAGACTCTTTCTATGATGATAAAATTAGCGGACGAGAGACTTTATAAAGCTAAAAAAAATGGAAGAAATAGAACCGTTATAGAGTAGGAATGTAAACTTTTTTTATCATCTCTTCATACTCTTTTTGTATGTCGCTATCTATTGTAATTCCTCCTCCACTTTTATATATTAATCTGTTTTTTTCTTTTTCTATATATCTTATAATTACTGCACTGTCTAAGAATGTTTTTTCGTCTGTTATTCCGAAAATACCGGTATAAAAGTTTCTTTTATAGTTTTCTACTTTTTTTATGATTTCTATTGTCTTTTTTTTAGGAGTGCCGGAAATTGAACCGGCCGGTAACATTTGCTTTAATATATTTATCCAGTTTTTATACCAGTTGTTATGAAGAGTGGCTTCTATTTCACTGCTTACTTGCAAAAGCTCTTTTTCACCGGCTTTTATTTTGTCTATATATCTGAATTTATTTACTTTAACTTCTTTTCCTATTATTCCAAGGTCGTTTCTTAGTAAATCGACTACCATAGTATGTTCGGCCATCTCTTTCTTGCAAGAGAGGATTTTCTCTTTTGCATTAGGAATTGAAGCCTCAATCGTTCCTTTCATAGGGTAGGTGTAGATTTTGTTGTTTTGGATTTTTACGAATCTTTCGGGAGAGAAGCATACGAATTTATCTTTAAAATATAGTTTAAAAGGGGCTTTACTTGTTGCAAATATTTCAAGAAGTGAGCAGTTTGTCTCTATTTGGGTTGGAAAAGTTAGGTTTAGAAGGTATGTGTTTCCTTTTTTTATCTCTTCTATCACTTCGTTAAAAGCTTTTTTATATTTTTGAAAATCAATAGGTTTTTTTGATGTTATTTTGCACTTTTTGTCGGATTTTAAGTTATGGTTTGAAAATGTCGGAAAAGAGAAAAAAATATCTTTTAAGTTATCGATATTTTCTATATAGCAGTTGTTGTTAAAATCTATTAAAAAAAATTTCATTTTAACCTATTAAATGTTTAAGTATCGCCATTCTAACGGCAACACCGTTTTTTACTTGTTTTAATATTAAACATCTCTCATCGCTCATTACATCATCATCTAGGTCTATATTTCTATGTACGGGACCCGGGTGCATAATTAAAATGTTTTTATCTTTTATAAGCTCTTTTGTAACTTTAAAGTTTTGGGCGTAATCTTGAAGTGACGAAAAAGTAGGGTGTTTGTGTCTTTCGGTTTGGGTTCTAAGGGAGATAATAGCATCTGCAAAATCTATAGCTTCTTTTATGTTGTGTGTTGTGGGAAGGTTTGTTTTAGGAAGAAAGTGAGGTGGGGCTACTAGTAGAACTTTTGCATTAAATCTTTTAAAAAGTTCTATATCGCTGTTTGCAACTCTTGAGTTTCTGATATCTCCTATAATGGCTATTTTTTTTCCTTTAACACTTCCCCATTTCTGCATTAAGGTAAATAAATCAAGTAAACCTTGGGTCGGGTGTTGGTAAGCTCCGTCTCCGGCGTTTATAATAGATGATTTTACGTATTTAGATAAAATTTTAGGTACTCCTGCACGGTTGTGTCTTACTATAATTGCATCCGGTCCCATTGCGTCTAAGTTAGCCGCCGTATCAAATAGTGTTTCTCCTTTGCTTGTCGAGCTTCTTGCTACATCTAAGTTTACGACATCCGCACCAAGTCTTTTGGCTGCAATTTCAAAAGAACTTCTGGTACGGGTTGAGTTTTCAAAAAATATATTAATTACAAGTTTACCTTTTAAATCGTCTCTTTTTTTCTCATCAAGATACTCTTTTGCATATGAGAATATTTGTAATATCTCTTCTTTTGTTAAATCTTTCGTATGGGTTAAATGTTTTGACATTTACTTCCTTTTTTGTATAATTTTACTATATTTCAAAAAAAAAGGAGAACAAAATGGGATTCGGAACAATCTTGGCATCAGCATTTATTACAACTTTTGTGTTTATTGGCTTAGTTTATTATTTTATGATGAATGCAGGAGCTGAAGTTTAATTTTTCAGCTTCAGATAAACTCGAAGAGGCGGTGGATACCCTTCTATCGTTTTTGTTTGGTCTTTATTTAAGAAACTATCCAAACTTTCTCCATCAATCCAGTCGGTTTTGCGTTGTTCGTCCGTTTTGGTGTATCTTTTACCTAAAAATTCAACCTCTTTAAATTTGGCTTTTTCTATCCAGTTGTAAAGAGCTTTGAGAGTAGGGATAAAATAGATGTTTTTCATTTTCTGGTATCTAATTGGGCTTAGGGCTATTTCATTTTCGCCTTCGATTATTAACGTATCAAGTATTACTTCCCCTTTTTCTTTTAGACCTTGTTTTAGTTCTTTTAGCATAGTTACGGGGTCTGGGCGATGGTATAAGACTCCAAGACAGAAAATAACGTCAAATTTTTTATCAGACATAGGTATATGTTCAACTCCTAGAAGTTTATATTCTATGTTACTTTTTATAAATTTGTTTATAAATTTAAACTGTAGATTAAATAAAGCACTAGGGTCCCATATTTCTACACTTTTTGGGTTCATCTCAAGCATTCTAAAAGCGTAATATCCGTTATTGCCCCCTACATCTAAAATCTCTTTTTCTTTTAGGCTTAAGTGAGGCTTTATTATGTTCCATTTTATATAACTTTTCCATTCGGTGTTTATAAAAAGGTCGTTTATTTTAAAAGGTCCTTTTCTCCATGGTTTTAGCATTTTTGCTATTTTTTCTATTTGAGGCATTAAAGAAGGATTTGTGTTTATCTCTATAACGTCTCCAAGTTTATAAGAGGCTTTGTTTACCGTAAGGGTGTTAAGTTCTTCTTTTATCGGTTTTATGTTTTTCCATTCAAACCATTTTAGGCGTTCTTTTAGTATTTTGTTAATCATTTTGCTCCTTTATTTGCATCTTAAACAAAGAGGTGGACTTTTTTTGTGTGAAAAATTATAAACGTTGTTTTCACATTTTTCTTTATAGACTCCGTATAAATTGTAATATTCTTTACATTCTGGATAGTAATTAAAAGAAATTCCCTTTTTATTTACGCAACCTATGAAAAAAAGTGGTATTATAATTAAAATGCTTTTCATTTAAAGCCTTTTTTTAATTATATCTAAAAGGGGAGGGGTTGTGAAGTTTCAAAAGGAGGGTAGAATGAAAGAGATTCTAAGAATTTTTGAAGAGATTGCGAAAATTCCTCATTGTAGTGGAAATACCGATAAGTTAAAAAATTTTATTATAGATTTTATTAAAAAAAGCGGATATAGCTATAAAGTCGATAAAGCCGGGAATATTTTGGCTTTTAAAAAAGAGCCTCTTTTGGCACTTCAGAGTCATTATGATATGGTATGTGTAGGAGAAGCTCCGAATATCGAACTGATTTATGAAAAGGATTATTTAAAAGCTAAAAACTCTTCGCTAGGGGCTGATAACGGTATCGGTGTGGCTGTTATGCTTTATTTGATGAAAAAGTATGACAATCTTGAGTTTTTATTTACAAACGATGAAGAAATAGGCTTAATAGGGGCATTTAACTTAGAACTTGATTTAAAATCTAAATATCTTCTTAATTTGGACAGTGAAGATGAAAATATTTATATCGGATGTGCCGGTGGGGTTGATGTATTAATAGAATATCCTATAAATTTTGAGAAAAAAAGAGGGGTGATAGGAGAAATTAGTATAGATAAATTGCCAGGAGGTCATAGTGGAGTCGATATAGATAAAAATTATCCCAATGCAATTGTGGAGATTTTAAAGAGGGTTAATAAAATAAGTTTTTTAAGAGGTGGAGAGAGAAGAAACTCGATTCCGGTGTTTGCAAAAGCCGGGGAATTTTATGAAAACGAATATGCGGATGAGGTTGATGTGATTGAAGATGATTATCTTGAGTTTTTAAGAAAACTTCCTCACGGGGTTTTGGAGTGGGATTTTAAGTTTAAGGTAGTTAGCAAATCGGTTAATTTGGCTATGGTCGATAATGAAAAAATCACTCTCTCAATCAGGGCTAATTCAAATGAAAAATTGGAGGAGTTAAAAGAGTATATCAAAGAAAAAACATATGGGGCTAAAATAAAGTTTGACAGTGAGTATCCGGCGTGGAAACCGGAAATTTCCAAATTGGCTGAAATATTAAAAGATATTACAAAAAGCGAATATAAAGTTATTCACGCCGGACTTGAGTGTGGAATTTTAAAAAATAAATTCCCTCATATTGCAATGGCTTCCATAGGTCCTATTATTTATAATCCTCATTCAATTTATGAAAAAGTTTATTTACCGTCTATTGAAAAAATTTTAAATGCTATTGAGAACCTGATTAAAAGGATTGAAAATGAGTGAAAAACTTTTTAAAGGGGTAGTTGATTTTAAAAATGAAGATTTTGAAAAAAACAAAGAGTTGTTTGAAGAACTTAAAGAAGCTCAAAAGCCGCATACTTTTTATATAGGTTGTAGTGATAGTAGGATTGTGCCTAATTTAATTACTAATACAATGCCCGGAGAAGTGTTCGTATTAAGAAACATTGCAAATATTATCCCTCCTTATGAGATTAACGACGGTACTTATAAGTGTAGTGCTTCTATTCTTGAATATGCAGTTAAGTATTTGGAGGTTGAGAACATATTGGTATGTGGGCATAGTAATTGCGGAGGTTTGAAGGCTCTTTTTTATCCGAAAGAAAAATTAAACGAGCTTCCTTTTGTTAAAAAATGGCTTGAACTTGTGGATGATGTAAAAGAGGCTGTAATTGATATAAAAGATACTAAATTGAGAAGTTGGAAAGTCGAACAGTTAAACATAGTAAAGCAGCTTGATAATCTAATGACTTATCCTTTTGTAAAAGAGAGGGTTAAAAATGGAAAGCTTAATTTGATAGGGTGGTATTACGTAATAGAGAGTGGAGAAGTTTATAACTATAATAAAGAAAAAAATAAGTTTGAGCTTATAAATTGATAATTTTCCTTAGAGAGATTTATTTTTTTTTAATAATTATTATAAAATTCGTAAAAAAAGGTCTTTTTTGGATTTGATTTCTATTTTGCAAAAAAATTCTAATTTAACGTTAGAAGATGTTAATTTAATTTTAAAACACGAAGGTTTTGCTTTTATAAAGAGTGTTAAAGCAGAAAATTTTGAAGAGGCTTATGAGAAGTTGTTTGGGAATTTCCATCATATTGCAAGAGGTGTTTTACTTCATTTTGAAGTGAGTGATGACATTTCTTTGTTTGAGTTCGATTCTTTTTTAGGTAAAGTTTATAAAAATATTACAAATGATGAGAGTGATATTTTAGTAGTGACTACTACTGATCATTCTATGAGTTATATAAAAGTGGATTGTGTTTTAACCGGTATTATGAAATAAGAAATAAAAAATAAAAAGAGAATTAAAATTCTCTAGGAGTTCTTGGTCTTGCTTCGTTAACTCTAAGTCTTCTGCCTTGGAACTCTTTTCCGTCAAGTTCTTCAATAGCAGTTTCAGCTCCACTTTCCATTTCGATAAATCCGAAACCTTTGCTTCTTCCTGTTTCTCTGTCATTTATTATTTTAACCGAAAGTACTTCACCATATTCTGAGAATAACGGTTTTAAGTCTTCTTCAGTTGCTTGATAGTTAATATTTCCTACGTAAATTGTTTTCATGTGATTTTTCCTAATTTGTGAAATTTGAATTAGTTCTTCTAAAGAGAGAATCTTAAGAGGAGCTAATTTTCAATTGATATTGTATCACTATTTATATTAAAAAGCA
This sequence comes from uncultured Nautiliales bacterium, assembly GCA_964445785.1. Lineage (GTDB taxonomy): Bacteria > Campylobacterota > Campylobacteria > Campylobacterales > Nautiliaceae > Nautilia. The sequence goes on from CAYULY010000001.1 coordinate 92,279, forward strand.
AATAAAATGATAAAATTATAAAAAAAAAGGATTTTTATGGAAGTAAAAAAGCATTATATCGATTTTAGAAATGCCCTTTCTAAAGGAGAATCTCAAAAAGCACAAGAAGCGTTTGAAAAAGCTTTTGAGGAGGCTTTCGGGCTTTATCAAATAAAACTTACAAATAATGAAAAGTTTGATTTAAATAATGAAGAAGAACTTTTTGCTGTTGTAACTTTGTTTGACAATATGATAGGATTTTGGAAAGAGGGAATGTTGGATGAGGGGATAGCTTTTGCAGAAAGTATGGTGGAACTTGTAGATTCACCTAAACTTAAAGAGATGTTTAAGGGGTATTCTCTTGGAATGCAAGCCGGAGTTGATATTGATGAATTTTTTAGAAAATATGTGGATTTGGCGAAAATTGATGAGGAGTTTCCTATGTTTTTGTGTAATTTTAAAGAGAATATTAAAAAACTTATAAATAATAATGAAGATGAGTGAGAGATTTTTGATGCATTTTGAAAAACTTATCTTTTCCATTTTTAAGGGTATAGAGTTTAATACCTTTGTAAGCGGTTAAAAATTTGAGTTTATGAGAGTAAAGCCATAAAAAGGAATTTTTCAGTTTTTCCGAAATATTTTCAAACCTTTCATCATAAAATGGTGATTTTAAAAACTCTTCTTTGTTTAGAGGGATTTTTTCTCCTTTTATTCCTATTCCAGGACAAGATATATCAAGTAAAATCTCTCCATACCACGGAGAATAAGGGTAAATTCTGCAAGCCGGAGGTCGTTTTTCGTATATTGAGCATTTCGAGTTTTTCAGATACGGGCATTTTTCGTTACTAAGCAGCATTACTATTCTTAAAGTATCAAGTTTGGCTATTACTATCGGGAAATATTCGTAAACTTTTTCAAAGTCTTCCAATACTAAAGGGGCTAATAACTTATTTTTACAGCATTCGTCGCACTCTTTACAATAATTGAATTTTATTAGTTCTAAATGTTTTATATTAACAAACATCGAAACTTACCTTATAAAATTTTTTCATTTCTTTGTAAATCTTTGGAAAGTGTTTTTTTAGAAGTTTAGGTTTTTTAAAATAATATTCGCTCAATACTGCAAAAAACTCTCCTTCGTTTGTGGCTGCGTATTTGTCTATTAGGGAGTATTTTCCCAGGAATCTGTTTTTTATAATTTTTTGTTGAAATTTTTTAAACTCTTTTATCATAATTTTATTCCATTGGGAGTATAAACTTTTAGGAATAGGTGGTATGCCGTTGATGTTTCCCTCTTCAAAATCAAGTTCGTGAGCAAATTCGTGGATAGTTACGTTTTGTGATTTATGAATATCTTTTTTTACTTCATCCCACGCTATAACCACGCTGTCTTTTGTAGCTTCCCCACTTATTAAAAGTTTTTCTTTTTTTATGGTGTGAGGATATATGTAGATGTTTTCCAGTGAAGGATAGCAAAACATTTCATATCCTAGAGTAATTAAACAGGCGTAAAAGCTTATTGTGTATTTGACTTGAGGGGTTATATCGATTTTTATTCCTATGAAGTTTTTTTCTTTGATAAATCTTCTTATTTTAAAAAGTAAAATCTTTTGTTGAGTTTCGTTTAAACAGTTGTATTCGGGAAATCGGTTTAAAATTGTTAACTCTTCGGAAGTTATGGGAGCTGATTTTATCTTTTTTAACCATTTAATATATATTAAGTGTTTAATTGCTAAAACAAAAAGAAAGAGAAAAAAAAGTTCCCATAAAATTAGTAAAAGATTCATTTTAAGATAGCTTCAATCCCTTTAAATCCTGCTGCTGCAAGTAAGATACTGCCTATTACATTTAATAAAATATAAGAAAAAGCTTCAAAATATAAAGTGTTTTTAAATAAAAAAAAGCTCTCAACTGCAAATGTTGAAAATGTGGTAAAAGCTCCCATCATACCGGTAGTTAAAAGAGATTTTAAATAAGGGTTTTGAATAGCTCCGTATTGAATTGCACCTATAAAAATTCCAAGAAGCAGACTACCTATTAGGTTAACGCTTAGCGTACCGAAAGGAATAGAGTGTTTTACAGCGTTATTTACAACTCCTGCCGTATAAGCCCTAAGGATAGCTCCTATAAATCCACCAATTCCTATAGCAAGTATTGTATCAAATTTCATTTTTTTTCTCCTTTATATTCTTTATCTAAAATTTCTTGCATTTTTTCTTTTGTTTTTTCGAACCATTGTGGGTCGTCTTTCGGATTTACGGTAGGTAGGAATATTACTTTGATTTTTTGTTTTTTGATTCTAAAAGGATTTTTTTGAAAAACAAAAGGCAAATTTATTATAACAAAAGGTTGGACTTTTAGATTTAATTTTTCTGCGACCGCTTTTGGACCGTTTTTCCACGTAATCATTTTTTTAGGATTTATTTTGTTTCTTGTACCTTCTGGGAATAGAATTACTTTATATCCCCTATTTGTTCTCTCTTTTATCTCTTTTAGCATTTTTAAAATTGAACGTTTATTGCTTCTGTCTACCAAAATCATATCACTTTTTGTAACCATATATTTGATGATAGGAATTTCTCCGAGTTCCTTTTTTGTAACCCATATTATTTTTTCGTTTATTATTGTCTCCATTAGGGCGATATCGAGATTTGTAGTGTGGTTTCCGATTAAGAGATTTGTATTTTTGTCAAATTCTCCTTCGATAATAATATCTTCAGCTACAAGCGACATTAAAAACTTAGAACACCACTTTCTATATTTTAGCTCATTTTTCGGATTTATTCCGCATAAAGCTCCAGTTATAAATACGGATATTCCTCCGGCTGCCAATTTAAACATACTAATAATACTTTCAATTATTTTCATTTTTTACCCATCCTATCTTGTTGTTTATTTTTATTTTCGTATATTCTTTTAATTTTTTTAGTATTTTTACTTTTGTGGTTACTTTTATTTTATAAAATACGGTTGAATTTTTCGTAGGTAGTATATAAACTTTTGTACCTGGTTTAAGAATTATTTCTCCTTTAGGAAGATTTTTATACCCTAGATAAACTATTAAAAACAGAGGTGGTATTAAAAAAATGATTTTTTGATAAATTAAAAAAATGCTTAATCCTAAAGCTATTATAAGTAATGTTAAAATATTAAGCGGAGTAAAAAATTTACTTTCTTCGGGATTTAAGTCGGTTTGAGTGCTTATAGTGTCTTCTTTAATTTTTATAGGGATTGAAATTTTTTTAAAATTTTCATTTTCGGTGTTAAAATAATAGAATGTTAATTTACGTAAGTTTTTATTTATGTATCCGAAAAAAGTGGCTTTTTTAGGAGATATTATACTTAAATTTTGTTCTGAAACATTATCTAGTTTAAAATCTTCTAAATTGGCGTTTTTAGCTATTACAGTGAAAGAGATCATGTTTTTTTGGGTGTTAAATTTAGATGAAATAGGATTTAATATCTTTAGATTTTGAGCTAACAGATGTGAAAATCGGGGAATATTTTCCAATTCTTTGGTTTTATAGAGTTTATTTAAATTTATTTCTTTGTAGATGTTATTGCCTATTATAAAAATTTTTTTGGAAGATAGGTCGTTTTTGTATTTTAAGTTTAATATATGGATAATTCCGTTTTTTTGGGATTGGTTGTATTCTATATTTTGAGGGGTTATTATTGATATGTTTTTATCGGTAGGAGTTATTATTTTTATTTTTAAATTTATAATTTGGTTTTGATAATAGTATTTTTTTAGGTTCGGATATTGAATAATTAAATTCGAAGCAAAAAGTAAAGAAGAGAAAAAAACTATCAGCAGTCTCATTTAAGTACTATGTCGTAGTTTTTTTCGAATTGTTTTATGTAAGCAAAAAACTCTTTTCTTTGTTTACCCCATAGGGTAATTTTTGCAGAGCGTTTGATTGTTAGTGGGTTTATCCATCTGTTGTGATAAAGTACTCCGAAATGTAAATGAGGACCGGTAGATAATCCGGTGTTTCCTAAATAAGCTATTGTCTGACCTTGTCTTACCCATTTACCTACATACAATCCTTTTGCAAAAGAGTGTAGATGAGCGTATATTGTTATATAGCCGTTTTTGTGTTTAATTTTTACGGTTTTACCATAACCTCTAATCCATCCTTTATAAATTACTTTTCCGTCGGCTACAGTATGAATAGGGGTTCCAATTCTATTTACGTAATCAATACCGTCGTGCATTCTCCATTCATGAAGAATAGGGTGAAATCTCGTTCCGAAATATGATGATATTCTTTTATATTTAAGAGGAGCCGCTAAAAACATTCCTTTTAAACTTCTTGCGTGAGAATCGTAGTATCTGTTGTCTAAAGGATTTAAAAAAGCATTTATAGTGTAGTATTTGTTATCTATTTTTGCGTATAAAATTTTAACGTCTTTTATTTTTCCGTATTTTAGTTTTTCTTCGTAAATTAGTTCTAGTTTTGTACCTTTTGGAATAATTTTAAAATTTATTCTATCGGAAAAAATATTGATAATTTTTGAGGTTAAAGAGCGTAACTTCGTAGCTTTATATACGTCATAGCTTAAGTAATTGTTAATAGTGATAGACGCTCTTTTTGTTTGAGTTTCGTATGTAATCGGAATAACTTTTGTTATATATCGGTTGTTTTTATTTATAATTTGAAGTTGTATTTTGGAGTTTAAAGGGATTAGAGCTTGTTTTATTTTATTGTTGTCTCTTAGAATAAAGACGTCTTCTCCGATAGGGATAGTTCTTACGTATCTTTTAATTTTGGGAGAAAGATTATAATAGATACTAAGAGGGAGTGAGTTTTGTTTTAGAAATCCGTAAAAGGTATCTTTTTTGTTCCATGTAATGATATCTACTCTGTATGCAAACAGCAAAAAAGGAAAAAGCAAAAAGAGAAATTTTTTCACTTAATGAATCCTTTTATCATTTTAACTCCGTCACTTCCTCCAAGAATACTTTCCATAGCTCTTTCTGGATGCGGCATAAGTCCGAATACGTTTTTAGTTTCGTTACAAATCCCGGCTATACTGTCGACACTGCCGTTTGGGTTTAGTTCGTTTCCATTTTCGTCACAGTATTTTAAGATAACTTGCCCGTTATCATACATTTTTTTAAGAGTTTCTTCGTCAACTTTATAATTTCCTTCCGCGTGAGCTATAGGAATGTTTACAATATCTCCTATGTTTAGGTTTTGAAGGAATTTATTATTGTTGTCTATTACTTTTAGATGATGAAATTTCGAAATAAAATGCAAATTTTCGTTTCTTGTCATTCCACCGGGCAGTAGATGAGATTCAAGCAGAATTTGAAATCCGTTACAAATTCCAAGAACGTAACCACCTTTTTTTGCAAACTCTTGTATTTCTTTCATAATAGGGGAAAATCTGGCAATTGCTCCGCTTCTTAAATAGTCTCCATAACTAAATCCACCCGGCAAAACTACTAAGTCCGGATTTTTTAGGTCGTGTTCGTTATGCCATACGAATTCAACCTTGGCACCTATTTTTTCAAAAGCCCACTTTGTGTCTCTATCACAGTTAGTTCCCGGAAAAACTATTACTGAAACTTTCATTATTTTACCTCTATTTCGTAATTTTCTATAACCGGATTTGCCAAAAGTTCGTTTGCCGCTTCTTTTGCAAGTTCTATTGCTTTTTCTTTGTCGTCGGTATCTATATCAAGTAAAATTTGTTTACCTACTCTTACGTTTTTTACTTCTTTAAATCCTAAAGTTTCAAGTGCGTGTTGTACAGCTTTTCCTTGAGGGTCAAGAACACCTTTTTTTAAATGAACGTTTACTGCTACTATCATTTTACATCCTTTAATCTGTTTAGTACTTCAGTATAAGCTTCTTTAATATTTCCTAGGTTGAATCTAAATAGATCTTTATCTAGTTTTTTACCTGTTTCTTTATCCCAAAGTCTACAAGAATCAGGTGTTATTTCATCTGCTAAAATAATGTTTCCGTTTTCGTCTCTTCCGAATTCAATTTTAAAGTCTACCAAAGTAAGACCCACTTTGTCAAAAAATTTAGTTAAAAAGTCGTTTACTTTAAGTCCGTATTCTTTTAATAGATTAAGTTCGTCTCTTGTTTTTACAAGTCCTAGAACCATTGCGTGGTCGTCGTTGATTAAAGGGTCGTTTAGTTCGTCGTTTTTATAATAAAATTCAACTATCGTAAAAGGAAGTTTAGTTCCTTCTTTAAGTCCCAGTCTTTTAGCAAGGCTTCCCGCTACAATGTTTCTTACAACAACTTCTATTAAAATAATATCGACTTTTTTTACAAGTTGTTTAATTTCGTCTATTTGTTTTATTAGATGAGTCGGAATTCCCTCTTTTTCAAGTGCTTCGAAAATTAAAGTTGTAATAGCACAGTTTAGGGCACCTTTTCCATTTTCCTCATCCGCTTTTTCACCGTTAAATGCAGTTAGTGAATCTTTAAATTCACAGATTACTTCGTTTGGATTTTCGGTTTCGTAAATTCTTTTTGCCTTACCTTCGTATAAAAGTTTCATATCTCTCCTTTATTGTTTGGTTATGATTAAAGCTTTTAAAATATTAGCAGCACTTAAAAGTTGCAAATCTCCATCTATTTTTTTTATGTTTTTACTATTTTTTACTATTTTTTTCTTTTCGATTTTATTTAATTCCGCTCTTAAGTGAGCTTTTAGATTGGCTTCTTTAATTTGAGTTTCGCTTAAATTATTTTCTTCTATTTTTCCCGGATGTACTATAATATCTGGAGTTACGCCTTTTGCTTGAATGGTTCTTCCGCTTGGCAAATAGTATCTTGCTATCGTTAGTCTTACTGCTTCGTCTTGATTAACAGGGATAATAGCTTGAACACTTCCTTTTCCGAATGTTTTTTCTCCTACGATTATTGCACGTTTATGGTCTTGTAATCCTCCGCTTACTATTTCACTTGCACTCGCACTTCCTCCGTTTACCAAAACTACAATAGGAATGTGTTTGTAAGTACCTTTTGAATGAGCGTAAAAGATTATATTTTCATTTTTTACCCTACCTTTTTGAGATACCAGTATTCCTTTGTTTATAAATAAATCAAGTGTTCCTACCGCTTGATTTAAAAGACCTCCAGGATTATTTCTTAAATCTATAATGATGCCTTTTTTATGCTCTTTTTTTAGATTTTTTACTATTTTTTTAAGAGTCGATACTACGTTTTTATCAAAAGAAGAGATTCTTATATATTTAATTTTCGGATAGTTTTCCAAATTTTTTGCTTTTACGGATTTGATTTTGATAATAGCTCTTGTAATTGTGAGTGTAAAAGGTTCTTGACCTTTTCTTACAATTGTAAGTGTGATTTTGGTTCCGGGTTTTCCTCTCATTAAATTTACGGCTTCATCAAGCGTCATATCGATGGTAGCTTTATCATTAATTTTTAAAATAATATCTCCGGCTTTGATGCCGGCTTTGTAAGCCGGAGTGTCGTCGATTGGGGATATGACGGTTAAAACTCCGTTTTTCATACCTACAACAATTCCAAGCCCTCCGAATTCGCCCGTTGTTTGGACTTGTAGTTCTTTGTAGGCTTTTTTATCCAGATAGCTTGAGTGAGCGTCTAGATTTGGCAAAAGACCTTTTAGGGCTTTATTAATTATAGTTGACGTGTTAAGTTCTTCTACGTAGTAGGCTTCTATAATATTGACAACCTTTACGAATTTCTCATATGCAGCTAGTCTTGTCTGAGGATTTTCTGCAAATAGTGAAGATATTATCAGGATTAGGACTAATATTTTTTTCAATTATTCTCCTTGGAGTTTTTGAAATTCTAGTATAAATGGGGTTTAAAATCAAGTTGCTTTTGCTAAAAGAATTTGTTACAATTAAAACATAAGAAAAGTTTAAGAAAAAATGTCAAAAATCTTGACATAATCTGACTAAAGGTGTATAATTACACTAACTAAAACTTTTAAGGAGGAAAAATGGATAGAATATTCGAAAAATTGACAAATCAAATGATGGAGGCTTTGGAAAGTGGGCTTAGTTTAGCACTTCATAACAAAAACCCGGAAGTACATCCACTGCATATTTTATGGGGGCTTGTAACTAATACAAATACTGTATTAAATCAAGCTTTAAATAAAATGGGAATTGATAAGGTTGCAATTGAGCTTGAGCTTAAAAGTGCGGTGGACAGACTTCCGAAAGTTGACAATATTACAAAAGAGTCTATCAAAATAGGAAGAGAACTTATCCAGTCACTTGAAAGAGCGGAAGGTCTTGCTACAAAACTTGGAGATAAGTATATTGCGGTTGATACTTGGCTTATTGCAAACCTTGATTTGTTTAAAGATACTTTAGGCAAATATGTTGATTTATTTGAACTTAAAAAAACACTTGAAGCAATTAGAGGAGATAAAAAAATAGAATCTAAAAGTGCAGATGAAACGCTTGACGCACTTAGTAAATACGGGATTGATTTAACAGCAAAAGCCAGAGAAGGGAAACTTGACCCGGTAATCGGAAGAGATGAAGAAATTAACAGAATGATGCAAATTTTAATTAGAAAAACAAAAAATAATCCGATTTTACTAGGTGAACCCGGAGTTGGTAAAACGGCTCTTGTAGAGGGACTTGCTCAAAGAATCGTTAAAAAAGAAGTACCGGTAAGTTTACAAAACAAACAAATCGTAGCACTTGATATGACGGCACTTATCGCTGGTGCGAAGTATAGAGGTGAATTTGAAGACAGACTTAAAGCGGTTGTTGATGAAGTAAAACAAAATCCTAATATTATTTTATTCATCGATGAAATTCACACAATCGTAGGTGCGGGTGCGAGTGAGGGAAGTATGGACGCCGCAAACATCTTAAAACCGGCACTTGCAAGAGGTGAGCTAAGAACAATAGGTGCGACAACACTTAAAGAATATAGAAAATATTTTGAAAAAGACGCGGCACTTCAAAGAAGATTTCAACCGGTAATGGTAGACGAACCTAGTGTTAATGAAGCGATTAGAATCTTAAGGGGACTTAAAGAGAGACTTGAAGCACACCATAAAGTTAAGATTTTAGATGAAGCTATCGTAGCGGCGGCAAAATTAACTGACAGATATATTAGTGACAGATTCTTGCCGGATAAAGCGATTGACGCAATCGACGAAGCGGCGGCTGAGATTAAAATGCAAATCGAAAGCGAACCGTTTGAGCTTGCGAAAATTAAAAGAGAAATAGAACAGTTAATGGTTGAAAAAGAGGCTCTTCAAATGGAAGGTGATAGTGAAAAATCTAAAAAAAGACTTGCGGAAATCGAAAAAGAACTTGCAAATTTAGAAGAAGAGAAAAGAAGACTTGAAGCTAAATTCGAAGAAGAAAAAAGACTACTTAAAGAAATAGCCGAACTTAAGCAACAAATTGAAGAGTTAAAAGTTCAAGCCGATATCGCAAAAAGAGAAGGAAATTTTCAAAAAGCGGCGGAGATTGAATACGGAAAAATAGTTGAACTTACTAAAAAACTTGAAGAGCTTGAGAAAAAATGGGAGGAAATGTTAAAAGAGGGAACTCTTCTTAAAAATGCTGTTGATGAAGAAGCAGTTGCGGATGTAGTAAGTAAATGGACGGGAATTCCTGTAAATAAAATGTTGCAAAGTGAGCTTGAAAAAATCTTACATATTGAAGAAGAACTTAAAAAATGGGTAGTCGGACAGGATGAAGCCATAAAAGCGGTAGCAAGAGCAATTAAAAGAAATAAAGCAGGTCTAGGAGACCCGAATAGACCGATTGGTAGTTTTATGTTCTTAGGACCGACAGGGGTCGGTAAAACTGAAACGGCAAAAACTCTTGCAAGATTTTTATTTGACGATGAAAAAGCTTTAATTAGATTCGATATGAGTGAATATATGGATAAAATAAACGTATCAAAACTTATAGGTGCGGCACCGGGATACGTAGGATATGAAGAAGGCGGACAACTTACGGAAGCTGTAAGAAGAAAACCGTATAGTGTAATTTTGTTCGATGAAATCGAAAAAGCACATCCGGACGTATTTAATATCTTGTTGCAAGTATTGGATGACGGAAGACTTACGGATAATAAAGGTGTAACGGTTGATTTTAAAAACACTATTATTATCTTAACAAGTAACATCGCAAGCGATGTCATTATGGAAATTAAAGACCCAAAAGCCAGAAAAGAAGCGGTTTGGGCGGAGCTAAAAAGAAGAATGAAACCGGAATTCTTAAACAGACTTGACGATGTTGTGGTATTTAATCCGCTAGGTCGTGAGCAAGTTAAACAAATCGTTGATATCTTGCTTAGAAAAATTACACAAAGACTTAAAGAAAGAGATATTGAGCTTGTACTGACTGACAGAGTTAAAGATGTGATAGCTGAAGTTGGATTTGACCCAATCTTTGGAGCAAGACCACTAAAAAGAGCTATGGCTGAAATTATTGAAGACAGACTTGCCGAACTTATCCTTGAAGGAAAAGTTAAAGACGGCGACAAAGTTGAGTTTGATGCGGATGATAACAATATCATTATTAAAGTCAACGGAGTTGAGGTGGCAAGAGACTCTAGGTAGTTTCTTGTTTTTCTTTTTTTTGGATATATTTAGGGTCAAACACTGAGTGTATAGTGTCAAAAAAGTGCTTTTAATGATTTTTTGTTGACTTTGATTAACAAATATTTATATAATTTAAATATTAAATATTTGGGCGGGGAAAAGGTTTTGTATGCTAATTCAGTTTCATATGATAGCGGTATTTTTGTGGGCGATTTTTTTAATTACCGCTATAAACGAATTAAAATATCGTTCTTCTAAATGTTTTGTTATCGTTAGTTTTTTGTTTATGTTGATTGTTTTGGGAATAGGTACTAAGATTATGCTTATGTTTCCCTCAATTGCAAAATCCGGTATTTGGCTTCACGTAAAGCTTTCATTTGATATTATTGTAATGATAGTGAATATATATTTATTAGTATTTTCTTTTAAAGGAAAAACATTAACTGAAAAGAAAGCCGGTATTTTATATTGGAGTGTTGTTTGTATGTTCGTTTTGATGTATGTTTTAACTCTTTTTAGACCGTTTTAAAGGAAAAGTTATGGGAAGAATAGAAGAAAAATTAAAAAAAGGAAAAAGACTCTCAAAACTTGATGCCCCTAAAAATATAACCAATAAAGAAAAAGTGTTAGGGGATAATGATTTTATCGTTTCAAAAACGGATACGAAAGGGTATATTACTTATTGTAATAGAATTTTTGTTGATATGGCCGGGTGGAGTAGACGAGAGCTTATAGGTGCTAATCATAATATTATCCGTCATCCTCATATGCCAAAAATCGCTTTTAAGATTTTATGGGATTTGATTCAGGCAAAAAAAGAGTTTTTCGGATTTGTTAAAAATTTAAGAAAAGATGGCGGGTATTACTGGGTGCTTGCTTATATTACTCCGGATTTGGATTTAAACGGAAATATTATAGGATATACCTCTTTTAGAAAAAAACCTTCAAGAAAAGGTATTGAAACGTTGGAACCGATATATTTACAACTGGTAGAAGCGGAGAGAATAGGGGGTATTAATGCTAGTTATGAGCTTTTAAAAGAAGTTTTAAATGCAAATGATGATAATGTGGTGGATAAATATCATGAGCTTGTTTTTAATTTGCAAAAAGGATGATAAATGAAAAAAAATTTTTTAACGTTAAGACTTGTGGGGATAATATGTATTAATTTTTTATTATTGATTTATCTTTTGTATAAAGGCGAATATATAGCGGTTACTCTTTATACGGTATTTGTTGTTTTGGCTCATTTTTTACCTTCGACGAAAAATAAGATTTTGTCTTCTTCTAATGAAATTTTTGAAAAAATAAATTTTACCGTTAATAACGCTTATAACGGAAAACTTTCTTCAAGAGTAATAATAGACGGGGAAGAGAAGTTGGAAGAAAAAATAGCTTGGAATATCAATGAAATGTTGGATCAAATTGAAGATTTGCTTAGAGAATCTAAAAATACTATTCAGGCGGTAATAAGAGGAGAGGATTATAGGTATGTAATGCCAATAGGGCTTCATGGAGAATTTAGAAATGTAGCGGAAGAGTTTGAAAAAGCTATAGATTCTTTGAAAGTATCTAAAAAAGTCGAAAGAATAAGTCTTTTATCCAAACGTTTCGTTCAAATAGACGGAGGGGTAAGTGCCAATTTAGAAAGAATAGGTCAAGAAGTTTTTACTATTGATAACGCTTTTAAAGAGATAACTTCAAAAGTGAAAGACTCAACCGCTCAAGCTGATAAAACTTACGCTTTAATGCAAGAGAGTAAGAACGACTTTAATATGCTTAACGAAAAAGTTGAAGAGACTTCCAGTGAAATTTCTCAAATGGCGGAAAATATTAAATCCATTTCAAATATAGTGGAGCTTATTAAAGATATTGCGGATCAGACAAATCTTCTTGCACTAAATGCTGCGATTGAAGCGGCACGTGCCGGGGAACATGGACGCGGGTTTGCCGTAGTTGCAGATAATGTAAGGGATTTGGCAGAAAGAACCCAAAAAGCTACAAATGAAATAGCTATGACGATTCAAACGCTTCAGCAGCAGTTTGACGGAATTGAGCAAAATACCAATCAAGTTGTGGTAATAGGAGAAAAATCTTATGAAACTTTGCTTAATTTCGAACAAGTATTAGACGTATTGAAAAAAGAGTTGACAGATGTTAGTTTTATTTCTGATAAAAACACTTTAAAGCTTATTTTTATTACTTTCAAAATAGATCATGTTATTTATAAATCGAATATATATTCTTCAATTACAAGAGAAAGTGTTGAAAAAGAACTTCTTGAGCTTGATGAAAAAAACTGTAAACTTGGAAAATGGCTCATAAAACCTGGTATAGCTTCTATTTTAAGTAAATATTCCAAATATAAGTCTCTTTTAGAGAATCATAAGAAAGTGCATGAAATAGGAAAAGAGATTTTATTGAGAGTTCAAAAAGATGGAGTTACCAAAGATACTCCTAATTGGTATTATGAAAAACTTGTAGAATTTGAAAAATATGCTAAACTTACATTTGAAGAATTGGAGGCGATTGCTGAATATGCAACGCAAAATAATTTAGTATCTTTATTATTAGAAAAATCTAAGGAGTAGTATGTTAAGATTTGCACCAAGTCCTACTGGAGATATGCATATAGGAAATTTAAGAGTAGCTATTTTTAATTATATTGTAGCAAAACAAAACGATGATAAACTTTTAATTAGAATTGAAGATACCGATAAAGAGAGAAACATTGAAGGGGCGGATAAAGAGATTTTAGAACTTTTAAAACTTTTTAATATTGAGTATGACAATGTTGTATATCAATCTAGCAACTTTCACATTCATCAAGAGATGGTAAAAAAACTTTTAGAGAAAAAAGAAGCTTTTATCTGTTTTTGTAATGAAGAGGAAATTAATTTCCAAAGAGAAAAAGCTAAAATAGAAAAAAGACCTTATAGATATAGTGGTAAGTGTGAAAATTTATCAAAAACTGAAGTTGAAAAACTTTTAAAAGAAAAAAAAGAGTTTGTAATAAGGTTTAAAAAACCGAAAGAAAATATTAAATTTAATGATTTAATCAAAGGTGAGTTTGATTTTTCTCCATTTGAAGTGGATAGTTTTATTATTATGAGAAAGGATTTTACACCTACTTATAATTTTGCTTGCAGTATTGATGATATGATTTATGATATAACTCTTGTAATAAGAGGGGAAGACCACCTAAGCAATACTCCAAAACAAATAGCTATAAGAAAAGCTTTGGGATACGATAAAGAGATAAAATATGCTCATTTGCCGATTATTCTTAATGAAGACGGTAAAAAAATGAGCAAAAGAGATAATGTAAGTTCTGTTAAGTGGCTTTTAGAACAAGGCTTTTTACCGGATGCTATTGCCAATTATTTAATTTTACTTGGAAATAGTTTTGAAAAAGAGGTTTTTACTTTACAAGAAGCTATAGAGTTTTTCGATATCAAAAAAATTTCTCGCTCACCGGCTAAATTCGACATAGAAAAACTTAAATTTTTAAATAAAGAACATCTAAAAAGAATTGGAAATCTAGCCGAATATTTCGGATATGATAAAAGATATGAAGAACTTTTGAGAATTTTTCGAGATGAGAGTGTTACTATTAATGAAATTCAGGATAAATTTGATTTGGTGTTTAAAAAAGCTTTGGATAATGAATTTAAAGAACAAAGAGAGATTTTAAAAGAAGAGATACTTAAAAACGAACTTGAAGATGATTATAATGAATTTAAAAAGCGTATTGTGAAAAATACCGGATTGAAAGGTAAAAATCTTTTTATGCCTCTTAGAGAACTTTTAATTAATCAAAAACACGGGGCTGAAATTAAAGATTTATATAAGGCTATGAGAGGGTATTTAAAAGAGATAATTAAAAACAGATAATAAATTATAGCAGTTTGTGAGCTTTTATAATATTTTAAAAATGGAGGGGAAAATGAATACGCTACTTATAAGTATTTTGCAGTTTATTAATCTTATTGTAGGGCTTTATAGTTGGGTTGTGATTATTGCCGCACTTATTACGTGGGTGCAACCGAATCCCTATAATCCGATAGTGAGATTTTTATGGAACGTAACCGAACCGGTTTATAGATATATAAGACGCTATATCCCTACTACATTTGGTGGGGTTGATATAGCTCCTATTATTTTGATTCTGGCTTTGCAGTTTTTACAGATTTTAATTACTAATATTATTGCTTCATTATGAGGTTTTTGGTTCTTTTTTTTCCTTTTTTCCTTTTTTCTCTTAATTTGTCGGAAATCTTGACTCATCCTAAAAGTTATGTTAGGGATTTTTATTTAACTCAATTTATGAGAGAGACGAATTCAATTACTTTAGCTTATAAAGCTTATAACTCTATGTATAGGAAAAAGCCGTTTAAACATCTTAGGATTTTAGCTAAAAAGTCTGTTTTTTTTAGTGAAATTTACAGATGTGTAAATGTTAAGCCTTCTTATTTAAGAGATGTCAATGTTGCTTGTATTTTAAATAATGGACTTTCTTTAAAAAGTATAGCGAAATTAAATGAAAATGATTTGCTTTATCTTTATAATAAACTGCCGGATTCTAAAGAAAAGAAAGCTGTTAATGTATTTTTAAGTAACGATTTTAGTTATGTTTTTTTAGATAGGGATTTGGGGTATTATTTTATTTTAAACTATCCGAAAAAAGAGATAGACCAGAGTATAAAGGATTTTTCTATCTTTGAAGATAGTTATTTTCATCTTTTTGTTAAAAGTGCGGTTGTAAACCGGTTGGTAAAAATTCAAAACTCTCTTTTAAAGCTTGATTTTAAAGATTTTAACGATAAAGTTAAATGGTGGCTTTTTTTAAATGCTATGAGTTTAAAAAAATATGATTTGGCAAAGAGGATTTTGTATTCCATAAAAACTAAATCTTCAAAAATAGATTTTTGGAAGTGGCAATTAGGGGATAAAAAAGGATTTGAAAATTTGGTAAATAATCCTAGAGTTGATTTTTATACGCTTTATGCCCACGAAGAGGCTAATAAAGACTTTTTTATAAGAAGAAAAATTATCTATAATACTTCAGAACCTAAATACGACCAGACGAATCCCTGGGATGTTTTGAAGTTTTTTGATGAATTTAAAAAAACTAAAGATTTGTTTTCTTTTGCAAAGCAGCTTGATAATAATAAATCTATGGCTTTAAAAGCTTTGGTACTTGATAAAGCGTTTCGTTATAAACAGAATTTTTTTATTACGCCGAAAATATATGAAGATAAAAACGCTTCTTTTAAAGCGTTTGTTTATGCTATTGCAAGGCAGGAATCGCGTTTTATTCCGGCAAGTGTCAGTAGAAGTTATGCTTTGGGTACTATGCAGATAATGCCGTTTTTAATAAGACATTATAAAGGGGATGTATTTAGGCAGTTTGATTATACTCAAAATATAAAATTTGGAGCAAAACATCTTAAATGGCTTTTTTCAAAATTAAAAGACCCTTTGATGGTGGCGTATGCATATAATGGAGGTATAGGGTTTGTTAGTAGAAAAGTTATTCCTTATTTTCATTATAAAGGAGAGTTTGAACCTTTTTTGAGTATGGAGCTTGTGCCTTATGACGAAAGTAGAGAGTATGGTAAGAAAGTTATTGCGAATTATGTTATTTATTATCAAATGTTCGGGGGAGAAGAGAATTTGCATAAGCTTATTAATAAATAAAACTTACGCTTCCCCAGTGTTTGCTTTGGTATTTTAGTTTTAGAGGTTTTTTGGTTGTATTGAATTCTACGATATAATAACTCATCCAGGTGTTGTAAAACGGGAAATTTTTGTATAAAATAAATTTAGGAATTTTTTGAGAAATTTTTAGTGGAGGCCGGTTGTTTAATGTTAAGTTGAATTCTTCATTTTGAAGGGTGTTGTCAAAATCGTTGTATACTCCTATTAAAAACGTTGAGGTTGATGAGTTTATCTCTTTATAAAGTGGATTTAAATAGATGGTGTCTATTAGGGCTTTTGTTTCAAGAGAGTTTATAATTTGTCCTCTTTTGGTGTAGATTAGAGTTTTTTCGTAGATTGGGTCTTTTTTTAGTGCTTTTTTAATGCTACAGCCGCTAAATAGCAGGAAGATTATTAAAAGAAGTTTTTTCATTATAAACCTTTTTTGCTTAAATTATAACAAAATAAAAGGATGAAATTGAGATTTGAAGTAATCGGAATAGGGGATTATTTAGGAAATTGTGTTTATGACGAAGCAGAAGACGCTTTGATGGTGGATAATGAAGTTGTGCTTGATTTTAAGAAAAAATATAAAGACTATTTAAGGTATACTAAATTTTTAATAAACTCTCTAAACGGCAGGGAGTGGATTAGTTTTCAGTTTTTGCCTAAAAATAGAGAAGTTTTAAAAAGAAAATTTGCAATTATTACGGCTCATAATCCAAAAGGAATGATTTATAACGACTTTTTGAATTTTTTAAGAAATACCGAACTTGAAAGTGTAATTAAGGCATTTGGGTATGAGAGTTATTTAAGTATAGGGGAACTTTTTGATTATTCCGAACAATCGTTTATAGTGTATGATATCGAAAAAGAAGAGGCTTTAAATATAGCTTTAAAGTTTGACCAGCATTCTATTTTTTATAACGATACGAAGTCCATTTCCATTATTGAGTGTGAGAGTGAGATAGAAATTTTAAAATATAACTATTTAAAACATTTCAAAGGAGAGTAATGCAAGATTATAAAAATAGAAAATTAACAAAATCGGAGCTTGCCGGGGTTAGTGCCGCTTTTATTATGTTTATTGCTATAGGTATGATTATGGGAGGTACGGCTGTGGGGAATGATAAGGTGTTTTATTTAGGGGCGTTTTTGTTTTCTATAGGTGCCGGGGTTGCTTTGTATTTACTTGTAAAATACGGAAAGAAGGATAAAGATTTTTAGTTGTATAATATGCAGGGAGTTTAGTTTTAATGTAATTTGTAAAAGATGTCAAAAAGAGTTTTTAAAACCGACTCCCATTTTAAAAGATGATGTTTTGAGTTTTTACGATTATGAGAATATAGAACATTTGATAAAGTTTAAGTATCATAAATTCGGAAGCAGGGTTTTTAAGGTTTTGGCTGAAAATTCTTTTAAAGTTTTTGCTAAAAACTATACTTATAAAGCTTTTGTATTGCCGGTTGACGATAGGGTAAAAAGAGGTTATTCTCATACGGCTATTTTGGCAAAGTCTATGAAAAGTACTTTTTTTACTCCTCTTTTTTCTACTCTTCACGCTACAAACGATATAACATATGCCGGTAAATCTTTGGAATTCAGATTAAACAATCCCAGAAATTTTAAATATACCGGTCCTAAAAATGTAGATGTGGTTTTGGTTGATGATGTTTTAACTACAAAAACTACCTTAAATGAAGCGAAGGCTCTTTTAAGTAAATACGGCGTAAATGTGGTATTAAGCGTTGTATTGGCTCATTTAAAGGGATAATTTTGGTATAATCTACTTAAAAAAAAGGATTTTAATGCAAGTTATACCGGTTAGCATTGAAGAGACTCTTGCGAAGAGTTATTTGGAATATTCTATGAGCGTAATTGTAGGGCGTGCTCTTCCGGATGTGAGAGACGGGTTAAAGCCCGTTCATAGAAGAATATTATATGCTATGCATAAAATGGGAATTACGGCAAACAGCCTTTATAAAAAATCTGCGAGAATTGTCGGAGATGTGATAGGTAAATATCATCCTCACGGGGATTCTGCCGTTTATGAAGCTCTTGTTAGAATGGCTCAAGATTTTTCAATGAGAATGCCTCTAATTGACGGACAAGGTAACTTCGGTAGTATTGACGGCGATAATGCGGCTGCAATGAGGTATACGGAAGCCAGACTTACAAAAATTGCAGAAGAACTTTTAAAGGATATAGAAAAAGATACAGTCGATTTCGTACCAAACTATGACGGAACCGAAAGAGAACCGGTAGTACTTCCGGCAAGATTTCCAAATCTTTTAGTAAACGGAAGCAGTGGGATTGCCGTTGGTATGGCGACAAATATTCCTCCTCATAATCTTGAAGAGTTGATTGATGCTTTAATTTATATGATTGACAATAAAGACGCAACGCTTGAGGATATCTTAAAGTTTGTAAAAGGTCCGGATTTTCCGACGGGTGGTACGATTTTCGGTAAAAGCGGAATAATAGAAGCTTATAAAACGGGAAGAGGAAGTATAAAAATAAGGGCAAAACATCATATAGAACATAAAGGTAATAAAGAGGTAATAGTAATAGACGAACTTCCTTTTCAGGTGAATAAAGCAAAACTAATTGAAAAAATTAGCGACCTGGTAAAAGATAAGGTACTTGATGGAATTAGCGAAGTTAGGGATGAGAGTGACAGAGAGGGAATAAGAGTTGTAATTGAGCTTAAAAAAGATGCAATGAGTGAAATTATTTTAAATAACCTTTATAAACATACTCAAATGCAAGTTAGCTTTGGTATTAATATGCTTGGGATTTACGATAAACAACCGAAACTGTTTAATCTTTTTGAGCTTCTTGATATCTTTATCAAACACAGAAAAACGGTAGTTATCAGAAGAACTATTTATGAACTTGAAGAGGCTAAAAAAAGAGCTCATATTTTAAAAGGTCTCTTAATCGCTCTTGCGAATATCGATGAAGTTGTAGAAACTATAAAAAAATCCGCAGATACAAAGGAAGCTAAAGAAAATCTTCTTAATAGATTTAAATTAACAGATATTCAAGCTCAAGCTATTCTCGATATGAGACTTGCAAGGTTAACTTCTCTTGAAGTTGAAAAGCTTGAAAAAGAGTATAACGAACTTATGGAAAAAATAGAGTATTTAAACTCTATCTTAAAAGACGAAAATATCTTAAACAGTGTAATTAAAGAAGAACTTCTTGAGATTAAGAAAAAATATCCGACTCCTAGACTTACAAATATAGAAGAGGATTATGACGCTATAGATATTGAGGATTTGATTCCAAATGAAGAGATGGTAGTAACCATAACCCATAGAGGTTATGTAAAAAGAGTGCCTCTTAAAACTTACGAAAGACAAAACAGAGGTGGTAAAGGTAAAAAAGCTTTAACTACATATGAAGATGATTTTATTGAAGATTTTTATGTAGCAAAAGCTCACGATACTTTAATGATTATTACCGATAAAGGTCAATTGCATTGGTTAAAAGTGTATAAAATCCCGGAAGGCAGCAGAACAAGTAAAGGTAAGGCGATTGTAAATTTAATAAACCTTGATAAAGATGAAAAAATTCAGACTATTATTAAAACAAGTGATTTTGATGAGAGTAAATCTCTTGCATTCTTTACAAAAAACGGAATAGTAAAAAGAACGAATTTAAGTGAATTTAAAAACATAAGAAGTACTGGAGTTAGAGCAATTACGATAGATGAAAATGACGAGCTTGTAACTGCTAAAATCGTAAAACCGGAAGATAAAGAGCTGTTTATCGTTACTAAAAAGGGAATGGCTATAAGATTTCCGGTTGATACCGTAAGAGAAATGGGAAGAAGTGCAAGAGGGGTTAGTGGAATTAAATTTAAAATCGAAGGCGATGAGGTTGTAGGAGCTTTAAGTTTAAAAGATGAAAATCAAGAGATTTTAACTGTTAGCGAAAAAGGGTTTGGAAAAAGAACTGAAGCTAATCTTTATAGGCTTACAAATCGTGGAGGCAAGGGTGTAATTGCTATGAAGCTTACTTCAAAAACTGGAGATTTAGTAGGCGTTGTGGCTACTGAAGAAAATCACGATTTAATGGTTTTAACAAGTAGTGGAAAAATGATAAGAGTTTCAATTGATTCAATTTCTAAAACCGGTAAAAACACTCAAGGTGTAAGAGTTGTGAAACTTGATAAAGATGATAAAGTAGTTTCAATCGCTAAAACTCCGTCGCAAAAAGAAGAATTAATTTAATTTTTTCTTAAATTTTTTCTCCTTTTGCCGATAATTAAGTAATTATAAAGTAAAAGGAGAATAGATGAGAAAAGTTGCGTTAGCGATAAGTGGTATTTTATTATTTACCGGATGTTGTAAGAGATTAGAATTAGTTGATTGTAACACTACTTCCGCAGTTACTTCTAAACCTGTTATTAAACCTATTGTCGTTCCTAAACCTCAAAAACCGCTTATACAAACCGTAAAATATGGAAATCAAGAGTGTATAATTGAAAACGGGATTAAAAAATCTTGTATTATTTTACTTGAAGCAAAAGGTGTGGGAGTTCCTCCTTGCAATGGGACTTGTTCGGAAGCTCAAGCAAGAGCGATGGCAAGACGTGCGGCAGTGCTTGATGCATATAAGGCGTTGGCGGAAAAAATGTACGGAATTCAAGTAAACGGAAGAGATACGGTAAAAAATATGATTTTACAAAATTCTCAACTTCGTGCTTATATTGAAGGTGTTGTAAAAGGTGCTAGAGTAGAAGAAGAAGATTTTAAAAACGGGATTTATACGGTAAGTATGAGTGTTAAACTTGACGTAAGCAGATGGAATAAAATGTTAGAAAATCAGCCAAATTATATAGCTAGACAATAGTTTTGGAATACTATTTGCTTTTCCTTTTTAAAAAGGAGAAGAAGTGAAAAAATTTTATGTAGGATTAGGTTCTTTATTATTATTTATAGGTTGTGGTAATAATCCTCAACCTAATCATTTAAATGGTAATTGTGTAACTCCAAAGCCGACTACTCCTTCAAAAACTGTTTCAAATTCGCTTCCAGATAATAAAAAAAACACTTGTATTTTAACTAATAAAACAAGTGGAGAATGTATTTTAAGACTTGAAGCGAAAGGTGTGGGAGTTCCTCCTTGTAATGAGACTTGTTCTACTGCTCAAGCGATGGTAATGGCAAGACGTGCGGCTATTGTTGATGCATATAAGGCGTTGGCGGAAAAAATGTACGGAATTCAAGTAAACGGAAGAGATACGGTAAAAAATATGATTTTACAAAATTCTCAACTTCGTGCTTATGTTTACGGTCTTATAAGAGGGGCACAAATAGAAGAAGAAGATTTTAAAAACGGTGTTTATAGCGTTGTATTGTCTGTTAAGTTAAATCCTCAAGAGTGGAACAGATATATTGAGAATTATTCTACTGTTGTTAATAACTATTAATGTGTGGGGAGATTATTTTATCTCTTTTCAGTATAGGGTTAGTAATTATAAGCTTAGTTATTTTAAATTCAACTGCTCAAAAGCTCTTAGCAAGGTCGATTCTAAAAAGAGGTTTCTCTTCTCTTTGCCTTGTGATTCTTCCGTAATTAAGTGTTGTTATAAACATAAAAATGAAATTATGAATTTTTTATTAAAAAACGTCGTTCTTTATTCTAGAGATAAGGTTGATAATTTTTCTCTTAGTAATGTCTCCACTCTTACTTTTTTGCCTCAAAGATTTGATATCATTATAAAAAACGGAATTGCTTATTTCTATTTAAAAGGTGATGAATGAAAGTTGCTATTGTAGAAGATGATATAAATATGAGAAAATCTCTCTCACTTGCCCTTAAAAGCGAAGGTTATGAGGTTGTCGAATTTAGAAACGCTATTGATGCGTTAAAGAAGTTAACTGATGATGTGGATGTTATAGTAAGCGATATTACTATGCCGAAAATGGACGGAATTGAGTTTGTAAAAGAGTTAAAAGAGAAATATGAGGTTATTTTAATTACCGGAAACGCCACTTTAAATAAAGCAATAGAAGCACTTAGACTAGGAGTTAAAGATTTTTTGACGAAACCATTTGAAATAGAAGATTTAATAGCCGCTATTGAAAGAAAAAAAATAGTCAAAGAAAAAACAAAAGGGAAAAAAGTAGAATTTAAACCAACTTTTATAGCCAATGACGAAAATACTAAAAGAGTCCTTGAAATGGCTAAAAAAGTGGCTCCTACAATGGCAAACGTAATGCTTTTAGGAGAAAGTGGAGTAGGAAAAGAGGAGTTTGCCAAGTTTATTCACGAAAATAGTGGCAGAAATGGTAAATTTGTAGCTATTAATATGGGTGCTATTCCTGAAAATTTAATTGAGAGTGAGTTGTTTGGGTATGAAAAGGGTGCTTTTACCGATGCGACTTCCAATAAAACTGGACTTTTTGAACTTGCTCAAGGTGGGACGCTGTTTTTGGATGAAATAGGGGAAATGCCTTATAATCTTCAAGCAAAATTACTAAGGGTTTTACAAGAGAAAGAGTTTTACCGTTTAGGAGGTACCAAACCTATAAAACTTAACGTGAGAATTATAAGTGCGACAAATCAAAATGTTGAAGAGATGATAAAAAACAATAAATTCAGAGAAGATTTGTATTATCGTTTAAATACCATTCCCATTAAAATACCCCCTTTAAGAGAGAGAAAAAACGATATAATTCCAATTGCCGAAAATATACTTAAAAAAACTATAAAAGAATACTCTTTAAAAGAGAAGGTTTTGAGTGAGGATGCTAAAAAAGCGTTGCTTGAGTATGATTATCCGGGGAATATAAGGGAGCTTATAAACGTAATAGAAAGAGCTGCTATTTTAAGCGAAAACATAGAAATAAAAAAAGAAGATTTGATTTTTATATAAAGGAGTGAATATGTATAACGTAGCGATTGCCGGAGCAACCGGAGCGGTTGGAGAAGAGTTATTAAGAATACTTGAAGAGAGAAATTTTCCCGTTAAAAAAATGGTTCCTCTTGCGAGTGCAAGAAGTGTGGGAAGAGAAGTTGAGTTTAAAGGTGAGACTTTAAAAGTAAAAGAACTTACCTGTGATGTATTTAAAAAAGAAGAGATTGATATTGCGTTTTTTAGTGCCGGAGGGAGTGTGAGTGCGAAGTTTGCTCCTTGTGCAGCAGAAGCCGGAGCGGTTGTAATTGATAATACGAGTCATTTCAGAATGGACCCTGACGTTCCTCTTGTGGTACCGGAAGTAAACCCGGAGGATATAGCTTTGTGGAAGAAAAAGGGAATTATTGCAAATCCGAACTGTTCTACGATTCAGATGGTTATATCTTTAGCACCTCTTCATAAAGAGTTCGGAATCAAAAGAGTTGACGTGGCTACTTATCAAGCCGTAAGTGGTGCCGGGAAAAAGGGAATGGAAGAGCTTTTTGAGCAGATGAGAGCTTTATTTAATTTTAAGCTTGATAAAAAAGTGGAAGAGAGAGAAGTTTTTCAACATCAAATCGCTCTAAACGTAATTCCTCATATCGATAAATTTATGGATAACGGATTTACGAAAGAAGAGATGAAGATGGTAAATGAGACAAATAAAATTATGCACTCAAATATTCAAGTAGCACCGACCTGCATAAGGGTACCAGTACTTAGAAGCCATAGTGAGGCTATTACTATTTATTGTGAAAAAGAGGTTTCAGTTGAGAGAGCAAGAGAAGTGCTTGCAAATTTTGAAGATGTAAAAGTTATAGACAATCCTGAAAAAAATGAATACCCTATGCCTATAATCGCAACCGATACCGATTATGTGTATGTGGGTAGAATCAGAAAAGATTTATATGATCCGAAAGTTTTACATTTCTTTAACGTTGCAGACCAAATTAGAGTAGGTGCTGCCACAAATGCAGTGAGAATTGCTGAGAAATGGATAGAAATGGAGGCTAAATAATGGAAAATAGAGGTTTTTTAGAAGCAATATTTGAAGGTACGCTTTGGAGAAGTAGGATAATTGCTATTTTAGCAGTTATTTTCGGGATGATAGGAGCTATAGTTCTATTTTTGGTAGCCAGTTACGATATAGTGATGGTGGCTAAGAAAACTTATCTCTTTTTCTTTTCTCACTATCATCCGGATAATTTCCACGAAATGTTGATAGGTAAAATAATAGGGGCTGTGGATTTATATCTTATAGCCGTTGTACTGCTTATTTTTTCATTCGGTATTTATGAGCTTTTTATTAGTGAAATTGACGATGCAGAAAATAGTGAAGTTGGAAGTAAAATTCTTGCTATTCACAGTTTAGATGAGCTTAAAGATAAACTTGGTAAAGTTGTTGTAATGGTTTTAATCGTTGGATTTTTTAAAAGAGTTATGCATATGGAGTTTGCAAGTCCTATTGAGATGTTGTATCTTGCTGGAAGTATTTTAGCACTTGCTTTAGCTTTATATTATATGCATAAAGGCGAACATTAATTTTAAGGTGAAATTATGAAATATATATTCGGTCCGGTGGCTTCAAGACGTTTTGGGATGAGTCTTGGAGTCGACCTCTCTCCCGATAAAAAAAGATGTAATTTTGATTGTATCTACTGCGAACTTGACCCGGCAAAACCGGTTAATGAATATGCTAATCCCCCTAGTGTAGATGAAATTTTAAAAGAGATAAATGAAGCTACAAATAAGTTTAATTTTGACATTTTGACCATTACAAGTAACGGGGAGCCGACTTTATATCCTTATTTGGATGAACTTGTAAGTAAAATTAAAAATCAAAAACTGCTTATTTTGAGTAATTCTTCTACGATTTTTAAAAAAGAGATTCAAAACACTCTTTTAAAATTTGACATAGTAAAACTCTCTCTTGATGCTGTAACTCCTAAAATCTTCAAAAAAATAGACAGACCTCATAAAGATATAAAAATAGAAGATATTATTAGAGGGATTAAAGAGTTTAGAAAAATTTACGATAAAGAGCTTATTATCGAGATTTTGGTTGTTAAAGAGATTAATGACAAAGAAGAAGAGTTTGAAAAATTAAACGAAGTTTTAAAAGAGATAAAACCAAACAGAGTTGATATTTCAACAATTGATAGACCTCCTGCTTATAATGTTAAAGGAGTTAGTGTAAAAAGGCTTTTTGAATTGTCTAGAAAGATTGAAAATCAGCATATTTTTATTCCAACCAGGGAAAAACTGAAATTTCAAATCGAGAATTTAACAAAAGAGGAGCTTTTGATAACTCTTAAAAAGAGGCCTTTTAGCGATTCTGACGTTGAGCATATTTTTGACGAACATACTCAAAAGGTTTTTAACGATTTATTAAAGGAAAATTTAATAGAAGAGGTATTTGTAGGAGGGGTTAAGTTTTATAAGGCTATAATTTAAGGAGACTTGATGAGAGAATTTTTTAACGTGTTAAGGGTTTTAATTACTATTGATATAGGAATTGTCGTTTTTTGCTATTTGGAAGATAATATGATTTGGCTTTATAATACTCAAATAGCGTTTTTTAGTGTGAGTTTGATAATTTTGGGAAGTTTTATAGGGTATTCTAATATGGTAAAAGCACAGCTTCAAAACGGTAACGCAGGAGAAGATATTTTAAAACAATATGAAGACCCTTATAATCTTGACGATGAAGAGGATAAGATAAAAGAAGAAGAGCTTAAAAAATTAAAAGAAAAGAAACTTAAATGGTATGAGGCTATTTTGTTTTATTTTAAGGGTGGATTTAATCTGCTTAGGATAGGGGGATATGTAAGTTTAATAGCCGGATTTATTTGGCTTACTAAAAATAATATTTTTGATTATTTAAGTTTTTTATTCGGGGTAAGTGTAGTACCGGCAGTGGCTTTGGGGTATCTTTTTTTGATAAAGAAAAAGAATTAAGAAGAAGTTGTGGTTTTGTATGAGAAATAAGCACTAAAAAAAGTAAAATAAAGTAATATTGCGGTGCAAGAAGATAAAATAGGGATTATGATTAAAGAGAAATCCGGATTTTTAAGAATAATAGGATAAACGTAAAATATGTAACTAAAAGTTATGATAACGCAGAAAAAAGAAATTATTAAACTCCAAATAAAATAAATCCCCATATATTTTAAATTAAAACTGTTTATCCAAAATTTAAAATCTACTACAGAAGATAAGATGGTTAATAAAGCGTCTTTGAAATTCTCTTTCGTTAAAGCTTCTCCGAATTTTCCTAAGAATATATAAGAAAAAAAGAACAGATATATAGAATAAAATCCTAATAACACTTTAGTAATATAGGAAATTTTTAAAAGGGTAATTAAAATTTCGTGGGGGTTTTGAAGAATAAAAAGAGATGATGTAAATTGCAGTATGAATATAAAAAATGAGATAAAAAGAGTTAGGATTATAATTATTCCCATTAAAATCCCACTGGCACTCGGTATAAAATGGAGGGTAAAGGTAGAGAAAGGTTGGTGTTTTAAAATTTCGAAAAATTTATTTTCATTATGGGTTTTTTTTAAGATGTGAATTAGAAGGACACCTATGCTTAAATAGAGTAATTTTTCAAAAAGAAAAGCTATTGTCTTAATAAACGGAATACTTTCAAGTAAAGTGAAAATAGAAATTAAAATCACTATAAACAGAAACTTTTTAATATCTGCAATTGTTAGGAATGTGTATTTAAAAACGTCTTTCATTGTTTTCCTTTTTGGTAGAATTTTAACAAAAAAGGTTTACTTTGTGTGCTATATTGGGAATAATAGGAAAAGTTGATGAAAAAAAGTTTAAATACGCTCTTGATTTAATCTCTCATAGGGGGGTAGATTTTCAATATGTTTTGAAAACTTCTTTTGGGACGTTCGGTTTTAACAGACTTGCTATAGAAAATATAAACGTAAATAATCAGCCCTTTTTTAAAAATGGGGTGGTTGTTTTGTTTAACGGTGAAATTTATAACTACAAAGAACTTATAAAGAGGTTTTCTTTAAATGCTATAACTGAAGTGGAAGTTTTGTATGAATTGTGGGTTAGGTTCGGGGTTGATTTTGTTAAGTTGTTAGATGGGATGTTTGCGATTGCCGTTTATGATAAAAAACTTTATCTTTTTAGGGATGAGTTTGGTAAAAAACCTCTTTATTTTACCAAAAACGGTATATTTGCAAGTGAAATAAAAGCTATTTTGCCTTTTGTAAAAAAAGAGTTGAATTTTAACGCTTTAAGTGAATATTTGGCACTTAATTCAAGTTTGGCACCTAATACTATTTATGAAGGAATTTATAAGCTTCCTAGTGGGTGTTATTTTGATGGAGAGATAAAAAGATGGTTTGATTTTAAAAAAGAAAAGAGGGATGAGGGGAATGTTGTTGTAGAAGTGGAAAATCTTTTAAGAAAAAGTATAAGAAAAAGATTAATGGGAGATGTGGAGATAGGGGCTCTTTTAAGTGGGGGAGTGGATAGCAGTTTGATTTGTGCCCTTTTATCGCAGGAGAGAGAGATAAAGACGTTTAGTATTGGGTATGAAGGGTATGAGAATTATGATGAGAGAAGATACGCTAAGATTGTAGCGAGTCATATTAATTCTACTCATTATGAAATAAACTATACCAAAAAGGATTTTTTTAATTTTTTTGAAAAAGTTTTAAACGATATGGATGAGCCTATTGCGGATAGTAGTTTTTTTCCGGCTAATTTTTTGGCTTCAAAAATTCCTTTAAAAGTTGTTTTAAGTGGAGAGGGGAGTGACGAGCTTTTTTTAGGATATAGAAGATATAACGAATATTTGGGCTTTTTTAAAGCGTATCTTCCGAATAAAAAGTGGCTTAAAAAGTATCTTGAAAGACACCCCGAAGATATAAAAGAGTGGGAAATTTTTAGGAGGTTTTTTGCGGATGAGGTGGTTTTTAGGGGTATTAACGAAACTTTTTATCAAAGACAGATTAATAAAGTTTTAAAAAAAAGAGTTAAAGAAGTTGATTATAAACGTTTTGTAAAAGGGTGGGGGAGCTTTGATTTTACTTATTTTGATTTGAAAGTTTGGATAGGGGAAGTGCTTTTAATGAAGCTTGATAAGATGTTTATGGCGTACGGAATTGAGGCTAGGAGTCCTTTTTTGGATAAAAATTTGGTAAACTTCGTTTTCTCTTTAAAAGAGGAGGTAAGAGGTGCTAATAAGTGGATAGTAAAAGAGATAGCAAAAAAATATTTACCGAACGAAATTGTAAATAGAAGAAAAAAAGGTTTTGCTTATCCGTTTTTAGAGTGGCTTAAAGAGGAAAATGAGCTAAGAGTGATTATAGATATAAACAGAAAAACTAAAATTTTTAATGAAGAGTATTTAAAAGAGATTATAAAAACCGGACATAAAAGGTATAAGCAGCATTTGTGGACGCTTTATCTTTTTAGTAGATTTTTAAAAAAGGAATTTTTATGAAATTTAAAATTAATAAATATTTAATTGACGATATTGAAAATAAAGACCATCCGAGTGATTTTGAGGTTACGAGTGAATATTCTATTTTGATTTTAAGACTTCCTTTTATTAATGAAAAAGGAGGAGTAGGAGTTGTTTCTTATGCGTTTTTGATTAAAGACGATAAAGTTTATAAATATGACAGAAAAACAAAAGAGTTTGAGATTCTTGGCAGTTTTGATGATTTGCATGATTATTTGGATGTTAGAATAGATAAGATTTTGGGAAAAATCTCCAAGCTCCATATAGCTATTGCAAAAATGGAAGATGAACTTTACGAAAACGATATGCCTTATGATTTTTCTAATCAATGGCTTAAATATAAGAAAGAGCTTGTTTTGATAGAGAGACTTATGGGGCATTCTCAAATAGCTTTTGAAAGGTTTTTAAAATATTATAAATCAAAACTTGATGAGTTTGCTTTTAGGGATTTAGCGGAGCATATTGAAAGAGCGTTTAGATTTTCAAAAAACGCTATTGAAAAACTTGATTATTTATATGAATTTTTTAAAGCTAAACAGGATGAAAAAATGAATAATATTATGTTTATTTTGACTATTTTATCTGCCGTCTTTTTACCTCTTACGTTAATTACCGGGTTTTTCGGAATGAATACGGGGGGACTTCCTTATACCGATGACCCTTATGGGACACTTAAAGCTATAGGGATATCTCTCATATTTGAAGTGCCGTTTGTATTTTTTATATGGAAGCTTATGAAAGTTTAAATTAATGATTTTTTTTAAAATAGCTTTTTATACCTTCGGCTATTCCTTTAGCTAAGTTTTTTTGATATTCGGGATTGAAAAGTCTTTTTGATTCTAAAGGGTTTGTAAGGTAACCCGTTTCTATTAAAATAGCCGGCATTTGAGTACCAACTAGTACCCAAAAGGGAGCCGGTCTTACTCCCCCGTCTTTTATTCGAGAATATTTTTTTCTTAAAGATAGTAACATACCTTTTTGAATGTCTATCGCTAATTTATTTGAGTCTATTATTCTGTCTCTATTTAAAAAATTTAAAATTACTCTTTGGTCTAAATAATTTAGACCTTTTATCTCTTTGTTTTCTGTTCTGGCTACTTGAATAGCTCTTTCGTTTCTTGTGGGTGAGAGAAAATAAGTTTCTATTCCGTGAGGTTTTTTATAATGTCTAGGAGCTATATTACAGTGAATAGATATAAATAAATCCGCTTTTTTTATATTTGCGAAATGAGTTCTTTTTTTTAAAGGAATAAAATAATCTCCTTTTCTTGTGAGATATACTATATATCCTTGGCGTTGAAGATAAATTTTTAAATATTTCGCTATTTTTAAAACGGCTTCTTTTTCCATTCTATGTTTAATTCCTACTCCTCCTGCATCTTTTCCGCCGTGTCCTGGGTCTATTACGATTACTTTTTTATGTTGTTTTTTTATAGGTTTAAAAGATACGGCAGAAAGTTGGTTGGGTAAGTTTTTTTGATAGGATATGATGGAAATAGTAAGTAAATTATTTTTTATTCGGTACTTAATTCTGAATTTATATTTCGAATATAAAACGATTCTTACCGTATTTTTATTAAATTGGGCGATTTTTAGCATAATATTACTTTTAAGTTTTTTTGTTATAAATTTATGTATAGCGGCATTTTTGATGTCAAAGACTTTTTTATAGAGTTTATATTCGGAAGTAAAAAAAGTAACTTGGTTTGAGGGAAGTTTGATTTTTATAGGATTATAAGAGAGTATTTTAATATATTTTGAAAATGTCGGATAATTTTTAATCGGTTTATACGTTTTTGATAAATTTTGTAACTTTTTTTTATAATTGGTAATATTTAAATGTAAAAATTCTCCGCACTCTATCATTTCTTTCAGATATTTTATTTGGGCTTGTTTATTGTTATCTAAAAGAGCCGAAATATATTTTTTTTGATAATTATAATATTCGGTATATGCTTTATTTATTGATGAAGTATTACAAGCAAAGATAAATATAAAAGAGAAAAGAAGTAATAAAAACTTCATTATTCTCCTAATAACTCTTTCATAAGTTCTTTAACGCTTAGAAGTTTGTCCGCTCTATAAGCGTAAGCCCCACTGAAGTAAAGTCCGTTTTCAAGGTCTCCTTTGTATGCGTCGGCAAGTCTGTCGGCAATACAATAACCTACTTTTCTAGCTTCTTCACCTCTATTACAAGGAGAGACACAATTTGAAATACATTTGATAATAGGACCTTCTTTTTTTTCCACTTTTTCTATAAGTTTTGTTTTAACACCTCTTGCCGGATATCCTACCGGAGATTTCATTAAGATAATATCTTCTTTTTTTGCGTTAAGTAGGGTTTCTTTAAATTCATCACTTGCGTCGCATTCATAAGTTAGGGCAAATCTAGTACCTAGCTGGACTCCGTTTGCACCTAAATTTAAAAATTTAATTATATCTTCGCGAGTCCAAATTCCACCGGCTGCAATTACCGGAATGTTTTTATCCCATTTATCCACTTCTTCTCTAACATCCGGGATTAAATTTTCAAGTTGGTTTTCTTCTTTAAAACACTCTTCGTATTTAAATCCTTGATGACCACCACTTAGAGGACCTTCCACAATTACGGCATCCGGAATTCTTCCGTATCTTTTTTCCCATCTTCTGGCAATAAGTCTAAAAGCCCTTCCTGTAGATACGATAGGTACAAGTGCAACATCCGGAAAATCTTTTGTGAATTCCGGCATATCCATAGGAAGTCCAGCACCTGTTATTATGATATTTGCTCCAGCTTCACAAGCGTCTCTTACAACTCTTCCGTAATCGTTTATCGCATATAGAACATTACACCCAAGTGGGGCGTCGCCACAAATTTTTCTTGCGTTTTCAAAAATTTTAAAAAGGGCATCTCTGTTGTAAAAATCGCTCTCAAGAAGAGGCCTTCCCTCTACAAGTTTTTTTGCATATTTTTTATTATCGTAATATCCCGTACCAACTGCACTAATAACTCCCAAACTACCTTCACGGCTTACGCTTCCCGCTAGTTTGTCCCAACTTATACCAAGCCCCATTCCCCCTTGAATAATAGGATGCTTTATTGTGTGTTTTCCTATTTTTAGAGGTTTCATATTCATCCTTTCACTTTTACTTTTGCAAATTTTCTTTTACCGATTTGTAAAATGTAATCTTTGTTCGGTTCTAAGTTTATATTTTGGTCGTTTATTTTTTCTTGATTTATTCTAACCGCCTTACCTTTTATATGGCGTCTTGCTTCACTTTTGGATGAAGCTAGTTTTGTAGCTACAAGAGCGTCTACTATATTAGTAGGTTCCAGTTCGAAAGTTTTAATATCATCCGGGATTTGACCTTGTTTGTGTACTTTATCGAAATGTTCTTTTGCTTTGAGTCCCTTACCTTTTCCGTGGAATCTGTCTACTATTTCAATAGCGAGCATCTCTTTTGCGATTTTAGGGTTCATTCCTTCTTTTACTTTTTGTTTAAGCTCTTCTATTTCTTTAATGGATTTTTCGCTTAATAGTTCGTACCATTTCCACATAAGTTCATCGGAAATACTTAAAACTTTTGCGAAAATTGTATTTGGGTCTTCCGTTATTCCTATGTAATTTCCAAGGGATTTACTCATTTTATTAACACCGTCAAGCCCTACAAGTAGAGGCATCATAATAACCGATTGTTCTTTTCCTATGTTATAAACTTTTTGAAGATGTCTTCCCATTAAGAGGTTAAATTTTTGGTCCGTTCCTCCTATTTCTATGTCGCTTTTTAATGCAACACTGTCATATCCTTGAAGCAGAGGATATATAAATTCACTTATTGCTATAGGGGTGTTTGATTTATATCTTTTCTCAAAATCGTCTCTTTCTAGCATTCTTGCCACCGTATAAGTTGTAGTAAGTTCTACAATTCCACTAGCCCCTAATGCGTTTAGCCATTCGCTGTTAAACACTACATCTGTTAAATCTTTATCTAAGATTTTAAATACTTGTGTTTTATAAGTTTGTGCGTTTTGTTTAACTTCATCTGGAGTTAACATTTTACGGGTTGCACTTTTTCCTGTCGGGTCTCCTATTTGAGCCGTAAAGTCTCCTATTAAAAACTGCACTTTAGCTCCGTATTTTTGAAAGGTTTTTAATTTTTGTAAAAGTACGGTGTGGCCTAGGTGTAAGTCCGGAGCTGTCGGGTCAAATCCTGCTTTTATTGTAAATCTTTCACCCGTATGTAAAAATTTATTTATTAGTTTTTCAATTTTTTCAAGACCTATTATTTCGCTGCTTCCTCTTTGAATTTCGGCCATTGCCTCGTCTAGTTTAGAATGTTTTGTAAGTTTATCCATTATATGCGTCCTTTGTTGAGATAAATTCGATTATGTTGTATTCTTTTTGAATTTTTTCTTTGATTTTTTCAAATTTTTTTGAATCAAACTCAATTTCAAGTTTACAGTTACTTGACTCTTTTCCCAGAGTAATATAATGAATGAAAATGTCAAGTTTAGTTAAAAAATTAATAAATTTTGCAAGTTCTCCTTTTTTGTTCGGCAGATTTACCGTTAAGAAATATTTATTTTGATTATTTTCAATCCATTCGATAAATACGGCGTTTTTAATTTGATGTTCGGCATTATTACAAAATCTGTGGTGAATTTCAACTTCTTTTTTATTTAAAAGACCTATTATTTTGTCTCCGAATTTAGGATGACAACAGTAACTGAAACTTATTTCGTTTATAGGTTTGTTGCTTATGATTCTTATGTTACCGAAAACGTACTCTTTTAATTTTGTTTTTTTTAAATATAAAATATTCTTCTTTTTTAAGGTATCGTAAATTTTTTTTACGCTTTCTTTTAAGAGATTTTTATCTTCCGGTATCTTTTCCGTTATTTCGCATAAGCGGTTGACTTTCAACAAAGCTCTTATTTTTCTTTCGTTTACGTCAAAAATTGTTTTTAAGATGGCAATTGCAAGTTTTTTGTTAATCTCTTTTTCTTTTGCACGGCATAGTTTTTTTTGTTCGTATTTGGCTTTACTTGTTTTTAAAGATTCTATCCAGCTGCATCTAGGGATAATCTTATCTCCCGTTACGATTCTTACGATATCTCCCGTTTTTAACTGATGAAGAAGAGAAACTTCTTCTTTGTTTACGTAAGCTTTTATAGCTTTGTTTCCTACATCCGTATGAATCGCATATGCAAAATCAAGAGCGGTAGCTCCTAGTGGAAGCGTAAACGTATCGAATTTAGGAGAATATACGACTATATCTTCGCTAAATAAATCGTTTTTGGCAAGTTCATAAAAATCTTCTATATTTTCGTCGAATTTCATATCTTCTAGCCATTTGATATTCGGCATTTGCGTATTGAGTTTATATTTCCAATGAGCTGCAATTCCGAATTCCGCGTTTTTATCCATATCGAATGTTCTTATTTGAACTTCTATAATCGAATCTTTTGCGTAAACGGTTGTGTGAAGTGTTTGATAACCGTTGTCTTTAGGAATTGCTATATAATCTTTAAACCTGCTTATAAGAGGCCTGAAATTTAAATGAACTATTCCTAAGGTTTTATAGCATTCGATAGGTTCTTTTACTATTATTCTTATAGCTAACAAGTCTAAAATCTCTTCAATTGAAATGCCTTTTCTTTGCATTTTAAGAAAAATGGAGTAGTAGTGTTTTATTCTGCTTTTTATTTCAAAATCTTTTATTCCCTCTTTTTGTAAAAGAGAGGTTACTTTTTGAGTGAATTCATTAAGTTTTAGAGTGAATTTTTCTTTGTTTTTTCTTATATAAGCATCTATTTTTTGATATTCGTCGGGTAATAGATATTTAAATGCCAAATCTTCCAGGTGATTTTTTAATGTAGCTATTCCTAATCTATGAGCTATAGGTGTATATACGACTAATGTCTCTTCTGCTATTCTTTTTTGTTTATGAGGGGGAAGAGGGTCTAAGGTTAACATATTATGAAGTCTATCGCATAATTTTATTACCAATACTCTTATATCTTTAATGGAAGCTAAAAGCATTTTTCTAAATGTCATTGCAGATTTGGTAAGTTTTTCGTTTGAATAAGAGGGGATTAAAGAGCTTTGTCTTATTTCTACTATTTTAGTCAGCCCCTCTACTAAATGAGCTACACTTGGTGAAAAGTTTTCAGTTATGTATTCAATTGAATAGGGGGTGTCTTCTACTACATCGTGTAAAATTGCAGCTACTACTACGTCTTCGTCACTATTGAAATAGCTTGTGATTGCTGCTACTAAAAGAGGGTGAATTACATAATCTTCTCCGCTTTTTCTTTTTTGTCCTTCGTGGGCTTTTATAGCAAAGTCTATTGCTTTTTGAATAAAGGGAGTATTTATTTGATTTAAAAGAAGCTCTTTAGCTTCTTTTGTAGTTTTAACGGAAGTGACTTGTCTGATTAATTTTTCGAAATCTTTTCTCAAATCTCTTTAACCTTTATAAGACCTTCGGCAATTTCAAGAGTTGCTATTTCTGTAAGTTGCATATTTTTTTTAGGAAGTTCGATTAAAGGTTTTGCTCCTTTTATTAGTTCGTTTACTCTTTTTGCAATTGCTTGAGACAATAAGTATCTGTCGTAATTTACTTTTTCTAAAGCTTTTGCGTTAATTTGTTCTATTCTCATAATTCTCCTTTATTTTACTATTGAGTATTTTGCATCTGGGTCGTTTTTTAGAATTTTTAGTAAATTACCTTTTTTAAACATATTACATACGATAATAGGCAGTTTGTTTTCTCTAGCTAAGGCTATTGCCGTGTCGTCCATTACTTTTATATTCTCTTTTAAAGCTTCTTCATAAGAAATTTCTTTTAATAGCTTTGCGTCCGGATATTTTTGCGGGTCTTTATTGTAAATCCCGTTCACTTTTGTCGCTTTTATAATTGCACCGGCTCCGACTTCACTAGCTCTAAGCACTCCCGCTGTGTCGGTTGTAAAAAATGGATTACCGGTACCTGCTGCAAAAATTACGACTCTTCCTTTTTCAAGGTGTCTAATTGCTTTTCTTACGATAAAGTTTTCCGCTATTTCTTCCATTTTAATGGCACTTTGGACTCTTACCGCAAGTCCGTCTTTTTCAAGTGCTTCTTGCATAGCTACGGCGTTAATTACCGTTGCAAGCATACCCATATAATCACCGGAAGTTCTTTTTATTATTCCATCTTTAGCGGCACTGACACCTCTTATGAAATTTCCTCCTCCTATAACTATAGCTACTTCAAAACCTTCTTGCGTTACCGATTTTATCTCATCGGCTAGATATTTTAGTGTTTGAGTGTCAATTCCGAAGCCTTCTTTATTAGCTAGAGCTTCCCCGGAAAATTTAATAAGAATTCTATTTTTTTTTCTTTTCATTAAGAGCCTTTTTAAAACGGTATTTTATCAAAAAATCCTTTTTTAGTATAGTTTAATTACTTTCAAAGGGTTTATCGGTTTATCTTTATAAGTAATTTCAAATTCAAGTTTTTCTTTTACTCTTGCTATTATTTGCCCTTTTTTTACATACGAACCTTTTTTTAAAAGAGGGGATACTTTTTCTAAATTTGCATAAATGCTGAAAAGGTTGCCTTTATGTTTTATGAAAATTACGTATTTGTCGTTAGTTTTTCCTATATAAACTACTTTTCCGCTTTTTATTGCTCTAATAATGGCGTTTGGTTTTGTTTTAATAGTTATGGAATCGTTATAAATTTTGATTTTATATATAGGGTCTATATAACTTCCGAATTTTTTTATAATTTTCCCTCTTACCGGAGGAATGGTTTTAGTTCCTTTATAAGAGGCGGTTTTTATTTTGTAGTTAGGATTAAATGTTTTTACGTGAATTCTGTTTGTTACTATTTTTAATTCTTGAAGTTTTTTTCTTAATTTTTCTTGTTTTTTAAGCATTGCTACTAGCTTTTCTTTATAAAATTTTTTTTGTTTTTTAAGTTTTTTAAGTTCCAAAAGTTTTTTATGTTTTAATTTTGCGAGTTCTTGTTGTTTTTGTTGAAGTGTTAATTTTTTATTTAAAATGGAAGATATTTTTTGTGATATTTCAGAAATATTTTTATTTATATTTTTTAAGGCTTTACTAAGAAGAGCTATTTTTTTAGCATAAATATTTAATATT
Organism: uncultured Nautiliales bacterium; assembly: GCA_964445785.1. Lineage (GTDB taxonomy): Bacteria > Campylobacterota > Campylobacteria > Campylobacterales > Nautiliaceae > Nautilia. The sequence continues at coordinate 129,039 of CAYULY010000001.1, forward strand.
TTTTTGTTTATTTCACTATAAATTAAGTCGTTTAACGAATTGATTTTTTGAGTGTCTAGGTAGTAATTTTGAGAAATAAATTTTATAATTTCGTCCGATATACTCTCTTTTTTTGCTTGTAACTTTTTTAGTGCTGTTTGTAATTCGTTTAAATCTTTATTTGAATTTTTTAATTCTTTTTGAAGAGTTTTTATTTGGTAACGGATAGTGTTTTCTTGTTTTGATAATAGGTTTATTTCATTTTCTCTTTTTAAAATGTTTTTTGCTAAATAATCCAATTTAGCATTCATTTTGCTTATTTTATAAGATGTATATTTTAAAGCTTTTTTTGTGCTTTTTATATTATTTGCACTTATAAGATTCAAGTTTAAGATAATAAATAAAATAGCAAAAAACCTCATTTTTTTCCTATAATTACCAAAATAGAGCTTATTAAAGAAATGGTTAAACTAATTGTTAAGAGTAACAATATTTCTTTAAAGTAGTTGATATGTAAATTTATCTTTAAGTCATTTATAATCATATTAAAAAGAGAAGAGTTTTTTATAAAAATTATTGATATGGTACTTAAAATAATAGCTATTAAAGAGTTTAAGAAAGCTATTTTAAAAAGTACCGCTCCTTTAAACCAAAAAGGAGCTCCGAATAGTTCCATAATATACATTCTTTGAGAGTGTTGAAGTTTCCATACTTCTAGTTGTTTTACTATTAATAAAAATCCTAAAGCGGAAATTGCCAACATAAATATATTGGAGATTAGTTTTAAAAGAGTTAAAAGATTGTAAATTTTTGTTTGGGACGAGCTATAAGTCAAAACTCTTTTTATATAAGGAAAACTTTTTAAGAACTCTTCCAAATTTTTTAATTCCGCCGGAGAGGGCAAGGTTTTTAATTTAAGTTTATAAAAAAAAGGTAAAGAAATATCTTCCAAATTTATATTTTCGAATTTTTTTTTCAATTTTTTTATTTTAGACGAAATATCTATTTGAGAAATACTTGATATAAGAGGATAATCTATATGTTCTATTTTTTTAGTGCTGACTATCACTATCGAATAATTATTTAAAATAGTATGTTGATATTCGTTTAAGACGGTACGAAATAATCGATATAAAAAAATGCTTGTCAAAATGGAAACGAGAGCTAAAATAAGAGTGATATGGCTTTTAAAAGAGTTCAATTATCATCCTTTTCAGAGTTTATAAAATTTTACTAAATAATTACAAGATTTTTTCTTTTAGAAATCGGAATTTTAACATATTTGCAAGAGAGATTGAAAAAAGAAAGTAATTGGAATAAAAAGAGATATTAATCTCTTTTAAGTCTTGTTTTTATTTCTTCTAGAAATTTATCCATTTGGTATTTTGCTCTATACTCTTCACTCATTAAGTGAATTAAAATATCTCCTAAATCAATTACAGTCCAGTCGTCACTGGAATCAACACCTAAAAAATTCTCACCCATAGGTTTGAGTGTTTTTTTTAAATAATCAAGCAGTGCTTGAGCGTGTTTATCCGCCATAGTTGTAGCTACTATTACATAATCTACAAAATAATCACTGTTCTTTAAATCGTAATCCATTACATCAAGAGCTTTTTTTTCTTCAAGTAACTCTTTTATTCTTGCAATTCTGTCCATAAAACTCCTTTATTTCTTTTTCTATTTCTTTTGGGAGATATTCGAATTTACAATTTCTAATTTCGGTAGAACTTATAGGAATATCAATCTCCAAAACTTTTTTGATATTATATTTACTTAAAAGATTTTTATCAACCGCACCTCTTTTAGCGACAACCAGTTCGGTTTTTTTAAGGATTTCGTCAATTTTATGCCATTTATCAAGCGTTTTTAAATTATCGCTTCCTATGATGAAATAATCTGGCAAGAAATGATTAACCGTTTCAATTGAATAAACGGGGCGGTTTTTTGATATTTCAAAATCGCTAACTTCCACGTTCTTAAAGTTTTTAAACACCTCTTTTAGCCATTTGAGTCTAAGTGCGGGAGGGGCTGAAAATGAATGTTTCAAAGGGTTTAAGTAATTGGGCATTATTATGAGTTTATCGATATCAAGTTCTTTTAAAGCTTTTTTGACGACTTCCACGTGACCTAAATGGACAGGGTCGAAACTTCCTCCGAAAATTGCCTTTTTCACTTACAGCCTTTTTTTCAAATTGTACTATAATTATAAAAATTTTATAAGGATTAAAAGTGACAAAAAAATTAATAGGGCTTTTTTTTATTTTATTTTTTGGATTTTCTTATGCGGATAATTTTATTCTTTTTAGAGAGATTAATTTATTAATTCATCAAAAAGAGTATCTAAAAGCGTTTATTTTTTTTAGCAATTATCTCTTAGCCGTTGTGGCGGTAATATTTTTGCTTTTAAGCAAATATACGAGATTTATAACGCTTTTTGTAATTTTTATCACCATAGGCATTGAATTAGGTTGTAGAACTCTTTCCGGTTCGGGCTTTGGATATTTGGACGCTTCTTTGATATTACATCAGTACAGTGCGGCCGGAGAAGGGGTTAAAACTTACGGTATTCAGCTTGTTTTGCCGTTTTTAGAAAGTTTTATGTTTGTTGCTTTTATCTATTTTTATACAAAAAAAATGCATTTAAAACATTATGCTTTTGCCGGTCTTGTATTGTCTTTTATTACTTTTACCGTTTCTTATCTGGTGTTAAAAAGTACAAAAGAAAACGTTTCTTATCCGGTGGTATTTAAAGAACCTTCCATTTTATTATATGCCGCTACAAACAGACTTTATGTCGGGAAAAGAAAAGATGTGAATATCAGTGCCAAAAAGCCTTTTTTTAAGCATATTATCTATATAGTCGATGAAAGCATAAGAGGGGATAAGCTTGGAATTAACGGATTTGATAAAAATACGACGCCTTTTTTAAATGAAGTATCCAAACAGAAAAATTTTTATAATTACGGTATAGCAAGCTCGGGAGGGGTTTGCAGCTGTTATTCAAATTCCATTCTTTTAACGGGAATTCAGTTAAATCAGCTGCCGGATATTAAAAATTTATCCAGGAAAAATCCTATAATTTTTCAATATGCCAAAAAAGCCGGATTTGAAACCTCTTTTTTTGATATGCAAAACACCAGGGAAAATCCCGATAATTTTCTTCAACCTACAGATATTAAAAATTACGTTGATTACGGATTTTTTATTGTGGAGGATTATAAAAAAGTCAAAAGATATCAAAGGGATTTGATAGGACTGAAAAAACTGAAAGATTATATTGATAAGAACAAAAATAGATTTACTTTTACTTATTTCGTAAAACAGGGTTGTCATTTTTCTTATTCGGATAAATATCCTAAAAACAGGGAAATTTTTAAGCCGGTTTTATCTGATGAATTATTTTCGCAGTGGGATTTAAATATACGTCCTCAGTTTCTAAATTCATATTACAACTGCGTAAACTGGTCTGTTGATGAATTTTTCAAAAATCTTTATAAAGATTTTAACAATACCGATACGCTTATTATTTATACTTCCGACCATGCCCAGAATTTAATGGAATATATGAATATCAAACAAACGCATTGTATCGAAGCCCCGGCTCCGAGTGTTATGGCAAATGTGCCTTTATTTATGATTAGTATGAATAACAAGCCGATTCCTTTTAAAAAAGAAAATGTAAATAAAGCAAGTCATTTTAATCTTTTCGGGAGTGTTTTATATTTTATGGGATATGATTTAAAAGATATAAATTCGTTGTATGGAGATACATTGTTTAATGATTTATCAAAAGAAAGATATTTTACAAGTGGGGATATTTTCGGAAGAGGACCTATGTATAAAAATAAATTTGAAATTAAGTAGTTGTAATCAAATATATTTAACTTTTTGGTAGAATTTCTTAAAAATTTTTAAAAAGGCAATTAATGAAAATAGCTGTTAACGGGCTTGGAAGAATCGGAAGAAATGTTTTAAGAGCCGCAATAAACAAAAATGTGGAAATTGTAGCCGTTAATGATATTATGGATATAAAACTTGCGGCATATCTTTTAAGGTTTGATACGATAAGGGGAAGTCTGGATGTTGAAGTGATAAGTGATGATATTATAAAAGTCGGGGATAATTTTATAAAATATACCACTTATTCGCATCCAAAAGAGACACATTTTGAAGAAGCCGATATAGTTTTGGAATGTAGCGGCAAGTTTTTGATGAGTGATGAGGTAAAATATCACATTAAGGGAAATGTCAAAAAAGTAATAATTTCGGCACCGGCAAATGACGATACACCTACTTATGTACTTGGTGTGAATCATAAAGATTACAAAGGAGAAAGTGTTATTTCAAATGCTTCTTGTACTACAAACTGCTTAGCTCCTATAGCTAAGGTAATTGATGAAAAATTCGGGATAAAAAGAGGGTTTATGACAACTATTCACAGTTATACGATGGACCAAAAACTCTTGGATTCTCCGAATTACAGAGACATAAGACGCTCTCGTGCGGCTGCTGCTAATATAATACCTACTTTTACGGGGGCGGCTAAGGCTATTTATAAAGTGCTTCCTAATTTGAAAGGAAAGCTTGACGGAAGAAGCGTAAGGGTACCGGTTGCAAACGTTTCTTTGATGGATTTGGTTTTGGAACTTTCTTGTGAAGTTAGTGCGGATGAAATAAACGAACTTTTAGAGTTTCACGCTAAAACGGATTTAAGAGGGATTTTGGAAATTGACAACGACTATAAGGTAAGCAGTGATATAAATTCAAATCCGGCAAGCAGTATAGTAGCTAAGGATTTAACTCAAGCGAATAAAGATTTGGTAAAAATTTTTTCCTGGTATGATAATGAGTGGGGATATTCCAATAGAATGATAGAGATGGCAGAATTTGTTATTAAATATTAAATTGTTACCTTTAAGTTTGTTTGATCTTACTTAAATCGAATTTTTTTTCTGAAGTGAAGATTAATTCGATATAATTTTGAAAAAAAGGAGTGATATGAAACTTTATTCGCCTAAAGATTTGGAATTTAAACCCGGAAGTAGAGTATTTTTAAGATGTGATTTTAATGTACCTTTGGACGAATTCGGAAATATTACCGACGATAGAAGAATAAGAATGGCTATACCTACTATAAAATATCTTCTTGATAACGATTGTAAAATTGTGATAGCTTCTCATTTGGGTCGTCCTAAAGGGGAATTTAACGAAAAATATTCTTTAAAACCGGTTGCGAAGAGACTTTCTCATTTATTAAAGCAAGATGTAATTATGGCTAAAGATGTAGTAGGAGAAGATGCTAAAAGTAAGGCTTCGGAGTTAAAAAACGGGAAAATTTTACTTTTGGAAAATGTGAGATTTGATTCTAGAGAAACGAAAAATGACGAAGGATTTGCAAAAGAGTTAAGTGAATTCGGAGAGTTTTATATAAATGACGCTTTTGGAGTATCTCACAGAGCTCACGCAAGTGTGGAAGCTATTACGAGATTTTACGACAAACACCATAAAGCGGCCGGATTTTTACTTCTTAAAGAAATTAACTTTTTTCATAAATTGCTTGAAAATCCGGTAAGACCTTTCGTTGCAGTTGTAGGAGGAAGTAAAGTCAGCGGCAAACTTCAAGCATTAATGAATTTGATTCAAAAAGTGGATAAAATTATTATAGGTGGGGGAATGGCTTTTACTTTTCTTAAAGCTATCGGTTATGAAGTAGGTAAAAGTTTAGTGGAGGATGATTTGATTGATGAAGCTTTGAAAATTATGGCTGAGGCTAAAAGACTTGGAGTTAAGTTTTACTTACCGGTAGATATTGTCGTAGCTGAAAAATTTAGTGAAGATGCTATAATAAAATACGTAACAGCTCAAGAAATTCCGGATGAATGGATGGGGCTTGATATAGGACCGGCTAGTGTCAGACTTTTCGGAGAAGTTTTATGGGACGCTCAAGCAATTCTTTGGAACGGTCCTATGGGTGTATATGAGATGGATAAATTTTCTAGAGGTACTTTTAAAATTTCTCACGAAATTGCAAGAAGTCATGGGATTAAGGTTGTAGGTGGAGGAGATACTGCCGATGCAGTGCAAAGAGCCGGAGATGACGAAGAAATGACCTTTATCTCAACCGGTGGAGGAGCTAGTCTTGAACTTCTTGAAGGTAAAAAACTTCCGGGAATTGCGGCATTAGAGGTTGAGGAGTAGAGATGATAGTAGCGGCGAATTTTAAAACAAACAAAACAAGAAAAGAGACAAAAGAGTATCTTGCAAAATTAAAAGAGATGGATTTCGGAGGGGTTGAAGTTAGGGTTTATCCTCCTTTTACGGCTCTTTTTGAAGAAAAGATTGTAGGGGTTCAAAATGCTTATCCTACACTTAACGGGGCTTTTACCGGCGAAGTAGGGCTTGAGCAGTTAAAAGAGTTTGATATAGATAAAATTATTTTGGGTCATAGTGAAAGAAGACATATTTTAAAAGAGTCTCAAGAGTTTATAGCAGCAAAATTTAGATTTTTTAAAGAACACGGTTTTGAAATTATGTATTGTATAGGTGAGCCTCTTGAAGTTAGAAAAAAAGGAATTGATGCGGTAGCTGAATATTTAAAAGAGCAGTTTAGAGGGATTGATTTAGGGTATGAGAGGTTAATTATAGCGTATGAGCCTGTTTGGGCTATCGGTACGGGTGTTAGTGCGAGTGTGGAAGAGATAAGAGAGACTCATCAGAGAATAAGAAACCTTACTAATAGACCTATTTTATACGGAGGAAGCGTGAAACTTAATAATATCAGAGATATTTTGAATATAGAAAATGTAAACGGGGTTTTGGTAGGAAGTGCTAGTTTAGATGTTGAGGTTTTTAAAGAAATGATAAATATAGCAAAGGAGATGTAAATGTTTATGCAAGGAAAAAAAGGTTTAATTATAGGAGTTGCAAATAATCGCTCTATTGCTTACGGAATTGCGAAAGCTTGTAAAAATCAAGGGGCTGAAATAATTCTTACTTATCAAAACGATAAATTAAAAAGTAGAGTTGAAAAAGTAGCAAAAGAACTTGATGTAAAAAATATTTATCCTCTTGATGTAAGTAGACCTGAAGAGATTGAAGCTTTAAAAGAAGCAATTGAAAAAGAGTACGGAAAAATCGACTTTTTAGTACATTCTGTGGCGTTTGCTCCAAGAGAAGCACTTGATGGTAAATTTATAGATACGACTAAAGAAGCATTTAACACTGCAATGGAAATTAGCGTTTATTCTTTGATAGAAGTGGTTCAAAAACTTGAACCTGTATTGAATGACGGAGCAAGTATTTTGACTTTAACTTATCTTGGAAGCCAAAGATATATTCCTCACTATAACGTAATGGGTGTTGCAAAAGCGGCACTTGAGGCTAGTGTGAGATATTTGGCGGTGGATTTAGGAGAGAGAAAAATCAGAATAAACGCTCTTAGTGCTGGGCCTATTAAAACTCTTGCGGCAAGTGGGATAGGTGATTTTAGTGAAATACTTAAATATAACGAAAGAAATTCTCCGTTAATGAAAAACGTAACAATTGAAGAAGTTGGAAACAGTGGTATGTATCTGCTTAGTGACCTTTCAAGTGGAGTGACTGGAGAAGTGCATTTTGTTGATAGCGGATATAATATTATGGGAATGCCTAGATATGAAAGTTAACGAGTTTGTAAAAATTTTAAAAAAAATAACAAAAAAATATTTGATTTTTAGTAAATTTGACGATATAATTATGAGACAATATTAAAAAAAGGAGAGAGAATGCTAAAAAAATTATCTTTAGCAGCTTTAATAGCAA
>CAYULY010000002.1:0-119395 GCA_964445785.1 uncultured Nautiliales bacterium
TGATAGAGATACTTTATTAAGTGTTATAATATATGAAGGAATGGAAAGTATTAAAAACTTAAAAAAAAAAGAAATTATCAAAAAATATATTGAGATCATAGAAAAACTTGAAAACAATTAATATTCTCTTTTAATTTTTATTCTACTAATTGCTTCAAAAATCTTTTTTAAGACCGTTCATAATTCCGTGTCAGCTGAGGAAATTATATCATAGATTTAAAGCATCATCCAGTCTTCCCTCAAAGAAAATAGCCAGCTGAGAGAGTGTCAGATTCCAGTTTCTAATCGGCATAGTCCATTTTTTTTCTGCATTTTGAATACCCATATAAAGTAATTTCAATAAGCTGTTTTCATTCGGAAAAGCACCTTTTGTTTTAGTGAGTTTCCTGAACTGTCTATGAACAGATTCAATAATATTGGTGGTATAAATTACTTTTCTGATAGGTTCTGGGTATTTAAAATAATTGGATAAATTATCCCACTTATTTCTCCAGGCTTTAATAACAATCGGATATTTGTCTCCCCATTTTTCTTCAAGATTATCAAGTTCAGTTTCGGCCTGGTCTTTAGATACTGCCTGATATATTTTTTTTAAGTCTTTCATAAACTCTTTTTTATTTTTGAAAGCCACATATTTTAAAGAGTTTCTAATCTGATGAATAACACATAACTGAACTTCGGTATTTGGATATATTGAGTTAATGGCTTCGGGAAAACCTTTTAAACCGTCCACACTTGCAATAAGTATGTCTTTTACTCCTCTGTTGCTTAAATCGGTTAATACTTGAAGCCAGAAATTCGCACCTTCACTTTCACTGAGATATAATCCTAAAATCTCTTTTTTACCCTGTAAATTTATTCCTAATATCGTATATACCGCTTTACTTATATATTTGCCCTTATCTTTGATTTTATAATGAATGGCATCCATAAAGATAAACGGATAAATCGATTCTAACGGTCTAGCCTACCACTCTTTTACTTTAGATATTATTTTATCCGTTATTGCGTTTATTGTAGCTGTTGAAATTGATATTTGATATATTTCCTCTATATGAGACTTAATATCCCTGTAGCTCATTCCAAGGGCATACATAGATAAAATCTTTTCTTCTATCTCGTCACTGATTATAGTTTGATGTTTTTTTACTATTTGAGGTTCAAAATTTCCTTCTCTGTCTCTTGGGGTTGAAAGTTCAAATTCACCATTTGAGGATTTGTTTCTTTTGCCTTGCAACACTTCATCTGCGATGTGGGATTCAATCTCAGCTTTGAGTGCGGCTTCTACAAGCTCTTTAACCAACGGAGCCAATACTCCCTCTTTGCCTCCTATCTTCTTACCTGCCAACAACTCATTAATAGCTTTTTCAAAATCAAATTTTTCCATGTCAGTCCTTTCATTTTTAATATTTTACCTAGACTGACACAGAATCTTTAACAGTCCCTATGTCGCATTTAGATAGTGTTTGTTTTAATGAATATTTAAAAAATTTAAGTGAAAAATTTAAAAACGATAATATGGATAAAGCAAGTTTTCATAAATCTAAACAACTGAAAGTCCCTAAAAATATCAAAATTGAGTATCTTCCTCCATATTTACCAGAGTTAAATCCACAGGAAAAAAGATTTGAAGATATAAAGAAATTTTTAAAGAATATAACATTTAAAACGATAGAAGAATTAGAAAAAAAGATAAACAACTTAGAGGAGAAAATCAATGACCTACAAAGAGATAAGTGAAATTTTTGGAATTCCACAAACTACTCTTAATGATTGAAGAAAAAGTAACGGATTGAGGAGAAAAACATTATTTAAATTTTTAGTGTAAAATTCCAGTTTCTAATTAGATATTAAAAAAAACATTCTTAAAAGAAAGAAGTTTTAAACCCCAGGAGGGCGTTCACGCAGTGACTTTGGGCTCCCGAAAGCCACAAAGTGAGGATAGGAGGGTGGGTTTAGGGGCGAAACCATATCGCCACACACCCCCACCCTACCGTCTCCTCTAGAAGATTAGTTGTAGGGCCCCAAAATGTGCGGGTAGCGCTCCTCCCAGGAGTTGAAATTATATCATAAAAATGAGTGTTTTTCAATAAGCTTTTCTAAATAAACTAGTTAAAGTTAAAAAACACTTTTTATATTTTACTTAAATTTCACACTCTTTGCAAGTAAAACAGACTCTTTTATACTAGGTGTTTTCGGCATAAGATAAGAGGTTGTTTTATGTTTAATTAAAGCCTCTTTTGTCTTTTTTCCTATGGCTATAGGAATAATATTTTCCATATCTTCCACTTTCAAAAAACATTCAACTGTCGAAGGAGAAGAAAATATAACAAAAGCCGGTTTTTTAATAAAGCCGTCAGGCTTTTGACAAACACTCTCATAAACAATCTCTTCTATCAGCCTATTTGAAGAAGAGTCAAAAATCCCTTTTATATTACTTATAATCTTTTTAGCTCTTAAAAAAAGAAAAGTTTTATTATGATATCTTTTAATAATTTCTCTTGCAAAATCCTCTCCATAAGAAGATTTTGCCACATATTCCAATATACCACCTCTTTTTTTTATTTCATTGGCAGTAGCTTTACCTATAGCTAAAGAAGGAATTTTTTTCCACTCATTAGTAATATTATCAATAGCCCTAACTCCGTTTTTAGAAGTAAATAAAAGAAAGTCAACCCCTTCAAACGAAACGGAAAGGGAGAAAAAATTAATTTTTAAAACCGGGTAATTCAAAGCCCCTTCATACTTCTCTTCAGTTAATACATAAATAGGAAGTTTTAAATTTTTCAACAATTACTCCCATTCAATTGTTGCAGGAGGTTTAGAAGAAATATCATAAACCACCCTATTTATTCCGTCAACCTCATTAATAATTCTGGTACTAACTCTTTCTAAAAATTCGTGTGGTAAATGAGAAAATGTCGCCGTCATTCCGTCAGTTGAACTTACACATCTAATCGCTACCGTATTGTCATAAGTTCTATTATCTCCCATTACCCCTACACTTCTCACATTTAAAAGCACTGCAAACGCTTGCCAAACTTTATCATAAAGTCCCCAAGCTTTAAGCTCTTGAATTAAAATCGCATCGGCTTCTCTTAAAATTTCAAGGTCTTTTTCATTTACTTCACCCATAATTCTAATAGCAAGTCCAGGTCCCGGGAACGGATGACGATATACCAAGTCTTTTGGCAGACCAAGCTCAAGCCCAAGTTTTCTAACTTCATCTTTAAATAATTCCCTTAAAGGTTCAATTAATTCAAACTTCATCCAATCCGGAAGTCCACCTACATTATGATGAGATTTAATAGTCTTACTAGGGCCTTTTACACTTACACTTTCAATAACATCCGGATACAAAGTTCCTTGAGCTAAAAATTTAGCATCTTTATGTTTTTTTGCTTCTTCGTCAAACACTTCGATAAATGTATGACCTATAATTTTTCTTTTTTCTTCCGGATCCGTTACACCTTTTAACCTACTTAAGAATTTTTCTCTAGCATCTACAGTAATTAAAGGTACATGAAGGACATTTTTAAAAGCGTGTTCAACTTCTTCTCTTTCGTTTTTTCTAAGAAGACCGGTATCAACAAAAATAGGAATAAGTTTATCTCCGATAGCTTCGTGTAAAAGTGCAGCAGTTACACTACTATCAACCCCTCCACTTAAGGCACAAATTACTTTATTATCTCCAACTTGCTCTCTTATTTTTTTGATTTGCTCTTTTGCAAAATGTGCCATATCCCATTTACTTGTAACTCCACAAACATTTCTTGCAAAGTTTCTAAGAATTTTAGCACCCTCCACACTATGAGTAACTTCCGGGTGAAACTGAATCGCATAAATCTCTTTTTCTTCATTCACAATAGCCGCATAAGGAGCGTTTGAAGTGTGAGCGATTCTTTTAAATCCGGGAGCTAGTTTTTCCACTCTGTCTCCGTGACTCATCCATACGATTGTAGGATTACTTACATCATCGAAAAGTTTATGAGGTTCATCTATAAACAATTCTGCTTTTCCATATTCGTGATGGTCAGCTCTTACAACTTCCCCACCAAAATCAACCGTAATTAATTGCATTCCGTAACAAATACCTAAAATCGGAAGTCCAAGCTCATAAATTGCTTTATCAACTCTATATGCGTCTTTTTCATAAACACTCGCAGGACCTCCACTAAAAATTATACCTTTTGGTTTTTTCTCTTTTGCTGCTTTTAGCCCGTCAAAATAAGGTACTATTTCACTATATACACCCTCTTCTCTAAGACGTCTTGCGATTAATTGTGTATACTGACTACCAAAATCCAAAATTAATATTTCAACTTGCATTATTCTCCTTTTTATTTTTTTAATATAATTTCAAAATTTCAAATTGAAAATACCATATAGCTATACTTAAGAAATACCCAAGTACTACCGTCCAAGCATATTTCATATGAGAATTAAAAGTATAAATTCCTCTCATTCTACCCATTACACCAACTCCCGCAGCACTTCCGAAACTTATCATACTACCACCAATTCCGGCAGTTAAAGTTACAAGCATCCATTCATCAGCACCCATAGGAGGATTTGCTTTAAGGATTGCAGCCATTACTGGTACATTATCTACAATAGCACTGATAAACCCTACTCCTATATTTCCATATGTAGGACCTATAACCTCATAAAGTTTCGTAACATACATCAACCATCCAAGAAAATATAAAGCACCTACAGCACTTAAAATCCCGAAAAAGAAAAGCAAAGTATCATTTTCGACTTTTTGCATATTTACAAAAATATTTATACGCTCTTTATGTTTTCTTTTATGATAAAAGGTATAAAGTTGAAGTATCGCTAATCCAAACATCATTCCCCACATTGCCGGGAAATGTAAAAAAATATGACCTAATACTGCAATTACAATAGTTAAAATACCAAGATATACAATAGTCATACCACCTTTTTTTATTTCAACCTTAGGTGTTGTAAGTACATCAAAATGAGGCTCACCTTTCGGAACGAAAAGACTTAAAAGCCAAGCCGTTAAGAGCCATCCTAAAATAGAAGCCGGGAAAAGAGCTAAAAAATCTATAAATTCACCTTTTCCAGCAGTCCAAGCCATAAGAGTCGTAATATCCCCAAAAGGAGACCACGCCCCACCGGCATTAGCTGCAACAACTATGTTAATAGCACCTGGTACTAAAAATTCTTTATTGTGTTTATCTATAGTAAATAAAACCGTAGATAAAATTAAAGCCGTCGTTAAGTTATCGGCAACTGGTGAAATCCAAAACGCAAGAGTCCCTGTAATCCAAAACAACTTTTTATAACTATAACCTCTTGAAACAAGTCTATATTTTAAAGCATCAAAAACACCTCTTTCAATAAGACTTTCGATATAAGTCATAGCCACAAATAAAAAGAAAAAAATTTCTGCAATTTCCAAAATAAGTTTTTGCATTTCGTGATGAAGTGGAGTCGGATCAAGACCATTAATAGCAAAATAAATCCCGATTAGCATAAAAGAAAAAGTACCTATAAATAAAGCCGGTTTTGCTTTATTTATCTCAAACTTCTCTTCTGTTGCAATAAAATAATATCCTACAACAAAAATAACTAAAACCAAATATCCAACCCACGTATGGGTAAAATCGTGAATTAGCATCTCTTCATTCATCTTTATCCTTTCTGTAATGAGCTCCTAAAGACTCTTTTCTTTTTAAAGCAGCAACAATAATCTCCCTTGCCGTTAAAAATCTAAGTCTCGCCACTCTTCCCAATTTAGGAAGCGTATCTTCAACAAAACTCAAAGCCTCTTTTAAGCCGCTCTCTTTTCGAATTATACCAACATTTCTCCACATTTGCTCTCTTAAAAGGTTTTTATAAACTTTGTCATTATCTTTAAAAAGCTCTTCTAAACAAATTTCAAACTCTATATCGTCCGTTTTGAAGTTATTCTTTATAATATCTTTAGCAGCAAGCCTTGCAAATACAAAACATTCAAGTAAAGAGTTACTTGCAAGTCTATTAGCTCCGTGAACACCGGTATTTGCCACTTCTCCTACTGCATATAAATTCTTAAACCCTTTTACCCTGGAGTTTTTATTTACGCAAATCCCTCCCATAAAATAATGAAACGCCGGAGATATAGGTATCTTTTCATAAGGAACTTCAATTCCATAATCTCTCAATTTATTATAGATGGTGGGAAAACGATTTTTAAAAAACTCTTCATCAAACATACTGACATCCAAAAAGACTTTATGTCCTTTTTGCTGATGCATAAAAATAGCTCTACTTACGATATCACGACCGGCAAGCTCGCCTCTTTTATCATACTCAAACACAAACCTCTCTCCATTTTCATCCACAATATAAGCACCCTCTCCTCTTAAAGCTTCCGTTAAAAGCATTTTTTGAGAAATTTTCATTTCTATAAAAACGGTGGGATGAAATTGAGTCATCTCCATATCGTTAACTTCTATTCCCTTTTCAATCGCAATTCCCTGAATATCTCCAGATATAGTCCTTGCATTGGTGTCGAATTTATATAAAGCTCCTATTCCTCCACTTGCGATAATTACGTTATTAGCATAAATATTGAATTTTTTAGAATTTTTAAATACGCTAACACCGTAACAAACCCCGTCTTTTATAAGTAAATCAAAAACAACCGCTTCATCCAAAAGATAGCTTTTATCTTTTTTTAATAAAAACTTATGGAGTTCTCTTCCCGTCGCATCACCTCCGGCATGAAAAACCCTACTTACGCTGTGAGCGGCTTCTTTTGTTATTTCTTTATCAAAAGAAAACCCGTAATTAATGATTTCTTCTTTAAGTTTTAAAGAAAATTTACTTAAAATTTCAACCATTTCTTTTTTATTATGAAATACTCCGGCTTTTAGAGTATCTTCTATATGCAAAGCAACGTCCTTTTCATCCAAAGCCATAGTCACTCCACCTTGAGCATAAAAACTGTTAGCATCCCATACTTGATTTTTAGTGATAATCAACGTCTTTAAACCGGCGTCATTTAAAAATTTAGCACTCCAAATCCCGGCTATTCCACTTCCTATAATAATACAATCAAATTTCATTTCACTCCTATCTAATCTCCAATGTAGAGTTGATGTCTATTATCTTCAAATCACTCTTATTTATTATTTTATTGTTGTCTTTTCCCGGCCATGCGGGGTCTGCTTTATATCCACAACCGGCTAAAAAAATAGATATAATTACAATATGAAAAAAGCGAACACAATAATCGAACATTTACTAAGTCCTTATAAGGATAAATTACAACAAGAGCGTTGTTTAAAAAAAATTATAGCATTACTGCCTCAAAAATACAATAAATATATAATTTCAGCACATTTAAAAGGGGAATTTTTAATAATAAACGTCTCTCATCCGGCAATAAAGCAAGAACTTTTTTACAATAAAAACCTTATTTTTTCAATAATAAACACTATGCACTCTGCAAATATGTGTAAAGAAATAACTCCAAAAAAAATTATTACCAATTATAAATACAAACCAAAACCCAAACCTCCAAAAGAGATTAAATTTTATTTAAAAGAAGCTAAAGATTTCGAAATAAAGGCAAAAAACCCTAAAATCAGAATACATTTTGAAAAAATAAAAAAAATCTTAAAAGGAGAACTTTGATAGAAAAAATAAAAAATCTGCCGGATAAGCCCGGCGTTTATCAATACTTTGATAAAAACGGAAAGCTTCTTTATATAGGAAAAGCAAAAAGTTTAAAAAAAAGGGTAAAAAGTTATTTTAGATTTAATCCTTTTCGCCCGGCTCAAAACCTATCCCCAAGAATTTACAAAATGATAACCGAAGCAAAAGACCTAAATTATATAGTGGTAGAAAGTGAAAACGACGCTCTTATTTTAGAAAATTCACTTATAAAACAGCTAAAACCAAAATATAACATTCTCTTAAGAGACGATAAAACCTATCCGTATATTTACATAAACTTATCAGAAGACTTTCCGATGCCTCAAATTACAAGAAAAGTAGTAAAAGGAAAAAATATAAAATATTTCGGACCCTTTAGCAGTGGAGCAAACGCTATTTTAAAAACAATTTATGAAGAGGTTCCTTTAGTTCAAAGTAAATCGTGTCTTAGAGGAAAAAAAGCGTGTCTTTATTATCAAATAAAAAGATGTCTTGCCCCTTGTGAAGGAAAAATAACTAAAAATGAATATAGACAAATAGTAAATAAAGCTATAGAACTTATTGAAAATAAAGAAAAACTCTTACAAATTCTTTATAAAAAAATGGAAAAATATGCTGAAAATTTACAATTTGAAGAAGCGGCAGAAATTAGAGATAGAATAAAAGCCATAGAAAACGCACAAATCTATTCAAATGTAGATTTAGCAAAACTTGAAGATTTAGATATATTTGTAGTAGAAGTTTTTGATAAAAAAGCCGTAGTTATTAGAATTTTTGTAAGAAACGGAAAAGTAGTAGCAAGTTCTCACAATATAATAAATTCTCAAACAACTCCTGAAAAAGGCGAAATTTATACAAGGGCTATTTTAGAATTTTATTCTAACGAAACTCCTTTTACATCATCTAAAATTTTAATAGGAGATGACTTTGAAGAGAAAGAGTGGCTAAGTAAAGTTTTAAGCACTAAATTTAACAAAAAAATATCAATACTAACACCAACCACAAAAGAGAGAAAAAATTTAATAAACTTAGCAAAAATAAACGCCCTTGAAATTATTAAAAATCAAAAGGAAAACACTATCTTAATAGAACTTAAAAAGCTATTCAATCTGCAAAACATCCCTTATAAAATCGAAATTTTCGACACTTCTCATATGCAAGGAGAAGCGATAGTTGGAGCAATGGTTGTATGGGAGAATGGAAAGTTTAAAAAAGAAGAGTATAGACACTACCACCTTCAAGGAAAAGATGAATATTCTCAAATGAGAGAACTTCTAACAAGAAGAGCGAAATCTTTTGATAAAGAGCCTCCACCTGAGTTGTGGCTAATTGACGGAGGAGCCGGGCAATTTAATATAGCAAAAGAGATAATAAACTCAACCGGTGCAAATGTAGATATTTTAGCCATTTCAAAAGAAAAAATAAATACAAAAGCCAACCGAGCAAAAGGAAAAGCAAAAGATAAAATATTTTTTGAAGAAGGGAAAATGGAGCTTAATGAAAACGATAAAAGACTTCAATTTTTGCAAATGTTAAGAGATGAAGCTCATAGATTTGCTATTAGTTTTCATAGAAAAATCAAAATAAAAAAAGATAAAGAAATAGAGCTTCTAAAAATAAAAGGTATAGGAAAAGCAAAAATAACAAAACTACTAAACTACTTTGGTACGTTTGAAAATATAAAAAAAGCGTCCTTTGAAGAGTTAAAAGAAATTTTAAACGAAAAAGACGCAAAGAATATTATTAAATTTTTTAAAGAATTAAATTTTAGATAAAATTCGATAAAAAAAGAATTTAGAATATGATAATTACCATAGGTGGATTTGACGGAATGCATATAGCTCACCAGGAGCTTATAAAAAGAGCCGAATTTATAATAGTTATAGAAAAAAACTCAAATTTAACACCGGGACTTGACAGATGCGAATACACGACTTTACCTTGTAAGTTTCTTAATCTAAAAGAGATTAAACACCTAAGTGCTAACGAATTTATTGATATATTAAAAAAACTAAACACTACACAAATCGTTATAGGGGAAGATTTTAAATTCGGAAAAGACAGAAAAGGAGATATAAGCCTTTTAAAAAAGCACTTTAAAGTTGAAGTTATAAAAGAAATAAAAATCGATAATATAGGAGTTCACTCAAGAATTATAAGAGAATTTATAAAAAAAGGAAACATAAAAAAAGCAACAAAATTCTTAGGACACACCTACAAAATAAAAGGCTTAAAAATAAAAGGTCAAGGTCTTGGCAGCAAAAAATTAGTACCCACTATAAATATAGAACTTTTAAAAAACTACTCCTTACCCAAAGCAGGAGTTTATATAACCAAAACAAATTCACACCCTTCATTAACTTTCATAGGCAAACGCTCAACCGATAACAATTTTTCAATAGAAACTCATATTTTAGACTCTTTTAAAGAAGACGAATTAATAAAAATAGAATTTTTAGACTTTCTAAGGGAGAATAAACAATTCAAAAACCTAAAAGAACTAAAATCTCGAATAAACACCGACATAACTTACGCAAAAAACTATTTTAAAGGATACAAATGGCATTAATCGACTTAATAGACATAAGCAAAAACTTTGAAGCTCAAAAAATACTTTGTAATGTGGAATTTCACTTAGACGAAGGAGAAAGGGTCGCTCTTATTGGGAAAAACGGAAGTGGAAAATCTACTTTAATGAAAATAATAGATAAAACAATAGAACCCGATAAAGGCGAAGTTATTACAAAAAACGGAATAAAAATAAAACGCCTCTTACAACAGCCGAAATTTAAAGAAGGTATAAGCGTAAGAGAAGCTATCGAAAATGAACTTATAGAATTTAAAGAAGCTTATGAAAAGTATCTTAAATTAACCCAAGAGTTTAGTCAAAATCCGGATAATAAAGCTTTACAAAATGAAATAGACAAAATTACAAAATTTCTCGATTTTCACAACGCATGGAACCTTGATGACAGAATTGAGAGGGTTTTACAAGAGTTTGATTTAAAAAAATACGAAAACAAAGATATATCTCTTCTCAGTGGAGGAGAACAAAGAAGAGTGGCACTTGCAAGTTTACTCTTGCAAAAACCAGACGTACTGCTTCTTGATGAGCCTACAAACCATCTTGATGTTTACATGACAGAATTTTTAGAAGATATGCTTTTAAAAGAAAAATTTACGTTTTTGGTAGTAAGCCACGACAGATATTTTATAGACAAAATCGCAACAAGAGTAGTAGAACTTGAAAACTGCAAATTAAGAAGTTTTAAAGGAGGATATGCCGATTACATACGCCAAAAAGAAGAGCTTCTAAAGGCCAAAGAAAAAGAATACGAAAACGAATTAAGGCTTTTAAAAAGAGAAGAAGAGTGGCTAAGGCGGGGGGTTAAAGCAAGACTAAAAAGAAATGAAGGCAGAAAAAAAAGAGTAGAAGAACTTAGGGAAAAAGTAAAACAAGACAGAAGTGAAATTAGAAAAATAGAAATACAGCTAAAACGCGAACTTCTTGCAAAAGAAGAAGAAAAAATAAACAAAAAAAAAGTAATGTTTGAAATTGAAAATATCTCAAAATCGATAGGAAATAAGCTTTTAATAAAAGACTTTACTACAAGAATCTTACAAAAAGACAAAATCGCAATAGTTGGAAAAAACGGAGCCGGAAAATCAACCCTTCTCAAACTTTTAATAGGAGAAGAAAAACCCGATAGCGGAATTATAAAAGTCGGAGAAAATCTGAAAATCGGATATCTTGACCAGAGAAAATCTATGCTTAGCGATGATAAAGACTTAATTGAAACGTTTTGCCCCCAAGGTGGTGACCACGTAAACATAAGAGGCAAAAATATGCACGTTTACGGATATTTAAGAGAGTTTCTTTTCCCACCTGAATATCTAACCAAAAAAATAGGCGTTTTAAGCGGAGGAGAAAAAACAAGAGTAGCTCTTGCTCTTTTATTTACAAAAGATTTTGACATACTAATCTTAGACGAACCTACAAACGACCTTGATATCCCTACAATTAATATATTGGAAGAGTATTTGATTGATTTCGAAGGAAGCGTAATTTTTGTAAGCCACGATAGATATTTTGTAGATAAAGTTGCAAAAAAACTCTTTATTTTTAAAGGTAATGGAATTGTAGAAGAAAGCCATATTCCTTATACTGAATACCTTGAAATAGAAAAAGAGCTAAAACTTATTGAAAAAGAAGTTACAAAAGTAGAAACAAAAAAAGAAAAACCAAAACAAAGAAAACAGAAAAAATTAAGCTATAAAGAGCAAAGAGAACTTGAAGAACTTCCAAAGCTTATAGAAGAACTTGAAACAACGATTGCCGAAATTGAGGAGTGCCTTGCAAATCCTAATTGTTACCAGGAAAAAGGACTTGTAACGTTAAGCGAAGAACTTGAAGAGATAAAAAAAATATACGAAGAAAAAGTAGAAAGATATCTTGAACTTGAAGAAAAAAAGGAGATATTAGAGAGTGAATAAAATTAAAAAATTTATAAAAAACATAGATTTTCTGAAAGTTAAAGATACTATAAATAATATAACTTTATATGCAGCGGCACTTAGCTTTTACACAATCTTTTCCGTTGTTCCTTTATTGTTAATCATTTTAACCATATTTGCCAATACACCTTTTTTTACGGAATTTTACACTAAACTCGAACATTTCATTAGTTCTAATTTACTTCCTAATAACGTCCAAATAATATCCAAATATTTAAAAAATTTTTTAAATAATTCCGATAAAACGGGCTTCTTAGGAGGATTTTATATTTTAATAACATCTATTTTATTTTTCGACAACTATGAAACCATCGTTTCAAAAATTTTTAATCAAAAAAAAAGAAACCTATGGGAAAAAATAAAATTATATTGGACAATGTTAACTCTTTTTCCCATTCTTTTTGCAAGTGCGACATATTTATCCGTTAAATTTCAAATTATTTTAAATCACTGGAATTACACTTCTTGGATACATCTTGCAACTTTCGCCCCGTTTTTAATGATATGGATGATATTCTTTTTATTTTACAAAATAACCTTAGAAGAAGAAACTTCTCCCATAATTACAGTTTCTTTTTTTATAACTCTAATATTTTTTATTTCAAAAAACGTATTTATCAAATATACTCTAATAAACAAAACTTATGAAAGCCTCTATGGGTCAATTTCTATTCTAATGTTTCTGTTCCTTTGGATTTATATAAACTGGATAATCTATATTAGCGGAATGTATTTAATTAGATTTTATAAAAAAAATGAAAAGGACTAAGTTTTAAACTTATCCGTTTCATTTTTTAAAAGACTAATTAATTTATTTAAATTGTTAGATACCACTTTGAGTCTATTACCTACTTTTTCACTTTCATTAGCTTGTTTTGTTAATTGATTAGCATTTTCCGTAAGTTCTCTAACTTTTACATTTATTTTAGTAGTCTCTTTAGTAGCAATATAAGCTCTTTTAATAGTTTCATCTAAAGATTTTTTAGTCTCATCAGTTTTAGAAGCAAGTTTTTCCGTAGTATCAGAAATTAATAAAGCTTTTTGAGAATTTTTTTGAATACTGGTTTCAATTTCTTGAATATCTTGCAATATCAAACTAACCACACTATCTATTTCATTCAAACTTTGTTGAGTTTTTTCGGCAAGTTTTCTTACTTCATCCGCAACAACCGCAAAACCTCTTCCGTGTTCCCCTGCCCTTGCCGCTTCTATAGCTGCATTTAGCGACAGGAGATTAGTCTGGTCGGCAATTTCTTTAATAATTTTTAATATTTCTTTTATTTGAGTACTTTTTTGAGAAAGATTGGTAGCTTTATTCGCTAATTCCGACTCCGCTTCCGCTTCATTTTTAATTTCTTCAATAACTTTTAAAAGAGTCTCTACCGTTTCATCCAATACTTTTTGTGTTTCGGCAATATCATCGGCAGTAGAAATAACACTTGCTTCCGCAGATGCCAAATCCTGATTTATAAAATCGGTACACTCTCTATTTTTTGCAATAAGTTTTTTTTGAGTTTTCAACGTATCTTCTATAATATGAACGACATTGGAAACTTCATTCGCCGTACTTGAAGAAGAACGTATAGAATTTTTAAGTTGTTCCACAATATCCTGAATTTTTTCAATAAATTTATTTAAATTATTAGCAATATCTGCCGCCTCATCTTTAGAATCTATATTTACTCTTTTAGTTAAATCACCCTCACCTTCTGCTAAGTCTGCCGTAATATCTTTAAGTTTTATTAAATTACCTCTTAATTTACCTACAACAAAAATGTAATATACAAATATAGTTAATCCTATAATAGATAAAAATATTAGTGCGTATTTAAGTTTATTTATTATAGATGCTATTTTGTTTTTTTCCCCGGTAAGATCGATTTTCACCCCCAGGTAACCTCCGCTGCCATTTAAGCTCCAATGAGTATGGCATTTAACACAACTATTATCAACTGGAAGGTTATAGTATGCCGTTACTTCATTTTTATTCATTACAAAAGCTTCCCTGTTTTTGTTGAATTTCAAATCATTTGGCACTGTGTAATGGCACCTTGCACAGTTCCTGTCTTTAGGATGCAGTTTTTTATACATACATTCAGTTACAAGCGAATCTTTAATATATTTATAAAACCAATCGTCCCTCATCCAAAGACCATTACTTTTATCATAATACTTGATATTTGGATTGTAAAATTTGCCATCTTTTTTTACAAACGGAAGCCCTACACTTTTTTCGCCGCTTTTATACATCATAAAACCGTCAGCACTAAATGCGTAAACATCTTTTACTCCTTCAAGCGTTTTCATACCGTCAATCACTTCCTGAAATGAGAATCTCTGCCCTTTTTCAATCGAACTTTTTGAAAATGTTTTATAAGATTTAAGTATAGTATTCATATAATTTTTAGCATATTTTTCAACTACTTTCTCACCATAATTTTCTAAATAAATCATAATTCCTATAATTGCCGCACCTAATAAAACTATAGG
Organism: uncultured Nautiliales bacterium; assembly: GCA_964445785.1. GTDB lineage: Bacteria > Campylobacterota > Campylobacteria > Campylobacterales > Nautiliaceae > Nautilia. The sequence goes on from CAYULY010000002.1 coordinate 14,680, forward strand.
AATTACTATCAGTTTAAAAAACAAAGCGGATTTTACAAACTCTTTCATAATTATATCCTTTTGAAATCTTTATATTTTTCAAGTTGCCTTTCATCGTCAGAGTGTTTAAATATAATATTCCTAGGAAAATTTTCACTTGCACACCCCACACACGGATGCCCACTTTTTATACAGTTGTATTTATCATAATCATTGCTACTTTGTATACAATCGCATTTTGTAACAGGTCCTTGACATCCTAATTTAAACAAACATCCTCTATCGCCTATTTTTTTTGCAAAAATTTTTTCTTGATAATCGTTATAATAAATACACCTTTCATGGACTGTATTGCCAAAAAACCTAAGAGGTCTGTGCATTAAATCAAAAGGAGGCTGTTTACGGTATTTCATATAATAAAAAACGGTATATAACAAATGGTTCGGCTTCATAGGGCAGGTCGGAAGATTGATAAGAGGCGTTTCAATTCCCTCCTCTTCGAAACATTTATGAAGCGATACCGCATTCGTATGCATTCCTTTCATATCGCATATCCCCAAAAAAGTTGCACACGTACCGGCAGCAATCGCAAGCGATGCATTTCTTGCAGCATTTATTATCGTATCTCTTATAAATTCTTCCCCCATCATACACACATGAGGCATCTCTTTACTAGGAATAGCACCTTCAACCACCAAAATCAATTCATTTTTACTATTTTCATATTTCTTAAGTATTTCCATACTTAGTTTCCCATCACTTGCCATAACAGTAGGATGAAAAACAATATTTACAAACCTGCTTAAAATATCAACCAAAGGCACTTCCGCATTTAAAAACGCTGTCGAACACCCGTCGCAGCTCATAGCGTGAATCCATATCAAATCCGGTTTATTTTCGGACGTTTCCATAGCGTCAAGCTCTTCGATACTGATAAAAGAACTGCCAAAAACAGTTGCCAACAAACCTTGTGCCGTTTTTAAAAATTCCCTTCTGTCCATTCCAGCTCCTTAATGCACCGCACACGCAAGGCACGGGTCGGTACTTCTTATTATTCTCGCAATTTCTATAGGATTTTTTTCATCTTTGATATGCGTACCTATAAGCATACTCTCAAGTGCCCCCGGGATATCCCTGTTGTCTTTAGGGGAAATATTCCACGTCGTAGGTACGACCATTTCATAATTCCTTATAAACCCGTTATCGCCTATGTCTATAAAATGGGCAAGTGCACCCCTTGTAGCTTCGGTAAGCCCCACTCCTTTTACATTTGAAGGCGGCTGTTTCAACTGAGTAAACCCTAAAACACCCTCGTCAACTTTTAATGCGTCGTCAATTAATTTGTCTATTATAAGCCTACTGACTATCGCCCTTGCAAGGTGTCTTCCCATAACGGTGTTGTAATCTTTAATCGTTATGCCCAACTTCGCATTGACTTCATCCACAAGCACGTTTAGTTTTTCGTTTTTTCCGCTTAAATAAGTATTAATAACAATCGCCGCCGGTCCAACTTCAACCACGTTTCCTTTGTATCTCGGAGCCCTTGACCACGAATATTTATCACTGTTTTCAAAATCGTTTAAATCCACCGGATGCAAATCGTCAAGCTCCAGAGGTTTATAACCGCCATTTTCTTTATAATAAGCGTAATTGTTGTATTCCACAATCTCATAAGGCTCAACGCCTTCTTCAAACCTGAAATCCTTACTGAATCCCGCAACGAACATATAACTACCATCAAGATTAAGCAATGTGTTGAATGTAAGGAAATTATTTACCCCTCTTCCTATTTTAAAATATTCCTTATACTGTTTTGCGGTATTTAAAACGTCTTCGAAATATTTTTTATGAATAAACTCCCTTACATCTTCGGCAAGATTTATATATTTAACAAGTCTGTCAGCTGTAGGTCTTGTCGTAATTCCCCCGGCTTCTATGGTTGTCATATGAGGAGCTTTGGCACCGAAAATTTTAACCATTTCGGTTACTTTTCTCATAATTTCGAAACTTTCAAGATAATGCCTTATCATCGTTATGTTGTATTTATCGTTTTGGGTGTAGACGTTTTTGTATCTTTGAATGAAAAGAGGAGACGGAAAAACCTTTTTCGAGGATATCTCTCTTACAATATAACTTTTCAATTCGTTCATTTTAAAATCGTTACCCGTATAATTAAGTATTTTTTTCAAATCGATAAAATCAAGCGAACTTAGCGTATAAAAATGCAAAAGGTAATCTTTAAGCTTATACGCTCCTATTACCATGTTTCTTAAAAATTTAGCGTTTTTGTTAAGCTCAATCTGAAGAGCATCTTCAATCGCAAGTGCCGCAGCCTCGGCATGTGCGTAAGGACAGCACCCACAAGTTCTTTGCGTTATTTGAATAGCCGTTAAATAATCGTAACCTTTTAAGGCTTTTTCAAGCCCTCTGTACATATCGGCCGAGCACTTCGCCGAAACTATTTTAGAGTTTTTGATTTTAACTTCGACTTTCAAGTGTCCTTCAATACGTGTTACGGGATCTATAGATAACTTCATAACTTTTCCTTTTTTCTATTGTAAGAAAAGGTATATTAAAAACACTGAAAAAATAATACTGAATTGTAAATTCACTCAAATTCAAAATTCAATATTCAATATTAAAATATACCTTTTCCTTAAGACGATTATAACAACACTTCCCTAAGAAAACAAGAATTTTTTTCAAAAAATTAACTTAATTTTAATAAAATGTAAAATTTTTGTATAAATTATTATATAATTCCACAAAAAAGGAGACTTAATGGATATAACAAAAATCAAACCGGGAAACCCTGAAGAAGCGGTAAACGCAGTAATTGAAATTCCTCAAGGAAGCAACATCAAATACGAACTTGACAAAGAAAGCGGAGCAATTTTCCTTGATAGAATTCTTTACGGGAGTCAATTTTACCCGGCCAACTACGGATTTGTACCAAACACACTTGCAGATGACGGAGATCCTATTGATATTTTAGTTCTATCAAGTGAGAGTGTAGTACCTGGAACCGTGATTAAAAGTAGAGTTATAGGTGTACTTATTATGGAAGATGAGAGTGGGAAAGATGAAAAAATAGTAGCGGTACCTACTTTAAAACTTGACCCTAAAATGGCAAAAATTAACGATTTAAGCGATTTACCAGAAATCGAACTAAACCAAATCAAACATTTCTTCGAAACATACAAAGACCTTGAACCCGGAAAATGGGTTAAAGTTACAGGATACGAAGGAAGAGAAAAAGCGATTGAACTTATCAAAAAAGCTATAGAAAACTACAAATAATCCCTTTTTCTTCCTCTTTTGTTACAAATTTATACATAAAACTTTTTTCAAATTGTTTACCTTTTGATTCTAATAAAATCTTCACGCTTTTTTGCTATTATAAAATAAAAAATCCTTAAGGAGATAAGATGCTAAAAGAAGTTTATTATCCCAAAAAAGAACTATTTAAAAATCCGGCGTTTAAAAATATGTGCGAATACAAAGAAATAGTAGAAGAATTTGAAAAAGACTACGAAAAAACGTGGGGAAAACTTGCAAAAATAAAACTAAAATGGGAAAAACCTTTTACAAAAGTTTTAGATGAAAGTAATGCTCCTTTTTATAAATGGTTTATAGGTGGAAAACTAAATGTCGCTTATCAATGTATCGATAGACACTTAGATACCAAAAAAAACAAAGCTGCTATTATTTGGGAAAGTGACAACGGAGAAAAAAGAGTTATCACTTATCTTGAATTATATAAAGAAGTAAATAAATTTGCAAACCTATTAAAAAGTCTAGGAGTAAAAAAAGGCGATAGAGTCGTAATTTATATGCCTATGATTCCGGAAGCTGCATTTGCAATGCTTGCATGTGCTAGAATAGGAGCGATTCACAGTGTGGTATTCGGAGGGTTTAGTGCGGAATCTTTAAAAGACAGAATTCTTGACGCTAAAGCAAAAGTGGTAATTACAGCCGACGGAGCATACAGAAAAGGTAAACCTTATATGCTAAAACCGGTAGTTGATAAAGCTTTAGAGGGAGTTGAGTGTGTAGAAAAAGTAATAGTAGTTGAAAGAAATAATGAAGAGATTCAATGGGTTGAAGGTAGAGACGTAAGTTATAACGAACTTATAAAAAATCAAAGCAGTGAATGCGAAGCAGAAATTATGGATAGCGAAGATCCTCTATTTTTACTTTATACCTCCGGAAGTACCGGAAAACCAAAAGGAGTTCAACACTCTCAAGCCGGATATATTCTATGGGCTCAACTTACAATGGAATGGGTATTTGATATAAAAGATAACGATACATTTTGGTGTACCGCGGATATCGGATGGATTACAGGTCATACCTATATAGTATACGGACCTCTTGCAGCAGGAGCTACTACAGTTATGTTTGAGGGAGTACTTACTTATCCGGATACCGGACGTGCTTGGAAAATGATAGAAGATTATAGAGTTAATCAATTCTATACAGCCCCAACCGCCATTAGACTTCTTAACAAAATGGGACCGGATGAACCAAAAAAATATGATTTAAGCTCACTTAGAATTCTCGGGACTGTTGGAGAACCTATCGACCCTCCGGCTTGGAGATGGTACTATGACGTTGTGGGAGGCGGCAGATGTTCAATAGTAGATACATGGTGGCAAACTGAAACAGGAGGTCATATGATAAGTCCTCTTCCAGCTGCAACTCCAATTAAACCGGCAAGTGCGACATTTCCATTACCTGGAATTTTTGCTGAAATTATCGATGAAGAGGGCAACAAAATGCCTCCAAATGAAAAAGGTCTTTTATGTATTACAAAACCTTGGCCTAGTATGATTAGAACAATCTGGAACGACCCGGACAGATTTGTAAAAAGCTATTTTTCAACTGCTAAAAAGAACGGAAAACCAGTATACTTCAGTGGAGACGGAGCAGTATACGATGAAGACGGATATATTTGGATTACCGGAAGGGTGGATGATGTTATAAACGTTTCAGGACATAGATTAGGAACTGCAGAAATAGAAGCCTCCATAAAAAAACATCCTCACGTAGCGGAAGTAGCAGTAATTGGAAAACCAGATGATATTAAGGGAGAGAGTATATTTGCTTATATCGTATTAAAAAACGACACAATAGCAGAAGAGATTGAAATCACTAAAGAGATAAACGATATTATAAAAGAAGAAATAGGAGCAATTGCAAAAGTTGATAATTTTGCATTTGTACCAGGACTTCCAAAAACAAGAAGCGGAAAAATTATGAGAAGAATCTTAAGAAGCATTGCAAAAGGCGAAGAAATCACACAAGACACTTCAACTTTAGAAGACCCTAGCATAGTAGAAGCGATTATTACAATTGTTAACAATTAAGGGATTTTCCCTTAATACCTTATCCCTATTCCAAAATATTGATTAATAGTAAAACTTGAAGGCTCATATATATAATAAGAAGAATTTTTTAACATTAATTGAGAAATGTCACTTCTTTCTATGGACCACATCCAACATCTATAAAAAATTTCCCAAACAATATCATTAATTAAAAAAGAATATCTAATCTCTCCAGATAATCCGTTCGTCTCTCCTAATCTCAAAAGAGCTCCATTGCCTAATAAAACTCTTAACTTAGGGTTAATAGCATATTGATACTCTATCGATGCCGTTAAATTTCTAACACGAAAGAATTTGCCTATTCCTATATAACTCCAATAATAAACTTCGTTATAATCCCCTTCATAATCGCTTTTTCCCCTACTCCACATTCTATATCCTGCTAATAAATAAAACTTTTTATTTAAGAAATAAGCTCCTTTCATATTAAAAATACTAACGTTTTTTTGAATTAATCTTAAATCTTTACCATTCCACGTTTTTCCTTGATAAATACTTTTTCCATAAGCAAACTCCATATTTAAAAAATATCGAACATTATAATACTTTACCATTATACCGTTTAAATCAAATAAATATGTCGAATCTTTGTCCAGCAAAGAGGAATTTATAAATTCTTCATAATTCATTTTTATCGTATAAAAATATACTCCTACATCAGAATATAAAAACACTGCAATAAATAAAACTAAAAATCTCATTCTATAAAATCTTTATTAAAATATTTGGAAAAGTCTATTCCATATAATTTTAAGTTTTTATATTTCTCTTGCCAAAATTCAACCGCTCTTTTAAGTTCCGGTGCCTTAATACCGTATTTAATACTTTTTAAAGCTTCTACAAAAGCGGCAAAATTATCCGCTATTTTTACCAAACTTCCATCAATTCCCACTACATCTTTATTTACAAAATCAACTATCTCATATCCGTCTTCGGTAATAATTTTATTCGCAAATTCATCAATTATTAAAATTCTAAGTTCTTTTTGTATGTTTTTAGGAACTAAAGGTAAAATTTTCTCTTCTATTAGCTTTTTTTCATACTCTTTTAAAATCTCATCCAAACCTTTTACATTATGTTTAACGGGTGCCACTATATCTCTTGTTAAGGCTTCCGGCAAATCGTGAAAAAGTCCGGTAAAAAAATTATAACAAGCTTTTTGCTTATTTCCTCCGTATTCTTTAGTAAACAAAAAAGAGACAATCGCAACAAAAAGCATATGCCCAAGCACTGAAGTTTCCGGAATTCTAGGTACATAAGCCCATCTTTTTTGAAATCTTAAATTACCGCATAAAGAGATAAAATCATAACTTTTCTTTTTTAGAGAAAGCACTTTCATTCCTTCCAAATCATAAAAATCTTCAAGAGAATTTTCCAAATTTCTTTTAGTTTCTTCTATACCGTAAATATTAGGTGCAAAATTATAAATAATATCAAACTCCCATTTACTGGCTAAATAACCAGCAGCCAATAAAATATGTTTCTCTTTTGATAAATCGGTATTCAATACCTTAACATAATATTTTAACTCATCATCAATTGCATCATCCAAATTTTCCAAAACAAACTTATCTAAAGCTTCACCGTTTTTTTCTCTTAAATAGTGGTAAACCGGAGATTTTAAATCCGTCAAAATAGCTCTGTATAAAACCTCCGCTATACCTAAATTAATAAGTTTATAAAAATCCACGTCTTTTTCACAATGAGCCAAAAAGTAAGCGATTATCATCTTATGAGCCTGTTTGTCAAGTTCTATAAACTTAACCGGCCTTGGCAAATCGTTCCATCTTTCAATAGAAGCGGTAGCAAAAAGCAAATTTATTATTTTTTTCGTCATTTTAAACCTTTTAATATATCTAAAATAGTTTTATTTCTTTTTTCTTGAGAAAAAAAAATATCAAGTCTAATATCGGTGGAGTTAAAATCTTCAGTGTTTACATTAGCTATATTGTTTGTGTTTACATCCATCAAAGTCCGATGTGCTTGAAGAAAATTTATATTGTTTATCATCATCCCGGGCTCCTTTGTTTTGCCTTAAAGTTTCATTATTGTATAATTCTACCAAAAAAGGAACGCTTATGAAGCTATGGGGAGGAAGATTCTCTAAAAGTGCCGCTAAACTTTTAGACGAATTTAACGCATCTATAATGTTTGACAAAGAACTTTACATAGAAGACATAGAAGGCAGTATAGCCCATTCTCAAATGTTGGCCAATCAAGGAATTATAACTAAAGAAGAAGCCGAAAAAATAAAAGAAACTCTTTTAAAAATAAAAGAAGAAATAGAAAAAGGCGAATTTAAGTGGGATATAAGCGATGAAGACTTGCATATGGCTATAGAAAAAAGACTTATCGAATTAATTGGCGATACCGGTAAAAAGCTCCATACCGCAAGAAGCAGAAACGACCAGGTGGCAGTGGATTTCAGAAGATGGAGTTTAAAAAGAAACTTAGAAATTGCAGATAAAATCAAAGAATTAATAAAAACTTTCGTAAATATAGCAAAAGAACACAAACACACCCTACTTCCGGGGATGACTCATCTTCAACACGCCCAGCCTATCAGTTTTGCGTATCATATGTTAGCATATGCCAGTATGTTTAAAAGAGATTACGAAAGATTTATCGAAAGCTATAAAAGAAACAACAAAAATCCTTTAGGATGTGCGGCACTTGCCGGTACTCCTCATAATATAAACAGATTCGAAACCACAAAAGCCCTAGGATTTGACGAACCTACAATAAACTGTCTTGATACGGTGAGTGACAGGGATTTTGCACTTGAACTGTTATTTAACATTTCAATGCTTATGATGCATGCAAGCAGAATAAGTGAAGAGCTTATTATCTGGTCAACAAGTGAATTTGGCTTTATTACCTTAAGTGACGAATATTCAACCGGAAGTTCTATTATGCCTCAAAAGAAAAACCCGGACGTACCGGAACTTATAAGAGGCAAAACAGGAAGGGCTTACGGAAATTTAATGGCTTTGCTAACCGTAATGAAAGGGCTTCCTCTAGCTTATAACAAAGACACTCAAGAAGATAAAGAAGGAGTATTTGACAGCGTAAAAACGGCTCTTATTTCAATAACTATTTTAAATGAAACTTTAAAAACTATGACTATCAACAAAGACAAAATGCTACAAGCTTGTAAAAAGGGTCACTTAACAGCTACCGATTTAGCCGATTATTTGGTAAATAAAGGAATACCTTTTAGAGAAGCCCACCATATAACAGGACGTGCAGTTGCGTTAGCGGAAGAAAAGGGAGTTGATTTAAGCGATTTAAGCCTTGAAGAGTTAAAAAGCATAGATGAAAGAATAGAAGATGATGTGGATTTAAGCCTTGAAAACTCAATGAAAAGCAGAAAAAGTTACGGTGCCACATCTCCTAGCAGGGTTGAAGAACAGATAAAATATTTCGAAAAATTTTTAAAGGAGAATAATGATTAAAATAAGACACCTTAATAACCACTTATACGAAGCTACAAACGGAAAAGATGTAATCATAATAGACCCTAAAAAATACACTCCTATAGACTATTTCATAACCGGGCTTGGAAACTGCTCGGCTTATGATATTGTGGAAATAGCAAAAAACAAAGGGTACGAACTAAAAAACTTTACTTTAGAAATCGAATATAAAAGAAAAGAGACATACCCTAGAATTTTTACGGAATTTCATTTTATTTATAAATTGGAATCAAACGCAGACGCTATGACTGCAAGAAGATGGGTATTAAGTTCTCTTGAAACATATTGCAGTACTATAAACACTATAAGAAACACTAGTAAAATTTACTATTCAATTTACAATAACGGCGAAACTATCGCCTTTAAAGAAAGCATTATATCAGGAAACGATAACCACTCACACGATTTCGAAGAAGATGACGACGGCTTTGGCTGCGTAGCTTGAAGCTAAAACAAAGCTCCGAGGTTCGGAGATACTTTTGATATAATTTGAAAAAAAGGAACTAAAAATGAAAAAATTTATCTTAACGTTTTTAAGTGCGGTTTTCTTATTTGCTCAACACGGAACTACAAACGACCCGGATTTAAAACTCTATTTAAAAGGTAAATATAAAAAATCTTTTGAAGGTTTTGAAAAAAGATGTAAAAAAAACGACTCTTATGCGTGTGGAATGGTAGGATATATGTATAACAAAGGAATCGGTACTAAAAAAGATTTAAATAAAGCAGTTTCATTCTATAAAAAAGGTTGCAAACTAAACGATGCAGACAGTTGTACTCTTTTGGCTTATTACTATTATAAAGGAAACATCGTAAAACAAGATACGAATAAAGCCGTACTTTTACTAAAAAAAGCTTGTAAATTAGGTAATAAATCTGCGTGTAATTATCTAAAACAGTTCAAATGAAATATGTAATATACGGCGATATTCACGGATGTTTGGAAGAGTTTAAGGAATTAAGAAAATTAATTCCCAAAAATTCTTTTGAAATATGCGTAGGAGATATTTTAGATAAAGGTCCTTTTTGCGTTGAAACTTTAAGATACGTAAGAAAAAACAAAATTTTCTCTCTTCTAGGAAATCACGAATACAAACACCTTAGAAAATGGTGGGGAAGAAAAGTAATTCTTGATGAAGACCAGCAAAAAATTTATCCTAAATTAAAAAAAGAGGATTTCGAATTTATCTCTTCTATGCCATATTTTTTTAAAACCAACCGTCTAACCGTAATACACGCCGGTATAACAAACAAAATCCACTTAAACAACCCCTCTTCTCATCAATTAAACTTGCTGCTTTTTACCAGAGAAGTGGATAAAAACGATAAATCTTTACCTCTAAACCACAATAAAAAAGGATACTTTTGGGCAGATGTATATAAAGGACACGAAAGCTTTATAATATACGGTCACACCCCTTTTAAAAATCCTTATAAAAAGAAAAATTCCTTAGGAATTGATACGGGGTGCGTATACGGAAACAAATTATCAGCCGTAATTATCCCAAATACCTTAAAACCTTATGAATACGAAATAGTAGAAGTAAAAGCGAAAAAAGCTTACGCAACTCCTTATAAACCTCTTCTTTAAAGGAAAACAATGAAACCTTTTATCGTAATGGATATCGTAAAAAAAGCTAAAGAAATTGAAGATGTAATTCATCTTGAAATAGGAGAGCCAGACCTACTGCCTCCTCCCGGTGTAAAAAAGGCACTTCAAAAAGCCTTAAAGGAAAACAGATTTTCTTATACCCCATCCAAAGGTTTACCAGAATTAAGAGAAAAAATAGCCGCCCATTATAAAGTTTTTTACAATATAGACGTAAACCCGAACAATATTTTAATAACAACCGGAACCTCTACAGCCTTTTTAATCGCTCTATATTTTTCAAACAAAATAGCAACCCCGACTCCGGGTTATCCTTGCTATGAAAACTTCGCAAAACTTGAAAACAAAGAATTTATAAAAATCAAAACTTATAAATTAACCCCTCAAGACATACCACAAAATATCGACACTCTATTAATTTCATCCCCAAATAACCCTACAGGTAGCGTTTACAATAAAAACAAATTAAAAGAAATATGCGAATACTGCCAAAACAACAACATTACCTTAATAAGCGACGAACTTTACCACGGATTAATTTACGAAGAAGATTATACGAGCACCGTTAAATACAATAAAAACGCAATAGTAATAAACGGATTCAGTAAGTTTTTTTGTATGCCCGGGCTTAGAATAGGATGGATAATAGTACCGGATAAGCTTTTAAGAGAAGCGGAAATAATAGCCCAAAACATCTTAATTTCAGCCCCTATCCTCTCTCAATACGCAGCACTTGAAGCGTTTGATTACAACTATTTAGAGTCAGTTAAAAAAGAGTTTAAAAAAAGAAAAGACTTTTTATATGAAGAACTAAAAGAACTCTTCCCCATAACAAAACCTAAGGGAGCTTTTTATCTATGGTGCGATATAAGCGAATATAACAATGATTCTTTAAAATTTTGCAATGAACTTTTAACCGAAGCCAAAGTAGCGGTAACACCTGGAATTGATTTTGGAGATTTTAAAAACTTCATAAGAATAGCCTATACAAAAGATATAAAAGAACTGGAAATTGCAGTAAAAAGAATTAAGAAATTTTTAAATTAATTTAAGTTTAACTTGCAAAAAAAAATTTTTTTAATTATAATTTCAACGCGTTACGTGTTAAGTAGGGACACGCAAGCCGAACGGACGTAACGTAATAAAATATCACAAAAAGGACGTACTATGAAAAAAATCGTAGCACTTATGGCAATTTTCGCAGCATTTGCTTTCGCAGCTGATGGTGACACAATGGTTAAAGCTTACAGCGTAATCGCAGCAGTAATAGGTCTTGGTCTTGCAGCACTTGGTGGTGCAATCGGTATGGGACACACTGCAGCAGCTACAATCGCTGGTACAGCTAGAAACCCTGGTATGGGTGGTAAACTTATGGGTACAATGTTCATCGCATTAGCGATGATTGAAGCACAAGTTATTTATGCACTTGTACTTGCACTTATTGCTCTTTACGCTAACCCGTTCCTAGGAGCATAATCCCTTTTTTTGGGATTTTCTTATGGATTTAACTTCTTTTATCATATTCCTTATAAATCAATGTAACAGTTTAAAACCTTCTCAAAAAACAACTTTACACTTAAAAACCACTTATATAAACAAAAAAGTAAAAACCATATTACAATTAGACGGCTGTAATATAGAAGTGAAATCCGAAAATACAATTATTCTTACTAAAAACGTAAAAAACTTTTCTATCTTTAACCCCAATACCGAAATAGAAAATATAATAAATTCAAAAGAAAAACTTTTAATAAAACTGCAAAAAATAGGAAAAATAGTAAAAAATTACGAACTAGACGAAAGTACGGCTAAAAAACTTAAAAAATATCTAGATTCTTTACTTGAAATAGTAAACAAAAAGATAAAATCCGAAATTGAAAAAATAAAAAAAGAGATAAAAATAAAAAACTTCTATTTTTCTTAAATTTTTGATATAATTTCAATCCAAGCGACGGTGGTGGAATTGGTAGACACGCAAGGTTGAGGGCCTTGTGGGCATAAGCCCGTGAGGGTTCGAGTCCCTCCCGTCGCACCATTAATTATTGAAACTCTTTTAAAATATCTTTGACTTCTTTATCACTTAATTGATGAAAATCCTCATACCACTTACTGACACTCATAAAATTATCAGCAGTTTTTAAAATTTCCATATGATGAGATACACTTTTTAAAGTGTTTATAATAGTATCGTCATTTAGCATAACAGGAGCTGCAATTATTACGCTTCTTGGTCTGTCTCTTACGATACTTTGAGCAGCAAGATACATACTAGCACCCGTTGCTATACCATCATCGACTAAAATCACATCCTTATCTTCAAGCAAAATAGGTTCGTGCTTATATTTATCTCTAAGTCTTGCCATTTCTTGAATTTTTTCAATTCCTTTTTCTTGTAAATAATTTTCATCCACATCTAACGTATTAACTAAAGCTTGATTTAAAAACACCAATCCATTTTCGCTAATACTGCCTATGGTAAGTTTTTCGTTATTAGGAGCCGGTATTTTTTTTACAAAAAGTAAATCCAAAGGAACATTTAACTCTTTTGCAATTTCAGCACCTACCACCACTCCTCCTCTTGGAATAGCAACAACCACCGGGTCTATGATTCTTTTTTCATCTTGAAGTTTTTTTAATCTTTGAACCAACAACTTTCCAGTTTCTCTTCTACTTTCAAACATTAAAAAATCCTTTTTTATTTTTTTTATAAATTATACCACAAGAATATTTTTTTCTGATATAATTACAAATTATCACACCTATAAGCTTTTCTTAAGGAGAGGAAAATGAAAGAAATCATCTTAAAAATAACTGCTTCAAAATGTAATTACTATTTAAGTTTATTTACCGATTTTTTAACTGCAGTAGTGTTTTTAGGATTAAGTTTATACTATTCAAAAGACATTTGGGCAAGCTTTGCTTTATTTATTGTAGGGGTAATATTTTTTACGTTTTTGGAATATGCCGTTCATGCTTGGCTATTTCATGAAGAACATCCACTAAAAATTTTCATAGAAGGTCACGCTCACCATCATCAAAACCCTTTTAGTTACGATGCAATGCCGTTTTTTATGAGTGCCGTAATAGCTTCTTTTTTTGCGTGGCTGTTTCACTTTTTTATGCCAAGTAGCGACGCTTTTGCAATAGTAGGAGGAATGACTTTAGGGTATTTTAACTACGGAATAATGCATCACATTATGCATAGACGCGAATTTGCTAGCAATTATTGGAGATATATGCAAGAATTTCATTTCGTTCATCATAAAAAACCGAAACTAAACCACGGAATCACAACCGACATATGGGATAGAATTTTCGGAACTTACTATCAATGGAATGAAGAAGATTTAAAAGGAATAGAAAAACTAAAAAGAATAAAAAAATAACTCTATTGATTAAAATCAATGATTTAATTTTTTAAATATTTTACAATGCTCCTGTAAAAAAAACTTAAGGAGCAAAAAATGTTCGGATTATTTGGAAAAAAAGAAGGACTTTCAAAATCTTGTGATCTACAATTTTTATGTTGGCAATGTGAAATGAGTACACCGGGTGGATGTGGAAGCCACGGTGAAAGCAAAGGTGTATGCGGTAAAACTTCTACAAAAGCAAGACTTCAAGATTTAATGACTTACGGTCTTAGAGGTTTATCCGCATATAGAGAACACGCAAGAGAACTTATCGAAAAATTCGGTAATGACAACGACTGGAAAACAATGCTTGAAATTGATGATGTAACAAGCGAAACTTTATATTTTACTCTAACAAATGTAAACTTTAACTTTGACGAGCATATTCAACAGCTTATGAAAGTAGGAAACGCCGGTGTAAAAGTTATGGATTTATTATCCGACCTTCATACAAAAGCACTAGGAATACCAACTCCAATAGAAGTTACTCAAAATAAAGCCGAAGGAAAAGGTATTTTAGTTTCTGGTCATAACCTTGATATGCTTGAAAAACTTCTAAAAAGAATTGAAGAGAGAGGTTTATCCGATAAAATAAACGTATACACTCACTCTGAAATGTTACCGGCACACGGATACCCACATCTTAGAAAATTCAAAAACCTAAAAGGTAACATCGGTAAAGCATGGTTTGACCAAACAGATATTTTTTCTAAATGGAACGGAACGTGCGTAGTAAACACCAACTGTATCGTACCACCGGAAAAATCACCAAAAGTTAAAAATTATATCGATAGACTTTATACTTATAAAATCGTAGGTATCGAAGGTGCAAAAAAAATTGAAAACGATAATTTCGACCCGTTAATTGACCATACCTTAAAACTTCCAGATGTAACAGGATTTGAGAGTGATGAAAAAATCAAAACAGGACATCACTATAAAACAGTTATTGATGTATATGGAGCTAAAATTTTAGAAGCCATAAATAAAGGTAAGCTAAAAAGAGTATGGGTAATTGCCGGATGTGACGCACCTGGTAGAAAAAGAGATTACTTTAGAGAATTAGCTCTTGCAGTACCAAAAGACCATATTATCATCACATCAAGCTGTGGTAAATTCAGATTTAACGATGTGGACTTCGGAACAGTACCTGGTACTGATATCCCAAGATACATAGACCTTGGTCAATGTAACGATTCCAATGGAGCCGTTCATATAGCACTTGCCGTAGCAAATGCGTTAGGTGTAGAAGATGTAAACGATTTACCAATTTCAATAGCACTTTTATGGATGGAGCAAAAAGCAATTATTATTCTTTTAGCATTGCTAAGCCTTGGAATAAAAGATATCTTAATAGGACCAAACGCTCCTCAATTTGCAGACGAAGCTATTGTAAACTTTTTAGTTGAAAACTTCAATTTCGGTGTAATAAGTGGAGATATCCACAAAGATTTCGGAACAGAATTAGCTAATTAATCACACAATCCTCCTTCGGGGCTTTTTGCCCCTAAAAATCACTACCACCTAAAATATCGTTTAATTTTTTCTTTATCTTTTACTATAAGCTTACTACCTCTATTTTCGATAATTCCCAACTCTTTAAATTTTTTTAATTTTCTACTTAAGGTTTCGGGCTTTATATTTAAAATAGCAGCTATATTATGCTGTTTTAATTCAAAAAAGAGTTTTTCGTTCTCATAAATAAACTTAGCAATTTTTGTTTCGGTATCTAAAATAAGATTATCTTGGATAATACCATCTAAAAATTTCATTTTTTTAAGTAAAGAACTCATTATGGAAAAACAGACATCCCCACTTTTCATAAATTTTTTAAATTTCTCAAATTCTATTTTTAAAATTACCCCGTCACTATCCATAGCACAGTTAGCCGGATAAGGAATGTTTTCAAAATTAGCAAGTTCGGCTATTAACGAAACCGGCATAAATTTATGGATAATAAGCTCATTTCCTTTATTATCCACTTTATACACCCTTGCACTTCCTTTTAACAAAAGATGTAAATAAGCCGGATTTTCCTTTTCATAAAACACCACTTCATCTTTTTTAAGATGTTTTAAAATAGAAAAACACTCAATTTCCTTTAACTCCTCCTCACTTAAACCTTTAAATAAAAATATCTCTTTTAACTCCACTTAAACTCCTTAATCAGTTTTTTTAGTTTTTTATCTCCTCTTTTATAACTTTATAGTATGTAATTTTATGATAAAGTTCGTTAATTTCATCAAGCTTTTCATTATTGAAACTTTTTAAGAAACTATATACACTCTCTTTATGAGGTCTTCTTATCTTCTTAAAAAGAGGTTCTAAAAGAGACTTTTTCTTAAAAGCTCTAAACAACAAAAACACCCCTAAAATCATAATAACTTGGAATTGGTATAAAAACAATGGTATCAAAATTTCAATGAATTCAAAAGGCAGAGCCATTGACAATATTGTAATTGAGATATTTTTCAAAACGTTAAAATATGAGGAGATTTATATTAAGGAGTATGAAAATGTCAAGGAGATAGATGTAATTTAAATTTCTTAAATTATTGTCTTGACATTTGGGGGTATTATATTCATTAATTATTTGCTTAATTTCCAACTCCTTAGTATAATTTTAAAAAAAAGGATTTGAAATGAATTACATCGACTTAATAGAACTTTTAACTCCAAACGCACTCTCTATTAAATCAAACAGCAAAAGTGAAATTAATTCTATCATAAAAATCGATGATAAAGAAGTGGAAGAGATGAAGTTAAAAAGAGATGCCATTAGCTTTTTTACGATAAAAAGAAACCTTCAAAACCCTATAAAACCGGAATTTAGCATTTTTATCTATACAACAAACAAAATAATCATAGAAATGATTTTCGAAAGTGAAGACAAAGAAGAGCTAAAAAAACTAGAAGAGTATATAAAAAGTATCCTTATATAACCTGATATCTCTTAAGCTCCTCTTCGCTTATCCCTTCAATTAGCCCAAGATTTTTTAATTTTTCAATCACTTCTTTTGTAGAATCAACATCAGGAGGCCATTCTCTATCAAAATCATCAATATTTTTATCTTTATTTGTCCCATCAACTCCTATAATCTCTTCAATCCACACATCTCTAAGAGCATCAATATTATTTGTTACCCTCCAAATTAGCATATAAGGATTAAAAGTCTCAGGGGTATTGATAAACACTACAATTCTAATATGTTTTTTTAGTGCTTTTAATTTATCAAAAATTTCACGGGCTTTTTTTGTTTTTTTATATTTTATTACGCAAATTGGATTTTTAGTATGAATCATATACTGCTTAACTTCCTCTATACTTTCATCAAGTTCTTTCATTTTATCAAAAAGCCCTTTATCGTCTAAAATCTCAATATCAATTCCCTTAGCCTCTTTTGTAGCATCAATACCAAGTTTTCCACCTACAAGCTCTTTTATACTTGAATGGTCAAGCTCATCTACTATTCCTTTACTGATAAGTAAATTTTTAGAGTCAAAATGATTTAGGATATATTCGGTTATTTTTTCATAATCTCTAAGAGGAGGAGCGTCTTTATTTACAAAAATAGCGTGTTTTACAAAACTCATCTGCCCAACCCCCCAAAGAGAGTGCATAATTTGAAGGCTGTGTCCCGGGTATCTTGTGGATATTTTACAAAGTATTAAATTATGAAAAACCCCATTCTCCGGCATTGCATAGTCAATTAAATCCGGAGCTGTGGTTTTTAAAAGTGGCAAAAATATCCTCTCAGTAGCATACCCCATATACTTATCTTCAAGTGGAGGTTTTCCGACAACCGTTGCGTAATATACCGGGTCTTTTTTTGTGGTAATTGTATGAATGTGCATAACAGGAAATGGTTTTTTAAGAGTATAGTATCCAGTATGGTCTCCAAACATCCCTTCAATTTCCATTTCATTCGGGTCACACCACCCTTCAATCACAATATCAGCATCTGCCGGGACTTCTAAGTCATTGCTTATACACTTAACAAGGCGAGGATTTTTTCTTCTTATAAACCCATAAAGCATAACTTCAAAAATTCCTGGCGGCATAGGAGCAGTTGCACACCAAGTCCATAAAGGGTCCCCTCCAATTGCTACACTAACTGGCATTTTAAGACCCGCTTTTTTATACTCCCAAAATAGATGTGCTGAGTCTTTATGAATTTGCCAGTGAAGTCCAAGGCGCTTATTATCATAAACTTGCAATCTATACATCCCAACATTTCTAATATTTCCATCAAGACTTTTTGTATAAACTTGCCCCATTGTAATAAACTTACCGCCATCTTCCTCCCACGTTTTAAGAATTGGCAGCATATCAAGAGTTGCGGCTTCGCCCTCATAAATATGATACTGACACTCTGCTTCTTTTACTCTTTTTGGAATAGTGTTTTTAACGGCAAAAAGTTTTCCAAACGCTTTGAGTTTTTCGCTTAAAGTTTTTGGAGGTTTCATTTTTATAAGCTCTTCAATCTCTTTGGCAATCTCTTCTAAATCCCTTCCAAAAATCTCTCTTACAACCTCATCGTTTGCAAAAATATTCATAACAACCGGAATATCGAACTTTTTATCACCATCAACAGGATTTGTAAACATTAAAATCTTTGGATTTTTCTTTTTTGCTTCAATATATGCAAGATGTGGAATTTCAAGATTTACATCAAGAGGAGTATCGATTATTTTTATATGCTTTTGCAAATTTTTAAGCATCACTTACCTTTAAGATTTTAAGTATTTTAGCCAAAAGATGCATAATCTTAAAAACTTCTTTTAAAAGATACTTTTTTTCCTTAATATCATAATCCATTCCCAACAAACTCAAAATCTCCAACGCCTTAACAATGGCATCGGCTATTTCATCCCCGTAAATTTTAGATAAATCGGATTTTAATTTTTCCAAATCTTTGCTCATTATAAAATCTTCCGGTAAAAAAGGAGCGAAAAAAAGAGCTAAATCTTTAGCCACTTTTTCATAATCCCCGTCAAAATAATTAAAAAGCTCATCTTCATCTAAATACAAAGTGTTAAATTTATCGTAATACTTTATCAAATCTTCTAGCGAATACTCTTTTAAAAATTCTTCTAAACTTTTCTTATCATAAGACTTAAACAAAAAATAAAGCCCTATTTGAGTAAATTTATCGTTTTTTAACTCTTCCATTTAATTCCCTTAAACTTTTCTTAACAACACACCGGTTAAATATAAAGAGTTTGGAATATTTAACATATAAGGGTGGTCGACATCCTGCTTTAAAAACTCAACAACTTCCAAATAACTATTATCTATAATACTGCTGCTTAACGCTAAATCAAGCAAATCTTTACTTGTAATAGAGTGAGAACAGCTAAAAAGAGCCAAATACCCTTCTTTTTCTAAGAGTTTAAGAGAGTTTACTATTAAATATTTCCACCCTTTAATAGCTCCTGTTCTTGCTTTTTTATTTTTTGCAAAAGCCGGAGGGTCTACTATAATTAAATCGTATTTTTCTTTTTCACTCTCTAAGAACTTAAAAACATCGTCTTTTATAATTTCATAGTTTCTTAGTGAATTTAATTCGCAGTTTTTCTCTATTTGAGAACAAGCAAGAGGAGAAATTTCTACGAATTTAGTATATTCGGCATTTGCATATATCCCAAATCCACCGGCATTTGCAAACAAATCGAGAGTTTTTTTATTTCCGTAATTTCCTACTATTTCTCTGTTTTTTCTCTGGTCTAAGAAAAATCCCGTCTTTTGTCCCTCTTTTAAATGAGTTAAAAATTTTTTAGAATTTTCAATAATCACAAACTCATCATCAACTTCTCCGTATAACGTATAAGATTCAACATCCAATCCCTCTTTCTCTCTTATTTTATCCCCTTTTTCATAAATTCCTTTAGGAGATAAAATATCAATTAAACTCTTAATAATCACACCTTTAAAATTATCCATACCCGCACTTGTAAAACTAACAACCAAATTATCTCCGTATTTATCCACAATAAGCCCCGGTAAAAAATCGGCTTCACTGTGAATTAATCTAAACGAATCGGTATTATTAAATCTTCTTTTATAAACAGCTTTTTTTATACGCCTTTTAAAAAATTCGCTATCTATATTCTCATTCTCAAAGCTCAAAATCCTAGCCGTAATCTTACTTAAAGGATTTATAAAGGCTTTTGCAACAAATTCGCCTTTATAAACCAAATCCGCAATACTTCCTTTATCACATTTAGGTATTTGTACAATCTCGTTTTTATAAAGCCAAGGCAGACGTTTTTTTAATTTTAAATAACCTTCTTTTTTAATTTCCACTTTCATTTTATATTAAAAAACTCCTTAATGTTTAAATTTTTTATTTCGTCGTATAACTGATTATTTAAATTCGCATTTTTAGGAACAACTATTTTAAAACCGTTACTCCCTATTACAGTATCCTCTTTTTTAAGAATAAGATAAATATTATAAACCTCTAAACTCATAATAGAATCGGAACTCTTTTTATTTATTTTAACGTCTAAAACAGTATCGCTATTCCCTATTTTAACGTTATGCTTTATCAAATATTTTTCGATATCGCGTTTAATAGGCAAAACATTGCATTTTACACATATTTTTAAAGAAGTTTTAGTCCGTAAATAAGTATTATAAACCGTATCGATAAAAGTTAAATATTTTTTAATGTCAAATTTAGGATTCATTCCCTTTAAAACATATAAATAGTTTTTTTCTTTATCTAACTTCCGGAGCAAATTTTCAAGTCCTATTAAGCGTTTAATTTTGTTTTCTTTCAAAAGAGTACGAAACTCCAATCTATATCTATTGAACCTATCATCAAGTTTCGCTTTTTGAATATCAAAAAGTTTTGAAGTGTCAACTTTTACAAGAACCAATACGTTATCAAACTTATATTGATAAACTTTTACAACTTCATAATCTGAAACTTCAAAACCACTTATAACGGCTTTAACGTCATAATTCACGTTTTTATTATATAACCCTCCTCCGAAACTCTTTTTATTTATATTTAAAACAGAGGATATTTTTATACTATATCCGGCTATAAAATTAGAAAGAGCGTTTAAAATAGCTTCTTTTTTATTAATACCGCTACCGGTTACATAAACTATATTCTCACTATTTTTAGGAGGATTCAAATACCATACCGGTAATTTTTTAGGTTTAGGAGCTACATAAGTATGAGAAGAACATCCGCTTATTATAAATAAGAAAAGAAAAAAGAGAAATATTTTATGCATTTAACTGCTTTTTAAGTTGCTCTCTTTTTTTAAGTAAAACATTAATTCTTTTAATAGCCTTATCAACTAATTCATTAGACTCTTCTCCGCTATCCGTAATTATTCTATCCGCTAAAGAATAAGCCGCTTTCGCTTCATTAAGTTTTCCTAAAGCCTCTTCCACCACTCCCAAATCATAAGCTATTTCAAAAGACTTTTCTCCAGTTTCTTCATTCAATTTTTTCAAAATATACTCTGCTTTTTTTATTCTTCCGTGTTCTATATAAATTAAAGCATTTTCAAATTGTTTTTCTTGCATATTGCTTAAATCAATACTTTTTACTTTATCCATTAACTCCACTTGCAATAATACGTAATGAGGAGCCACTCTATTCACATATTCCGTCGCCGCTTCATCGGCTAAATTGTTTAAAGCTTCCTGAGCGGTTTTAAATTTTTTCGTACTTCCCAAACCGAAAATAGAAACACCGGTATCTTTACAACTATCTCCATGATATTTTTTAGATATATTTACCGCATCAACTATTTGAGCCGTATTAACATCAATCGCATTAATGGAAGCGTTAAAAGTAGCATCGGAAGTTCTACAAGTAACATAAACTGTTTTATAATACAAACATCTGCCTTTTCTATCGTAACTAGCACATACCTGTCTAGGGTCTTGATAAGAACTATTAGTAACAGAAGTTTTTACATTCCCGGTAATTAATACTTTGGCTCCTGCTAATTTTCCGAATCTGGCCGCTTTATCTCCAACCAAATCACTAGATTGCAATTTAAGCTCTTTTAATACATCTCCTATTTTATCCCTATTAATTACCTTAAAATAAGATTTTCCGTTAACCTGAACGTTCGCAAGTTTAGATTCCAATCTTCCAGCAAAATTAATATTATCTCCTTTAAAAGGTAAAACCGCTATTTTTTTTCTTTTGGTCAAACTATCATTTTCCGCCGGTAATTGAGCTTTTATGGTAACTTTTTTAACACTACAACCCAAAAACATACCGGCCATTAAAAGAAAATAAAGTAAAATTAAATTTTTTCTCATATTATTCCTTTTAATCTAATTTAGATTTTAAATTATAGCGAAAAACCCTTTTTCTTTAATATAATCGATTAATCTTTTATACGTTTCATTACTGCTTAACGTTTTAGTATCTCCTACAATAATCAACTTTCTCTTAGCCCTTGTAATAGCTACGTTTAAACGTCTTATATCGCTTAAAAACCCTATCTCTTCTTTAGAGTTCGCTCTTACAAGGCTTAATATTATAATCTCTTTTTCTCTTCCCTGAAATCCGTCAACGCTTTTTACTTCCACATCTTTTATATTCTCTTTTTCAAGAATGCTCTTTATATACTCTTCGTGGTCTTTATAAGGAGTAATAACCCCTATAAACTCCTCTTTTCCTTTTTCTAAAAATCTTTTAACCATATCTTTTACGAATTCGGCTTCTAAAGGGTTATACTTTGAAGGAGAATCTTTTTTGCTTTTTTCCAAAAATTTTCCACACGTATCTATAAACACTAAAGGCTCTTCTTTCCCATAATCGTCAATATCAATACCTAAATCTAAAATAGTTATATTCTCCACGCTTTTATCGGTTTTTACTTTACAATCATAAAATTCGCAACTTGGAAAATCGTTTATTTTTTTATTCATTCTATATTGAACCCCCAGCGTATGCATAGCAGACGGATAAATGGCACTAAACCTCTCAAACATACTGATTTTCAATTTTTCGTCATTACTTAAAATAGTAGGTGGCAACTGCTTATGGTCACCGGCAAACACAACTCTTTTTGCCTTTATATAAGGTATAAGGGTGCTAGGTTCCATAGCTTGAGCTGCTTCATCTATAAACGCTACATCAAACGTTCTGTTTTCCAAAAACTCTCCTCCACAAGCAGAATTGGTAGCAAAAATAATTTCTGCATTATCCAAAATATCATTCATAATAATTTCTGTTTTTTTATTCTTTTCATCATAAAGTTTATTGATGTTTTTCTGAATCTTAATCCATTCTGCCATCTCCTTCATCCACTCTCTTAAAACTCCCCTAGCACTTCTGTTTTCTTTAGCATATTTTAAAATCTCTTCATCACTTAAACCTCTGCGTCTTCCTGGAGTAGGCTTTTTATATTTTTTATCCTGTAGATATTTTAAATCGTCAATTTTTTTAATAATCTTTTCAATTTCTTTATATCTTTTATCACGTCTTATTTTAACGTCTAAAGAATACTTCATAAGTCTAGAATCCATTTTTGCCGGATGCCCTATTCTTACTACGTTATAGTCTTTAAGTTTTTCAAGAAGATTATCAACGGCTACGTTACTGTCTGCCGCAACTAAAAGTTTTTTTCCTATGTGCTTTTTTATAACTTCAGCTAAGGTTGTAGTTTTTCCCGTACCCGGAGGTCCATGAATCAAAAAAATATCCGAATTGATAGATTTTCTTAAGGCTATATTTTGAGATTCATTTAAAATTTTCGATGTAACTTCCTCTTCTTCAATTTTAGGAAGTTTTTTACCTATTAAAATATCCGTGTCATTTTGAATATTTTCGTTTTCCACATTTTCTAGGGCTTTTATCATTCTTTTAAAGGTTATATCGTTTACAAACAAATCCAACCTATAAAGTTTAGAACGAAAAATCGGTTCTTTTGAATAAACTTCTATAAAGTTTTTGCCAACCCCGCTAACCGTTGCTTCTTGAGCGAATTTTAAAGGTTCACCTTTACTAACCAAAACAATATCGCCAACTTTTATTTGATGTTCTGGCATATTGTTTCTGTTAAATTTATAAATCTTAAAATCCAAAAACTCTCCTACAAATTTCATCCTAAGCCCAAGGACGGCTCTTCCTCTTTTTTGCCTCTCAACTCCACTTAAACGCTTAATTTCGTTTAAATGAAACTCTTTTTCGGCAATTCTTTCCTTTTCCACCAATTCTTTAAAATAATTCGCATACTCTTTTACGTCTTTAAACTTATCCAATACTCTCTCCTATTGCATAAAATATTGATATTAATGATATTAAATTTATACCAAAAAAAACTCTTTTTGAGAAAAAAGCCCAAAAACTAACCAAAATAAATAAAACTCCAAAAATCAAAGGAAACTTAACACAAACAAACTTATCCCCCAATAAAAGATAACTCTTAATAACATTATCAAACACACCTCCAAAACCTATAAAATGCAAAAGCACTTCCAAAGGATAAAAAAGTGAAAAAGCTATATTTACAAAAGGCGAAAAAAGCTGGTACATATTAAAATTACAAAAAAACGTATGAGATATCACAAACATCACTAAAAACATATAAAAACTAAGCAAAACGGAACTTAAAAATCCGAATCTAAAATGATTAAAAAAAAGATAAATATAAAAAACCCCTAAAATACTCAAAAAATACCCCAAAGAAAACACCTTAAAACCAAAAACAATAAAAGAAATAACAATAACCATTAATAAAACTTCCAGCGAAAAAGGCTTTTTTAAATACACCATATACAAAAAAACAACAACTTCCAAGACAAAAGCCCTAACCAAAGAAGGGGGAAAAGAGGTAAAATAAAGATACAAAAACTCAACCGCCAAAACAACCACCCCCAAATCAAAAAACCTGTTTCTATAAGGGAATTTAGAATGAAAAATCTTATAAACGGGCAAAAGAACAAAATACAAAAACATAGAAATAAACCCTAAATGAAGTCCACTTAAAGCCAAAAGATGAGAAATTCCAAGAGTACTTAACTCCTCTTTAGTCTTATAATCCATACTCTCTCCTAAAAACAACGCCCTAAAAAGGTTTGAGAGTTTTTCATCTTTATGTTGAAAAGCAATAAAAATCTGAATTTTACTTAAAGGTAAAAGCTTTAAATTAAAACTAGGAGCATAAAACGTAAAAAGATAATCAAAAAAAGAGACTTTTGAAGTAATAATATCAAGTTTTACGTTATCGTTTAAGAGGTTTTTTAAGTTGTCTTTTGAAGTGGTATAAAAAGAGAGAGAAGTAGTTTTTAGTTTTAAGACCCAATAGTTTTTCTTTTTATATTGATTTACCACTTTAGCGTTAATTTTCAATACTTTATGAGATTTAAACTCCAAATAACCTAAAAAAGAAATAAAAACCCTAAAAACAATTAAAATCCCTATTAAAGCAACTACTTTTTTCATTAAATAGGAGGAAGTTCTATTTCAGCTTCATTCATTTGAATCTCTTTAACTTCACTGTATTTATCAGTAAATAAAGTATATTTTTTATGAAATAACATTTCAACCGTCCCAGTCGGTCCGTTTCTTTGTTTTCCTATAATTATTTCAGCATCTTCCACTTCTTTTTCCTGAAAATCAACCTCAACGGCTTTTCCCTTTTCAAGGGCCTCTTTTTGTTTTTGTCTGGCTTCCATAGCTTTATACACATCATCTCTATAAATAAACATAATAATATCGGCGTCTTGTTCGATTGCACCGGATTCTCTTAAGTCACTTAACATAGGACGCTTATTCGGTCTACTCTCAAGCGACCTGTTTAACTGCGAAAGTGCGATTATAGGAATTTGAAGTTCTCTTGCTAAAAGTTTTAAACTTCTACTAATTTCCGCAATAGCCAAATGCCTCTCTCTTTGGTCCGAAGAAATTAGCTGCAAATAGTCTATTATAGCTAAAGACAAACTAGGATTTTGTATTTTCAGTTTTCTAAGTTTAGCTCTTATAGTATGAATATTTACATTCCCTTCATCATCCACAAAAAGAGGCTTTTGACTAAACTCATCTGCAAGTTCGCTAAGTTTACTCCACTCCTCCGGAGACAAATTCCCTCTTCTTAAATCCTGCAAAGGGATATTCCCGGCAGCACTAAGCATTCTTAGCATCAGCTGTTCTGCAGGCATTTCAAGAGAAAATATAGCCACACCCTTGTCTTGTTTTAATACATTTAAAGCCAAGTTTAGTGCAAATGCTGTTTTACCCATACTAGGTCTTGCTGCAATAATTATCAAATCCCCCTCTCCAAATCCGCTAGTCATTCTATTAAGTTCGCTAAACCCGGTATCAAGCCCGGTTACTATTTGGTTTTTTTTCTTTTTCTGCTCTTCAATATACTCTAAAGTCTTCGTAATAATGGAAAAAGAGTTTTTAAAATCCCCTGCCAAATTTGAAGTGGCTATTGCAAAAAGTTTCCCTTGAATCTCTTCAACCTCTTCAATAGCCCTTTTATCCTCTTCCAAAACTATTTTTTTTATTTCATTTGATAAATGAATAAGCTCTCTTTTTACAGCCAAATCTTTTATCTCTTTTGCATACGCTTCAACGGCTTCTATAGGAGCCGTTCCTAAGATTTCCAAAAACAACTCTTCATCAAATCTGTTTTGTTTAGTTAAAAAATCCCTTAAAAAAACTTCATCTATAGGATAATCTTTTTTATAAAGTTCCTCCATCGCTTCAAATACATACTGATGAAAAGGTAGATAAAAGTCTTGAGGTTTTAAAATAGAAGCAACATCTTCATAAACTTTTCCATCAAAAAGTATGGCACTAAGAACTCCTCTTTCTATATCAAGATTATAAAGTTCCACAATTTTTTCCTTTTATGCTAAAATTATAAAAAAAGGTTTTTTATGATTATTAAAATTACGTATCCGTTTAAAGATTCAATAGCAACCCTACAATATAAAAGCCTATATATTCAAACAGACGATGAACAACTGATAGAAGAACTTAAAGCTTCAAACAATCCTATTGAAATAGGTGTTATTTTATCTGAAAACGAAGGTAAATTCAATATCCTAAAAAAAGCTAAAGAAGATTTGGAAATTATTATCGATGAGGTACTAGCAGACCCTAATTTACGTATTAATTTTCCAAAGGATTAACCTTTAGGATATGTTTTTTAATTTCATTAACGGCTATTCTTATATCTTGAGATTCAAAAAGAGTTTTTAATTTTGTTCTTTTATTTCTAGGTAAAGACCTTATAATCTCTTTTAACTCTTCGTCATCTTTTGCCTTTTTTATTTTTTTCAAATCTTCACCCAAAATTTTAGCGATTCTCTCTTCATTTACCTCAACTTTCCTTAAAATCAAAAACATAAAAATAAAAGCCATAGAAGCCACACCTAAAACTACAATCGTTATCAAACCGGCTGAATTCATTCGCTCTCCTTTTTAACTTCTTCCAAAAATTTCTCAAGCAGTTCATCTTCTTTATATTTACCTATAACTTTACCTTTTTTTATAATAAGCCCATACCCCTTACCACACGCTATAGCCACATCTGCTTCTTTTGCTTCTCCTATAGCATTTACCACACAACCCATTACGGCAAGATTTAAAGGTTTTTTAATATCTCTAGTAACCTTTTCAACTGCTTCTACAATAGGTGGCAAATCGACTTCAATCCTTCCACAAGTAGGACAAGAGATAATATTAACACCCTCTTTTAAAAGGCCCAAATCTTTTAAAATAGCCTTTCCTACCCTTATCTCTTCTTCAAGTTCACCGGTAATGGAAACCCTAAGCGTATCTCCTATCCCATCAAACAAAAGTGCCCCGAAAGCCGCTGCCGATTTAATAGTAGCGTGAAATTTTGTACCGGCTTCCGTAACCCCCAAATGAAAAGGATACTCAACAAGAGGTCTAAGCATTCTATACGCCTTAACAGTTCTTTGGACGTCACTTGCTTTTAAAGAGACTTTTATATCCGTAAAATCCAAATCCTCTAAAAACTTAATATGCCAAAGAGCAGACTCAACCATAGCCTTTGGAGTCTGGCCGTATCTATTTTCAAGATGTTCTTCCAAAGACCCGGCATTTACCCCTATTCTTATAGGAATCCCTCTTGCCTTACATACATCCACAATAGCTTTTATTCTCTCTTTCCCTCCGATATTACCGGGATTAATCCTAAGACCGTCAACCACTTCCGCAGCTTTTAACCCTAAACGATAGTTAAAATGAATATCGGCGATTATAGGAAGAGGAGATTTTTCTTTAATCTTTTTTAAAGCGTTTGCGTCATCCTCATCCAAAACGGCAACTCTTACTATATCAGCCCCTGCAAAATAGAGTTCGTTTATTTGATTTAAAGTGTTTTTAATATCTTTTGTTTTAGAGTATGTCATAGACTGCACGGAAATAGGAGCATCTCCTCCAATTTCCACATTTGCTACTTTTATTTTTTTAGTCGGATATCTTTTTATCATTATTTTCCTTTACGAAATGGTAAATATACTCGATATTTCCCTCTTTTCCTTTTATACTAGATTCTTCACTTCTTAAAAGTTTCCAATTAAGTTTTTTTATCTCTTTTTCAAGATCACTTCTTGCTTTTTTTATAGCTTCTTTATCGGTTACAACTCCTCTTTTATCCCTTTTTACTTCACGCCCGACCTCAAATTGAGGCTTAAAAAGTAAAATAATCTCCCCTTTTTCGATTAAAGAATCTATTTTATCCAAAATTTTAAGCAATGAAATAAAACTAACGTCACTTACTACTATATCAAACTTCTTAGGATATTGAAAGTCTCTTATATCCGTATTTTCAAAAACCTCTATTTTAGGATTGTCTCTTAAAGAAAAATGAAGCTGATTATTTCCCACATCTACCGAAACAACCTTTTTAGCTCCTTTTTCCAAAGAAACTTGAGTAAATCCACCGGTACTTGAGCCTATATCAAGCACATTTTTATTTTCAAAAGAGAGACTGTATTTATCCAGATAGTTTTTTAACTTATAAGCGGCTCTTGATACATACTCTTGAGTTTTTAAAACCTCTACCTTATCATCTTGTTCTACCATAAACGATGGTTTTTTAATTATTTTTTCATTAACTTTTACATAACCTTTCTTTATAAGTTCCTGGGCTTTATTTCTGCTAAATGTATAACCGTTTGTTACCAAATACAAATCAAGTCTCATCTTTTCTTCTTTTTTTGAGAAAATTTTATCAAAACTTATTCACATATTCACATAATTTGCTATAATAATCAAAAGCAAAAAAGGAGAAATTATGGATTTCGCTGGACCATTCGGTGGATTCGTTGCAATTGCAATGTGTGTAATTGCAACGGGAATGATACTTTCAATCGCTCTTGGAGCAAAAACTAAAGTACAACCTACAGAAAAAAAAGATTAATTCAATAAATCTTTTAAACTTTCTTGAGGGTTTTTACCCTCATAAATAATTCTATAAACTTCGTTTGCAATCGGAGTGTAGATATTTTTTCTGTTAGCTATCTCATAAATCGCTTTTGTTGTATAAACACCTTCGGCAATTTCGCCAAGTTCTGTTAATATATCTTCAAGAAGCTTACCTTTAGCCAAATTAAGCCCTACTCTATAATTTCTGCTCATTGTAGAATTTGCCGTCAAAAACAAATCCCCACTTCCGGCCACTCCTAAAAACGTATCTTTTTTAGCACCAAATTTTTCTCCAAATCTATCCATTTCCACGAGTCCCCTTGCAAGAAGTGCGGCTTTTGCGTTGTTTCCAAGGTTTAGCCCTTCACAAACTCCACTTGCAATAGCTATTACGTTTTTATAAGCACCGGCAACCTCAACCCCCTCAACATCCAAAGAAGTATACATTTTTAAATAAGAAGGAAAAAAAGAAGCGAATTTTTCTGCCAACTTGATATTTTTAGACGCAACTACAAGGGCTGTCGGTTTTTTTTCTCTAACCTCTTTAGCGAATGAAGGACCGGATAAAAATGCTAAATTATCTTTGCTTACATACTCTTCAAAAAGCTCATTTATAAATTTCAATTCTTTATTGTCTATCCCTTTACTTGCCACTAAAATTTTTTTATCTTTTAAATCCACTTTTTTTAAAAATCCCCTAATAGCTTGAACGGCAATTGAGACAACTATATATTCGCTTTTTAAAACTTCATCTAAGCTTACAAACCCTTTAATCTCCCTTCTTTTTCTAGAAGTAATCAAACACTCATTTTTCTCTTTTAAAGTGTAAAAAAGAGCACTTCCCCACGCACCGGCTCCGATAACACCTATCATCTTTATCCTTTAACAATATTTAAATCATCTTTAAATCTCTCTATCTCATCTTTATCTCCAACCACAATCAACACATCCCCCGCGTCTATTTTGTGATTATACCCTTTTGTAATAAACTGAACGTTTTCGGAAAGCTCTTTATCAACTATCCCTATAATTAAAAGATTATATAAAGATGAAATATCCTTAAAAATATCTTTAATAAATTTCCCATCTAAAAAAGATGTTTTAGGAATTACAATTTCAGCAAACGATAATCTATTATCCTGAAAAATAATCTCTTCAATAATTTTCAAAGTAAGCGGCTTTTTTAAAATAGTCATAATTCTATTAGCCGTAACTTCATAAGGGTTAATAAGTTTATTAACCCCAGCTAATTTATACTTATATTCATTATCTTTATTCGCAACTTTTGCAATAATTCTTTTTTGAGGATACAAATCCCTAAGGGTTAAACATAAAAAGAGGTTTTTATCTTCATCGTGCAAAACTGCAATAGCTATATCAAACTCATCTATTTTTTTTATTTCATCATCTTCTATATTGTGAAGTTTAACCACATCATAAAGCTTTTCTCTAGCCCTTGCCTCTTCTTTTTCATCTAAAACAACAATAATAATATCTTTTTTATTTAAAAAACTAGCAACTCTCTCTCCAAAATCATCAAATCCAAAAATTGCTATTCTCATATACTACTCTTTTCTATTTGATATTTGAAATAATTAACACTCACACTATACCCCATTACCACTAAAATATCGCCCTCTTCGAATTTTAAATCAAAGGGTGGGTTAAAGTAAAAATGTCCTTTTTCAATCTGTAAAGTTTCATTTAAAAGAGAGGTTTCTTTTTTCTTTAAAACTCCAAAAAGAATAATTTTATACTTGTCAAAATCAATATCCCCTACCAACTTACCGTCTAAAATAGAGTCTTTAATTACTATAATCTCATCAATAATAGCGTTTCTTCTTTCAGTCAGAATCGCATCAATTACCTCAAATGTTATAGGGTTACCTATATATTCTGCAGTTAAAAGTGCCGTTACGGTAGAAGGGACTACTACGTAATTAGCTCCGGCTTTTTTTATTTTACTAACGTTTCTTTCGTCATTTGCGAGGGCGATAATTTCAGCCCCTTTGCTAAATGCTTTTACACTAAGTACTATAAAAGCGTTACTTATATCGTTGTTTGTCAACACAAATATTTTTGAAATTTTCGAAAAATCCATAACTTGCAAAAAGCTTTTTTGAGTAATGTCGCCTTTTAGGGCTACATAACCTTTCAATATGGCTTTATTGACTTTTTCCTCATCCATATCCACAACTACAAAATTTAAATTATCCTTTTTAAACCTTTCGCATAAAATTCCAGCCTCATTCGAATAACCGCAAATCAAATAAATGTCATTCATATTTTTAATAATTCTAAATACCCTATCGACTTTTAATTCTTCTAGTTTTTCCGTAAAAGCAGAAGCAATAATAGAAGTTGAAAATGAAATAAATCCAATCCCTACTATAATCAAAATCATAGTAAGGATTTTACCCTCTTCCGTTATGGGGGTAATATCACCATAACCTACGGTTGAAATAGTAATCAAAGACCAATAAATTGCATCGAAAATCGTATCTATTTTTTCATTTACATGAGCTTCAAAAACATAAATAATAGCTCCACCTATAAACGTAACAAATCCTACTGCTAAAAGTAATATCGTAAGTTCAAATTTTTTACTAGCTAAAACTTCCAAAAACGTATTAATGCTTTTTGTATATCTTAAAACTTTAAAAAGCCTAAAAATTACAAAAATCCTAAGAATTCTAAGAGACCTAAAACCAGGCAAAATAGCCAAAAAATCTATAATCGCGAAAGGGGATTTAATATATTCCCACTTCTTTAATAGAATTTTTTTTAAAACTTTTTTAAGTAAAAAAGGTCTTTCCAGAAAAGTAGACTCTTCATACTCTTCTAAAATTATTTTATGAACGTCATTATAAACCCAAAGCCTGATAATATATTCAATTGCAAAAATAGTAGTAACTACATAAAAATCAAAATTTTCTACCCACAGATTTAACTGATGTTTAATATCATAAAGCAAAATCCCTACACTGCTTATAACCAAAAAAAGCATAAAAAAATCAAACGCTTTTTTTAGCAGATAATCATCATCGTTCATCAAACGTTTAAAAAAGGTTTTAACCTTTTGATATCTAACGGCTGAATCCAAATAAAAAGCAAAAGCAACTAAAATTTTTACAACGGCTTCACTAACGGTTGTAGTTTTTAAATAGTAAAAAAACTTTTTAATCACTTAATTTGCTCTTTAAAATTTTATTAACCACTTGAGGGTTTGCTTTCCCACGACTAGCTTTCATAACCTGACCAACAAAGAAACCAAATAATTTTTCTTTCCCTGCTTTATATTCAGCCACTTTATCTTCATTCGCACTTAAAACTTCATCAACCATCTTTTCAATTGCACTCTCATCACTTACCTGTTTAAGTCCAAGTTTTTCTATAGCCGCGTCAACTTCGATATCCTCTTCCATTAATAAATCAAGAACCTTTTTACCACCTGCACCACTGATTGTGGAATCTTTAATTCTTTCAATTAATTTAGCAAGTTTTTCACTGCTTACCGGTGAATTTTCAATAGAAATACCGGCTTTATTTAGTCTTCCTAAAAGCTCAACAGCAAGCCAGTTATTAGCCATTACCGGCTCACACCCTTTTTCTACTAAATCTTCAAAATATCTAGCAAGTTCCGGTTCACTTGTAAGAACTCCTGCATCGTATTCTTTAAGTCCGTATTCTTTTATATATCTCTCTTTTTTCTCATCCGGAAGCTCCGGAATTTCAATATCAAAAAACTCATCCGGCACAACAAGAGGCAATAAATCCGGGTCTGGGAAATATCTGTAATCAGCCGATTCTTCTTTTCCTCTCATACTTCTAGTTTCACCCGTTTTAGAATCAAAAAGTCTAGTCTCTTGTACTACCTCTTCTTCATATTCATCATATTCATAAGCTTCAATATGTCTTTCAATTTCATATTCAATCGCTTGTTTAATGAATCTAAATGAGTTTATATTCTTAATCTCAACTCTTGTACCGAACTCCTTTTGACCTTTTGGTCTAACGGATACGTTTGCGTCACATCTAAATGAACCCTCTTGCATATTGGCATCACTAATCCCTAAATATTTTACGATTGAATGAAGTTTTTTAAGATACGCAATAGCCTCATCACTGCTTCTCATATCCGGTTCGCTTACAATTTCAAGTAAAGGCGTTCCGGCTCTGTTTAAGTCAACTTTACTAACTTCCCCGTCGTGAATGTTTTTACCTGCATCCTCTTCAAGGTGGGCTCTTGTAATTCCTATTTCTTTAGTTTTACCGTCTACTTCTATTGTTAAACTCCCTTTTCCTACAATAGGTATTTCAAATTGAGAAATTTGATACCCTTTTGGAAGGTCCGGATAAAAATAGTTTTTTCTAGCAAAAATTGATTTTTTATTAATTTCGGCATTTACCGCTTTTCCAAACATTACGGCTTTTTTTACCGCTTCTTTATTAAGTACCGGCAAAGCTCCCGGAAGCCCAAGACACGTAGGACACGTATTTGTATTTGGTTTATCCCCAAAACTAGTAGCACAGTTACAAAAGATTTTTGTTTTCGTATTTAACTGAACGTGAACCTCTAAACCTATTACAACTTCATATTTACTCATAAATTCTCCTTTATATTTATTAAACTATTCGACTACAAATCTAAATCCGGCTTTATGCAAAGCCCTTTTTATAGATTCCTGATGTTCAAGCCCCCTTGTCTCAAGGGCTATACTTACGTTTGCATCTCCGATTGCCAAATTTAAATCCGTTCTATCATATCCAATCGATACAATGTTTGCTTTTTCTTTGGATAAAATTCCCGTCAAATGCATTAAAGACCCCGGCTTATCCACAAGCGTAACTATAAGCTTCATTTTTCTATAAGATTTTAAAAGTCCTTTTTCGATAATCAAATTAAGCATAGTTACATCTATATTCCCTCCACTCAAAACAACCCCTACTTTTTTAGGAGAGGAAAATTTAATTTTATGATGTAAAAGTGCGGCAATTCCTACGGCTCCCGCACCCTCAACCACAAGTTTTTGTCTTTCCATTAAAAACAAAATCGCATTTGCTATCTCTTCATCGTCAACCTCAACTATATCATCCACTAGCTCTTGAATAAATTTGAAAGTAACCGGTGAAGTATCTCTTACCGCTATTCCATCGGCTATTGTTTTTACAAACGTAGTATCCTGTACGCTTCCGCTTAAAAAACTAAGCCTCATAGCCGGAGCCCCGGCTGCGGTAACCCCTATTATTTTGATCTGAGGATTGATAGCTTTTGCGGCACTTGCAATTCCGCTAATTAAGCCTCCTCCTCCAACCGGAACTATAATATAATCCAAATCCGGAACTTTACTAAGCATTTCAAGTGCTATAGTCCCCTGACCTGCCATTACGTCATAATCAGCAAAAGGATGAATAAACTCCATCTCTTTTTCTTTTGCAAGTTTTATGGCATATTCATAAGCTTCATCGTAATTATTCCCGGCAAGTACCACCTCTCCTCCGTACTCTTTAACTCCACTTACTTTAGTAAGAGGAGTGGCTTCCGGCATAACGATAATTGAAGGAATATTAAAGTAATTCGCACTAAAAGCAACACCTTGAGCGTGGTTACCTGCACTTGCCGCAATTACTCCCTTTTTTCTTTGTTCATCTGTTAAAGAAGCTATTTTATTAAAAGCTCCTCTTAATTTGAAAGCCCCTGTTGTTTGTAAGTTTTCCTTTTTTAAATATATTTCGTTTCCAACTTTTTGAGATAAAATAGGTGCATATGCAAAAGGTGTTTTATAAATAACTTTGTTGATATTCTCGTGAGCTTTTTTTATGGATTTTAGAGATATCATACAAGGCCCTCTCTCTCACATCTCATATAATCAACCATAAGACAACTGTCCTCTACGTAATAAATCCCTGCGTTTTTAGCTATCTCTTTCGATTTTTCGTGCTTAACACCCTCTTGTAAAAATATACATTTAACTCCCGGCAACTTTATTGCCTTTTGAACGATTTCCGGAGTATCTTCACTTTTACGGAAAATATCTACAATATCCACTTCAAAATCAATCTCATCTAAACTTCTGTAAACCTTCTCTCCAAGGATTGTCTCTTCTCTAGGATAAACCGGAATAATTTTATACCCTTTTTCCTGCATATATTTAGCTACTTGATTAGAAGCTCTATGCTCTTTTGGAGAAAGTCCCACTACTACTATTGTTTTTGAGCTTTTCAAAATTTCACAAAGCTTTTTTTCAGCATTTTTAAGACTAGGTAGTTCACAAGTTTGCATACTATGCCTTTTTTTGCAAAATTATAACAAAAAATGCCATTAACACTTGATTTTTAATTCAAAAAAAGAGTAAAATTTTTACAAAGCCAAAAAAGGAGGCAAAATGAAAAAATCTGAATTAATTTCAGCAGTTGCAGAAAAGTCTGGTCTTAGCAAAAAAGATGTTAGTGCAGTAATTGACGCTACAATAGAAACTATTCAAGAAGCGTTAAAAGAGGGCAAAAAAGTTAGTTTTATCGGATTCGGTAGCTTTGAAGTGGTAACAAGAGCTCCAAGAGTTGCCAAAGTTCCGGGAACGAACAAAGAAATTCAAATTCCCGAAACAAAATCTGTAAAATTTAAAGCTAGTAAAAAATTAAAAGAGTCTTTAAACAAATAAGACTCTTTTTTATCTATTTCCTCTAATAAATATAATCTTCTAAATCTTTTTAACTCTTTAAAATAAAGAATGATATGCAACTTAAAAAAATTACCATTTTATTGCATTAACAATTTAACAAAAATTAAATATAATACCTAAATATCAGTAAAAAGTCGCTAACATCCACTCACATTTTTAATTTCAGAAAGTCCAATTTTATAGAAGCTTTGAAGATTTGGTACCGGCGGTGGGACTCGAACCCACATGAGCAGAGCCCATCGGATTTTGAGTCCGACGCGTCTACCAGTTCCGCCACGCCGGCATTGATTGAAATTATACCTTTTCTTAAACAAAATTTCAAGAGATTTTTTTAATCTCTTCGTCTTCTCCGAACTTTTTCTTATATTTTTCTATAGCTTCTTGTTTTTTATCTCCTGTTAAAGAGTTTACATACTCTAAATAAGCACTTTTAATCATAGAAGAAATCCTAGCCTTTTTAGCTTCAATTCCTTTATACTCTTTAAGCTCATCCAATGCTTCTTTCAATTTTCCCTCAAAAGCTTTTCTTTGAGCAAGTTTCAATTTATCCCTCCAAATACTCTCATACTCTCTAAATATACTAAGTTCTCTTAAAAATGGATATTTTTCAACTAATTCAAAGGCTCTGTTTTTATCACTTTTAAAAGCTCTTATAAATTCCAAAACAATCTTTAACTTCTCTTCAAGTTCCAAAGCTTTATCCCTAAATTTCTCAATATCCCTTAAAGTATTAATTATTTTAATAACCCTTTTAAAATCCTCTTTTTTTAAAAGCTCAAGTGCTTTTTTATATAAATTTTGAGCATACTCCATTAGAATCTTATACTCTTTAGTATCTTTAAACTCCGGATTTTCTTTAATTAAAGCACAAAAGCCTTTAAAATCTCTTTTAACAAGTTTCTCTTTTAAAAGCTTATAT
Organism: uncultured Nautiliales bacterium; assembly: GCA_964445785.1. Classification (GTDB taxonomy): domain Bacteria; phylum Campylobacterota; class Campylobacteria; order Campylobacterales; family Nautiliaceae; genus Nautilia. Next base: position 51,541 of record CAYULY010000002.1, read on the forward strand.
TTACCGGATTCTTGTAAAATTTTTTTTATAAGAGGAATTTTTTTTGCAACCCCTATAAAAGGCTTTAAAACCTCTTTTGCATCTTCAATTTTGCCTTTAATCGTATATTTAAAAGCTAAATCAACTCTTTTTTCCCACTCTTTTTCTACAAGTTCGAAAATTTTTGTTTTCTGTAAATTAGGATACATATAAGCTAATTGATACAAAAGAGCATAATTTTGCTTTTCATAAGCCAATTTAAATTTTGCAAAATTTTTAAAGTCGTTTATTATTTTTTCTATCTCAAATTTTAAGCTAGGTACTTCTAAAAACGGTCTTAAAATATTTAAAGCCATATCATCTTCTAAAACTTCGAAATATCTGATAGCCTTTTTTATCTTTTCTTTATAAATCTTCTCCAACTCTTCATAAGCTTTAGTTTTCTTTAAAAAAGGATTTTTTGAAATAAGTTCATAAACTTCTTTGTAATTTTCAATAGCAATTAATGAAACAAGTTTATCTTCATCTTCAAGCAAATTTACCTTAAAAATCGTATCTTCAAAAGAAAAATAGAGCCAGTTTTTACAAACGCTTATTTTCTCTACGTCCACTTTTAAAAACTCTTCATTTAAAAGCACCTCTTTTTCCAAATCATAAAGAACGATTTTACCCTCAACACCTATAATCAAAATATTATCCACTATTTCAAAATCCCTAAACTCTTTATAAAGCTTAAACCTATCAACATCCTCATACTCAATCCACTTTATAATATCACTAAATGTTGAAGTAGTTACAAGGTAATTATAAAACATTACTTTTTTAGTAGGTTTTAAATGTGGGTATCTTATGTGACGCTTAAAACTTGAAACATCCACAAAAATAACACTCTTGTCATAACCTCCGGCTACTATACTATCTTTTGAAGAAATAAAATCCAAATCCATAATGAAATCTTTATGCTTAGGAAGAGAAGCGACTCTTTTTCTCAAATCCAACGCATAAAGATAAATATGCCCGTCCACTCCCCCACTTCCAAAATATCCGCCATCAAAAAACTTACAACAAGTAACGTCCCCCTTATGCCAGTTAAACTGCTGCTTTTTTTTCAACTTTAAATCAAAAAGATACAAGCCTTTACTAGGAATAGCGATAAGAACGTATCTGTTATCATAACTTACATCAACACTGTTTTCCTCTTTTTTATGTTTAGGGAGTTTAAAGTTAAACCCTTTTACAAACTTTTCATTTTCATCAAAAAAATAGACTCTATTTTCTTCATCAACTGCAACAACGCCTCTGTTTGCTTTTAAATACGTTATGTCCGCTTTTAATTTTTTAACTTTTTGAATATTCATTAAACCTCTTTAAAAATTTATTTAGGAGCCACTACATAAGCACAATACGTTAGGGCTTTTTCTTTTTGAGCTTCATCAAAATATAAGATAATTGAACGGTATTGAGTCTGGACATCGTTTCCTTGTCTGTTTAGTTGAGTAGAGTCATATATTTCAAAAAAGATATCCAAAAGTTCATCATAACTTATCTCATTTTTATCAAAATCAATTTTAACTACTTCAACATGCCCCATAACACCTCTACAGACCTGCTCATAATTAGGATTTAGACGTCTTCCTCCTGCATACCCAACAACAACATCCCTAACCCCCTTTACTCTTCTAAACACAGCATTCAAACACCAAAAACATCCTCCTCCAAAAATTACTTTTGCCATAACTCTTCCCTACTTTCTCTATTTTTTAATTAAAAAAACTTTTATTCCAAGTTTATTTGCAACTCTCTCAAGTCTTTTTATATACCTTCTATCTTTATATCCAATTATTAAAGCAACAGCCGGTTTTCTGTGAGTCATTATAGAATAATAAAGACTCTGACCAATTCCTTCCGCCCACTTTTTAGCCCAGTCCACTTCTATCGCATACTCTTTTGTTAAACAATCAACTCTCGTTTTATCGCTAAGTCTATACTCCATTACTCCACCAAGTCTTTTACAAAGCTTTGTTTGATAATATTTTTCAGTATGTTTATAAGTTACTTTTTTCTCGCAGCCTATAAAAACACTAATTATTAAAATCAATATAACTAATTTCAAACTTAATTCCTTTCCTAGAATATCTTAGAGACGAACTTAAAAAATGGATACCTCTTTCATAAGATCCAATATTTAATGTTATCCTTAAAAAATTCTTCTCCGTCAAATGAATAAAAGGTGTCTTTATCATAACATTTAAAATCAAAAGGCATTACGCGAGTAAAACTATATCGGCATTCTAAAAAATTTAACTCCTTCAATTTCACCATCTTTCCATCCAACAAATAAACATTTTTTAAATAATTAACCATTCAGTTAAACTCTTTTATCCTCTCAAAAGAGAGTTTTGTATCTGTTTTTTTAAGAATTGCTTACAAACTAAAAATTGTAATTTCCCAAATTCTACTCAAAAATTAAGATAAATATCGCTTTTATAGCCTATTTTCATTCTCAATCATTCTTACTATACTCTCAACATCAACCCCTAAAAACTTTTCAACTTCTTCAACACTTCCGTGAGGTATAAATTTATCTGGATATTCAAAACTTTTTACTCTTACATTAAGTCCCTCTTCATTAACAAACCTTTCAAGCATTTCAGCTATCCCACCCTCTTTTGCATTATCACTTATTACGTACCATTTTTTAGCTTTTAAAGTTTTTAAAAGTTCTCTGTCAAAAGGTTTTACAAATTTTAAATCCAAAAGTCCTACTTTTATTTTTTTTTGTTTTAGTTTTTCTAAAACTTCATAAGCTTTTCCGACTCCATTTCCATATCCAATTAACATAATATCTTCACTGTCTATTAAAAGTTCCGCTTTTCCAACTTCAAACTCCGTAGCTTCAAACTCCCCGTCTTTTAACCTAAAAGCACCTCTAGGATATCTAAACGCACTAGGACCTTTATCAAATTTATATGCAAATTCAACTGCTTTTTTTAACGTTTCAAAATCTCTTGGAGCAAAAATAGTAATATTCGGTAAAATTCTTAAAAATCCGACATCAAAAACACCCTGATGAGTCTCTCCGTCAGCCCCTACTATTCCGGCTCTATCAATCGCAAACCTAACCGGATAGTTATCCAAACACACATCGTGAATAATTTGGTCGTATCCTCTTTGTAAAAACGTAGAATAAATCGCTACAAACGGTTTAAATCCTTCTTTAGCAAGAGGTGCCATAGAAGTTACAGCGTGTTGTTCGGCAATTCCAACATCCCAAAATCTATCCGGAAACTCCTCTATAAGCTCCTTCATTCCTGTACCGCTTGGCATAGCTGCGGTAACACCTACCACTCTTTCATCATCTTTGGCAATATCAAAAATAGTTTCAGAAAAAACTTTTGTAGCGGATAGAGTTGAAGGTTTTAGGGGTTTTCCCGTTTTTAAATCAAAAGGAGAAACTCCGTGCCAATGCTCATAATAACCTTCAGCCTGTTTATAACCTTTTCCTTTTACTGTTTTAGCGTGAACTATTACCGGTTTTTTCAGTTCTTTTGCTATTGTTAAAGTTTCTATAATCTCCTCTAAATTATGCCCGTCAATCGGTCCTATATACTCAAGCCCCATCTCCTCAAAGAAAATACCGTGAACACTAAACATCTCTTCAAACTTTTTAGCAACATACTTAACGTCGTTTGGAGCGGAATCTAAAAATTTTTTGAATTTTTCCTTAAAACCTTGATAAAATTTTCCGGCTTTTAGTCTTGTTAAATATTTACTAATAGCCCCAATTGGTTTTCCTATACTCATTTCATTATCGTTTAAAATAATAACAACCGGATATTTTCTAAATCCAAGCTCGTTTAAAGCCTCATATGCCATTCCGGCACTCATAGCCCCATCACCAATCAACACTACCGGGATTCTATCTTCATTTTTAAGTTTTATGGCTTTTGCGGCACCGACCGCCACTGAAATGGAAGTGGAAGAATGCCCCGCACTGAAATAATCGTATCTGCTTTCACTTGGCCTAGTATATCCGCTTATCCCACCAAATTGTCTTAGAGTATCAAATTCTTTCCATCTTCCTGTTAAAAGTTTATGAGCATAAGCCTGATGAGAAACATCAAATATAAAAGGGTCCTTTTCGCAATCGAATACATAATGCATTCCTATAATCAGTTCCACCGCTCCAAGAGTTGAACTTAAATGACCTCCGTTTTTAGAAACGACCTCCAAAATTCTATTTCTTATATCTTCGGCTAACTCAACAAGCTCTTTTATACTTTTACCTTTTACTATCATTCATTTCCTTCCAATACGGCTTCTTTTATTGTTTTAAAACGCTCTAAAATTTGAGCATCAATATTTCCTATATCACTAACTACAACAACTCCCCCCTCTTTTACTGCATCATCTTCCACAATTTCGACATTTTCAAATTTACCTTTTAAAAATTCCGCATCTTTCGGATTTACTTTCAATTTAATTTTTGTAGCGTCTTTTATATCTTCCATTAACGATCTAGCAAGATTATATGCAATTTCTTGAGAGTTTTCACTTACTTCTTTTTGAATCACCTCTTTTGCTATATCAAGTGCTACGGAAATTAACTCTTTTTCAATTGATAAAATTTTCTCTTCAAAAATTTCATTAATATTATCAATTTTTTTAATGGACTGTTCTAAAAGTTTAAGTTTTTCTTGTAATTCACTCGAAAGAGCGTTGGCTGCGTCCTCTTGTCCTTTCTTGTACCCTTCTTCATACGCTTTTTTCTTTTCTATCTCTATTTGGGTTTTACATTCGTTAAGCTGCTTTTCAAATTGAGTCTGAATATTTACTATATTGTTGCTTAACTCTTCAATTTTTGAGAGAAGTTTTTCTATCGTTTCTAAATATTTTGAATCCTCTTTAGGCGTAGTAGGCTGTTGTGGTTGTGGATTATGGGTATAAACCTCCTCTTTTGGAGTCGGTTTTACTTTTTCTTCTTCATCAAAACTTTTAAACTTATATTCGGTAATTATGTGTTGTTCAACCGCTTCGCCGTTTATTATTCTACTCAATTACTTCTTCCTCCGCTCCTACAGTTACTCTACCCTCTTCGGCAAGTTTTTGAACAATTTCCACTATACTTCTTTGAGCGGCTTCTACGTCTTTAACTTTTACCGGTCCTAAAAATTGCATCTCCTCTTCAAATGCAGCTGCCGCTCTTTGAGACATATTTGCCAAAAATTTCTCTTTTAATTCCGGTGGAGCCCCTTTTAAGGCTATCATTAATTGATTTTTATCGGCTTCTTTTAAAATTTCTCTTATAGCATTATTGTCAAGTTTAATAATATCTTCAAATGTAAACATTTTTTCTTTGATTTCTTCGGCTAGTTCGTTATTTACTTGTTCTATAAACTTAAGAGTCGATTTTGCTGCTTTTTGACCAAGTCTGTTGAAAATTTCCGCTACAAATCTAACCCCACCTATTTCTACTTTATATCCGGTTAACGCTTCAAGCTTAGTTTCTAAAATTGCACTTACCTTTTTAATTACCTGTGGAGAAATATCTCCTAAATTACTCATTCTAATTAAAACTTCAGCCCTTACCTCATCCGGAAAATAACTAAGCGTTTCTGCTGCACTGCTGGGGTCCATATGGGCTAGTATAAGTGCGATAGTTTGAGGATGCTCATTTACGATAAAGTCTGCTAATTGCTGTGGCTTTACTTTTTGTAAAAAACCAAAAGTTTGCTCATTTTGAAGAGATTTAGCAAGTTTATCAAGAACTTTTTTAGCCTCTTCCGGTCCTAAAGCTTTATAAAGAATCTCTTTTGCATATTCTAAACCACCGCTTGAGATGTATTGATTTGATTGGAAAATTACATAAAATTCCTCTAAAACCGCAGCAGCTACCGCTTTCTCTATTGTTTTAGCAGTGGCTATATATTTTGAAATTTCAGTAATTGTTTCGACATCCATATAAGAAAATATTTGAGCGGTTAAATCCTCTCCGAGTTGTATAAGCAAAATTGCTATCTTTTCAGCCATCGAAAGTTCATCTAAAATAGCCTGTTGTTGTGGTGAAAGTGCCATCATTTATCCTTATGTCTCATGAGTGTCTTCTCTTATTAAGTTTTCTAAAACTTTAGCAATTTCTTCGGTCTTTTCTTCAGCCATTTTTACAATTCTCTCAAGCAAAACTTCATATTTAAGCTCTTCTTCATTTACATCACTACTAATTCCTAATTGCTGTTCTACTTTTTCTTTTAATTCTTTTATTTTATCATAAGTTGACTCAATTTCCTCTTCATCAATAACAACTTCAGGCTTTTTAAATTCTTCCTCTTCAGCAACTTTAACTTCCAACATCTTTTGAGTAAACGGTGTTATTACCTTTTTGTAAAAAACAAAAAGAATTACTGTTAAAAAGAAATATTTAAAAAATCCGCTAAAAGGTCCTAAATACATATTAATTATCTGCATAATTCTCCCTACCGGTGTAGTAGGAGTACTAGTAGCCATTTCTCCACTAAACTGAAAACTACTAACACTCACACTATCGCCTCTTTTAGGATTAAATCCTATTGTGTTTTTTATTAAGTTTTCTATATTTTTAAGTTCTAATTCACTCAAAGGCACAAACTTTCTTTTCCCATCTTTCGTAATTTTATAATGCCCATCAACTACAACTGCAGCCGTAATTCTTTTAATTTTCGCAAGAGGTTCTTTTACGTCTTTAACGGTTGTTGAAATTTCATAATTTGTAGTGGTTTCGCTTTTTGTGTATTTATCTTTTATTTGTTGGGACTTCATTCCCTGAACCGGGCCTATGTTACTCACAGCTCCCGGGACTCCTCCTACTTCTTTAGGCTTATAACCTATTCTGTTCTCTTCTAAAGTCTGTTCGCTTCTTACAACATTATCCGGGGAATAAATGGTTGATTTCGATTTTACCTGGGAAAAATCTATATCTAAGTTTACCTTTGCAACAACTTTACTTTTTCCTCCAAGCACAGGTGCTAAAATAGAAGTTATTTTATCTTCTAAAACTTTTTCCATTCTTTTTTTATAAGTAATTTCAGCTTTTAAAAGTTCGTTATTTTGAGTAAGTTCGTCATTTTCTCCCAATAAATTTCCGTATTGATCTATAATTTTTACGTTTTCCGGCTTCATTTTAGGCACGGCAGCTGCAACTAAATATTTAATCCCTTTTATCTGTTTTGGAATTAAAATCATATTAGGTTTTAATTTTATAGCCACAGAAGCACTAGGAGGTGTTTGTTTATCGACAAATACGCTTTCTTTGGGAATAGCTATATTTACAGTAGCACTCTCTACTGCATTTAATGATTCTATTGTTTTGCTAAGTTCCCCCTCAAGTGCCCTTAAATATTTAACTTTTTGTTCAAAATCGGTAATACCGAAACTACTCTTATCAAATAACTCAAATCCAACTTTACTAGACTTTGGAAGTCCTTGAGCTGCTACGTCAATTCTTACCTTTTGAACCACATCTTTTGGAACTTCTATTACCCCGTCTTGTGGAATTTTATAAGGAATCTGCTTTTTATCTAAATACTGAACGATTAAAGCCGCATCTTTTGGAGATAAGTTATCAAATAAAATAGCATAATTGTTATCTAGCTTATTTGAAGAAGAGTTAAATACAACTAAAAAAGATAAAACGGCTATAAAAGCTACAATCGAGCCTATTATAACCATTTTTTGTTTTTTATTTAATTTTTTAGAAAAAGCTATTAACTGCTTAAAAAGCTCTTCAAAATTCAACTAATCATACCTTTTAGGGTTTTTAATACTATGTCATTTTGAGTAGGAGTACCTATCGTAATACGTAAAGCACCAAAACCGTAGCTTGCCATATCTCTTACAATTATACCTTTTTTTAAAAGATTTTGAGCGATTTGAGTTGAATTTTTTACATATAAAACAACAAAATTCGTATAACTTTCAATATAAGAAAGAGAATTTTCTTTTGCAAATTCCACATACTTTTGCATCTCTTCAAAATTCTTTTTTATTCCCATTTTTACGAATTCTTCATCTCTCAAAGCTTCAATAGCCGCAGCTAAACTAAGAGTTGTGATATTAAAAGGAGGTCTTAACTTATGAAGATTTTTTATTATAAATTCATTTGCTATTCCATACCCTACTCTCATTCCTCCAAGCCCGTACGCTTTAGAAAAAGTCCCGGTATAAAGGACGTTCGGATATTTTATGATATCTTTGGGCTTAATTTCTTTATTTTTATCTTTATAAGAAGCAAACTCCTGATAAGCCCCGTCAACTATTACCAAAGTATTTTCATCAATTTCATCCAAAAACTCAAAAACATCTTTACTATCCAAACACTCTCCAAGAGGATTATTGGGAATACAAAGAAAAACAATTTGGGGTTTTTCTTTTTTATAAATTTCTCTAAACTCATCCAAATTATGGCTATTTGAAGGGGTTTTTAAAATTTGAGCTCCTACTTGTTTTGAATATATCTCATACATAGCAAACGTAATTCTAGCCATTAAAACCTTTTTGGGATTAATGGCATGAACTGCAAACTCCAAAATCTGGTCACTTCCAGCACCAATTATGATATGTGAACTTTTAATATCAAATTTTTCACTCAAAGCCTCTTTCAGCTCAAAAAAACTATCATCCGGATATCTATGCATTTGGTTTACTATTTCTTTAACTTTTTGTATAGCCTTAGGACTAGGTCCGTATGGGTTTTCATTACTGGCAAGTTTAATTATATCCTCCGGTTTAATTCCGTATTCTCTTACTACAAGTTCTATAGGCTTACCGGCTTCATAAGTCTTTAAATCTTTTAATTTCTCAAACATAAATTCTCCTTAACAATCTCTTAAATAGCTTCCAAGCCAAATCATATTTTCCATATCCACAATTTCTTGAACTTTTTTATCGTCTATATGCCCTTCAAAATCTATATAAAACCACGTATTAAAAGTATCGTCTTTGTTTGGACGAGACTCTATTTTTAAAAGATTTATATCTCTTTCTTTAAATTTTTTCAAAAGCTCAAACAAAGCCCCTGATTTATGAGAGGTTTTTGCTATTACGCTTGTTTTGTCGTTTCCGGATTTTTGGGTTTTAAAATCGCTTATTACAATAAACCTGGTTCTGTTTGCAAGATTATCTTCAATTTTTTCAAACAAAAGAGGTACGTTATAAAGCTTAGCTGCTATTTTCGAACATATAGCCCCACTCTCTTTATCTTCTGCAGCAAGTTGAGCCGCTCTTGCTGTGGATTCGGTAGGTACGAATTCAACATCAAGCAACGAATGAGTTTCTAAAAAGTTTATACACTGGTTATACCCCTGAGGATGAGAGTAGATTCTTTTTATTTTGCTTAAATCATCCTGATAAGAAGCAAAAGAGTGATGAATATCCATACAAATTTCAGCTACTATTTTTACGTTGTATTTTTTTAAAGAATCAAGAGTAATCCCAACAACCCCTTCAGTGTTATTCTCAATAGGCACAACACCATATTTTGACTCTTTATTAGCTACCGATTTAAATACGGCTTCTATATTTAAAAGAGGCAAATATCTAGCATTCGCCCCGAATCTAGACTCTGCAGCCTGGTGAGTGTAAGTCCCTATAGGTCCTAAAAACGCTATTCTCTCTTTTCTCTCAAGCGTTCTGCTTATTGCAAAAATTTCCAAAAAAATAGCTTCAATCTCTTCATAACCCAAAATCCCGTTTTGTTCTTTACTTAGTTTCGTTAGACGTTCTATAATTTCTCTTTCTCTTTCCGGTCTGTAGATAGGAGCGTTTGTGTTGTTTTTCAACTCTCCCACCTTTTTAACAATTTCCATTCTTTTATTAAGAAGTCTTAATATTTCATTGTCTATACTATCAATTTCTTTTCTAAGCTTTTGTAACTCTTTTTCCATTTTCACTCCAATTTAATAATTCTTCCAAATCCTTAACCACCAAATCCGGTTTTTTAGTTATCTCTTTTTCACTTTTAATTTTTCCACTCAACACCAAAACACTCTTCATTCCAAGCTCTTTTGCCGGTAATAAGTCTCCTATTAAATCATCACTAATAATAGTAATTCTATCAAAATTTAACCCCAAAATATCCCTTGCTTTTTCAAAAAATCTTCTGCTAGGCTTACCTATTACCTCATACTCTTTGGCCGTTGCGTATTTTAACATCTCCAAAATAGCTCCAAGCCCAGGATATCGTCTATTGTCTTTATGATACAAAGAAGTTTTATGCATTCCTATTAAATCGGCTCCGTTTAACAAAAGCTCTATAATTTCACTAAACTCTTCATTCGAATAAAGCTTAATTCCAAGTACAATCGAATTTGCATTTTTATAATCAAACTCATACCCTTTTTTCTTTAAAACCTCTAAAAATCTATCCACACCAAAAGGTGCTATTTTTTTTATATCCAAAACATCATCCAAAAGTATCAAAGGGTCAAGATAATATTTAAATTCAAACCCTAACCTTTTAAGGTAACTTTTAAATTCGTTCGAATCTCTTTTAGTGTTGTTGGTAATTAAAATAAAAGGAATAGAGTTTTTGTTTAAATACTCCAAAAACTCCCTACTTCCTTTTAAGGGCAAAAAGTTCTTATCGTCTATCAAAGTCCCCTGGACATCGATAAAAAACCCTCTCACTTTTTTTCCTTACAGATAATCTACCTCACAAGCTATCAAATCTTCAAAAGTCTCTCTTCTTCTTATAATTCTATCTTCACCGTTTTCCACTGCAATTTCAGCCGGACGAGGACGAGTATTGTAGTTACTACTCATCGTAAATCCATAAGCCCCCGCACTATGGATAATTACCAAATCTTTAGGATTTGTTTGAGGAATATCCACATCTTTTGCAAAAAAGTCACCACTCTCACAAATAGGCCCCACTAGATTGGCTTTTGAAATTTTAGGATTTTCTATACTGCTTAACACTTCTATTTTGTGATAAGCGTTATACAGACTTGGTCTTATTAAATCGTTCATAGCCCCGTCAACTATTACAAATCTCTTATCTCCGTTTACTTTTTCATATAAAACGCTTGTTAAAAACCATCCGCCGTTTCCTACAAGAAACCTTCCCGGTTCGCAAACTATAGTAACGTCAAGCCCCGATAAAGTGGATAAAATAGCTTGAGCATAGTCATAAGGTCTTATAGTCTCTTCATCTTTATATCTGATTCCAAGACCCCCGCCCACATCAAAAAACTTAATGTCGATATTTACAGCTTTTAAACTTCTTACAAGGTCTGCAACTATTTGTGAAGCCTCTCGAATAGGGTTAAGGTCCGTTAATTGACTCCCTATATGAAAATGAATTCCGACCGGATTTAAGGAGTTGTGATTTTTAGCAAAAAGATACATCTTTTTAGCACTTTCTATATCAACTCCGAATTTATTTTCGTGAAGTCCAGTTGAAATATAAGGATGGGTTTTCGGGTCGATATTAGGATTAACCCTTATAGAAATTCTAGCTACAACTCCTAGTTTTTCTGCTATTTCAGCCACCCTTTGAAGTTCGGCTTCACTCTCTACGTTTATCATTAAAATATCAAGTTTTAACGCTTCTTTTATTTCATCGTCCCTTTTTCCAACACCGCTAAAAATAATTTTATACTTATCAACTCCAGCAAGCAATGCTCTTTTTACTTCCCCTATACTCACACAATCAGCCCCACTTCCAAGAGTTGCAAATTTTTTAATTACACTTAAATTAGAATTTGCCTTTACAGCATAAGAGATTATACTCTTTCTTCCTTTAAAAGCTTTTTTAAGCTCATTAAACTGATTTTCAAAATGATTAAAATCATACACATAAAGAGGTGTCCCGTATTTTTGTGCTAACTTTTTAAAATCCATTATTTCTCCTTATAAAATAGATAAATTGAATAACAACATACAAGCAAAAAAGGAAGTATCAATACATAAGGATTTAAAACGCCCTGTTTTGCGAATTTAAAAATCATAAGTTCACTTCCCCAAAGCAAAATCGTAAAAAGCACGGATTTTACCAAAAAAACCGAAACATTCGCTACTCTCGGATGAATTGGAGATAAAATCAAAAATATAACAATCAAACATATCATATTAAGAGCACTGAAAATCTTAAACAAAACTATACTAAGAAGAATACTTACGTTTACGTCTTTAAAAATTTTAATCGCTAAAATAGCATCATACAAAGATATAGAATTTAACTGTTTTAAATTAGAAATAATTTTGGGCTTAAAATCTTTTAAAATTTTTACATCTTTTACGTAATGATACACTCTGCTTGGAGTAATAAAACTAATATAAGCTTTTTTCACTTCCCAAACATCATCTTTAAATTTAGCCTCTTTAGCCACTAAAATTTTATAAACTTTAAAATCCTTTAAATAAAACACCTTAATATCGTAAGCAGTTTTTATAAGAGGATTTAATTTTTTCATAAATACAACTCTGTCTTTGTATTTTACAAACAAATCGGAATTTACATGCTGTTTGTTGCTTAAAATCGCATTTGCATACTCTCTAAAATAAGCGAATTTTGTAAATTCAAACATTAAAAAGAAAATAAAAACAATCCCACCCACCATTAAAAATGGCTTTAAAATTTTTTTAACACTAAAGCCTAAAGAGTAAAAGCTCACAAGCTCGTTAAACTTTATCATATGATAAAGAGTAAGCAAAAAAGCAAATACCAATGCCAAAGAGTAAAACATATCGAAGCTATAAAGCAAAATATAATAAATATAAAGCACTACAAGGTTTGAAGATGAAGGAAGTTTTTGAAAATTGGCTATTAAATCTATAATAACATAAAAAGCACTAAGTGAGAGAAGAATAAAAACAAAATTTTTTAAATATTTAAAAGCAATATAAAAAACATACACCTAACACTCTTTTTGAGAATATCTGCTAGGAGCGTTTTTTATATCTTGTATGGCTTTCTCTATCTTAGGAAAAAGTGATTTTATACACTCAAACTCATTTTCACTAAAATCATTTAAAACATAATTAACGACATCTTCTTTTTTTTCTGGTCTTCCGACACCTACTCTTACTCTGTAATAATCGTTTCCTATATGTTTATCTATAGATTTTAAACCGTTGTGACCGCCGCTGCTTCCACCTCTTTTAAACTTCAAAGCACCTAGTTTTAAATCGATATCATCGTGAATAACTATAATGTCTTCATTATCGATTTTATAATAGTTTTTAACCAAAACAACACTCTCACCGCTTAAATTCATAAAAGTCGTAGGCTTTAAAAAAAGATAATCTTTGAATTTAAAAAGCTCACCTTTAAAAGAAGAGTTTATTTTAGAAGCGTTAAAAACATCAATTAAATAATCTACTGCCAAAAATCCGACATTATGTCTATTTAATTCATACTTTTTACCCGGATTTCCCAGTCCCACAATTAATTTCATATATCCTCCAATAAATAAAAAAAGAAAGAGGAGTGTTATTTAGCCTTAATCACACCTACTACCGGAATAGATGGATTTAGATAGCACTCAACTCCCTCTGGCATTTCGATATCTCTAATTAAAATGTTATCACCTACATCAAGGTTGCTTACATCTAATTCAAAGAAATCAGGTAGATTTTCAGGTGCCGCTTTTACTTTAATTCTTCTTCTGTGGTAAATTAAAACACCTTTATTTTTAAGTCCGATTGGAGTTCCTTTAATTTTAATAGGAACGTGATAATAAGATTTTACACCATCTTGAGCCATAAGTAAATCAACGTGTAAAAGTTCACCGGTTACCGGGTCTTTTTGATACTCTTGTACAACTACTTTATATTCTTTATCTCCAACTTTTACCGGGAATACTAGATGTTCTTTGTTTCTTAGATATTTTAAGAAATCTCCCATTTTGAATGCAGCATTTACGTTTTCTTGACCTTTTCCATAAATATTCGCAATCAGATAACCATCTCTTCTAAGCTTTTTAGTTGCAGCTTTAGAAGTACTCTCTCTGATTATTCCTTCAAGCATATTGTCTCCTTTTGTTTTTTAGAACTGAAATTATATCCAAAAAAAATTTATTTTCAACTATCTTTAAGTCCGATTTTAGACTCTTCAACAACTTCAACCCCACTCTCAAGCTTAGCTTTTTTAAGCTTAAGTTTAAAGTCGTCTTTACTTGTAGCATAATCAAGTGCCACTTCTTCCGCAACTCTTCCTTGTAATACCAAATCGACCAAATGCTGGTCAAAACTTTGAGTACCATAAGTTTTTTTACTCTCCTCCAAAACATCTTTTAATTCATTATCCCTATTTTGTAAAATCAAATCTTTAATTCTAGGAGTTCTTACCAGAATCTCCATAGCCGCCGTTCTTTTACCATCAACCGTCGGAACCAGCCTTTGAGCTATTACCCCCTCTAAAATAGAACCTAATACCATTCTTATTCTGTCTTGTTCTTCAACCGGAAAGACTCCGATAATTCTATTAATAGTCTCTTTCGAATCAAGCGTATGCAGTGTGGAAAATACCAAATGTCCCGTTTCCGCAGCGTGAAGTGCGATTTCAATAGTCTCTCTATCCCTCATCTCACCTACAAGTATAATGTCCGGGTCTTCCCTAAGTGCAGCTCTAAGGGCTCTAGAAAAACTCAACGTATCATCCCCTAAACTTCTTTGGTTTATTAAGCATTTTTTATCTTTATGTACAAACTCAACCGGGTCTTCTATAGTAATTATATGTTTAGGCTTATTCATATTTATTTCGTTAATTATAGCGGCAAGGGTTGTAGATTTACCACTACCCGTAACCCCTGTTACCAAAACAAGGCCTCTTTCAACCTCCGCAAATCTATGCATAACCTTCGGAAGTTTCAACTCGTCCAAAGACGGAATTTTAGTAGGAATTACCCTAAAAACCAGCGAAGGACCTTCAATTTGAAAAAACGCGTTCCCCCTAAATCTGTAATCATCATTAAGTTTATAATTAAAATCAAGCTCTTTATTTTTTAAAAACTCTTCATATCTTGAAGGAAGTATCTCTTTAACCAAATTCAAAACGTCTTCTTTTTTCAAAAAAGGAGCTTCCATCGTTACAAGTTTACCTTGAATTCTGGCTTTAATTCCGTTTCCGGATTTAATATGCAAGTCACTACCCTCATATTTAATTAAAGCCGTTAAATATTTATTCAAATCCTGTCTTGTCATATCGTTCCCCTTTTTATTTTATAGTTTTTAACATATCTTCAAATGCTTTTTCAAACGCTTCAACACCTTCTTCAAACAACTCTTGATAAACTTTTTGCATATTTATTCCAGCCGACGTTAGAAATGAGAAAAATCCGTCAATATGTTTTGTCTGAAAATGAAATGATTCTTTCATTTCTTTATCTTTAATAACATCAATTACATCAAGCGGCAAAGTAAGCACCGAATGAGGAAGATATAGATTTTGCACATAATAATCTTTCGGTAAATAGTCCTGTTTAACTCCGGTTGACGCAAAAAGAGTTCTAATGTTTGGCATTTTCATCTCTTCAATCTGATTGTAAATTTTTATAGCGTTAAAAAACCCTACTCTATCTTGAGCTAAATTTTTCTCTTTAAGCAGAGAATTTAACTTTCTATCGAATCTACTTACAAATACCGAAATAACCCCGTCAATCGTTCTTGGACCCTTGGCAATCGCTTCAGCCGCTCGCATTGCCTGATTTGGGGAAAATACAAGTGTAGCGTTTATGTTTATTCCTCTTTTCGCAAGCTCTTCCATAGCTTTTACTCCGGCCTCGTTTGCCGGAATTTTAATCATCAGATTATCTCTTTCAATTTTATCCACAAGTCTTAACGCTTCATCTATAGTGCCTTTTGTATCGTTAATAAGTCTCGGGTCAACTTCGATACTCGCATATCCGTCGTTTCCTTGCGTATATAAAGGCTCAAGTATATCACACGCTTTTTGAATATCCTTTACTGCAATCTCTTCATAAATTTCTTTTGGAGTTTTACCTTTTAATCTCTCAAAATCATCTTTATAAACATCTTTTTTAAGGGCATTTGCAAAAATAGCCGGGTTACTGGTAAGCCCGTTTACAAGACCACTCTTAACCCACTCCTTAAACGTCGTATCCAAAAACTCCCTGTCTAAATAATCAACCCAAATACTAGTCATTATTTCTCCTTATTATATAAAATCCAAAATTTTCATGAGGTCTTTTTCCTCTATAATAATATTCGCTTCTTTTTTCAAAACTTCCTTGGCACAAAAAGCCACTTTTGTTTTTGCGTATTTAAACATACTCAAATCATTAGCCCCATCACCTACAACCATAGTATCCTCTTTACCCACACCTAAAATATTCTGAATTCTCTTAAGCATATCGCCTTTTGAGTGGCTAAACATCATCTCTCCACCGACCAATCCCGTTAAAATGCCGTCTTTTGCGTGCAAAACGTTACTAAAATCTCCATCAAGCCCTATTAAATCTTTTACATAAGAAGTAGCGTTTCTAAAACCTCCACTAAAACATATAACCCTAACCCCTCTTTTTTTAAGTTCATTTACAATTTCTTTAGCCCCGGGCATCAGAGGAAGATTATGACAAATTTCATTTACTTTTTTTTCTTCCAGACCTTCAAGCAGTTTTACCCTCATAATAAGACTCTCAAAAAAATCAAGCTCCCCTCGCATAGCCATTTCGGTAATAGAAGCTACTTTTTCCTTAAGTCCCAAAGGCTCCGCCAAAAAATCTATCGTCTCTCCGTCCATTAAAGTTGAATCAAAATCAAAAACAGCTAATTTCATCCTCAATCCTTTAAAAAAAGTCTCAAAATTTTAGCAAACTTTAACACCATTTTTTAAATTTATGCTAAAATTCTTAAAAAAAGGATCGAAAATGATAGGAACTTGGCAAATCGTAGCTATTTTAGTTGTTGTTTTACTACTGTTTGGAGGTAAAAAAATTCCTGAACTGGCTCAAGGTCTAGGAAAAGGTATAAAAAACTTCAAAGATGCCGTAAAGGATGAAGAAAACGCCGATAAAGCGGGTATTAAAAAAGTAGAAGCCGAAAATAAAAAAGAAACTCCTAAAGAAAAAGAAATAAATGCTTGAAGATATTAAACCTCATTTATACGAATTAAGAGAAAGATTAATAAAAATTCTAATTGCTTTTTTTATTGCTTTTTTTATTGCTTTTATAGAATGGAAAGAGATATTCTTATGGGTTGCGAAACCGGCAATGGAAGCGTTAAAGATAAATAATACGTCAGAAATGATTTTTACCAATATAATAGAACCATTTGCAACGGCAGTAAGAATAGCTCTATATACCGCTATATTTGCAACTCTACCGATAACTTTATATCAAATATGGAAATTTATAGCTCCAGGACTGTATGAACACGAAAAAAAACTGTTAATTCCGTTTGTATTTTTCGGAACCATAATGTTTTTAACGGGAGCGGCGTTTGCTTATTACGTAATTTTCCCGGTAGGATTTAAAATTTTAATCAATTTCGGTGGAAACGATATGATAGCAATGCTTAAAATAAGTGAATATGTAAGCGTCGCTTTAAAATTAATGATAGGATTCGGTATTACGTTTGAATTGCCGGTCGTAACGTTCTTTTTGGCAAAACTAGGCTTAGTAACCGATAAAACTTTAAAAGATTTCTCAAGATACGCCATTGTAATTATTTTCTTTATTGCAGCAATTTTAACACCTCCTGACCTTTTCTCTCAAATAGCAATGGCAGTACCGCTTTTAATTCTGTACGGAATTTCTATTTTAATAGCAAAAGCCATAAATCCTGAAAAAAATTAATTTTCATTAAAATTAACAACATAATCAGCTTTAGTCTTCTTGACTTAAGCTAATTATGTTTGTATAATTTTATAAATCTTTATGAAAGGAGACTAAGAAATGATTATAAGACACGAAGCACTAAACATTATGCTTAGCTTATTAAACTCAAAAGAGAAAACTCTAAGTGTAGACGCTCTAAACAATGAAATAGTTGAAGAATTAAACCTAAGTGGGCTTGTAAAGTTCCCTACACCGGCAACAATCGAACTAACATATGCAGGTGGAATTGTAGCTGACGTACTAAATAGAATTAAAGATAAAATCGATTCAAAAGTAAAAAAAATAGTAAGCAGTGAAGTTATTGCTATGATTGACGCTGCTGCTAAAAACAAAAACAAAACTACAAAAGTAACAAACGAAGAACTTGAAAAAAGAGGTTTTGCAGCAAACGGAGAACTTACTCAAGAAGCAATCGACTTATATGACGCTTATAAAATTACAACTCCGGAACTTGTAATTGACGCTGAACTTGCAGAATATATAAGAAAATCTCCTCAAGGACCGACAGACGCACACTATCTACCGGTAGAAGGGAATAAAAAAGACCTACTTGAAGCTATGAGATTAATCGCTTACTCTGTACCGAACGGAGAATACTACACATTCACAGAACTCGGACAAGCTGTAAAAGAAACTCTAACTTACGGTGGTTGGGCAAGTGAAGGTAGTGTACTTGATTTATCAATTCTTGAAGATATCGCAAAAGTAGCGGATGGAGAAGAAATTCCTCTAGAAGGTGCTATTCAACTTGAAGAATTAGGATACATTACTGATGTAGATAACCTAACAAAAGCCGGTGAAAAAGCTCTAGAAGTTTACAGAATTGCAAAAGAAAACGTAGAAAAACCGTTAAAAACATTCGCTATTGAAATTGAAGAAATCGAAACTCTAAAAACTATTAAAAAAATCTGGGAAGAAAAAGTTCCGAATAATCCGGAAGAAACACCTACATTTGATGAAATTAAAGCTGAATTAATTGAAAGAAAAGTAAAAGAATACAAAAAACTAATCGAAAAATACGGTAGAAAACTAAACGAAATGCCAAAGCTTAAACAAGAAATTGCTAAAAAATTCCAAGATTTAGCGGATAAGAAAAAATGGTTTGAAGACAACTTCGATTTAAGAGAATACCTATACAGCCTTGAAGCGTTCGGTTTAATTACCGAAGGTGTCGACGAAAAAGGTAAAGCGGTTTACTTCGTAACTAAAAACGGAGAAAAAGTAATCAACGACCAAAATAATGACGAAAGAAGTATTCACAGCTGGTCGGTAAAAACACTGACTATTTCAAACAAAATCTTCAGTGCTCCAAACAAAGAGTGGGTATTGGAAGCTAGAAACGAAAGAATTTTAGGAACATATGAACCAAGTCGTTCTGGATTATTATATGAATACCTTGCAACCCAAGAGAAAATACCGTTTATGACAAAATATGAAATGGATATCTTTAAAGTAATCCCAAGCAACGGAATGGCTTGTGAAGAACTGCTTGAAGGAAAAGACGAAGACGAAAAAAGAAAAATTATTGAAGCTTTAGACAAACTAGAAGCAAAAGGATTTATAGAAATCTTACCTGACGGTCATATTATAGAAACGGAATTCGGTACTTTAATGGACGACGCTATGAGTGGAGTTCCGGAAGGATTCGGTGCACCTATTAACCCAACAATTTATAGGGTTGTAAAAGCAATCGCAGATACTGGTAGTATGTATGTAAAAGAACAAAAAATCAGAATCCTACCTCAAAACATTAAAGAAGCGATTAAAAAATCCGGACTTACAAAAGAAACATTCGATAAAGCCTACATAGCAGCTAGAGAAGCTAAATATCTAGGTAGAAACAGTGTAAACGAAGCTGGAATTAAGATGTTAGAGGCAGTTAAAGCCCTTAACTCTTAATCTCCTTTTTTCTTTTATACATATTCTCATCTGCAATTTTTATAACTTCTTTTAAATTACTTAAATCTGTTTTATAATGAGCATATCCTAAACTACAAGAAATAGTTATATCCCCTACTTTTGCAGAATTTATTCTATCTT
This sequence comes from uncultured Nautiliales bacterium, assembly GCA_964445785.1. Taxonomy (GTDB): domain Bacteria; phylum Campylobacterota; class Campylobacteria; order Campylobacterales; family Nautiliaceae; genus Nautilia. Next base: position 71,392 of record CAYULY010000002.1, read on the forward strand.
CTATTCTTCTTGCAACTTTTTTCAAAACTTCATAACTTGCAAAAATCATTATCACAAACTCATCTCCTCCGAATCTAAAAGCATAATCGATATTTCTAATTGACTGACGAATAATAGAAGCTGCCGTTTTAATAACCTCATCTCCAAAAATATGTCCGTATTTGTCGTTTATAATTTTAAAATCGTTTAAATCCAAAAATATAATTCCAATTTCAATATTTTCATTACTGTATCTGTCTATTAAAAACTCAAAAAATCTTTTATTATAAAGACCGGTCATTTCATCTTTTAAAGCAATTTCGGTCAAAAAAGAAGTAAAATCCAAAAAGTTAATTACACTTTTATAATATCCTTTTTCATCCACCACCACCAAATGATGTATTTGTCTATTTCTCATAAGCCTATAAGCTTCAAATACCGATTCCTCTTCATTTACAGATACCACTTTTTTAGGTTTATTATCAATATAAGCATAAATACTCATCACTTCCATATGTTCGACTAAAGCATCAATAATATTACTACTTGTTAATACATAAACAGGCTTTTTATTTTCAGTTATAACCAAAATATCTATTTTATTTTTAGAAAAATATTTTGAAATATCTATAATTTTCTCTTCTCCTATTTCATCAAGCTCTTTAACCAACGCGTCGTGATGACGCGTAGATATTATACTTTTAATAGTCATTATTCGCACTCCTCTTGAATTTTATTAATATGAAAATCATCATACGGATCGGCGTGGATATTGATTATCCACTTTTTATCAGGGTCTATTTTTCTAATCTTTTCTTCAACTCTTTCCACTATCATATGGGCAAGCTTTAGTTTCATATCCGATATAAGCACTAAATGAACATCGACAAAATTTCTATTCCCGGCTTTTCTTGTCCTTAAACAATGAAAATCAATAACAAAAGGCTCTTGTTTTATTATTTCTTTAATTTTTTGAACCGTTTGAAAATCCAAAGAAACATCAAGAAGAATTTCAAATCCTTCTTTTATAATTTTACTCGCCTCTTTTATAATATAAAGCCCTATAACAATAGAAAGTACAAAATCAACATAATAAAACTCACTAAGCTTCACTATAACCAAAGATACCAAAACCGCCCCGTTTGTCAAAAGGTCAGTTTTATAGTGTAGTAAATCAGATTTTATTATCAAGTGATTAGTCTTTTTATAAACAAAACTCAAAAACAGCACAAGCCCAAAAGTCATAAAAACGGAAAAAAGCATAACATAAATAGAGTAATTGATTTCAACTATTTTATTGTGATGAATAATTTTATTAATAGCTTCATAAATAATATAACCCCCGCTAAGAGTAATAATAACACCCTCAAATAAAGCAGCCAATGCTTCTATTTTACTTTTTCCGTAATTAAACTTATCACTTGGTTTTGATTCGCTAACCTTAACGGCAATATTATTAAAAATAGAAATAACCATATCCAAAACAGAGTCCAAAGCACTTGCAATTACAGCGACACTCCCACTCATCACTCCCACAACAATTTTTATAACGGCTAAAATAAAAGCAATTAAAGTAGCTACAAGGGTAGCTATTTGAGGAAGACTCATTTATCGCCTTTGTAAGTTATCAAATTATCGCTTATTCCGTTTTTTAAAATTTCAATTAAAACGGTCGCATAACTGCCTTTTGGTAAGAAAAATTTAATCTCATACCAAGCTTTGTCTTTAATATATCTTTTATCAATAATTTCCGGAAAAATCCAAGCACTTCTTCTGTCTCCATCAGCCGGAAGAAGTTCATCGTATTTCTCTTCTATCTCCCTCGCAAAATCTTTAGCCCTTAAAACTTTTTTTCCAGGTAAAAGACCGGTTGAAATTATCTCTTTTTTATAAAATCTCTCACTATCGCTTACATCTTCCAAATAAAAATTCTTCCCGAAAGGATAATGGCACATTACATCTCCCGGAAGTAACTTAAAAGGGTGTTTTTGAGATTTTACGAATTTAATAAGCTCTTTTGAATACCCTAAAAATTTAAGTTCATTATCTTTCATATCGAAAATATTACTAAGCTTAATTCTCTCCATAAGCCAATCGTTAAACAGTTTGGACTGATAAGCACTTATTAAAAACTTTTGAAGTCTTTTATTTTTGATATGCTTATCTCCAAAAATAAACTCTTTTGCCTGTTCGAAATTATCTCCGTATTTACCAAATCTCTGATATCCAAAAAAGTTGGGAATACCGTATTTTTTAATATCTATAAGTACCCTTTCTATTTTCTTAGCGTCTACCGGAAGTACTTTTTTAAGTCTTATAAAAAAGTTATTTCCTTTTAAATGTCCTATTTTCAATTTATTTCTATGCAAATCTTTTTCTAAAATTTTAATTTTAGAATGAGAAAAGTTCTTAAATTTATCTCTGTATTTTCTAGGTACGCTCATCCACTGAATGGTAAGTCCGTCTTTATCTTTAAGTCCGGCATATCCGATATCTCTTTTGTTAATGCCAAGTTTAGAGAAAATATTTACAACATCATTAGTACTTAAATCTTTTTTCCTAACGTGAAGCATAAGCCATTCGCCGGTATGTTCGAAATTATAAAGAGGCACCTCTTCAACGACGAAGTTTTCGGAGTTTTTATTAAAATGAAAGTTAATAGGAGCGTGAGAATATATCATATTTATCCTTTTTTACATTTATTAAGCAAAAAGTTTGCCAAAACAATTAATTGAATAGTATACCCAAATAAAGAAACAATAGGTATAAAATAAACAACCGAAGTCAAAAAAACCAGACTCCATATAGAAAAATTATATTTTTTTTCTATCTCTTCAAAATCGCAAAAACTGCCTACACTGTCAAAAAGAAGAGGTTTTTTATTCGCCAAAGCCCAAATAAACACTTGATAAACAATATTTAAAAAAGGCACAAAAAGTAAATAAAAAGTAAATAAAAAAACAATACCGGAAACCAAAAAAGATTTTAAACTTGTCAAAACCCCTTTTATCAAAGAAACTCTTCTCTCTTTTAAATTATAATGCTTTTGATTAATCTCTTTTACTATTTTATCCACAAAAAAAGAGGAAAAAACTCCAAGCGTCAATACAACCAACTCATAATAAACTATGGCTAAAACAATTCCCCCGCCTATGTTGGTTAAAAAGTTATTAAAACTCTCTCCAAAAGGCAACATCCCAACATACGAGTGAATAAACCCTAAAATATCATCGGAAAATATAAAAAATATAATTCCCCAAAAAACCAAATCCAAAACAAACGGCAAAATGGCATATTTTAAAATCTTAAAATCAAACAAATCCTTAATAGCGTTTTTCATATTAATCCTTTAAAAATGATTTTCTTTACAAATACTTCTAAACTTACCTCTTTTCGTAACGGCAAAAACGTTTATTTTAGTTCTTGTCCGGTTGGCTATATTTAATATATGACTTAAATTTTTCTTAGGAAAAGTAAACAAAATTTCATACTCTTCTCCACTGCAACCTATCCTTTTATCAAATTTTTTAAAAAATTTAAATCCTACTTTTGAGGTTTTTGAAATCCTCTCAAGCTCTTTAAAAAGTCCGTCACTTATATCAAGGGCAGAAGTTATATACCTACTTGCTTTATAAAAAAACTTATCTCTTATTGTAGGTCTTATAAATTTGGAGTTTTTATTTATTTTTCCTCCTCTTAAAAGCCTCTTCAAATCTCTATCCACACTTCCCAAGTCTCCGGTAAAAGCGACATATTCATTTAGTTTGGCTTTTCTAAAAACAGGTTTTTTACTCTCTCCCACAAACGTCATAGCTATGGCAAGTTTAGAATTTTTTATTGTATCTCCCCCTATTATCTCATACCCATACTTTTTAGCTGTTTCATTAAACCCCTGGACTAATTCTTTGATCTCTTTTAAAGTATAACTCTTCGGAAACCCTATATCTAAAAGCACCCACTTAGGTTTTGCGTTCATAACTACAATATCACTCAAATTAACCAAAGAAGCTTTAATCGCTATATCTTTTAAACTAAACCACTCTTTTTTAAAATGAATATCTTCAAAAAACATATCACTAGCATACACCTTCTTATCTATAAAAGCCCCATCATCCCCTATAAATTTTGAATTAATATGTTTTATAAAAAACTCCTCTTTCATAATGTCTTTAATAACTCCTTCTCCCAAGGTCTTAATTCTTTTTTATCTGAAAGTTCAGATTTTCTTATACTTCCATATATTTTTTTTATCGTTTTTATATCGGTTCTTGAAGGTTTACTCATAACGGCTACAAAACCAACTATTTTTTCAGGGTTATTAGTCAAATCTCCGTTTTTATCTATAGGATTGATTTTAGTATCAACCCAAAAGTATCTTCCGTCTTTTCTTAAATTCATTATAATCCCCCTCCACTCCCCTCCACATAAAATAGTTTCCCATAAATCTTTAAAAACCGATTCGGGCATAAAAGGGTGTCTTACTATATTATGGGGGATATTTAAAAGTTCATTTTTTAAATATCCGCTCATATCACTAAAGGCTTTAGAAGCAAACGTAATTACCCCCTCTTTATCTGTTCTGGTAATTAAATTTTTCTTAGATAACCCAATATCTCTAAATTTAACTTCCTCCCAAATAAAATTAATATCTGGTTCTCTTGCCATCAATCCCCTTTAAACTTCAAATTCTTCAAAACCCGTTAAACCCGATATCAAAACTTCCGAAATCAAAGTTTTGCATAGGAGGATTTAAATCTTTTGCCTGTAAAGCTTTTATATCAAAAGCACTTGCTATTTCTTTAGGACACACCATAATACATTTTTGACAGTTTATACAACTATAAAGCCCGTTTTCTTTTGCAAGTTCTATTCTTTGTTGTTTATCGCTTTTATCTCTGCTATCAAATACAAACCTAAAATACTTCGTAAATATAAAAGGTCCGGCAAAATCCGAAGTATAATCAAGTGCCTCACACTCAAAATAACAAGCCATACACATAATACAATCTGTCTGTTTATCATATTTTTTAAGTTCTTCTGGTGTTTGCAAATTTTCTTGATTAGTATTAATCTCATCTTCAAACCATAACTTATTTTTTCTAACTGCCTCTTCAATATAATCATGCTTAACCACCAAATCTTTTATAACTTTACTTCTTGACACCGGTTCAATTACAAGCTCATCATTTTGCAAAAAATCTTTTACTTTGGATTTACACGCTAAAACCGTTTTATCATTAACCCTAACGGCACAAGTTCCACAAATATTGCTTCTGCAAAAACTTCTATAAGTAAGAGAAGGCTCTTTTTTTTTCAACCTATCAAGAAGTTCCAAAATAGTCTCATCCTCTTTAAATTCAACTTCAAACGTTTCAAACCATGTTTTTGAATTCAAAAATCTTTTAATATTAACTCTCATCCATTACCTTTAACAAAAATTTAAGCCCCTCTTCTTTTGAAAATTTATAAAGCTCAATTGCTCTATTTAAACCGTTTTTATCAAAATTTTCATCCCTAAACAAGTAATATCCGACTATCTGCATAAAATTTCTGGGATTTTCACTAAAAACAGCTCTTTCGAAATCAATAAACCTCACTTCATTATCAGAATAAAAAATATGGTAATATCTGCCTAATTGAGAATGAAAAACTCCTTTTTTATCAAGCTCATAAGCTGATATTAAAGATTTTTTCAAAACTTCATAATACTTTTCACTTCCTAAAAACTCTTTTAAAGGCTTACCCTCGATATACTCCATTATAAAATAACGTCTTCCCCTCTCAATAGGCTTTGGGGCTATAAATCCGTCTAAATATTTTAAAATTTCCCACTCTTTATCTATTTCATAATTTTTAGCCCATTTAATAGCTGCAATTCTCCCGTCTTCCAAACGGGCTTTATACACTTCGCCTCTGTTACCTTCCCCTATCTTTTCAAGAATATCATAACGAATCGTTAATCCTTTTTAAAAATTATAAAACATTTAGATGAATTTATACTGAAAAAAGAAAAAAAGAAGTTATAAAGAGATTTTAACTTCCGTTTTATTAATATTCCAAAACGCTTCTTCCGGAGTCGAACCGCAAGCAACGTTAATTAGTTGAGTTACTTGAAGTATAGGTTCTTCATATCCGTCCATCGCTTTATGGCACAGTGGACACGGAGTAGCCACAATATCTGCTCCGACTTCTTTAGCTCCCTCTAGAGGTTTTACTGCAAGGCGTTCTTTTTGGCCGGGGTTTGTATATCTTGCGTGATATCCGCAACAAGTTTGTTCGTATTGATACCCTTCAACAACCTCAACCCCTAAAGGTTCTAAAATCTCTTTTAAAACAGTAGGATTTTCCGGGTCGTCCAAAGCTACTTCATTAGGAGCTAAAACGTGACATCCATAATAAGAAGCCACTTTTACACCTTCTAATTTTCTTTTGATTTTACTTTTATATTCATCCATTCCTATAAAATCTCTAATTAAATTTAAAGTATGGTAAATTTTCGCTTCACCTTTATACTCAAGTCCCTCTTCAGCCAAAATTTTATTAATTTTTTCTTTAAGTTCCGGGTCGGAATCAAGTGCGAGTTTAGTTTTTGCGATAATCATATAACACGTATTACAAGGTGTATACAAATCAACTCCCTTCTCTTCCGCTAAAGCTATATTTCTTGCATTAATTCCGTAAACTATCATTTTATTCGTTTCATCAAGCACCCCTCCCCCACAACAAGCGGTTTTTTCGAGCAGAATTCCTTCCACTCCCATTTTATTTAAAAAATCAACTGTTATATCGTAATTATGAATATCGGCTCCCTGAAAGCAACACCCAGGATATATACCTATTTTTTTCATTACAGTTCCTTTTCAAGTTTTTTAATAAATTTCTGGAAGTCTTTAATTCCCTCAAACGGCTTAGGTGCGAATTCCTCTTCTTTTAAACCTCTGCTTCTGAACTCTTCTTCAAGTTTTTTGGTAATTTCCTCTCCTTCCTCATCTCCTATGGCTACTTCAGGTAAATGCCATTTATCGATCTGTCCCGTTTCAAACACGTTTGCAAACCAGACTTTGGCTCTTCTTGTCGCCATATTGTCTTCACCGGTGTCTTTGGCTATTCTTCTAAGTTCAAGTATGTCTTCAGCCGGTTTAATACCTTTAGGACACGCGGCAAGACACATTTGACACTGAACGCAATCCCAAATTCCGGCTTCTTCAACAAGCTTAATTCTCTCCTCAACATCCATACCGTCTCTTGAATCCATTATAAACCTAAAAGCTTTAGTCAGCTGAAACGGCCCAAGATATGCGGCTTCACCCTCAAGTGCATTACACTGACCGTAACACGCCATACATAAAATACAGTCCGTCTGTTTGTCGTATTTAGCAACTTCTTCCGGCAACACCAAAGATTCGACTTTCAAATTATCAGGAACTTTTTTAGGGTCGGGTTCAAGGTACGGTTTTACTTTTTTGAGTTTGTCAAATGCAGGTTCTTGATCCACAACCAAATCTTTTATTACCGGTAAATGGTTAAGAGGTTCTATTTTTATAACTCCGTTTTTGATTTTATCCTTTGCCTGAATCTTACAAGAAAGCCCGGCACGTCCGTTAATAATCATCGCACAACTGCCACAAATGGCACTTCTGCAAAACGCTCTGAAAGTTAAACTTTCGTCAATTTTATCTTTTATATACATTAAAAGTTCAAGAACCGTTAAACTGTCTTCAACCTCAACCTCAAAATCCTGCCAATAACTCTCTTTAGTATCGGGGTTGTATCTTTTTATTCTCGTTATGTATTTAATTTTTTTCATAACTCTTCCTTTTTGCATAACATATTTTGAAAAAACTATTTAATTTTTTGTTATAATTTTAATTACCTCCCGGTAGCTCAGTCGGATAGAGCGTCGGATTCCTAATCCGAAGGTCGTGGGTTCAAATCCCGCCCGGGAGACCAAAAAGAATGGACAATTTTACAATTGTAAAATGTAGAATTTCATTTTCAATTTTCCATTGTCCATTTTACATTGATATTAATATTTTCTTTCAGCCGGTTCGTAAAGGCTTAAATCGACTTCACCTTTTTCATATTTAAAACTTCCGTCACTGTTTTTAGTAATCATCGAATGATATAAGAAGTTTTCATCATCTCTTTTCGGATAATCATCCCTGTAAAAACTACCGCGGGATTCTTTTCTCTGAAGCGAAGCGTAAGCCAAAACATCCGCAATTTCAAGTAAATTGTAAAATTCAAGAAGACTTTGTAAGTCGGTGTTAAATACTTTCGACTTATCTTCCACCGCAAGGTTCGTATTAGCCCTTTCGATTAAATTCTTAAGTTTTTCATATCCCTCTTGCATCTCTTTTTCATTTTTAAACACACCGAAATGTCTAAACATAATTTCACCTAGCTCTTCTCTTAAATCACCTAATGTTTCTTTACTTTTTCTCTCAAACAATTCCTGAATAAATTTAACATCGTCTTTAAGCTGTCCTTGACCACCTCTTGCAAAGTCAGTACCTTCAGCATATCTTACAGCTTCTTTACCAGCTACGTGTCCGAATACTACAATATCAAGAAGTGAATTACCGCCAAGTCTGTTAGCTCCGTGAACACTTACGCATTGTGCTTCACCCGCTGCATAAATACCAGCAATCGGTGTTTCACATTTTACGTCGGTGTGAATTCCACCCATTGCATAGTGAGCCGTAGGCTTAATCGGAATAGGTTCTTTTATAGGGTCTATTCCCTCAAAATCAATTGTAAGCTCCCTAATTTGAGGAAGTCTCTCTTTTATTTTTTCCGCTCCTAAATGAGTTAAATCAAGATGAACGTATTCTCTCCCCTCTTCGTCTTTAAATCCTCTACCTTCCCTAATTTCAGTCATAATACTTCTTGAAACCAAATCCCTAGGACCAAGTTCCATTTTTTCAGGAGCGTATTTACTCATAAATCTTTCACCCTTGTTATTTAAAAGATGTCCCCCTTCCCCTCTTGCCGCTTCAGAGACTAAAATTGCAGATTTTCTAAGACCGGTTGGATGAAACTGTAAAAACTCCATATCTTTAAGAGGAAGCCCAGCTCTAAATGCCGCAGCCGTTCCGTCCCCAGTACATCCTAGAGCATTTGAAGTATATCCCCAGTAAATCCTACTGTGTCCTCCGGTTGCTAAAATTATAGCTTTTGTATGGATAAACTGAATATTACCAGTTGCAATATTTATTGCTGTTACACCTTGAACCCTCTCTCCGTCGTGAGCGATGTTTAACATAAACCATTCGTTTAAAAATTTTATACCGTGTTTAATACACTGTTCGTACAATGTATGAAGCATTACATGTCCTATTTTATCGGCACTGTAACATGTTCTATCTTTACTTGCACCTCCGAAAGGTCTTTGGGCTATTTTACCGTTGTTTAGTCTGCTAAAAGGCACACCCATATGCTCCATTTCCCTGATAATTCTAGGAGCTTCATAACACATATATTTAGTGGCTTTTTGGTCGGCTAAATAATCGCTTCCCTTAACAGTATCGAACGTATGCAACTCCTCATTATCGGTAGGGTCGACATTCGCAAGAGCCGCATTAACACCTCCCTGTGCCGCACCGGTATGCGAACGTGTCGGATACACTTTGGTAAGAACGGCGATTTCCATTCCCTTAGCTTCCTGTGCCGCACTCAATGCTGCATAAAGTCCCGCTCCACCGGCACCTACAATTAAAACGTCAACTTTCATATCACTCCTTTAAATTATAAATATTGTAGTATTATAACAAAAACTTATATTAAAATAAGATATTTTAAGTGTGAATAGTAACAAATATTATATGAATAGTAACAAATGTTACATTAAGTAATAATTTTTTTCTATTTTTTTCTATTCGTAACTTTTCGAAACACTTCTACAAAATTAATTATTCCAATTGATAAGTTTATAATAAACTTCTAAAAGAGTCTTTTGCTTTTCTAATTTTAAAACTTCCATATTCAAAACCATCATTTTTTTAGAATTTTCTAAAATTTTCAAATCCAAATTCGTAGCATTTCCAACTTTTATGGAATCTTCGGTAGAAGCTATTAAATAGTCATAAACTTTTACGTTTTCTTTATAGATTTTAATCTTTTTATCCAAAGTTTTTATTTTAAACAGAGTGCTTTTATAAAGATTTAAAAGTTCATTTTTTTTATCTTCCGCCAAAAGTGCTGATTTTAGATAATCTATTTTTGATTTTTGAATTTTATTTACAGCGTTAAAACTAATAGGCATAGAAACAGAAAATCCGATTTTATAGTAATTTGTAGAGTTGCTTTTTAGAGTAGAAATCGTTTTTGAATATTCAATATCCTGCCAGTTATAAGAAACGTTTAAACTCAAACTCAAAAGCTGGTTTCCTATTTGCATTTTATAAAGGTCGTATTTTACTTTTTTTAGTTTTTGCCGTTTTAAAAACTCAAGATTGTTTTCAATAAACTCATTTTTAGAAATTAACTTAAACCTTGGAAGTTTGACTTTTGAAATATCCATAGCGGATATGTTTTTGAAGTTTAGTTTTAAAGACTCTATTTGAGAATTTAAATCCTCTAAAGAAAGTCTTAAATTATTTAAAGACAAAATTGCGTTATTCAATAAAGAAGAATCGCCGACTCCGTTTAAAAAAGCCTCTTTTTTTCTCAAAACATCTATTTTCGTATTTTCTATATTCAAAAGAGAAATTTTTTTATTCAATAAGGCTATTTTATAATCAAACGCCAAATCAAGGGCGTTTTTTATAAGCTCTCTTCTTTGTAACTCCAAATCTTTTAGATTATAATCTTTTAAATCATTAGCATACTTAATAGAGTAATAAATCGCCCCACTTTTAAAAATAGGCTGATTAACGCTAATACTTAAAAGCTGATTAGTAGTTTTAACACTCTCAAGAGAGTTGTCTTTTGAGTAGTTATATTGAATCATTATAGGATTAATCCACGATTTTTTCGTCTCTTTACTATCTTCTAAAATGAAGTTTTTATCGTAACTAAGCTCTTTTTGTTTTAAATCGCTAAGTAAAGAAGCAAATAGAAAAAGAGGTAAAAAGACTAAAGCGTATCTCATCAATTAACCCCAATAATTGCATCTTTTAATCTATCAAACCCCTCGTCAATCTCTTCTTTACTTATAGTAAGAGGTGGTAAAAACCTAACCGACTTTTCTCCGGCTTTTAATACAAGCACTCTATTTTCAAACGCTTTTTTTACAACCTCATCTCTAATTTCACTATTTTTAGCTTTTATAGCTCTCATTAGCCCATACCCACTTATATTATCAAACAGCTTAGGAAATTCTTTTACAATTTCAACCATTTTATTTTCAAAATACTCTATCGTATCTTTCAATTTATTCTCCTCATCTTCTAAAATTCGAATTACCTCAATTGCAGCCTTTGTGGCAAGATAGTTTCCTCCAAATGTACTTCCGTGGTCTCCCGGTTGTAATACATCGGTAAGCCTTGTAATTACAGCTCCAATAGGCACCCCTCCACCAAGTCCTTTTGCTATGGTAATTATATCGGGTTCGATTTCATATAGTTTACTTGCCAAAAACTCACCTGTACGATAGATACCCGTTTGGACTTCGTCAACGATTAAAAGGATGTCTTTTTCTTTTAACATTTTCGCCAGGTTTTGAATTTCCTCTTTGTCAAACGGGTTAACCCCGCCTTCGCCCTGGATAAGCTCAATCATAACCGCTATAGTTTTATCGTCGATTTTGTTTTCGATATCGGCTATAGTTTTAGCGTAAGTAAATCCGTCGGGAAACGGTCCGAAATATTGATGAAACTTAGATTGTCCGGTGGCTTTAAGAGTTGATATTGTTCTTCCGTGGAAAGAATTTTCAAGCGTAATTACTTTATATCTTTTAATCTCTCCTCTAACCTCTCCATATTTTCTTGCAATTTTAAGAGCCGTTTCATTCGCTTCGGCACCGCTATTACAAAAAAACACACCTCCTTCAATTCCACTCTTTTTTACTAAAATCTCCGCAAGCTCTTCTTGAGGAGGAATTCTATAAAGATTTGAAATATGAATAATATTATTCACTTGTTTACATATAACATCAGCTAATCTTTTATTCCCATGCCCTACACTTACAACCCCGATACCGCTTGTAAAATCTATATAACTCTCTCCTTTTTCATCCCACAAAGTAGCATTAAGTCCTTTTTCAAACTTTACGTCAAATCTTGCATAAGTATTTAACAAATAATTCATTTTATCTCCTTATTCATAAAACTCTATCTTTTTATCGCTGATATCTTTTTTTGAAAAAATACCGATTTTATCACTAAACATCTTAGCAAAACTAATCACACCTTCGACCTCTTCTTCATCCACATCACCTAAAATAATACTAACCTTATCTGAAGAGTCTATTAAATACAAAACCCCGCTTACCTCCTCAAGAGTAGTTAAATGTTTTTTTATTTGGGTTTTTACCCTTACACCTTTTAAAATATCCACAAAATCCTCAAACTCTTCACTCTCTTTTAACTTTTCGTTATAAATCTCAAAAACATACGCAAGTCTTGCCAAAAGAAGTGCCAAATCCTTATCAGCCCTTTTTATATCAACTTTTGAATGAGTATCTTCTCCTCCTAGTACTACGTAATTTTTTATAAGCTTCTTAGGAGCTTCGTTCCAAAAAATAACCAAATCGCTTTTTTTTAAAAACTCTTCGTCTTTATTAGTAAAATACTCACCTACTTTTTTAAACATAACTTATCCTTCATTATGGTATAATCACACCCCAAAATCATCTAAAGGATTATACTTGTTTTCTAAAATTTTGCAAAATTATAACGCAAAAAACACAAAAAATGATATCTTAGCAGGAATTGTCGTATCGGTTGCTTTAATTCCGGAAGTTATCGCATTTTCGTTTGTAGCAGGGGTTTCGCCAATTGTCGGACTTTATACGGCTTTTATTTTAGGGCTTATTGCAGCGGCTTTTGGAGGGAAACCCGGGCTTATAAGCGGAGCCGCCGGGAGTGTTGCGGTGGTTGTGGTATCTCTTGTGCAAAAATACGGCATAGAATACCTCTATCTTGCGGCTATACTTGCCGGGATTATTCAAATTTCGGTAGGGTTACTTGGCTTTGCTAAATTTATCCGTCTTGTGCCAATGCCAGTAGTTTACGGATTTGTAAACGGGCTTGCCATTGTAATTGCCTATTCTCAGTTTCAGTTTTTTAAGGGAGAGAGTTTTTGGATTTACATTTTAGTAGCTCTTACTATGGCAATAATGTATTTTCTCCCTACAAAAGCAATTCCAGCCGGACTTGGAGCAATTCTTATAATTACGGCAATTGTTTGGGGCTTTCATATAGACACAAAAACAATTGGAGATTTAGCTCACATAAAAGGAGAATTTCCAAGCTTTCATTTCCCAGATGTCCCGCTAAATCTTGAAACTTTAAAAATCGCTTTGCCTTATGCGATAATTATGGCATTAGTTGGGTTGATTGAGTCTTTACTTACTCTCGAAGTTTTAGAAGAGTTAAGTGGTGAGAGAGGAAATGGTAACAAAGAAGCAAAAGCACTTGGGGCTGGGAACGCAGTAAGCGGAATGTTTGGAGGGATGGCCGGATGTGCTATGATTGGACAAACAATCATCAACCACACATCAGGAGGACGCGGGAGACTTAGTGGAATTACTGCCGCAATTTTAATAATTTTATTTGTAGTCTTTTTATCAAACTGGATTGAGAAAATTCCACTTGCAGTGTTGATTGGAATTATGTTTATGGTAAGTATTGCTACATTTGAGTGGGCAAGTATTGATAAACTAAAAAGAATTCCAAAAGAAGACGCATTTATTTTAATAGTAACTACCTTAATTACAATCTTTACAGACCTTGCAATTGCAGTGATTAGCGGCGTTATAATATCAGCCCTCGTATTTGCCTGGAAACACGCAAAAGTTTACTATAAAACTTATCAGGAAGGAAACAAAAAGATATATGAATTCGAAGGGCCATTGTTTTTTGGGAGCAGCAGAAGCTTTATTGAAAGCTTTGATATAAAAAACGACCCGAATGAAGTGGTAATGGATTTTAAAAATGTAAGAGTAATGGATAGCAGCGGAGTTGAAGCAATTGATAAAATAACAAAAAAATACCTTGAAGCAGGGAAAAAACTAACCATAAGACACTTAAGTAATGAGTGCAAAAAACTTCTAAAAACTGCCGGACCATACTGCACTTATGAAGAAGACGACCCGGATTACAAAGTGGCAATAGACCCAGAAAAACTCAAACAAAACTAACCGGGTCTACATCTACTTTCATTTTACTCAAATCCACACAAGGAGCAATAAGTTTATGAAGATTTTTACCTTTTAATAAAACCTGATATCTATAAACATTATTAATCTTAAAAATAGGAGCCTCTCCACTTCCAACAATCTCTTTTCTCTCTCCAAAGCATCTTAAAAACTCCCGCATATTTAAAAACGCTTCTTCTTTGTTTTTACTTTGAAACTCAATTCTTATTAATCTATTAAAAGGAGGATAGCCTAAATCTTTTCTAAATTCAATCTCTTCTTCATAAAACTCTTCATAACTTCTATCAAAAAATTCTCTGTTTAATGTTTGAATAATCACTTCCCCATCACTTCTCCTACCAGCCCTCCCCTCAACCTGCTTAGCCAACGCAAAAGCCCTCTCACTTGCCCTAAAATCAGCACTGTTTAAAACAAAATCTATATCCAAAACCACACTCAAAGCAACATCCGGATAATCGTGTCCTTTCGCAAGCATTTGAGTACCTACCAAAATATCAATCTCTTTATTTGCAAATTTTTTTAAAATTTTCTCAATTCTTGTTTTGGAAGTTACCATATCTCTATCAAATTTTTCAATTACGACATTTGGAAACAACTCCTCAAGCTTCTCTTTTAATTCACTAGTCCCTATTCTTTCGTTTATAAACTCTTCACTCCCACAAAATTCACATCTATTAGGAATTTTAGAAGTGTAATTGCAATAATGACAAACAAGTGCCCTTTTATTTTTATGCACACTCATAGCAACATCGCAATATTTACATTTTACCGCTTTTGCACAACTAGCACAAATCATATATTTAAAATTCGCCCTTGTAGGTAAAAATATTATTACCTGTTTTTTATTTTCAAGAGTTTCGGATATTTTATCAATAACAAACTTGTCAAAACTTTCCCTAAAATATCTTTTTTTTGTGGTGTTAAAAAAAGTCCCTTTAAGTCTAAAATAAGGAAACTTATACAAATCGCTAACAAGAGGCGTAGCACTCCCTAAAACAACTTTCGCCCCATATACTTTACCAAAATAAATAGCCAAATCTTTTGCGTTGTATTTAGGTATCGATTCGCTTTTATAACTGTCGTCGTGTTCTTCATCCACAATAATTAAGCCCAAATTCTCAAAAGGTAAAAAAAGAGCACTCCTAGCTCCGGCTACTACTTTTATCTCCCCCTTTGCTATGCCATTTAAAATCTTTTCTTTTGTCTTTTTTGTAACTTTACTGTGCCAAATAGCTAAAGTATCTTTAAAATAAACTTTTAACCTTTTTTCCATTTGAGAAGTAATTGCAATTTCGGGAAGTAAAAAAAGAGCTTCTTTTCCCTCCTTTAAGGTCTTTTCGATAAGTTTTATATAAATTTCGGTTTTTCCGCTTCCGGTATCCCCAAAAAGAATGGAAACATCGTTTTTAGTCAAAAACGAAAAAGCTTCCTGTTGTTTGGGAGTTAAATTAATATTTGTATCGATATCTTTAGGAGATATAAAAGACTCTCCTTTAAAAAAAAGAGAAACAACCTCACCTATGGGAGCTACATAATAAGAAGAGATAAAATTTACAATTTTTTGTTTATTAGGAGAAAAAGAGAAAAGCTTTTTTATAACCGGTTTACATTTAAAATCCGGTTTTTTAACTTCTTTTATTACATATCCTGAAACTATACGACTTTTAACTTCAACCTCAACTACATCCCCCTCTTTCAACTCACCTTCACTCTCATATGTAAAGACTTTAGGAGTATTGATAACAGCTACATCATAATATCTCATTCACCCATAACTTCACAAGCATCGGTATTATTGCATTCGAATTTACAACCTTCAGCCGGATTATTATAATAGTGAAACTTTAAAACTTTATCATTCCAAGTAATATTATAATCCGTCCCGTTTCCATCCCACTTGATAGAACCACTGTTTTTTTTAATAGGATAAGCCATTACACGCTCAAAAAGCCTGTTATCATTGGAACTTTCTAAAGATGGACAACTATCGTTTCCTTCTAAAACATACTTACCGTATTTAGAAGAGATAGCCGAACGAATATTTGAAACGTCACTTCTAATTTTTGCGACTATAGCGTCATCTCTTGTTACCCAAAGTTTAGGAATAGCAACCGCGGCTAAAATACCGATTATTACAATCACAAAGACAAGTTCCAACATACTAAATGCTTTTTTCACTTTTTCCCTTTAAAATTTAACCATTTCGCTTAAAACGGAATAATTTGCATCTTTTACTATTCTTTTTATATCGTTACACAAAGGAGAATGATTCGAATTATTTTGCTCCACTTCTATTCTACCGCCATCAGTATAATAATTTATGCAAACTATTTTATTATCTCTATCAGAATAAAAAACGGTATGATTATCATCTTTCACTCTTACCCATCCGTGATGAATAAGTTCATTTAAAACAACTTGAGAAGAGTTATTTATCTCGGAAAAGTGAACTTTTCCTCCCTTAGCGGTATAATAACTTATAATTTCCTTTGTAGCTGCTTTAAGCTGAGTCGTAAGAGTAGATGTTTGAGCGTCATCTCTTGTAGACATTAGTTTAGGAATAGCAACGGCCGCCAATATTCCTAAAATAACGATAACGAAAATAAGTTCTATCATTGTAAATGCATTTTTCATTTCTCCTCTTTTACTTCCCATCTTTCAAAAAAAAACTAAGAGAGGAATCTCTTAGAATTAGAATTTTACATTGCTTCCTGCGATTGTATAGTTACCTTCTTTAATTCTAGCTTGAACGCCTTTACAAATAGCTCCAGTTCCTGCACTTGAATCAGTAACTACTAAAGTAGTTGAGTTTACGTCTAAAATCATACAAGGCTCGATATCTCCGTTGTCATCTTGTGCCCCAACATAAAGAGTATCGATAGAGTTTGCAATTCTAGTATAAGTATCATCTTTAGCGTTAGAGTTACCTTTTGAAAGGTTTGCATCATAAGCTTTCTGTTGGTCTACTAATGTTTTAGCTACTTGAGACATATTGTAAATAGTTCCTACTTTTCCTTGAGAAGTTACGTATGCCGGAATTTCACTTACTGCATTTGACACTTCTTGAGAAATTGCAGATACTTTAGCGTCTGTTCTTGTAGCCATTAGTTTCGGAATTGCAACTGCAGCTAAGATACCTAAAATAACGATAACGAAAATTAATTCAATCATTGTAAACGCTTTTTTCATAAGCACTCCTTTCTTTTTCTTTAGTAAGAATTATATCATAAATTTTTATTTAAATGTCAATCTTAAACTTAAATTAATTATCTCTTAAATAAGTTTAATATCATTTTATTATCAGTTTCGTATCATAAAATAAATTAAATAAAAAAATCCAGTTTAGAAATGATTTCTTCAGCGTTTTTATTAATTTCAAACTGCTTTTTTTTATTCTCCAGCAGCAAAAAAAGAATCTCCTTAGGAGTTGGAGATTGGAGTTTTAATAAATCCTCTTTTACAAACTCAAAAAACTCATCTTCAAGTTCTATTTCGAATTTTTCTCCAAGTACGGATAAAGAGATTTTTTTCATTTTCCAATAATTGTTTCTATTTTCGCTACAACTTCTTCAAGCTCAAGTTCTTTTAAAGCCATATTTTCTTGACACTCTAATAACTCACTCTCTTTTTGAGCCAAAAGTTCTTGAGTGTTTTTAAGTTCAATTTTTAAATTTTCATTCTCTTTTTCAAGTTCTGCGTATTTTGTCAAAAGAGTGTCTATTTTTTCATTTAATTTCGTTAATAAATCCATTTTTTTCCTTTCTAAAAGATTTGGTATAATTATAATAAAAAGGAGCGTTTTGTTCAAATTAAATTCAAATTTTAAACCAACAGGCGATCAACCACAGGCGATTGAGACTCTAAGCAACTGTATAAAAAACGGTAACAGATACAATACATTAATTGGAGTTACAGGAAGCGGTAAAACCTTTACTATGGCAAATATCATAGAAAAACTTCAAATCCCAACCCTTATACTTACACACAACAAAACGCTTGCGGCACAATTATACTCCGAATTTAAAGAATTTTTTCCAAATAATCACGTAGAATATTTTATAAGTTATTACGATTATTACCAACCGGAAGCCTACATTCCGAGACAAGATTTGTTTATAGAAAAAGATGCATCAATTAACACAGAGCTTGAAAGACTAAGAGTAAGTGCAACTGCCAGTTTGCTTGAATATGACGACGTAATCGTAATAGCTTCGGTTTCTGCACTTTATGGACTTGGTAACCCCCTTGAATATAAAAAAATGATGGCTAAAATCGCCATCGGAGATGAATTAAACCAAAGAGAATTTATGCTAAGACTTCTTAGTATGGGATACACAAGAAACGACAAATATTTTGAGAGGGGAAATTTCAGGGTAAACGGGGAGGTAATAGACATATTCCCTACATATTTTGAAGACGACGTAATAAGAGTGGAGTTTTTCGGAGATGAGATTGATAGAATTTACACGATTGATTATATGACAAACGAAAAACTACAAGAGCTTAAAGAAATAACAATTTATGCTGCAAATCAATTTATTGTAGGACAAAATCGCTTGGCTGAGGCAATTCAAAGCATTGAAAAAGAACTTGGGGAGAGGCTTAAAGAGTTTGAAAAAGAGGGAAAAATAATCGAATACCAACGCTTAAAACAAAGAACCGAATTTGACCTTGAAATGCTTGAGACAACGGGTACTTGTAAAGGAATAGAAAACTACGCAAGACATTTAACGGGCAAAAAGCCCGGAGAAACTCCTTATTCACTAATGGATTATTTTGAGATAAAAGAAAAGCCTTATCTTGTAATAGTAGATGAAAGCCACGTTAGCCTTCCTCAGTTTCGTGGAATGTATAACGGAGATAGAGCCAGAAAAGAGGTATTAGTTGAACACGGCTTTAGGCTTCCGAGTGCACTTGATAATAGACCGTATAAGTTTGAAGAATTTATAAACAAAGCCCCTCATTATCTTTTTGTATCAGCAACTCCCGGAGAATATGAGCTTAATATTTCAACTTGCGTTGCCGAACAGATTATTCGTCCAACCGGTCTTCTTGACCCGGTTGTAGAAATACTTCCAAGTAAAGACCAAGTAGCAACCCTATATGACCGGGCAAAAGAGGTAATCGCAAAAGGCGAAAAAGTGCTTGTGACAACTCTTACGAAAAAAATGGCAGAAGAGCTGCAAAAATATTACCTTGAAATGGGACTTAAGGTAAAATATATGCATAGCGACATCG
The DNA here is from genome assembly GCA_964445785.1 of uncultured Nautiliales bacterium. Taxonomy (GTDB): domain Bacteria; phylum Campylobacterota; class Campylobacteria; order Campylobacterales; family Nautiliaceae; genus Nautilia. The sequence continues at coordinate 90,929 of CAYULY010000002.1, forward strand.
ACGTAGTTGAGAGAAACGAAATAATAAGAGGTCTTAGAAGTGGTGAATTTGATATACTAATTGGAATTAATCTCTTAAGAGAAGGACTTGACTTACCGGAAGTTAGTATGGTTGCAATTCTTGATGCAGATAAAGAAGGATTTTTAAGAAGTGAAACAAGCCTAATTCAAACAATGGGAAGGGCTGCAAGAAATGTAAACGGACGGGTTTTAATGTTTGCGAATAAGATTGAAGAGCCTATAGTAATTGACGATGATTTAGAGGTTTTGGAAAAAATAAAAGATAAAATAACCAAATCAATGTATAACGCAATAAAAACAACAATTCAAAGAAGAATAAAACAAAAAGAATATAATAAACTTCACGGAATTACCCCAAAAAGCGTTGTTAGAAAACTTGATAAATCCTTAAAAGAAGAAGGATATGAAGCAATAGCAAAAGAACTTAAAAACAAAAATAAAATTCCACCAAAAGAAAAAAAAGCAATCATCGCAAAACTTCGCAAAGAAATGCAAGAAGCCGCAAAAAATTTAGAATTTGAAAAAGCCGCAATGTTAAGAGATAAAATTGAAGAATTTAAAAAAATGAAATAAGGAGATATAATGATATTAAGATATAAAGATACTTTTCCAAAAATAGCAGAATCTGCGTGGGTTGCACCAAGTGCCGATATTATCGGGGATGTTGAGATAGGAGAAGATAGTAGTGTTTGGTTTGGGTGTGTAGTAAGAGGCGATGTTCATTATATAAAAATCGGAAAAAGAACTTCAATTCAAGATTTAAGTATGATTCACGTAACGCATTACAAAAAAGAAAAGAAAATCGGTGACGGCTTTCCTACTATTATAGGCGACGACGTAACGATAGCTCACCGCGTAATGCTTCACGGCTGTAAAATCGGAAATGCGTGTCTTATAGGTATGAGTGCGACAATCCTTGATGGGGCTGAAATTGGGAATGAATCGATAGTGGGAGCCGGAGCACTAGTAACAGGTGGTAAAAAATTCCCCCCAAGAAGCCTGATTTTAGGCTCTCCCGCCAAAATTATAAGGGAGCTTACCGACGAAGAAGTGGCAAACATATACAAAAACGCCCAGAATTACGTAAAATACAAAAACGAATATATCAATTTTATAAGGTAGAGAATGATTAACAAACTTGACTTAACAGACTACATAAACAAACTCTCATCTCTTTTTGCAAGGGAAAAAGAGTTTAAAATTCAAGGAAGCATAGAGTCTATTTATAAATATTTACAAAAACTTCAAAACAAAGACTTTAACGCTCCTCCAAACGTAAAAAACCTAGATACCGAAATAATACATCTTAAAAAATTCGGTGTCCTTAAACACGACCAGATTTTTGAGTTTTTAAAAATTGTTCGTTATTTTCTATATCTTAAAAGCAGAAAATGGCAGGATTTAAGTGAGTGGTTTGATAAAATTCAAATCCCTCAAGATATTTTGGAAATAGACAAACACTACAACCAAAAAGGTAAAGTTATAGGATTTGAAGAGCTCGATATGATAAACGAACGCATAAAAGAGCTAAAATCCCAAATACGCCAGCAATTATACAAATACATAAACTCCAAAAAACTTGAGCCGTTTTTGGTAGACAAACAAATCCACGTACAAAGTGGAGAAGAAACGCTACTTGTAAGAGGCGGATACAATAAAGTAATAAACGCCGAAATTCTAGGAAGAAGCCAGAGTGGATTTTTTTATATCTTCCCAAAAACCATTGAAAAATTAAAAGAAAAAGAAGACAACCTAAAAAGCCAAAAAGAAGAGATATTATATGAAATAGCAAAAGAATTTTCAAATCGCCTTAGAAAATGGACTAAGTTTTTAGAATTTATAAACCGCGAATTTGACAAATTCGACCATATACAAGCCCGTATCTTTATGGCTAAAAACGAAAACCTTGAATTTATACTGCCAAGCAAAACCAAAAAAATGGTACTTCAAAACTTCTGCCACCCAGCCCTTAACGAATGTAAACCAATAAACCTTGAATGGGACAAACAGGTGCTGATTATCACGGGTGTAAACGCCGGAGGTAAAACGATGCTACTTAAATCAATCCTTAGCTCCGCTTATATGGCAAAACATCTACTTCCTATGAAAATCAGGGAAAATTCTATAATTCCTTCATTTAAAGAGATAAAACCAATTATCGACGACCCTCAAAACGTAAAAAACGACATATCAACGTTTGCGGGAAGAATTAAAGAGTTTAAAGAAGTCTTTTTCAAAGAAAATTACCTAATAGGCGTAGATGAAATAGAACTCGGAACGGACGCAAACGAAGCGGCAAGCCTTTTTAAGGTAATAATCGAAGAAATTATGAAAAAAAACCGAATAGTAATCACAACCCATCATAAACGCCTTGCGACGCTGCTTGCTCAAAACGAAGAAGTAGAGCTTCTCGCCGCAATTTACGATGAAAAAAACCAAAAACCTACATACGAATTCATAAAAGGTACAATAGGAAAAAGCTATGCGTTTGAAACGGCAAAAAGATACGGAATTCCCTTTAACATCATAGAAAAAGCTAAAAAAGAATATTCTGAAGACCTTGAAAAACTTGACGTGCTTATAGAAAAATCAGCTCGTTTAGAATTTGAACAAAAACAGAAAATCAAAGAACTTGAAAGTGAGCTTGAAGACGTAAAACTTCTAAAAGAATCCCTTATCCGTCAAAAAGAGGAGTTTAATGAAACCATAGAAAAAGAAAAAAATAGACTTCTCAAAGAATACAACGAAGCAATTAAAAAAGCAAAAGAAGCTATAAAGGCTAAATCCGTAAAAGACGCTCACAGAGCTCTAAATGAAGCAAATAAAATTCGCTCAAACATTAAGGTCAAAAAAAGCGAAATTAATAAAGAGTTCAAAGTCGGAGATACAGTCAAATACTTTACAAGTATAGGAGAAATACTCGATATAAAAGGCAAAAACGCCCTTGTAGACATAGACGGCAAGAAACTTTGGATTCCAAAAAACTCACTTGAGCCATACAGACTCCCTAAAAAACAAAAAACACAAATTATAAAACCCAAACCTCAAAAAGTCGACATCAAACTCGACCTTCATGGCATGAGGCTTGAAGAAGCACTTGAAAAAACAGAAGAATACCTAAACAAGGCGGCTCTTGCGGGGTTAGAGGAAGTTTGGATTTATCACGGAATGGGTAAAGGAATACTTGCTAAAGGAATAACGGAGCTTTTAAAAAACCATCCGCTTGTTAAAGAATTTCACGACGCACCTCCGCATATGGGAGGATACGGGGCTAAAATCGTAAAACTTTAAGCCCTTTTTTCATAAATTTCTATAGTTTTAATTTCATCATTTTTTTTGATTAAATCAAGCACTTTAAAACTCTCCTCATCTCCCTCTTCTATTCCACCAAATACCGTATGAACACCATCTAAATGAGGACAGTCTGTAAAACAGATAAAAAACTGGCTGCCTCCCGTATCTTTTCCGGCATGAGCCATTGAGAGACTTCCTCTTTTATGTACCTGTTTCGGAGCATCAGTTTCACATTCAATTGCCCATCCCGGACCTCCGGTGCCCGGTATTCCTTTGGTTCCATCTTTTGAATTAGGACATCCTCCCTGAGCCATAAACCCCGGAATCACCCTATGGAATTTAAGTCCGTCATAAAAACCTTCTTTTGCAAGATGTACGAAGTTTGCAACCGTATTAGGCGTAGCTTCCGGGAAAAGTTTTACCCATATATCGCCTTTGTTTGTAACTATTCTTGCGTATTGGTATTTCTCAACATCACTTAAATCATATTTTTTAAGTTCTCTTCTAAACATTCCTCTATCCTTTTTTAACGAAATTATATCACATTTATTTGACAGAGCATATAAAAATTTATATAATTCAACTAAAGTTTTGTGACAAAGGAGAGAATATGGATACTATAATTTTTGCTTGTCCTCATTGTAAAAATTTAAATAAACTTCCAAAAAAAGACGAATATAAAAAAGCCTTATGTGGAGTTTGTAAAGGGAATTTACTTGAAAATAAAGCGATTTCAATTGACAGTTACGATGAATTTCAAAAAATAGTAAATTCGGTCAATGTACCTGTAATAGTTGATTTTTGGGCACAATGGTGTGGTCCGTGTCAAATGTTTACACCTATTTTTAATAAAGTTGCAGCTTCTTTTCCTCTAAAAGCTCAATTTATTAAAATAAATACCGATAAAAACCAACAAGCCGCTATGCAATTTGGTATAAGAAGTATACCTACAATTGTAGCTCTTAAAGATGGAGTTGAAGTAGACAGAGCTATGGGTGCACTGGATGAATTCAGCTTTAGTATGTGGGTAGATAAAATAGTAGGTTAAATGGAGATTTTCTCCATTTAAATTATAAGCATAGCGTCTCCATAACTATAAAACCTGTATTTTTTATCAATTGCTTCTTGATAAAGTTTAAGGGTTTTTTCCCTACCTATAAATGCCGCTACAAGCATTATAAGAGTTGATTTTGGAAGATGAAAGTTTGTTAAAAGATGGTTTACTCTAATTGGACGGTTTAGAGGGTTCAAAAACAAATCACATTCCCCCTCAAGCTTTTTAGTTCTTGCATAATACTCTATCGTTCTTGTAGAAGTGGTTCCAACTGCAACAATCTCTTCATCGCTATCAAGAATTTTAGCAGTAGAAAGTGGAATTTCAAAATATTCACTATGCATTTTATGCTCTCTTATATCATCAACCTCAACCGGTTTAAAAGTCCCAGCACCTACATGCAAAGTGAGATATGCCTTTTTTTGAATTTTATCAAGAAGCTCTGGAGTAAAATGCAAACTTGCAGTAGGAGCTGCAACAGCCCCTTCTTTTTTTGCAAATACTGTTTGATACTCCCTTTCATCTAGTTTTTCATCATTTCTTTTTATATAAGGGGGAAGTGGAATATGACCGATTTTTTCTAAAATTTTTACAAGCTCTAAAAAAGAAAGATTTTTATTATCTTTATAAAATTCAACCGCCCTGCTTCCATCTTCTAAAAGCTCAGCTACTTTAGCTTCTAAACCCTCATCAAAATATAAAACGCTTCCTTTTTTTACTTTTCCTCTTATATATACTAAAAACTTATCTTCAAACGGTCTATTTAAAAGTAACTCAACTTTTCCGCCTGTCTCTTTTTTTCCATAAATTCTGGCTTTAATTACTTTTGTATTGTTAAAAATAAATCTTTTATCTCCTACAAAATCTAAAATATTTCTAAATACAGTATGGATAATTTTATCTTTTTTTCTGTCATAAACCAAAAGTTTTGCACTATCCCGCGGCGTTACGGGATATTTAGCTATAAGCTCTTGAGGTAAATTATAATCATAAGAAGAAACCGATAAATCTTTCATTTATACACCAATTAATTTTCTAAGTTCTTCCGGTTTTGTAGAATAAGCCATAGCGGTCTCTTTATCAACAACATGGCGTCTTACTAAATCCGCTAAAACTTGGTTCATTGTCTGCATTCCGGTAGCACCCTGATTTAATTGCATTTGAGAATAGATTTGAGAAATTTTATTTTCACGAATAAGGTTTGCAATAGCCGGATTATTTATCATAATTTCTTGAGCCGCAACCCTTCCACCTCCGATTTTAGGTAACAAGCTTTGAGCTACAACCGCTAAAATCGCCATTGAAAGTTGCGTCCTAATTTGGTCTTGTTCGTTTGCCGGGAATACGTTTACAATTCTGTTTATGGTTTGTACTGCGGAGTTCGTATGTAATGTACCGAAAACCAAATGCCCTGTTTCTGCTGCGGTAATAGCCGCTCCTATAGTCTCTTTATCCCTCATCTCCCCGATTAAAATCACATCCGGGTCTTCCCTTAAAGAAGCTCTAAGTGCATTTAAAAACGATTTCGTATCGCGTCCCACTTCCCTTTGGGAAATAAGAGATTTTTTATGCTGGTGAACAAACTCGATAGGGTCTTCAATGGTAATTATGTGTTTATTAAAAGATTCGTTAATTTCATTAAGCATAGCAGCAAGAGTTGTAGATTTACCACTACCGGTAGGACCCGTTACAAGTACAAGCCCTTTTTCCCTTCTTACTATTTTTTTGAAAATAGCCGGAGCGTTAAGTTCGTCAAGACTAAGAGGTCTTTCCGGAATAATTCTAAAAGCAGCCGCTAAACTTTCTCTTTCAAAATAGTAATTTGCCCTAAATCTGGCAACTTTTGGAATTTCAAAAGAAAAGTCAAGTTCAAGTTCATCTTCTAAAGCAGCCTTTTGCTTTTCCGTCAAAACCGAATAACAAAGCTCGACCACATCTTCTTTTGTAAGTTTCGGCAAATTTAAAGGAGTAAGCCTTCCGTCAATCCTTAACATAGGCTCTGCGTTTACATTTAAATGCAAGTCACTTGCTTTGTAGTCTTTAATACTTCTTAATAACTGTTCAAGAGTGTATGAGAGTGCCATTTTTCAATCCTTATTCTATAATTTTAGGAACGATAAAAAATCCGTCTTTCGCTTTTGGAGCGTGAGACAACACCTCTTCGATTATATTATTCTCTACAACTTCATCTTCTCTTAAAGGAGTAGGATTGTTTAAAGTTGAAAACGTAGCATCGATTTCACTCGTATCAAGTTCGTTAAGCATTTCTACAAACTCAACAATTTCAGCTAAATCTTTTGCCATCTTTTCTTTATCTTCAATTTCCACCATTGATAGATTTTCAAGTCTTTGAACCAATTTCTCATCTATTTTCATTACAAACCTTTTTTTGTATAATTTTAGCATATTTAAAATAAAATTAAAGGATTGCAAATGATACAAGAAGCTCAAAAATACATAGTAGGTGGAGTAAACTCTCCGGTTCGTGCATTTAAAAGCGTAGGTGGTAAGCCTCCATTTATCGAAAGAGGAGAAGGTGCTTATATTTACGACACTGAAAATAATAAATATCTAGATTATATCCAAAGCTGGGGACCACTTATTTTTGGTCACTGCGATAATGATATTCAAGAGGCTATTATTGAAGCCGTAAAAAAGGGAGTAAGTTTCGGAGCTCCTACAAAAGTGGAGATTGAACTGGCAAAAGAAGTGCTTGAACTGTTCCCTCATCTTGATTTAATCAGATTTGTAAATAGTGGTACAGAAGCTACAATGAGTGCAATAAGACTTGCAAGAGGATATACAGGGAAAGATGATATTATTAAATTTAAAGGGTGTTATCACGGCCATAGCGACAGTCTTCTAGTAAGTGCCGGAAGTGGTGCAGCGACATTTGGAGTACCAAGTTCTCCTGGGGTTCCGAAAGACTTTACAAAACACACTCTTCTTGCAAACTATAACGACATAAATTCCGTTAAAGAAGCTTTTGAAAAAGGTAATGTAGGATGTGTTATTATTGAACCAATTGCCGGAAATATGAGTTTAGTTCCGGGAGAAAAAGAGTTTTTAAGCGAACTTAGAGAACTTTGCGACCACTATGGAGCGGTTTTAATATTTGATGAAGTTATGAGTGGATTTAGAGCGTCTCTTCGCGGAAGCTACGATATCTATAAAATTGAAGCCGATATCGTAACATTTGGTAAAGTAATAGGTGGAGGAATGCCGGTTGGTGCTTTTGCTGGATGCAAAGAAATAATGGAAATGCTAAGTCCGGTAGGACCTATATATCAAGCCGGAACACTATCTGGAAACCCGGTTGCTATGAGTGCCGGACTTGCGACTATAAAAAAACTAAAACAAAACCCTGAAATTTATAAAAGTTTAGAAGAAAAAGCAAAAAAACTTATGAGTGAAATGAAAGCAATAAGCCAAGAAAACGGAATTAATTTTAACTATAACGTAATTGGTTCTATGTTCGGATTTTTCTTTAATCCAAATTTACCTAAGAATTTTGACGAAGTAAACGCTTCAGATACGAAAAGATACGCGGCATTCCACAATAAAATGCTAAAAGAAGGATTTTATTTCGCTCCTAGTGCATATGAAACCGGATTTATCTGTACGGTTATGAATGAAGATGACATAAATTCAACAATAAACGCTTATAAAAAAATAGCAAAAGAAATTTAATGAAAAAAGGAAAACTTGGTAAAACCGTTGAGGGAGCTGAAAAGCTCTCACTCGGCATTTCCGTAGTAATCGCTATTTTAATGGGAATCGGGCTTGGCATATGGATGAAAAACACGTTTAATGAATGGTGGCTTTTGTGGCTTGGAGTGTTTTGGGGAATAAGTGCAGCTCTTATGAATATAAGAATAGAATACAAAAAACTGAAAAAAGAGTATGAAGAAGCGGAAAAAGAGCATAAAAATTATAAAATAAACAAAAAAATCAACCCTTAGCCGCTTTTGCCAAATCCCACATCGGCATAAAAATTCCTAACATCAATAATAAAACCATACCACCTATTACCGTTAACATAATAGGTTCTATGGAAGCTTGCATATTTTCAATAACGTCTTTAAACCTATCTTCATAATAATCGGCGGCACTTTGAAGCATACTGTCAAGTTCTCCCGATTCCTCTCCCGCACTAATCATTCTTTTTGCAACGAAGTTTACCAAATCAACCTCTTCTATCATTTCCGCAAAACTTCTACCCTGATTAATTCCTTTGACTACCTCTTTAATTTTATTTTTCAATACTTCATTTTCAACAATACCTTCACTAATTTTTAAAGCATCCACAAGAGGAATACCGCTTCTAAGTAAAGACGCCATAGTCATTAAAAATCTATGAAGAGTTGAGTATTCTATAATTTTATTAATCAAATAAGTTTTTAATAAAATTTTATCCATTTTGAGTTTGAAATTATAAGAAGTCTTATAAGAAAACGTCGTTACTACAATAGTAATAATAATTATCGCCAATACCACAAATCCGTATTGAGATAAAATCTTTTCTATCGATAGAAGAATTCTAGTCGGTAAAGGCAATTGAGCATGCAATTGTTCGAAAATAGATTTAAACTTCGGTACGACCATTAAAATCAAAAACGTAAAAGCAACCGCAATAGCTATTAACGTAAAAATAGGATAACGTAAAGCTTTTACCATTTTTTTTCTATTTTCATACATATTTTCAAAAATTTTAGCAAGACTCTCAAGAGCCATTACCAAATCCCCAGTTTGTTCTCCAAGTCTTATCATCGCAAGAGAAATTCCTCCTACATACTGTTCATATTCAGCAAATACATCTGATAATGATTTCCCGCTGTCAATTGCTTCCGCCGCTTTTAAAAAAAGCTTTTTTATCATTTCGTCTTCGGTATTATTTGCTATATCCTCTAAAGAATCTTTTAACGAAATACCAGCTTTAATTAAAACCGCAAGTTGCCTAATAGAAGAAATATAAGAAGGGTAATTTAATTTTTTTCTCATAATTTTAGATTTAAAAATATCTTTTAAAATTTTTACTTTTTCCTCAAAAGGCATAGGAATTTCTTCGACTTTTACCAAAAGCCCTTTATTTATCTTTTTCCCGTTTATAATCGCTTCCGCTTTATTTAAGGCTTTTATAATAACCTCTTGCTGCTTCCCTTTATATAAAAAAGTAATTTTATAATACTTCATAGCTTCGCCACCCTATACACTTCTTCCAAAGTCGTTTCTCCTTTTACCGCCTTAATAAGTCCGTCATAAAACATATTCTTAAATCCTTTTTCTTTCAAATATTTTAAAAGTTCTAATTTATCTTTATTTTTTGAAATCATAGATTCAAGTTCTTCATCCTTCATAAAAACTTCGGTAATCAATGACCTTCCGGCAAAACCTGTCATATTACACTTCTCACACCCTTTTCCGATATAAAACACCGTATCTTTCGGAATTAGATTTTTAATAGGATCAAGATAAATATCGGCCGGTTTGTGAGTTGTTTTACAATAAGGACAGATTGTTTTAACAAGTCTTTGAGCTTCAACCCCTATTAAAGCGGTCGCCACCAAAAAAGGGTCAACACCCATATCAATCATCCTGTTAATAGCAGCAACCGCATCATTCGTATGCAATGTCGACAATACCAAATGCCCGGTCATTGCAGCTTTAATCGCAATTTCTAAAGTCTCTTTATCCCTAATCTCCCCAATCATAATAATATCGGGGTCTTGTCTTAAGATACTTCTAAGAGCACCGGCAAATGTAAGACCAACTTTCGGATTAACCTGAACTTGCTGGATACCTTTTAATTTATATTCTACAGGATCTTCTACTGTTATGATTTTTCTATCGGTTGAGTTTATTTCATTTAAAGAAGCATATAAGGTTGTGGATTTACCACTACCGGTAGGTCCCGTTACCAAGAATATACCGTTTGGTTGAGAAAGAGATTTTTTTATAAGTTGCAAATTTTTTTGAGTAATACCTATTTCATCGATTTTCTTTAAAATATTTCTTTTATCCAAAATCCTAATAACTATACTCTCTCCCCAAATAGTAGGAAGGGTCGATACCCTAAAATCAAATTTATTAGACCCAAATTGCATAGAAAATGCACCATCTTGAGGTTTTCTTTTTTCACTAACGTCAAGTCCGGCTAAAAGCTTAATTCTTGAATTGATAGCGGAAAAAATCTCTTCGTCAAAATCTAAAAATTCATACAAAGTACCAAAAACCCTTATTCTAACTTCACCCTCACCCTCATCCGCTTCTATATGAATATCACTCGCTTTTCTTTCGATTGAAGAAAACAATATATATTTGATAAGCCTCATAATAGCCGATTCGTCACCTTTTATCTCTTCTCCGTGAAGCTCTTTTTTAATATCGTTTAAAATTTCTTTAATTTTTTCTCTATCTTCAACTTTTTTTATTATTTTCTTTATATCATCTTTAAACCCTAAAACTATTTCCAAATTTTTATCTTGAAAAAATCTTTTAATCAGTGCCTGGGCATTCCAATCAAGCGGATCAGCCATCGCAATAACGGCTTTATCATATTTTACTTCGATAGGTACCGAAAACGTCTGTTTTAGAATGTTTACCGGAATTTTAATATCTCTTAATCTTACGTTATCAAGATTATCAACATATCTAATTCCCATCTGTTTAGATAAAAATTCTAAAAACTGTTGCTTAGTTATATAACCGAACTCAAAAAGAATATCAACCAACTTTTTAGAAGGATGCTTTTTTTGATATTCCAAAACCTTTTGTAATTGTTCTTCGTTAATAATCCCGCTTTTTAAAAAAAATTCTCCTATTTTCACCAGTAAAACTCCCTACTTTTTAATTGATTATTTTCAAATTTTTCAACTACAACGTTAAAATTATCACTAATCCAAACTTTAAAAGAAATATTACCGTCATCGATAAAAATAACTTTATCATCCATATGATAATTACCTTTTTGTATATAATTATAAACTCTTCCCAAATTATTGTCGTTAATAATAGGTAAAACTATTCCCGACAAATCCAAATTATCTTCTATTTTTTGAATGATAAGCTTCTTCATTAAAAATGATATAGTAATATAAGTAGCATTTTTACGTCCCTCTTTTGTCACTTTTAAAACTTTAGCTAAATCTAAAGCCGGTGTCAAGTATCTCTTTTTTAAACACGCATAAGCTACAAGGGATAACAAATCTTCTCTTTTATTATTGTATTTATTTATATATCTCCATCTTTGCTGACAAATATAAGAATAATACTGTTTTTTAAAAAGTTGTAAAAGAGTCATTTTTTGCAAGTAATCTTGGGCGGCAAACAAAAAATGTGACAAAAATATAACGAAAAACAATTTTTTCATCAAGCTCCTCCTTTATTAAAAATCAATTATAACAAATTATTTGATATAATTCCAAAAAAAAGGAGAGTTTATGTCACTAAATATTTATTACGATAAAGATTGTGATTTAGATATCATAAAAAGCAAAAAAGTTGCAATGATTGGTTTTGGAAGCCAAGGTCACGCACACGCACTAAACCTAAGAGACAGTGGAGTAGACGTAGTTGTAGGACTTAGAGCTGGCAGCAAATCTTGGAAAAAAGCGGAAGCTCAAGGATTTAAGGTATTACCGGTTGCAGAAGCCGTAAAAGAAGCAGATGTCGTAATGATTTTACTTCCAGATGAAATTCAAGCAGATGTATACTATAAAGAAATCGAACCTAACTTAAAAGAAGGTGCGACTATCGCATTCGGTCACGGATTTAACATTCATTTCGGTCAAATTAAACCTAGAAAAGACCTAAACGTAATTATGGTAGCTCCAAAAGCTCCGGGACATACTGTAAGAAGTGAATTCGTAAAAGGTGGAGGAATTCCTGATTTAATCGCAGTATATCAAGGTGGTGAAGAAGCTAAAAAATTAGCCCTTAGTTACGCAAGTGCAATCGGTGGAGGAAGAACCGGAATTATCGAAACAACTTTCAAAGACGAAACCGAAACCGACCTATTCGGTGAACAAGCAGTTTTATGTGGTGGTGTAACAGCTTTAATTCAAGCCGGATTCGAAACTCTAACAGAAGCCGGATACGCTCCTGAAATGGCATATTTCGAATGTCTTCACGAACTAAAACTTATAGTTGACTTACTATATGAAGGCGGTATGGCGAATATGAGATACTCAATCTCAAACACTGCAGAATATGGTGATTATGTAAGTGGTCCAAGAGTAATTGGAGAAGAAAGTAAAAAAGCCATGAAAGAAATCTTAAAAGAAATCCAAAACGGAAAATTCGCAAAAGACTTTATCCTAGAGAGAAAAGCCGGATATGTAAGAATGAACGCTGAAAGACAACTCACAGAAAATAGCCTTCTAGAACAAACCGGTAAAAAACTAAGAAAAATGATGCCTTGGATTACTAAAAACAAAATCGTAGACCCTACTAAAAACTAATTTCTTTCCCTTTTTGGGACTTATAAAGTTTACAGGGTAAATTTTATAAGTTACAAAAAAGGAGACATTTTGGGTGAAGTTATAACAATAACAAGTGGAAAAGGTGGAGTTGGAAAATCAACATCCACTGCAAACATAGCAACTGCTCTTGCAAAACAAGGCAAAAAAGTAATAGCGGTAGACTTTGATATAGGGCTTAGAAATCTCGATATGATACTTGGACTTGAAAACAGAATAGTATTTGACGTAGTAGACGTGATGGAAGAAAATTGTAATTTAGCTCAAGCTATTATTAAAGATAAAAGAGTGGAAAATCTCCACTTCCTTCCAGCAAGCCAAACAAAAGATAAAAACGTATTAAACAAAGATAAAGTAGAAAAACTGATAGAAGAGCTTAAAAAAGATTTCGATTATATTTTAATCGATTCCCCTGCCGGAATTGAGAGTGGATTTGAACATTCTATTTATCTGGCGGACAGAGCCTTAATAGTAACAACCCCTGAAATATCTTCAGTAAGAGACGCCGATAGAGTTATAGGAATAATAGACGCCAAAAGTAAAAAAGCAAAAGAAGGCAAAGAAGTTTTAAAACATATCATTATCAATAGAATTAAACCGGAACTTGTAGAAAAAGGTCAAATGTTATCAACAGAAGACGTACTCCACATCCTGGCACTTCCTTTAATAGGAGTGGTACCGGATGATGAAGATATAGTAAATTCTACAAACTTAGGTAAACCGGTAGTACTTGATGAAAACTCTCTTGTAGGAGAAGCATTTAGAAGAATTGCCAGAAGAATTTTAGGAGAAAAAGTTGAGTTTTTAGACTTAAAAGCTAAAAAAGGCTTACTTAGCAAACTAAAAGGACTTTTTAAATGAGTTTATTTGATATTTTTAAAAAGAAAAAATCAAAAGATATAGCAAAAGACAGACTTATGATGATGCTCGCATACGAAAGAGCAAATACAAAAATAGAAAACTTAGACGAAATGAAAAAAGATTTAATTAACGTGGTAAAAAAATATTTAGAAATTAAAGATATCCAGATAAAAACAAATTCAAATCAAAATATTGAAACATTAGAAGTTGAAATTATTTTAGCAAAATGAAAAAGAAATCGAAAAAGAATAAAGAGTTAGATAAACTTAAAGTCATTATCTACTCTTTAATCAGCATAATATTTATACTTAGTGGAGTTTTAATATATTTAGTTTTTTCAAAAACAACTTACGAAAAGAAACGCACAAAAACTCAAAACAATATAAAAACCCTTCAAAAGAAAACCTCTACTCTTGAAAACTATCTAAATACAAAAATCCCTTCGGAAATACTTGATTATCAAAAAACTGTAAACAATACTAAAATAATAATCCCGCCCCCAATTAAATCTATGAAAATTTCTTCAAAACCTAAACTTGTAATTATTATAGATGACGTTTCTTTTGCTTATCAAGTAAAACTTATAAAATCGATTCCTTTTAAAATCACACCATCTTTTTTTCCTCCCACTAAAAGACACCCAAACACCCCTCTATACGCAAAAGAGTTTAGCCATTATATGATTCATTTGCCTATGGAAGCTATACACTTTAATAGACCGGAACCAAAAACATTAGAAATAAACGACTCTTTTAAAACTATTTTTCATAGAGTGAAAGAAGTAAAAGCATATTTTCCAAATGCAAAATTTTTAAACAATCACACCGGAAGTACTTTTACTGCAGACAAAAAAGCTATGATAAAGCTATTTAGAGCTTTAAAAATAGAACATATAGGATTTGTGGATTCAAAAACAACCCCTCACTCAAAATCAAAAATAGCAAATCAAATCTACCATATTCCCCTATATTCAAGAAATATTTTTCTTGATAATGAAAAAAACCCGAGTTATATAAGAAATCAACTTAAAAAAGCTATAAGAATAGCAAAAAAAAGAGGTTACGCCATAGCAATAGGACACCCTCACACCATAACCCTAAAAACCCTAAAAAACTCCCAAGACATCCTAAAAAACATAAAGGTAGTATATATAGATGAACTCAATTAACTATCAAAATTTCAAACTTTTTTATGAGGGTAATGTAAACCTTTTAAATAAACCCAAAATAGCCATAGTAGGCACTAGAAAAGCCACTAAATACTCTAAAGAAATAACCAAAATTTTAGCAAAAACCTTAAGTAAAAAATACGTTATTATAAGTGGTGGAGCATTGGGTATCGATACATGTGCACATAAAGCAGCTTTTCCAAATACCATACTGGTCTCCCCCGCCTCAATTGATATTATATACCCTAAAAACAACGCAAACCTCATAAAAGAAATAAAAGAAAAAGCTCTTTTAATCAGCGAATATGAAAAAAACTTTACCCCCTATAAACACACATTTTTACAAAGAAACAGAATTATTATAGCTTTAAGCGAATTTGTAATAATTCCGGAAGCCAATTTAAACTCCGGCAGTATGAATAGTTTTAAATGGGCAAAAGAGTTTAATAAAAAAGTTTTTGTAATTCCCCAAAGACTTACAGAAAGCAGTGGTACCAGATATATGGCAAGAAACGGGGCAGAAGTTATTTGGGATATTGATGAATTTTTAAAGCAATTTGAATTAGAAAATAATGAAAAAATATTAACTCTTAATGAAGCTCTTAAAAAATACGGAAACACATTATATGAAATGGAACTTGAAGGAAAGGTTGAAATTAAAAATGGAAAAGTCTATTTTTAACCACCCTTTTAAAGCTATCGTTTTTAAAGATAGTGAAATATTAATTTTAGGAACTTTCCCGTCTATTAAATCTTTTGAAAACAATTTTTACTACTCTCACCCTAAAAATCAATTTTGGGATATTCTAGCTGAAATTTTTCAAGACAAAAAGCCTGTGAATATCGAAGAAAAAATAGAATTTTTAAAGAAACACAAAATCGCCCTTTGGGATACAATATGTAAAGCCAAAAGAAAAGAAAACAACTCAAGAGACGACAATTTAGAAATAATCGAACCTTGTAATATAAAAAAACTTTTAAAAAAATATCCGAATATAAAAAAAATAGCAGTAACAAGCAGACTTGCCCAAAAAGTTATGAAAAAACACTTTCCTAACTTAAAAATAATATACCTTCCAAGCCCAAGCCCTCTAAATGCAAGAATAACTCTAAATAAAAAGGTTTTAAAATGGAAAGAATTATTGGAATTGACGTAGGCTTAAAAAGAATAGGTTTAGCCTTTTCAAACGGAAGTGTTGTGGTACCATTAAAAGCTGTTATAAGAAAAAACAGAAACCAAGCTGCAAACGATACGATGAAAATTATAAACGAATATAAAGCCAATACCCTTGTTGTAGGGCTTCCTATGACAAATGAAGAAATGCAAAGAAGAATAAAACATTTTATTTCTCTTTTAGATTACAAAGGCAAAATAGTTTTTGTAGACGAAAGCTATACAAGCACAGAAGTGGAAGAAGAAATAAAAGGGGTTATAAAACATAAAAAAGACGGTAGAATAGATTCTCTTGTAGCTAAAAAACTGATAGAAAATTACTTAAATAGCAATATCTCTTCATGAGTTTTTTGTTTTATATCATATTTTTACCTGCTTTTTCAAATATATAACTTTTCATAAAAACAAGATTTTATTCATTTAACTTCTTATAAAACCGATTTATAAATTCACTTCTTTTTGCCAAAAATCCGGTAATATTTTCAACTTCAGTTTTATTTTTATTTTCAAAATCTATCTGCATACTCATTTTACTTTCATACGGAATATTTAAAGCCTGTTTTATTACTTTTTCTTTTTCGTCTTTTAAGTCAATTCCCTCTTCTTTTGCAATTCTTATAACCTCATCCAAAAACTTCTCAACTTTATCTCTTTTATGTTCCATAATCCAACCGGTCGGTTTTTGATAATAACTTTGAAGCGTTGCAAACGTAGCAATAAAAAGATACTTTTTCCATATGTCTTTGTCTACATCTTTAGAAAATTTTATTTTTAAATCACACCCCTCAAATACTCTTCTTAACTTTTCGTCATCTTCCACACAAAGATAAAAAAGAGGAGTTTTTTTATGAATAACTCCTATTGATTTCTTATTTGAAAGTATATAAATACAAGCTTTTAAAATTTTTGCGTCTAAATTTTTAAACTTTTCAAAATGTCCTATTCCGTTTAAAATAGGAACTACAATACTCTCTTTTGTTACTATTTTTTGAAGGTCTTTTATAACTTCATCTAAATGATAGGATTTCGTAGTAACAAACACCACATCATAAACACCCATTAAACTGGTATTAGGATAAATTTTATACTCTTTATCAACATCAATAACCGTCAAGCCATTTTTATCAATAAATTTTTTAGTTTTCGAAGTCGTTTTTAAAGTAACGTCTTTTCCACATTCTATCAGCTTATAAGCCAGATATCCTCCTACTCCTCCGCTTCCTACAATCAAAATTCTCATTTATTTCCTTATTTTTTCAGCTATTATAGTTCCTATTGAAATTCCTAAAAATAATAATACCAAAAAAATCTCTCCTACTATGTCTTTTAATTCAATCATTTTTCCAGAATCACTCCACATTCCATATGATTAGTATAAGGAAACTGGTCAAAAAACGCAAATGCTTTTATTTTTCTGTTTTTAGTTAAAGTTTCTAAGTCTCTTTTTAAAGTTTCTGGATTACAAGAGATATAAATAATATTATCAAACTCATTTACAAATTTACGAGATTTATCATCAAGCCCTGCTCTTGGTGGGTCAATAAGTACGTTTTTAAGGTCATACGAATTAAAAAACCCACTGTTTTTAAGCTCACTAAATTCAGCCGCACTCATTGCCATAAACGAAATATTATTCCTATTGTTAATTTCAGCGTTATATGTCGCGGCTTGAATTGATTCCGGATTAATTTCGGTGGCAATTACTTTTCTGAAATTTTCACTTAAAGGAATAGTAAAGTTTCCGTTTCCACAATAAAGCTCAACCAAATCCCCCTTTAAACTATCAGCCCATCTTTTAGCCCAGCTTATCATCTTTTTGTTTATTTCCCTGTTCGGCTGGGAAAAAGTATTTTCGATTATTTTATATTTATAAGTTTTACCGTCAATTTCAAGCTCTTCAATCAAATAGTTTTTATCAAAAACATATTTTCTACCCTTGCGTCTTATTATAAAATCGATATAATGGAATTTTTCTTTTAATTTTTTAATATCTTCTGCAATGCTTTCATCCACTTTTTTGTGATAAATAAGAGTAACAATAAGCTCCCCTTTTGAATTGCTTAAAAAATCAATCTCATAAAGCTTAAATCTTAAATTCTCATTTTTTTCAATATCTTTTAAAAGAGGTCCCATTACATTATAAATAGCTTTATCTACAATCTTACACTCTTCAATCGGAATTACCCCACGCCCTTCTTCTTTTCTCTTTCTCATAGCGTAATAACTTCTATCCCTCTCATGCCATACCCTAAATTCAGCTCTTGCTCTAAAGTGCTCATCACTGCCATTTATTACTTCAATTTCCGGTATATCAAAATCACTAAACATCTCTTTTAAACGCTCTTTTTTAATCTCAAGTTGTTTTTCATAAGGAATTTCCCACAACACACAACTTCCACATTTTCCAAAACTGCTACAATTCATATTTCTCCTTTATCTAAAGCTTTGAACTAAGCCTAATGTAATTAAATTCCACCCGTCAACCAGTACAAAAAGAAGTATCTTAAAAGGCAAACTAATCATAACGGGTGGTAACATCATCATCCCAAGACTCATTAATATAGAACTCACAACCATATCGATAATCAAAAACGGCAAAAATATCAAAAAACCAATCTCAAAAGCCGTCTTAAGCTCACTTATCATAAAAGCCGGTACCAAAATAGTTAACGGCACATCATCAATGGTTTTTGGATTTGGCAAATGACGAATCCTAAAAAACAGAGCTAAATCCTTTTCTCTTGTATTTTTTAGCATAAAAGTCTTAAAAGGTTTAACGGCTTTTTTAAAAGCCTTTTCATATCCTATCTTTTTTTCCATATAAGGTTTTATTCCTTGATTATAAGCTTTCTTCGCATACGGCTCCATTATAAAAAAAGTCAAAACCAAAGCAAGACTTACAAGTAGCGTAGTCGGAGGCGATTGAGGGGTACCAAGGGCTTGACGCAAAAATCCAAAAACAACCAAAAGCCTAACAAAAGAAGTCATTACCAAAACAATACTAGGAGCCAACACCAAAAGAGTCAGTAAAATAGTAACATTCAAAACACTTACAAGCTGTTTAGGAGTTTCCGGTGCCGTTAAAGATAAATTAACGGTAGGTATTTGAGGTGTTGCTAAAATAAAAACGGGGATTAATATTAAAAAAAGTGTTTTCATACTACTTCTTCATATCCAAAATAGATTTTTGAATATTTTTTTGATATTTTGTTTTTTTCGCAAAAAACCATATTTCAACCCTTCTATTTTTCGCCCTTCCCTTAGGTGTCGAGTTAGAAGCAATAGGATGATACTCTCCATATGCTGCCGCACTAAGCTGCTTTGGATTAACTCCGTCTTTTATCAAAATTCTAAGCACACTAAGAGCCCTAGCCGCACTAAGCTCCCAATTATCCGCATAAGGAGAAGTCTGCGGAGGCGGTATGTTATCGGTATAACCTTTAATTTGAATTTCAATATTTTTAGGTAAATATTCTTTGATAATAAGTGAAATTCTTTTTAAAAAAAGTAAGCTGTCTTCATTGGTAATTTGAGCACTTCCGGGCTTAAAAGTAATATCAGCCGGAAGTCTTATAAAAAAACCTTCTTCTCCTTCTTCTAATGTAATTGCTGGTCCATTTCCTCCGGCTGTAAACTCTTTAAATTCGGCAATTGCTTGAGAGAGTCTGTTTACAGTTTGAGCCGTTTCATCCGTTTTTTGAATAGGAGTTGCTTTTTGAATTCTATTGCGACTCACTTCTGTTTGAGTTCCTCCCTCAAGCACACTAAGAGCTCCAGCCAAAGAACCGATAGCCTCTTTTACTTTTTTAGCGTCCATTGTAGACATTGAAAGAAGCAAAACGAAGAAACATAAAAGAAGACTCATCAAGTCCCCGAATGTTGCAAGCCATTCGGGCATACATTCTGGACATTCGCATTTACATTTTTTTTTAGCCATAATTTATCCTATTCAAACTGACTTTTTCTTTGACTCGGTGGTAAGAAACTTAATAGCTTTGCTTCAAGCGTTCTTGGATTATCCCCTGCTTGAATCGACATAATTCCTTCAATTATCATCGTTTTTGCCAAAATTTCATCATCATTTCTAAGCCCCAGTTTATTTGCAATAGGAGAACCGAAGATATTCCCAATCATAGCACCATAAAGAGTCGTCAAAAGGGCAACCGCCATAGCCGGACCAATAGCCGAAGGGTCGGACATATTAAGAAGCATTGCAACAAGCCCGACAAGCGTCCCGATCATTCCCATAGCCCCAGCAAGTCCAGCCCAATTGGAAAAGATAGAAGCCATTTTTTTATGTCTTGTATCCATCTGCTCAAGCTCAATTTCTAAAAGTTCTCTTATGGTATCGGGTTCATTCCCGTCAACTGCCATTGAAAGACCTTTTTTTAAAAACTCATCCTCTTCATTTGCGGCAGCCTGTTCAAGTGAGAGTATCCCGTCACGCCTTGCCTGAGTAGCATAATCTACGAGCTTTTTTATAAGTTCTTCGTAATTCGGTTGATAAGTCGGTTTTATTGCTATCATAAAAACTTTTGCGAATTTTGTCATCATCTCCATTTTATTAGAAATAAAAAGAGTCATAATAGAACCCAGTACAACTATTAAAATAGACTGGCCGTCAATATAAGGGCCGATACCAACCCCCATAGCCATCGCTGCAATAATAAGCCCTAAAGCTCCTACTAAGCCTATTACACTTGCTAAATCCATTAAATTGGCCTTTTTTGTTATAATTATATCAAAAAAGGACTCTCTTATGCTTCAAATTATTATTCTTGCCGCCGGTAAAGGCACCCGTATGAAAAGTAAAAAAGCCAAAGTTCTTCATACCCTATGTAATAAACCTATGATTGAATACATTATAGAAGAATCGCTAAAACTTACCGATAATATAGATATTGTTTTGAATCATCAGTTTGAAAAAGTTAAAGAATCCGTATCGAAATATCCGGTAAATATCATCAAACAAAACTTACAAAATTTCCCGGGAACGGGCGGAGCCTTAAAAGCAGTGCCTCTAAGAGGCGATAAAATTTTAGTATTAAACGGAGATATGCCTTTAATTACGGCGGATGAGCTTAAAAAATTTCTTGAAGTTGATGCCGATATCGTAATGAGTGTAATGAAACTAAAAAATCCGGATGGATATGGAAGGGTTGTAATAAAAGATGGAAACGTTTTAAAAATAGTAGAGCAAAAAGACGCAAGTGAAGAAGAGCTCAAAATTCATTACGTAAACGCAGGAGTTTATCTTTTTAAAAAAGAAGTTCTTGAAAAATTTTTGCCAAAACTATCAAACAATAACACTCAAAACGAATACTATCTAACAGACATTATAGAAATGGCAGTAAGAGAAGGACTTAAGATAAAAGCTATTGAAGTTGATGAAGAGAGCTTTAAAGGAGTAAACTCAAAAAAAGATTTAGCCAAAGCTGAAGAGA
Organism: uncultured Nautiliales bacterium; assembly: GCA_964445785.1. Classification (GTDB taxonomy): domain Bacteria; phylum Campylobacterota; class Campylobacteria; order Campylobacterales; family Nautiliaceae; genus Nautilia. The sequence continues at coordinate 112,421 of CAYULY010000002.1, forward strand.
TTATGTGTAAAAGAATAAAAGATTTCTGGATGCAACAAGGTGTTATTATGCATCTGCCAGATACCATTTATATAGACGCTTATTCAAATTTTGAAGGTGAGTGTGAAATTGGAAATGGATGTGTTATTAAAAAATCTACGATAATTGAAAGTGAGATAAGACCTCTTAGTGTAATTGAAGAGGCTGTTATTAAAAATAGTGGCATAGGACCAATGGCAAGAATAAGACCAAAAAGCGAAATTATAGATACTCACATAGGAAATTTTGTAGAAGTAAAAGCAAGCAAACTAAAAGGTGTAAAAGCAGGACATTTAAGCTATCTTGGAGATAGTGAAATTAATGAAGGAACAAACATAGGAGCTGGAACGATTACTTGTAATTATGATGGAAAAAACAAATACAAAACAAAAATAGGCAAAAACGTATTTGTAGGAAGTGACACTCAGCTTATAGCTCCTGTTACTATAGAAGATGATGTAATGATAGCAGCAGGAAGCACTGTAAATAAAAATATTAAAAAAGGTTCTCTTGCAATAAGCAGAGTCCCTCTTAAAATTGTTAAAGATTTTTACTATAAATTTTTTGGGAGAAAATAGTGAATATTTTAATAGGGATAACCGGAAGCATTGCAATTTATAAAACGTGTGAGCTTATAAGGCTTTTTATTAAAAGAGGAGATAAGGTAAGAGTTATCATGAGTAAGGCTGCTACTAAATTTATAACTCCTCTTACCTTTGAAGCCTTAACACGCCAAAAAGTTTTAATAGAAAAAAACGAAGATTGGTCAGGGGAGCTTAACCATATAGACTATGCAAAATGGGCAGATATTTATATAATTGCCCCTGCAAGTGCAAATACCATTAATAAAGCTGCAAACGGCATTAGCGATAATCTCTTGCTTCAAACATATCTTGCAACAAAAGTCCCCGTTTTATTTGCCCCGGCTGCCAATACAAATATGTACCTTCATCCTACAACTCAAGAGAGTTTTAAAAAATTAAATATTATAGAAGCAAATGCCGGACTTCTTGCCTGTGGAGATGAAGGTATTGGCAAAATGGCAGAACCAAGTGAGATATTTTTAAGGGCTTTAAGAGAAATAAATAAAGAAAACTTTTGGAAAAACAAAAAAGTGGTGATAACTGCCGGAGGAAGCATAGAAAAAATTGACGATGTAAGGTTTATTAGTAACTTTTCAAGTGGAAAAATGGGAGAAGCCTTAGCCAAAGCTTTTTATATAAAAGGAGCCAATGTTACCTTAATTTCAAGCAAAGAACATAACTTAAGCAAAGAGATAAAACAAATTAAAGTGCAAAGTGCAAAAGATTATCTTGATGGCATTTTAAAAGAAAACCCCGATTATTTAATAATGGCTGCTGCAATTGTGGATTATAAGCCCAAATATACTCCCGGGAAACTAAAAAAAGAGCAAATCGGAGATAAATTCTGTTTAGAAATGGAAAAAAATATAGATATACTGGAAACCTTAAAAAACAAACCTTTCAAAAAAATAGGCTTTAAAGCAGAAAAAGATGAAAAAAATGCCCTTAAATACGCAAAAAATACTCTTTACAAAAAAAATCTTGACGCAATTTGTCTAAACCTTTTAACAAAAAATGATTTTGGAAGTGATGAGAATGAAATTATCTTTATTACAAAAGATAAAGAAATAAAACTAACTCAAGATACAAAAGAAAATATAGCCTTTAAGGTAGTAGATGCCTCTAAACACATCTAAAATCGGAAAAGTTTTAAAAGAAATCAACAGATTAAACATAACCGAATTTAACGCTGCTTTACCGGTAAAAATAGAAGTAAAAAAAGAGATAAACCCCATAAGATACCTTATTCAACTTGGCAAAAAAGAAGTGGAAACAAAAAGTTCTTTTCCTCTTATGGTAGGTAAAAAATATTTCGCTCAAATAAAAGAGAGTGGAAGTAAACTTCAGATAAGCAATTTAAGAGAAATACCTCCCTTGCTTGAAAAACTAAATAAAATAGAACTAAAAGAAAAACTAATCCACTTCTCAAAAGAGACAACCCTAAAACATCTCGCAAACGCTTCTTCAAAAGAAGAATTTATTTTTTTTACAAATATTTTACTAGCCCTTGAGCATAAAATTCACCATTTAATTATAAATGATAAGAAAAAAGCCGTTTTGCAATATAAATATCATAAAAATAGAGTAAAATTTTATGCCGTATTTAATCATTTAGGAGACTTAGAAGGTGAAATAACTCCGACTTCATTAACCATTCATTCACCTTATAATGCTACTCTTAGATTAATAAAAAAGTATTCAAATGAACTTGATTTGGAAGTTTATCTTCTTAAAAAAGAACCAAAAACACTGTTTACTTTTTCCGAAAATTTATTAAATTTAAAGGCTTAATATGCATTTAGCTATTATTATGGACGGTAACGGCAGATGGGCGAAAAAAAGAGGACTCAAAAGAGTAGAAGGTCATAAAAAAGGTGCCGAAGTAGTAAGGGAAATAACTACATACTGTGCAAAAAACGAAGAAATTTCGATATTAACCCTTTACGCTTTTTCAACGGAAAACTGGAAAAGACCTAAAATGGAAGTAGAGTTTTTAATGAAACTGCTTGATAGTTATCTCGAAAAAGAGCTCGAAACATACTTAAAAAACGATATAAAATTCGAAATTATAGGAGATATAAGCAAATTTAGCGACAAACTGAAAAAAAGAATAGAAACAACAAAAGAAAAAACAAAAAATAACAAAAGATTAACTCAAGTTTTAGCCCTAAACTACGGCAGCAAAAACGAAATAACAAGAGCCGTTAAAAAACTTATAAACAACAAAGAAGAGATAACCGAAGAAAATATTCAAAAAAACCTTGACTTAAGCAGAGATGTGGATTTACTGATAAGAACAAGCGGAGAAATCAGACTTAGTAATTTTCTTTTGTGGCAGTGTGCGTATGCCGAAATGTTTTTTACAAACACTTTATGGCCGGACTTTACAAAAGAAGAACTTGATAAAATTATAAAAAACTTTCATAAAAGAGAAAGAAGATTTGGAGGTATTTAATGGAAATTTTCGTATTTTTACTAGGAATTGCAATAGGTAGTTTTTTAAATGTGGTTATTTACAGGTTGCCTTTGAATAAAAGTGTAATCTCTCCTCCAAGCAGCTGCCCAAAATGCAACACCCAAATAAAACCCTGGCATAATATTCCGATACTTAGCTGGATTATGCTAAAAGGAAAATGTGCAAATTGTGGAGAAAAAATCTCTATAAGATATCCGATTATCGAATTTTTAACAGGAATAATCGCTCTTATAATTTATAAAAAAACCGGTTTTGATATATTTTTCGTAATAAACTTTGCAATATTCGCAACACTTCTAGCCCTTAGTATGATTGATTTTGATTACAAAGCCGTACCGGATAGCTTGAATTTACTTGCTTTAACTTTATCTTTTTTCAGCTCACCGGATATTCTAAACAACTTTACAAATGCTTTAATTTTAATGGGTGGTATGAGTCTTGTTAGGTTTTATGTCTCTTATTTAATCAAAAGAGAAGCAATGGGGGAAGGCGATATTATAGTAGCCGGAACTATGGGAGCGTTGCTTGGAATAAAAATGGCTATCGTGGCAGTTTTTATAGCTTCTTTATTAGCTATTTTCCCTTCTTTTTATAACAGAATAAAAAACAACGACTTAGAGCTTCCCTTTATCCCGTTTCTAGCATTAGGAACCTTTATAGTTTGGGTGTTTTATGATTATTTTATAAATTTATGGAGTACCATTTATGGATAGACTCTCTAAATATCTTTTACTGGGCTTTTGGCCTATTTTTACCACTATTTTTACAATTCTTTTTTTAATCACTTCGATTATTATTATTATTTCCATTTCGAACGTTACATCAAATATTCAAATTACATTTTTAGAACTTTTAAAAATGTATCTTCTCTCTTTACCGAAAGTTCTTTTTATAGCATTTTCCATTTCTTTTTTTATAGCTGTTGTTTCGCTATTTACAAAACACAGTGAATCTCAAGAAATTATAGCTCTGTTTTCTTCGGGTATTAAACCTTTTACACTTTTAAAACCTTTTCTAATAATATCCGTTATTTTGAGTTTTATAAATTTACTAATTCTTTTTGTCTCTATTCCTTACGCAAAAATCGCATTTAAAAACTTTAAAACAAAAAAACAGCAAGTTGCGAAATTCAACTTCCAAACAGCAAAAATATCTCAAAAATTCGGTAATTGGAACGTGTTTACATCATCTCAAAAAGATAAAACCTATGAAAATCTAATTTTATTCAATAATAAAAAAAACCAATTCATTCTGGCAAAAAAAGCAAACCTAAACTCAAAATCAAACTATTTAATCTTCAAACTTAAAAACGGAAGTATTTATGAAATAAACAAAACCTCAATAGTCGATTATAAAACAATGTTTATCAACCAAAAAATACCAAAATCCCACTACTCCATATTTAAATTTTCCGAATATTTTAATGAGTTTAAATCTCTTTTTTCATTTTATCTGCCCTTTGCCCTACTTCCTATAGCACTTATATTTTTCGTTCCAACAATCGCTTTTTTTCATCCTAGAATTCATAAAAACCGAGCACTTATTTACTCTTTTATTTTGATAGTGATATATCTATCTTTAACAAAAATTTCAAAGTCAATATTCGTAACGCTTGGTACAATAGTATTGTTTACCATAATAAGCTTTATCTTTTATAAAAGGAAAACGCCATTTTAAAAGCTGTTATAAGTTATGACGGAAGTAAATTTTACGGAATGCAAAAACAACCGGATAAAAAAACCGTCCAAGGAGAAATAGAAAAAGCCCTACAAAAATTACATATCACTTCAAATATCACTCACGCCGGAAGAACGGATAGAGGCGTTCACGCCTTAAATCAAATCATAGCCTTTAAAGCCCCAGAGTTTTGGGAAACGGAAAAACTGAAAGTATCTCTAAACAAAATCTTACATCCATATATCCACATAAAAACCTTGCAAAAAACAAAAGATAATTTTAACCCACGTTTTGATGCCAAAAAAAGAAGCTACAGATATTTAATATCTTCACAATTTTCTCCTCATATAGCAGATTATATTACATACTATCCCTATAAAATCGATATAAAAATTATAAAACAAGCTCTAAAGCTATTTGAAGGAACCCACGATTTCGAATATTTCGCAAAAACAGGAAGCAGTGTAAAAAGCTACATAAGAACAATTTACAATACAAACATATTCACATATAAAAACTTAACGGTTATCAAAATAGAAGGAAACGGGTTTTTAAGAGGACAGATAAGGCTAATTATAGATTTTTTATTAAAAATAAACGAAGAAAAATTAAATCTCTTCCATCTTCAGACTCAACTAAAAAAAGAAAAACTTATAAATAAACACTTAGCCCCTCCAAACGGTTTGTATCTTGAGAGGATTTGGTATTAATTAATTTTATGTTAAAATCCTCTTTTTTTTAAAGGAGATTATGTGTTTCAAATTATCGGAGCTTTAATAGCCGGAATATTTTCAGTTATTGCTGCAATAGTCGAATTTATAGTGGCTGCTATATGGTTTGTTATAAAACTTTTAATTCAGGCTTTAAAATGGGTTATAAAATTAATCCCCGCTATTTTCAAATTTATAGTCAACATCTTTAAAGCTATCTTTAAATTTATAGCAAATATATTCAAAGTAGTCTTTAAATTTGCCATAAAAGCTTTTAAAGGATTATTAAAAGCCATATCTTCCGGTATAGGAAAAATAAAAGCTCTCTTTTCTCCGGCTACAAAAGCCGTAAAAGCCACCTCTTCTGCTACAACCAAAGCCTCTTCAAAACTTGCAGTTTCCAAAACAATCGCAAAAACAACCTTGCCTCTAACAACCCTAACAACCCCAAACGTAGCAATAAAACCCCATACACCATCAAAAATAGTCCCAAAAAGCATTTCACTACCTAAACTTCCAAAAGCAAATCCAAAACTCCAAGCAAAAATAAACCTAAAAACAGGGAAAATAACAGAAGGCGTAATGAGCAAATATTTCACAAAAGCCGGCAAATGGAAAAAAATAGAAGGCGAAGTAGGAAGAAACGGCATAGACGGACTGTTTATCAAAAAGAAAAACGGAAAAATTTCCAAAGTTTTACTTGTAGAGAGTAAATTTAATACAAGTAAATTAGCCAACACCAAACACGGAAAGCAAATGTCAAAAGAGTGGGCACTCAAAAAAATAGATAACTTAATCAAAAAATACCCTAATAACAAAGATTATAAAACAATTAAAAAAATAATATTAAGAGACCAGCACAAAGCAATATTATGGAAAATGAAAACAGAAGGAAACAAAGTCATTATCTCAACTAAAAAAATATCAAGTAAAAACAGCGACGTAAAACTTCAAAATCTAAAAGCCGGGGAAAAACTAAAAATCAATTATAAACAAAACCAAGTAATAGACGTTAAAAACCCTCAAAATAAATTCCAAGAAAATTTTACAAAATGGCTACAGGAAAGTATTAAAGAAAACTCAAAGTAAGTATTATCTTCTAATCTTTCGTTTTTTTCCAATTTTACAAAGTTATTGGTTAAACTACTCTAAAAATTGTAAAATTCTCAAAATTAAAATAATTTCAATACTCCAAATGTATCGGTTAAATATGAAATTATTGAAATGGTGTAGAACAACGCAGATATGTTTCAATACTCCAAATGTATCGGTTAAATTGTCGGTTACTTCAGCCTCGAATTTAATGTAGAAAGAGGCATGTTTCAATACTCCAAATGTATCGGTTAAATGAAAGGCAATGTTTAACCCCTTTAAGCAAGAACGGGTAAGTTTCAATACTCCAAATGTATCGGTTAAATGAGAAGATAAAAATAATGTTGTAATTACGCACGATTAGTTTCAATACTCCAAATGTATCGGTTAAATTGAAGTTTTGCAAATGCTTGGTAGT
>CAYULY010000003.1:0-119045 GCA_964445785.1 uncultured Nautiliales bacterium
AATAGATGAGATATATTCCGAAATATCAGTTTATGGATATAAAAGGATACATAAACAGCTTAAAGCCGAAGGATTTAAAGTAGGACACAATAAAGTCCACAGACTTATGAGATTAATGAATATTGCGGGTTTAAGAGCAAAAAAGAGAAAAATTAGTCTCAAAAAAGATAATATTAACGTTTATCCTTAACAATGGTATCAAAATTTCAATGAATTCAAAAGGCAGAGCCATTGACAATATTGTAATTGAGATATTTTTCAAAACGTTAAAATATGAGGAGATTTATATTAAGGAGTATGAAAATGTCAAGGAGTTGAAAAAAGGTATAAAAAACTTTATCGATTTTTACAATAACAAAAGATTTCATTCATCACTTGGTTATGATAAACCTATGAATGTTTATAAAAAAAAGTTACATAAAGTAGCTTAATAGATGGAATTTAAATTTCTTAAATTATTGTCTTAACATTTGGGGTATTATACATTTTAAATATAAATAATTTTAACAAAAAATAATATATCTAATGTATAATTTCATAAAAAAGGTGAAAGTTGAATTTACCTCAAAAAATAGAAACGTTAAGACTCGCTACGGTTTTTAACAAAAAAACAAGAGAATATGCGATAAAAAAATTAAAAGAAGACAAATCCTACCTTCAAAAATGCTTACAAAAAGATATTAAAGAAAACGTAATTTTCAGAAACTATAACGATTATTTAATTTCTGTGGTATTGGAAGAAGAAGGGAAAATTCAAAGATTCAAACCCATCAAAAGACAAAAAGTTTTCTCAACAAAAGAATTCTTAAAGTATTATATTAATGATTTATCAAAAATTCCACAAGAAAACAAAATTCAAAAAATAGGCGTATTTGATACAGAAACTACTGATATTTACGGTTATATTATTTCATACGCTTTTGTAATTCAGGATATGTCGTCAATGACAACCGAAGAAATTTACGATTTTCTAAATCCCAAAGCCAAAATAAGCTCGGAAGCTTATGAAATACATAAAATAAAACAAGAAGACATAGAAAACAAACCCACATTTACAGAAAAAAAAAATAAAATACTAAATATTTTTAACTCTCTTGATATGGTGGTAGGTCACAACGTATTATACGATTTTGGAGTTTTAAAAAGAGAACTTGAAAGAGCTAACCATTTTCCAAATCTTATAGATATTCCTATTTTTGATACGATGTACTATTCTGCCGACATAGTTGTACTTGAAAAGAAAAAAATGCCACGTCTTGAAGAGTGTGTGGCGTTTTTCTTCGGCAAACAAAACGTCAACTACCACGACGCTTTAGAAGACGTTAAAATGACTCTTAAAGTTTTCAACCGTTTGTTGGAAGAAAAATAGCTACTTATTAATCAGTTCTTTTGTCTTTTCATACCCTTTTTTTATTACTTTTCCGGTTTTACACGCCCCGTAAATAGTATAACATTTTGAAATACAAAGTTTATATTTCCACTCTTTAGTTAAATACTCAACCTTACATTTAGTCTCACACGCCAGTTTTTCTCTTTTACATTTATCCAAAAGGGTCTCTTTTACACTGTTTGTCGTACTTTTTTGAGGAGTATTTGCTTGGCTGCTGCATCCTATTAAAAACACCAATCCCAATCCCACTAAATATTTACCTCTCATTTGCACCCTTTTTAGATACAATTTTATAAAAAAAGGAAGCTTATGACAATAATAGATAGTATTATTCTTGGAATAGTCGAAGGTATAACCGAATTTCTTCCCATATCTTCAACAGCCCATATGATAATAGTTTCAACTCTTTTAGGACTTAAACAAACCCTTCAAAACGTAGCGTTTGAAATAATCATCCAGCTTGGGGCAACTCTTGCAATAGTTTTAATCTATCTGGATAAAATCAATCTAAAAGAGATAAAACTCTGGCAAAAAGTAATACTCGCTTTTTTACCCTTGGCCATAATAGGTTTTCTTTTAAGACATCAGATAAAAGAACTTTTTAACATCAAAACCGTAGCTTATATGTTTATTATAGGTGGAATTGTGTTTTTTATTGTAGAGTGGCTTTATAAAAAAGAAAAACCGAGAATAAACGATGTGGAAACAGTAACTTTTAAACAGGCTTTAATTATCGGGTTTTTTCAGGTGTTTGCACTAATTCCCGGAACAAGCAGAAGTGGAGCTACAATTGTAGGAGGAATGTTAAGTGGTCTTAGCAGAAAAACGGCTGCCGATTTTAGTTTTTTACTTGCAATCCCAACAATGTTTGCCGTAAGCGGATATGAACTGCTTAAAAACATTCACTCTTTTTCAAACCAAAATTTAACCCTCTTAGCCGTAGGATTTATCGTAAGTTTCATTTCAAGCTACATAGCAGTCAAACTGTTTTTAAAATTCGTTCAAAAATTTACCCTAAACGCATTCGGAATTTACAGAATAGTTTTTGGGATTCTTTTACTTTATCTCATTCAAAAAGAAGTGATTTGATTCACTCTTTTAAAAAATACTTAAGTGCCAAATAGTAAACAAAATAGATTAAAAACAAAAAAAGAATAAAAGAAAAAAGAGGAGAAGACAAAAACGTAGTGATTAATACAAAAACAGCCACAAACAAAACAAAAAGCTCAAAAACTCCAAACAACAGTTTGTTTAGAATCTCCGGCTTCATTTTAAATCATTTCATAAAATTGTTTAAAGATATACTTAGAATCTCTAGGTCCCGGACTTGCTTCCGGGTGGTGTTGTACTGAAAAAACTTTTTCGTTTTTGTATTTCACACCTTCAATTGTTCCATCAAAAAGGTTTTTATGCGTAACTTCGGCAATTTCTTCAATATCTTCCGGTACGTTGTAATTATGATTTTGAGCAGTTATTTCAACTTCCGGATATTTACCTATAAAGTTTTTAACTGGATGGTTTCCTCCGTGGTGTCCAAATTTCAGTTTAAACGTAGGATATCCGTGAGAAATACTCAGTAATTGATGTCCAAGACAAATTCCAAACATAGGAATTTTTGCATTAAGAAGTTTTTTTATTTTTTCGTGAACATCTTTTAAAATTAGAGGGTCTCCGGGACCATTACTTAAAAACACCCCTTGAATTTCACCGTTTTGATATCTTTTTATTACCTCTTCAACCGGAGTTGAAGCAGGAACGACAATACATTCCATCCCAGCTTCGGTAAGCTCGTTTAAAATATTTCTTTTAACTCCAAAGTCATAAACTACTATTTTTTTATCCGTTTTTTTAGGATTATAACTCATAGTTTTATCATTCCAAGCACCGTTTGGATGAATATACTCTTTTTGTGTAGTCACTTCTTTTATATAATCAATCTCTTGAATGGTAGGAGTAGAATTTAGAATCTTTTCAAGTTCATTTTTATCGTGAATTTCGCTAGATGCTATCATCATCATAGCACCTTCTTTTCTTATGAGTTTGGTTAAATATCTCGTATCTATTTCACTAATTCCCAAAATTCCCTCTTCTTTTAAAAACTCCCCTAAAGACTTCTCACCTCTAAAATTAGAATAACTATCAACATATTCTCTTACTATCACACCTTTAAGCCACGCTTTTTTACTTTCCATATCGTCTTTATTTACACCTACGTTTCCGATTTCTGGCATTGTAAAGACTACAAACTGTCCGGCATAACTAGGATCGGTAATAATCTCCTGATAACCGGTCATAGAAGTATTAAAAACTATCTCCCCAACTGCCGTACCACCAGCCCCAAAACCTTTAGCTTCAAAAAATTCTCCGTTTGCCAAAAGAATACTAATTTTCATTTCAATCCTTTTAAATAAGTCCTCTTTTTCTAAGTTCTTGCTTATAAAGTCTTTGAAAAACAAGTTCAAATTCTTCAGTTCCGGGAATCAAAGGACGTTTGTAATTCTCAATCTTTTTATAAACCGCATCTCTTGCTTCAATTTCTCTGTTTAAAAACTCCATAATGGATTTAAAAATAATATTTTTAATTTTTCCGTCTCTCACATCATAATCAATAAGTTCTTTATCCCACAGCTCTTTTACCAAAAAGTGAGACAAATCGTCGATTCTATCGTCTTTTTTTAAATTAAAACCCTCTTCCTCGGCGATTTTTTTCTTAATTAACTTAAACACTTCGCGTCTATCTACATCATAAAATAAAAATTCGTTTTCCTCTTCCTGTTTAGCCAAAATTTCTCTGGCTTTATCCTCTATTTCCCTCTCCCACGCAACATCATCGGCAATAATCTCTTCTATCTCTTTTGTAGCGTTATCGATGCCTTTAGGAAAGGTAACATATCCACTATTTAACAAATCGATACTTATTTTTCTGGCAAGGAAAGGCACTTGAGCTTCTTTTATAAGCATATTAAACCTTCTATGATTATTTTTAAGAAATTCTACCAAAAAAAAAGCAGATTTTATAAATTCAACTAATAAATAAACTCGGCCTTTTTTAAAACATCCATTTTATTATATCTATTAGCAAACTCCAATGCTTCTTTTACTCTTTTGCCCTCTACCAAAAATCCTATTCCCCCTTGAGACTCATTTAATCCTCCGGCTAAAATTATTTCCGCTTTTAAACCGAACAAAACCTCAAAAGCCTCTATCTCACTAAACACTTCTCCACTAAAAAGCCTAAGCATAGCTATTTTACCACCAGTTGAAAAATCAACATTTTGAGAGGTCTCAACAAAATAGGGAATAAGTTTTTCATGAGAAACGGGAATAATTACTTTAGCCCCTCGGCAAACGGCTTTTACATAAAAATTCCCAAAAGTCCCTCCGTTTTTATCGGCTGCAGCAACTGCCGTTTGTTTTTTTCCGTTTTCATACCACAAGGCATTAGCCCCTTTTATAAAAATATCATCTTTTGAAATTTCAAAATCTTTGATATCAATTAGCTTAAAATTTTGCAAAATAATAGGTCTATTTCTATCTTTAGTTACATTAAAACTGCAGTTTACATTACATCCGGCCACATAGGATTTATCTGTTTTAACTCCTAAATGATAAAGAAGATACTCATTTGTAGAACCATACGCTATATAAACCCTCTTTGAAAAATCGATATATTCAGTTAAAGCTTTGGCGATTAAATGTTTAACGCCGTTAACGCTTAGGAATATCTGTGCTCTCATTATTATCACCTTTTTGCATAAGTTCCGTTAATTTCGCAGCCTTTATAGGGTCCATTTTAGCTAAAATTTTCGCCATAACTTTAGGTTGAAGTTTTTGTAAAATCTCAAGTGCCTCTTTTGATTTCATATTAGATAAAATTTGAGCCGCATTATTAGGTCTCATTTTTGCATAACTTTTAGTAATTTTATCAAGCTTAGCATTTTTAATAGCCTGCAATGTTTCTTGATATTTTTTAATCAACACTTGAAGATTTTTCTTTTCATTTTCTATTTTAATAAGAGTTGCGTTTAACTCTTTTTCCTTTTCTTTTAAATACTTCTCTTTTTTCTTCATCAAAACCATATAAGTATTTTTCAAAGCCTCAAAAGTCTCTTTTTGTTCCAAAATCTTTTCGGCTTCGGCTTCAAGTTCCGCTTTTTTTTGGTCAAAAATCTCATAACAATCCAAAAGTTTTTGATTATCTACGGCAAAAAGAAAAAGAGGAATAAAAAGAAGTTTAAAAAATCTCACCTAAAATATCTCCCACTTCCACGTAATCTTGCTGATTTAAATATTTAAAATGATCCGCTCCAAAGAAAAGAAGAATAGAACTTCCAAACTCAAATCTTCCTAATTCAGTCCCTTTTTTAATCTTAATAGGAGTTTCATACTCAAAAGTCGTAATTTCATCATAATCTCTTTGAAGCCTTTCATCAAAATTAAAATGAATTTTCCCGACTATCATAGCTCCTACGGCTACAAAATAAAAATATCTCTCTTTTTTATCCTTGCATCTTAAAACAACTCTTTTGTTTTTAGGAAATACAAGTTCTTTTTCAAGCTGGGAGGGTTTGACCGGCATAAGAGTACCAGGAATATAAGTAGCTTTTACAATTTCCATATCTACAGGAGCGTGAAAACGGTGATAATCCCTAGGCGATAAATAAAGATTTATAAAATGCCCTCCGTTTAATTTTGTTTCATAAGGTATAAGCTCATTTATTTTATATTTTTTACCTTTTATCTGATACACATAATCATCTTCCTCTATTTCATCGTGAGCAATAACCAAAGAATCGCTCGGACTTACAACTATATCCTCATCTTCATAAAACTCTATATATTTTTTATGACGGATAAAAAGCTCATTTAACGTTTTATATTCACACGGATCTTCGGGTATGAAATTCTCCATATCAATATCAAAAATCTTTACGTAAGTTTTATTGATAAAACACTGAATAAACTTAGGAAATTTTGTAGTAGCGATTTTTACAACAATTTTAGAGAGCAAACGGGAGGGATTCATTTTAAGTTTACTCCTTTTTTACCTTTTTTAATTTCTCCTATTACATACGCATCGGAATTTGAAAGAATATAATCTACATTTTTATCATCAACTGCCAACACCAACCCTACACCCATATTAAACGTTCTATACATTTCCGATTCATCCACATACTGTTTCATAAATTCAAAAATTGGAAGCACTTTTATTTTATCTTTATATACGACAGCTTCTAAATCATCCGGCAATACTCTTGGAAGGTTTTCTACTATTCCACCACCGGTAATATGAGCCAAAGCGTTAATTTTATCTTTAAACTTTTTAAACTCTTTTACATAAATTCTAGTTGGAGTAAGCAACGTTTCGATTAAAGGTTTACCGTTAAAATCATCGTCAAATTTCATATTCAACTTCTCAAAAAACAACTTTCTAACAAGTGAATATCCGTTTGAATGAATACCACTGCTTGGAAGTGCAAGTAACACATCGCCCTCTTTTACTTTAGGATTAAGCTCATCCTCTTCTGCAACTCCCACTGCAAATCCGGCTAAATCAAAATCCTCTTCACTGTACATCCCCGGCATTTCAGCCGTTTCTCCACCTATTAAGGCACATTCGGCCTGTTTACAACCTTCTGCAATTCCTTTAACAGTCTGAGCTGCTGCCTTTACATCAAGTTTACCAGTCGCATAATAATCAAGGAAAAAAAGAGGCTCTCCAAAATTACAAATCAAATCATTTACACACATAGCAACCAAATCTATACCGACCGTATCATATTTTTTTGCATCGATTGCAAGTTTAAGTTTAGTCCCAACCCCATCCGTAGCACTTAAAAGGACCGGTTTCTTATAGCCGCCAGGCATTCTAAAAGCCCCTGCAAAACTACCTATTCCACCTACTACATTTGAATTAAAAGTCTCTTTCACATAAGGTTTGATTTTTTCTACTAAGCTGTTCCCGGCATCAATATCAACACCGGCATCTTTATAACTGATACTTCCCATTACTCCTCCTCTTTTTTACATTCACAATAACAACTACCGAATATTTTCGTAAGCATCCAAGTACTAGGGCAAAAATCAAACACACCATAAATAAATAACATAATCGACACAAACGCCAATAAAGCAAGTGCTATAGTAAAGAAACTTTTAGCCAATAAAACTAAAATTATTATCATCATAAAAGACATTAAAAACCTATGCAACCTCTCTGCACATAAAAACTTTTTAGACTTCATTTTACTCCTTTAAAAAATTAGTTTATTAACTTCTTCCATCTTTTTAAAAGCAATCTCTTTTGCTTTTGTTTTCCCCGCTTCTATTATACCCGCAATCTCATCATCTTTTAAAGACTCTTTTTTCTCCCTAATAGGACTTATTACTTTTTCTATATTTGCAGCACATCTTTTTTTACACTCCACACATCCTATACTTCCGGCTCTACAAGCACTCTCAATCTCTTTTACTTCATCTTCACTTGAAAAAGCTTTATGATACTCAAACACTATACAAACTTCCGGATGCCCCGGGTCTGTTTTTTTAATTCTTGCCGGGTCTGTTTTCGCTTTACGGACTTTTTGCCAAATCTCTTCAGCACTGTCACAAAGATAAATAGCGTTATTGTAACTTTTACTCATTTTTCTACCATCAAGCCCCGGAAGCCTTGCAGTTTCAGTCAAAAGCTCTTTAGGTTCTGTAAAAATCTCTTTTTTAAAAAGATGATGAAATCTTCTTACAATTTCCCTTGCAAGTTCCAAATGAGGTCTTTGGTCTTCTCCAATCGGTACTAAATTCGCATCATATAAAATAATATCCGCCGTTTGAAGCACCGGATAAGTTAAAAATCCAGCATTGTTTTTTTCCTTATACTCCTCTTGAGTCATTGCATCTTTATAAGTAGGGTTTCTCTCAAGCCAACTAACAGGTGTTATCATATTCAAAATAAGATAAAGCTCCGCGTGTGCTTTTATATCGCTTTGAATAAAAATAGTGGATTTATTAGGGTCAATTCCACAAGCTATCCACTCTTTTACAAGTTCGATACTCTGTTTTCTTAAATCAAGCCCTTCATCGTATTTAGTAGACAAAGCGTGCCAATCGGCTACAAAGAAAAAAGTATCGTAATTTTCCTCTAAATTTAACCAATTTTTAATAACTCCCAAATAGTGGCCAAGGTGTAAATTACCCGTTGGCCTCATTCCACTAACTACTCTCAAAATTTAGCTCCCAATTCCAAAAATGCACCTTTATATTTAAGAAGCGTTGAAGTTCCGTCACTCTCTCCGTAAACTTCTTTATATCTGTATCCAACTTTTACAAAAGGATTAACAGGTCCCAACACATCAATTGTATATTTAATAGCACCCGTATAATCATAATGATGATTTTCTCCGGCTTTTGCCCATTTTACGTTCGCAATAGCTGAAAACCCGAAAAACTTCATCGTTTCAATATGAGCGTATAGATAAGGTAAAATCACTTCCCAGTTATTATCCACCCATGCTTTAGTTTGCCCGGTTAATTGAGAAGTACCGTAAATTCTTGTATAACCTTTCCAGTAATCAACACCAAATCCAGCTTCTATATCAGCAACAACTGGTTTAAATTCATAAAAAAACGTAGCGTCATATGATTTAACAGTTTGAGTTGTATCAACGTTTACTAAAGCCGTATTAATATTTACATCCCCGATTTTAACATTTCCCGCAATATAATTACTATGCCCTGATGTATCATATTTCGTATATTGCAACTTTACGTTAGGAATAAAAGGAATAGGATGAATAAATTTAATCCATGCATAAGGATGAGTCTCGTCTTTTAAACCTAAATACCCGGTATTACCACCATAATTCGAAATAGTCCCAAAATAGTTAATCGTACTATCTTTTTTTACATAACCGCTAATTCCCTCTTTCCAATATCCAACACCGGCACTTACACTAAGTAAATCCGCACTCGCAAAACTAACTAAACCTGCCGTAATTAAAGCTATACTAAGTTTCTTCATATTTTTCTCCTTTTTTTCTTGGTACAAACACTATAGGCGTACCTGTAAAATCATCTTTTTGTCTTAAGAAGTTTACCAAATATCTTTTATAAGAAAAATGCAATTTGTTTCTATTCATAATAAGGGCAATAGTGGGAGGTTTTGTTTTAAATTGAGTGGCATAATAAATTTTAACCTCTTTACCCCCAATATCCGTTGGAATATGATGTCTAATTGTAGCCTCTTTTATCCATTCGTTTAATACGGAAGTCGGTATTCTTTTTGAATAGTTTTGATAAACTCTGATAATCTCTTTTTTAAGTTTATCTATATTTCTACCCGTCTTCGCACTTACTGCCAAAAACGGAGCAAAATCCAGATATTTAAATCTATAATAAACCTCTTTTCTAAATTTATGAAACTCCTCTTTATTTTCATCCCATTTATTAGCGACGATAATAACCCCGTTTTTATGTTTGTCTATAAGACCACCGATTTTTTCGTCAAGTTCTACTATGCCCTCTTTTGCATCAAGTACAAGTATCGCTATATCGGCTTCTTCCAATACTTTTTCGGTTCTTAAAAGAGCATATTTTTCTATATCTTTTATTTTACTTCTTCTTCTAATTCCTGCCGTATCCACAAAGGTAATATTCCACCCCTCATAATAAATACTCTCATCAATAGGGTCAATGGTAGTGCCGTCAACATCGCTTACAATTACCCTATCTTCTCCGACAAGAGCGTTTAAAAGAGAACTTTTACCCACATTTACACGTCCTACAATTGCAACTTTTATCTCTTTAAGCTCTTCTAAATTTTCACTCTCATCCTCTTGAACCGCTAAAAGGTCTTCAAGTGGAATTTCCTGTTCAAACTCACTCACTTCAAAAGTCTGTTTTTTCGGAACAAAATCTTTAATTCTCTCTATAAGCTTCCCTACTCCTCTGTTGTGAGATACGGAAATAGGAAACACTTCATCAGCACCAAGCTCATAAAAATCATAAACTTTTTCCATCATTTTATCATTGTCTATTTTATTAACAACCAAAATAAGATGTTTATTAAGCTTTTGCAAACTTCTAAAATACTTTATCTCCTCCTCATCCGGAAGAGTTTTCCCATCAACCATATAAAGAATAATATCGGCTTCTTTTGCAACTTTTAAGGCTTTTTCTTTTACTTTATCAAAAAGCTCATCCCTCTCTTCAAGCCCACCGGTATCCAACAAAACAATATCTTCTAAATCATCATCCAAATTCACTTCTCTTTTTTTTATATCTCTTGTGGTTCCAGCTTTTTCACTAACAATAGCATCACGCTCTCTTAAAATTCTATTAAAAAGAGAACTCTTCCCAACGTTCGGTTTTCCTAAAATCGCTACTTTTATCATCTCAGTCCTGTTTTTTTTATTATTATTTTACATTTTTTATTGTTTGTTTTCAATTTTAAATACTGTCTTTATAGCTAATCTTTTTTTGTAATAAATCTTTCATATGGATGTAATTGTTAAGAGCGTTTATATAAGCCCTGGCACTTGCAAGCATTGTATCTATACTAAGCCCGTGTCCCATAACAGCCGGTTTATCTTCATCAAATACAACTTTTACCATAACTTTTGCAAGTGCGTCTTTTCCTTCACTTACAGCTTCCACTTTATAATCCATAAGCTTACCGGTAATTCCGCTAATTCTGTCTATTACTTTAAAAACCGCATCGATAGTCCCCTCTCCAATTGCGGCGTCTACGTAAATTTTATCTTCAAATTTTATTTTTGCAGCGGCACTTGGCATTCCGTCGCTACAATCGCTAAGTTGAAGTGAGATAAGCTCATAAGTTTTAGGTGTTGAATCCATAGTATCGTTTAAAATCGCAATAATATCCTCATCATAAATCTCTTTTTTCTTATCAGCAAGTTTTTTAAACTTCATAAACGCTTCATTTAATTCCTCTTGATTTAAATCAAATCCTAAAGCCTCCAATTTTTTAGAAAACGCGTGTCTTCCGCTGTGTTTTCCAAGGACAATGGTATCTTTTATATCAAGACCTATACTCTCTGCACTCATAATCTCATAAGTCTCTTTATGTTTTAAAACTCCATCTTGATGAATACCACTTTCGTGTGCAAACGCGTTTTTACCTACAATCGCTTTGTTCGGTTGAGGCTCAATTCCTGTTACACTAGCTACAAGACGGCTTGTCGGATAAAGCTCTTTAGTATTTATTCTAGTATCAATTCCCTCAAACAAATCACGTCTGACTTTTATAGCCATTACAATTTCTTCTAAAGCGGCATTTCCAGCTCTCTCTCCAAGTCCGTTTATAGTACACTCAACCTGTCTTGCACCGTTTAAAACACTGTAAAGAGAATTGGCAGTAGCAAGCCCTAAATCATTATGACAATGTACCGAAAAAATTATATCTTTTGGGAAATATTCGGTAAGCTCTTTTATTATAGCTCCCATTTCGGTTGGAAATCTATATCCGACAGTATCCGGAATATTTATAGTTTTCGCCCCGGCTTCAATAACCGCCCCAATTATCTCTTTCAAAAAGCTCATTTCACTTCTTCCAGCATCTTCACAGCTAAACTCTACATCATCAACAAACGTTCTTGCGTATTTTACTGCATCAACCGCTCTTTTAATAACCTCTTCCGGTTTCATTCTAAGTTTATATTCCATATGAATAGGCGAAGTAGCGATAAATGTATGAATTCTTTTAAGAGGTGCCGGGGCTATTGCGTCTGCTGCTGCTTTTATATCTTTTTCAACAGCTCTCGCAAGAGAACAGATAGTAGAATCTTTTATCTCTTTTGCTATCATATTAATAGCCTCAAAATCTCCGGGACTTGCCGCTGCAAAACCGGCTTCAATAATATCCACTCTTAATTTTTCAAGTTGTCTTGCCACTTTTATTTTTTCTTCTATAGTCATACTGGCACCGGGGCTTTGCTCCCCATCTCTAAGAGTCGTATCAAATATTTTTACCATTTCCATTTTTATCCTTTTGCTCTATTTTTCTTATTTTACACCAAATTTAAGTTTTTGTCAATGGAAAAAAATTATCTTTTAGTTTTTATTATCTTTAAATAACCTTTTATTCCTCTGTATAATCCGTAAAACGTATACAAACTAAGAAGCAAAGCTATAGCTTCAACCGGATACAAATAAATTAAAGAAGATATCAAAATCAAAACAATTAATACCTTAAAAGCCACGTTTTTATTCAAATCCATTTTCTTAAAACTCGGATACCTAAAATTACTAACCATCAAAAACGCCAAAAGCAACGCTCCAAATAATACAATATAATTACAATTGCTTTTATATTTAAGCTCCAGCATAATCCAGCTGCTAAGTACAACTGCGGCTGTAGGGATAGGAAGCCCTATAAAATACCTAGGGTCGTTTTCAGAGGTCGTTATATTAAATCTAGCAAGTCTGATAGCACCAAACACCACATAAAGCCCACTTACCAACGCTCCAAATCTCCCGTATTCACTTCCTACGGAAAAAAACAGCATCATAGCCGGAGCTACCCCAAAAGCTATAACATCAGCCAAAGAATCAAACTCTACTCCAAATTTAGAAGTAGTATTGGTAAGTCTGGCTAACCTTCCGTCAAGCCCATCGGCAATTAAAGACAGCACAATATAAATAAAAGCTTTTTCAAACTTACCTTGAGAAGAGGCAATAATACTCATTACCCCTAAAAAAGCACTCAAGGCCGTAAAAAAATTAGGAATTAAATAAACAAACTTAACTTTCATTTAAAAATCCTATTAAACTTTCCCCTGCTTTTACTTTTTGAAATTCAGTTACTTTAATAGTAGCATTTAAAGGCACATACAAGTCCACTTGAGACCCAAACATTATCATCGAATATCTCTCTCCTAACTTCACATTCCCTAAATCCCTAAACATTACTATTCTTCTTGTAACAAACCCTGCTATCTGATTTACAACAACTTTATTTATTCTATTTTCAAACAAAACTCTGTTTTGTTCGTTTAGCTCACTCGCTTTCGGTGTATTAAGCATTAAAAAAGTCCCGTGAATATACTCTCTAGCACTCATTTGCCCATCAATCGGAGAGCGTTGAACGTGTACATCGAATATCGAAAGTCTTATAGAAATTTTTAACATTTTTTCATTAGTTATGGGAGCTATAGCTTCTTTTATTTCTATAACCTCTCCGTCGCTAGGAGATATTATAGCTCCTTTTGAACTATCTTCCGGAACTCTTTCCGGATTTCTAAAAAAATAAAGAAAAAACGCAAAAACTAAAAACCAAAAAAAATGCCAAAAAGAACTCTGTGTCAAAATTAAAGAAAGAAGAAAAACTAAAAAACCGGCTCCTATATAAGGATATCCTTCCTTAAGAATCATTTCTGTTTTCATTATTCTCCTCATTGTTAGGATTTTCAAACTCTTTAATAAGCTCCCTTACCCTACTTCCTTCAATTACCTCTTTTTCATAAAGCTCTTTTACCATTTTCTCAATAACCGGAGTATATTTTTTTAATTGGTTCTTAACGTGTTTGTATCTCTCTTCAAGAGTCTGTTTTATAAATCTGTCAATCTCTTCTTGAGTTTTTTCCGAATAATCCCTGCCTTGAGAAAATCCTCCACCCAAAAATCTATTCTGCTGCTTTTCAAGAACCATAAGACCGGCTACGTCAGTCATACCGTAAAGCATAACCATAGATTTAATAATATCAGTAGCCCTCTCAAGGTCATTTCCAGCACCCGTTGAAATTTCGCCTATAAACACCTCTTCTGCAGCCCTTCCTCCAAGCAGTGTATCAACTTCGGCAATAAGTTCGCTTTTTTGCATTAAATATTTATCTTCTTCCGGAAGATTCAACGTATATCCAAGTGCGGCAAGCCCCCTTGGGACAATTGAAACCTTTTTCACTTTTCTGGCTTCCGGCGTTATTTCTGCAATTACAGCGTGTCCACTTTCGTGATAAGCAACAATCTTTTTATCTTTTTCGTTAAGCCTTCTGCTTCTTTTTTCAAGTCCTGCAATTTGTCTCTCAACCGCCTCTACAAACTCTTCTTGATTTACCTCTTTTTTATTTTTTCTACCGGCAAGAAGTGCAGCTTCATTTACAATATTTGCCAAATCGGCTCCTGCAAGCCCTGCCGTCATTTTTGCTATTTCTTTTACATCTACATCTTTACCAACTTTAATTTTTCTAATATGCACTTTTAAAATCTGAACTCTTCCTTCAAAATCCGGCTTATCAACAAGTACTTGCCTATCAAACCTTCCGGGTCTCAGAAGTGCCGGGTCAAGAATTTCGGGTCTGTTGGTAGCAGCAAGTACAATTACGGGTTCATTGGAATCAAATCCATCCATTTCAGCAAGTAACTGATTTAGAGTTTGTTCTCTTTCATCATTACCACCCATCATTCCACCGGCAGCCCTACTTTTACCGATTGCATCAATTTCATCGATAAATATAATACTAGGAGCTTCTTTTTTAGCCTGGTTAAATAAATCCCTAACTCTAGCAGCTCCAACCCCTACAAACATTTCGATAAAACTACTACCACTCACTGCAAAAAACGGAACATCTGCTTCTCCTGCCACGGCTTTTGCAAGGAGTGTTTTACCGGTACCCGGAGGACCTACAAGCAAAACACCTTTTGGGATTTTTGCACCTAGGTCTATGTATCTATCAGGATTTTTCAGAAAATCCACTATCTCTTTTACTTCCTCTTTCGCTTCATCATTTCCGGCAACATCGTCAAATTTTACATCCGGCTTTTCCGATTTTATAAGACCTTTTGCACTTCCTACTCCTAAAACTCCACCCATACCCTTTTGCATACGATTTGCCAAAAACATCCAAATAGCAAAGAAGATAAATATAGGAATAACCCACCCGAAAATCAAATCGCTAAACCAATTATTATCATTCATAGCACCATAAGGAATATGATTTTTATCCAAAATAGGAATCAAACTGGTATCCTCCGGTACTTTTTGCACCGTAATTACAATACCGTCTTTTAATTTAGCTTTTATTAAATGCTTTCCTATGGCCACATATTCAAGTTTTTTTTCCCTAGCTAGTTTTTTTATATCCGAATAAGTAAGAGCCGCGTTTTGAGTAATAGAATTTAATCCATTTGAAGTACTTGGAGCTACACTTCTAAATACCACTATAATTATTAAAGCGAAAATTATAAAAAGCAATAAAGGATTGTTATCAAAAAAATTCTTATTATCGTTATTCTGTTTATTTGCCATCTATTTCCTTTTAAATATTAATGTAACCCATTCGTTTTCCGGGATTTCTTCGATTAATTCAAAATCCTTATATTTTTGAAGGACTCTGTTTTTATATTTATCTATTATCCCGGATAGAATCAAATATTTTTCTGTTTTTTCTTTTAAATCCCTAGCTATAAAAACCAAAACGTCGGCAATAATATTAGCTACCACCACATCATAAGTTTTATCAGTATTGTTTACGCTACCTTCCCAAATTTCATTATAGCTTACATTATTTAGCTCAAAATTTTCCTTGGCACTTTTAACTGCCAAAGGGTCGGTATCACACGCATCAACCTTAGCCCCCAGCTTACTTGCCACAATTCCCAAAATTCCACTTCCACATCCTACATCTAAAAGAGTATTACCCTTTTTAACATATTTTTTTATAGCTTTTACACAGCTTCTTGTCGTTTCGTGATGACCACTTCCAAATGCAAGAGCTGGGTCTATTAGGATATTAATTTTCCCTTCTTTAGGAGGATACCAGCTAGGATGAATATAAAACTCCTCAATTTCAACCGGTTTTACCGATTCCTGATAAGTTTTTATCCAATCTTTATTTGACTTTTCTTCTATTTCTATTTGTAAATCTATTTTAATTTGAAAAATCTCTTCTAACGCTTTTACGTAATCTTTCAACTCATCTATAAGAGAATCAAACTTATCCTCACCTCTTAAAATTAAAGTATCGTTTTTCTCTTCAATACCGTTAAAAAACCTTTCCATTAAAAAGTTTTCGATTTCATCTTTAAAAGACGAAACCTTAACTTTTAATTCGTAATACTTACTTTGCATCTTTATTGAATATCGCTTCTAATTTTTTTCTTAAAGTAGGTGGGTCAAAAGGTTTCACAATATAGTTATTCACCCCGGCTTTTAAAGCGGTAATAACCTCTTTTTTACCACCTTCTGTTGTTACCATTACAATAGGTGTATCCTGGTCAACTGCCCTAATTTTTTTAACAAGCTCAAGCCCGTCCATATTAGGCATATTCCAGTCAGTTAAAATCGCTTCAATTTCGTCTTTATGAGCTCTATAAGCTTCCCATCCTTCAACTCCGTCGGCAGCTTGTAAAATATCAGTGTAACCTAATCTAGCCAAAGTATTCACAAGAATTCTTCTCATCGTTGAAGAATCGTCTATTACTAATATTTTTCCCATTAATACTCCTTTAAAATTTTTTCTAAATCTATTTTACTTTCATAAAAGGCTTTTCCCACTATTACCCCGTAAATATCATTCTTTTTTACTTTTTTTATATCATCTTCGGATGCTACCCCTCCACTAGCTATAACCGGTTTTTGACTTGCATTTTGAATATCCAAAATGAAGTCGATATTAAGACCACTTAAAGTTCCGTCTTTTGAAATATCTGTTGCAATTATACACTCTATTTTAGAATTTTCATACATTTTAGCAAGTTCCGTAGCTTTTATACCTTCGGTTTTACCCCATCCATCAATCGCTACAAAACCGTCTTTTGCATCAATTCCTACGGCTATCGGATAAGTATCGGCAAGTTCTATTACTTTTTGAGGATTTTTTGCTGCAATACTTCCTAAAATAAGTCTATTAATACCCAAATCAAGATACCTTTTTATCGTATCTTCATCTCTTATTCCACCACCTAGCTGGATTTTTAATTTAGTGTTTTTTCTTATCTTTTCAATCTGTTCTATATTTTTAGGCTCTCCTGCAAAAGCACCGTTTAAATCCACTATATGAAGCCACTTAGCTCCCATTTCCTCAAATCTTTTTGCAAGTTCATAAGGCTCTTTACTGTATACTTTCGCACTCTCCATCAAACCTTTTGTAAGCCTAACAGCCTTACCGTCTTTTAAATCTATCGCCGGGAAAATAGTCATTTTTACTCCTTATAAATTACTAAATTTATTTTTTAATTCATTAAAATATTCACAATCCAATTCATATGGTGGTTGTTTTATTTCAAACATTTTTTGTAAAAGATTTTTTGCCAAACATTTATCTAGGCTATCTTTACCCATACATTCTAAAAAATTGCTATAACACTTTTTTAAGTTCTCTTTTACACATTCAAGCAAAAGCGTTTCAATATTACCTCTTTTATTATGAGGATTACAACTTATAAAATAATCAGCTTTTATATTAAATTTTTGCACTAAACTACCAATTAAACTTTGAATATCGCTTTGAGTCTTATTAAAATCTTCATCTGCATCCAATATAAATAAAAATTTTTTACTTTTTTGAACAATACCATTATAATTTTCTTCTTTTAAAAGTTCACCTTTTCCTTTCATTTTATAGAACATAACTTTTCTACCTCTCAAATCCAAATACATATTATTCTCATATTTTTTTAAATCAAGTATTCTGACAATATGATTTTGCTCACTTTTTCCAGCTTCGGCAGACTCTATTATAATTCCAATATCTACTACCATCCTCTAACCTCAAAATCATTTTCAAGCTCTAACTTTAAAGTATCCTTATTAAAACACATATACCCATCTTCTAAAAGTTCTATAAAACTCATATCATCAAATTTTTCTTTTTCAATAACTTTTACAAAAGATTCAATTAATTCTTTTGAATGAGTTGTTGCAAAAACCTGAACATTAAATTTTTCACTTAAATAAATTATATTTTTCCAAATTAACTCATAGTTTTTGTACCAAATTCCATTCTCAACCTCATCAATTAAAACAATACTATTTTTTTTATCTTTAACTTTATAAAATGCAAGCAAAATAAAAATAAATCTCTTTAATCCTTCACCAAGTTCACTAATAGGTATATAATCATTAAGATTTTTTATTTTTACAGAAGGCTCATCATTAATAATTTTAAATTTTTCTACATTAGAATCAAAAAGTTTAATATTTTCATTTATAAACTCTTCGTCTTCATTAGTTTGTACGAATTTATACCACTCTTTTAAAGTAATAATACTACCTCCTAAATCTACAATAAACACATAATGTTTAGTATCAATTTCAGGCAGAATATAAGGATTAACTATTTTTGTATATTTTTTGTTCTTCTTATTAACTTTTACCTCAAATAAATACTCTATCGAATCGCTACTTCTAAAAGAAATATTTGTTAAATTGCTGTTAATTTCAAAAAATTTATACCTTTTTCTTAAATCGCCGATAAAACTGCTTATCGGCTCCTCTTTATGTCTTATAGGTATTTCAGGGTCTCTTTTTTGTAAAATCTGAAATAAATTCAATATAACAGAGTCCGGATTATCCAATGTCGCAAAAGATATAGCTTCTAATAAAGAAGTTTTTCCTATATTATTAGCCCCCGTAATTAAATTTATTCTTTTAAATTCATTAAATTCAAAAGATTGTAACCGTCTGTAGTTTTTAATTTCTAATAATTTTATCATGTTTTAACCTTTTGACCCCTTATAACTTAACGAAATTATCAAGCACTTTTAATCCCTCATTATGAGACTTTTCCGGATGCGGTTGAAACCCGAATACATTATCTTTATTTACAGCACTCACAAACTCATACCCGTAAATTGTCTTACCTATTACATACTCTTCATCACACACTACGTGATAAGAATGAACAAAATACAAATAAGGATTATCAAGCCCTTTAAAAAGAGATGAATTTTTTTTAAAAAACATTTTATTCCATCCCATATGTGGGACTTTATGAGTCGATTCTACTTTTTTATCAAACCTAACCACACTCCCAGGAATTATCCCAAGTCCTTTATGTTCACCAAACTCTTCACTTCTATCAAACAAAAGCTGCATTCCAAGGCAAACTCCAAGTACGTATTTTCCACTTTTTACAAACTCTCTCATAGCCTCATCAAGATTTGTCTCTTTTAAATGAAGCATTGCGTCACCAAACGCTCCAACTCCCGGAAATACAAGTTTATCGTAGTTTTTCAGTTTGTCACTCTCACTTACAACCTCAACCTTACCACCTATTTTTTTAAAAGCGTTAACGACACTTGCCAAATTACCCATATTATAGTTTACAATTCCTATCATAATCTTCCTTATTTGATATCTTTACCCACATTTTTCATATAATAAGCAAGTCCCACAAGTAAAAACGTAACGGCAGCCAAAAGCATAGCCGCATACATTAATTTATGGGGAGCAATCATAGCGAATTTAAATACAAGCATAAGCCCCTCAATCGCAAGGGCAATTACAATACTTCCCAAAAATTTAATCATAGTTTTATGAATAGCAAAAGGATGATCTTCTTTTTCTCCTATAACCTCTTCAAAAAGAAGAGTTTTTACCAAATCAAAAAGAGCTAACGAGAGAGTTATCAAAATAGTAGACTCAAACATTTTTTTCACATCTATATTATTAAACGTATAACTAAAAAACATTTTAATTCCGTCTATAAACAAAAGTACACAAATAGCAAACAACGCCGCTGCAAAAACACCATAGACCACTCTATTAAAAGTATAAGCCCAGTTGTCTCCTCTTTCTTTATGAACAAATTTTAAAATCTTTTCCAAAGGAATGTCAATAATCGCTACATATAAAAGCTCCCCTTTATCGTTAAAAATAGGCATTGCCGCACTTACCACCATCTCTCCACCTATTAAACTCGGATAAGGATCTGTTAAAATACACTTTTTCTCTTTAACTGCTTTATAAAAATAAGTCCTATTCGCTTGATTAAATTCAACATCAAAATCTTTATACTTATCTTTTAAAGTTATCATTTTACTAATCTGTTTACCTCCGGCATCCAATATATAGGCCGCATTGGCTTCAGAAATTTCATGAACTATTCTCTCAAGTCCATCATAAATAACATCAACTCCAATATTTGGAAGTCTATTAGGTAAATTTCTTTGAAGCAAATAACAAAAATAAGCCCTAGCGTCTTTTCTAATTTTCTGAAATTCTTGAATTTCTCTAATTAACATTTTTCTCTCCTATTATTTTTACTAACTCTTCCACACAAAGCCCCATTGCAGTAGACTCATACCCTTTTACATTTTTTATATATTTTTTACAAAATCCCTCAACCATACACGCCCCGGCTTTTCCCTGCCACTCATTAGAGTTCAAATACTTTTCTAAATCGTTAACATCAAATTTCTCAAATTCATAAATAGTCTCATCTATCCTACAAAAATTTTGTCCTTTAAACCTAACCCACATACAAGTTATAATTTTTATTTCTTTTCCACTTTGAGCGAATAACATTCTTTTTGCTTCATCTTTTGATTTAGCTTTCCTTAAAATCTCTTTTCCGTCACTCACAACCGTATCTGCCGTTATAATGTCTTCACTTTTAAAACATTTACAGCACTCTTTAAATTTACCGTAACTAGCTGCAAATACAAATTCATACGGGTCTTTAGCCGTTATCCGTTCTTCATCAAAAGCACAGCTTTTTTGAATAAAATCAATACCTGCTTCTTGTAATAATTTAGCACGGGTTTTAGAAGAGCTACAAAGTATCATAACAACCTTTCTAATGAAATTGTATCAAAACTGTTAAATCTTAAAAACATACTCAAAAACATTCTTACCGTCTTTATAATAAACCCTATATTTAATAGAATATTTATCGCAGATATTTTTAACTATATTAAGTCCTAAGCCCAAACCTCTTTTATGAATCTGTTCTCTATAATTTTTTTCAAAAATCTGTTCCGGATTTTTAATAGGCTCGCCCTCGGATACAAATCTCAAAATAACCTTATCCCATACTTTTCTCAAAAATATTTCTATATCCTTACCGGTTGAATACTTAATTGCATTTGAAATATTATTATCTATAATTCTCTCAAACTCTATTCTATTTATCATATACTCAATCGAATCGTCTTCGATTTTATCAATAAGTCTTTTATCATTAACTTTAGCTATATTAGAAAAAAATCCTATTCTGGATTTTAAGACTTTAGCAATATTAATTAAAGCCGGTTTATATGTTATGGCAGTATTATTAGAAGACAAATAAGCCAAATCCTCATAAGAATTAGTAAGCATAGCGACAGCAGCATCTATCTCTTCAATAATCTCTTCTACATCCTTGTCTTTTATCTGAAATTTAAGCAAATCCATATTAAGCATTATAATTTGAAGAGGAGTTCTTATTTGATGAATAGTGTCAACGATAAATCTTCTGTTTAGCTCTAAAAGATTTTTATTCTTTTCTATCTCTTTGTTTAATTTAGAATGTAATATATTGTAACTATTTTTTACATCGTTTATCTCTTGAATATAAGAATTACATTCATAACAAGGCTTGTTCTTTCTCATTTTATCCACAAGTTTCATTAAAGGTTTAGTAATACGAAATACTATTATCGTATACATAAAAGTAAAAGCAAAAATAAACAATACCAAAATAACAATTAAATTTATGTTTAATTTATTCAAATCTTTTTTTAAACAAGAAATATCGTAAACGGTTTTAATTATTACCTTACTGTTTATTTGTTCGAAAAGAGAATTTATAAGAGAAAAAATAGTGAGTTCGTTCTTATCGATATCTATCTCTTTTAAAAGATTATTATTTTTTTCAAAAAGAGAAAAAATAGATTCCAAAATCTCTTTTTGAGACTTAGTATTCATATCGTTCAAAATATCTTTTACCATTTCCTTATAAAACTCTTTGTCTTGAGAAAACACTCTCTTTTTTTCCATATCTAACTTATAAATTTTATATTTATCTAAAAAATAAATGTCTAATATCTTAGTCGTAGGCTTTACAAAATTATAAATATCTTTTAAATTATCATAAATATCAACTACATACGCAAGACCTATTATATATTTTCCGTCTAACGTCCTAATAAAATAGTATTTTTTTAGCTCCATAGAATCTGAATCCAAATCAATATAAGAAATTTCTATTTTTTTAGTACCCTTAAAAACATCCCCGATTATTTTCTTAAGAAAAGGATTGTTACTTAAATCTTTTCCTATATCTTTTTCATTATTACTTGCGGCTATTATATAATTTTTATTCAATAAAAATACCTCATAATGACCCGATTTCAAAGTATTATATTTATTTAAAAACTTAGCTATTTTTACAACGTCAACCGTACCGTTATTATAAAAATACGGAAGCTTATACAAATTTAAAATATTTTGCTTTTCCTGATTTTTAAAAGCATAAAAAGCTTTATCAAAAGCACTACCGAAATGCTCCTTAACCTGCAAAGCCAAAAGAGCGTATTTATTAAGATAACTTTGAATCAAAATTTCTCTAGATATTCTATATTGAGAATAAATGAATAAAAAAGAAATAAAAAAGATGAAAATAAAAAAGATTAAAATAACCTTATTAAGAGTTATTTTATTTTTTATCAAATCTATAACCTATCCCTACTTCCGAAACTATATAATCTTTTGGAAGTTTACTTTTAAGTTCGCTTACAAGTTGTCTTAAAGGATATGATTTTTTTTCTTCTCCTTCCCATACATATTTAATAATATCCTCTTTTTTTACCGTTTTACCTATATTTTTTAAAAGAACCGCAAGAAGTTTTTTCTCTTTTTTTCTTAAATTGGCAAGGACTCCGTCAAGATATAAATCCAAAGTATCGAAATAAAACTCCATATTGTCAACTTTAATCTTATCCTCTTTTGTTTGATTAGAAGCATTTTGTTTTATCTTCTTCCAATGATTAATTCTTAAAAGCAACTCTTCAATATGAAAAGGTTTTTTTATATACTCATCACATCCGTTTCCGTAAGCTTTTTCCATATCTTCTATTTCGGCAGATGCCGTAATCATAAAAATAATGGCATCTTTATTTTTATTTCTTATAAGTTTTACAAGCTTTAATCCGTCAATTCCGGGAATATTAATATCAAGCAGATACACATCATATTCATTTATCAAAATATCATCAAACGCATCTTCTCCGTCTTCCAAATGTATTACATCGTACCCATTCGCTTTTAAACCTTTAGTTAAAGCTCTACCTAATTGTTTATCGTCTTCCACCAATAAAATTTTCATTTTAATCCTTTTATAAAAGGTCTTTTTTTACTTTTTCAATCATCTCATCGATTTTTAAAACGTCTTTTCCACCACCTTGAGCGAAATCCGGTTTTCCACCACCTTTTCCACCTACTATAGGAGCATAATTTTTAATTAAATCCCCGGCTTTTATATTATCCGTTTTACTAACTGCCACAAGCGTAACTTTACCGTTGTTTTCACCGGCTAAAAACGCCACTAAATTATCAAATTTTCCTTTAAGTTCCGTTGCTATTTCTCTAAGATTTGCGTTGTCTATTCTTTCGATTATATAATTAACTCCGTCTTTTTGCACCGGTTTAAGCTCTTTAAGGGCAGCTTTTTCAAGTTCTTTTATTTTAGATTTTAAACTCTTAATTTCATCTTTTTGTTTTTCAACAAACGCTTTTAAGTCTTTTGCTTTATTTTCGGCTTTCATCTCTTCTACCAAATCGATATAACCTCTTGCATATTTATAAGCCCCAAATCCCGCAACGGCTTCTATTCTTCTAACACCTGCACTAACTCCAGATTCTTTAGTAATATAAAAACTGTTAACTTCAGCCGTATTATTTACGTGAGTACCTCCACAAAGTTCGATACTAAAGTCTCCAAATTTTACAACCCTTACTACATCTCCGTATTTTTCACCAAATAGTGCCATAGCACCTATTTTTTTAGCTTCATCTATACTCATCTCTTTAATTTCTGCCGGAATTGATTTGGCAATTACTCTATTTACCATCTCCTCAATAGCCATAAGCTCTTCTTTTGTTAAAGCTTTAGGATGGGTAAAGTCAAATCTTAATCTATTAGCCTCCACCAAAGACCCAGCTTGAGTTACGTGCTCTCCTAAAACTTTTCTAAGTGCCGCGTGTAGAAGGTGGGTTGCCGTATGGTTTTTAGCTATTTCACTTCTACTCTCATCCACAACAGCTTTTACCTCATCACCTACTTTTAAATCGGCTTTTACGACCTTACTTAAGTTTCTGTCATCAAATTTTTTAGTATCCACCACTTTTGCAACAACTTTACCGTCTTTGATAATTTCACCCTTATCTCCAACCTGACCTCCACTTTCCGCATAAAAAGGAGTCTCTTCAAGCATTACCCAACCATCTTTATTGGCAAGTTCGTCAACTAAATTCATATTTTCATCAAATAACGCTTTTACTTTTGTTTTATACTCAGTATATTCATACCCTACAAACTTATTAGGTTCAATTTTTTCCAAATCTTTTAAATTAATCTTAACGTCTCCACTTCCTTTCCAGTTGGCTCTGGCTCTTTGTTTTTGCTCTTCCATTAAAGCGTTAAACGTTTTTATATCCACTTTTTTATTTACTTCTCTTAACATATCTTCCGTTAAATCAAGAGGAAACCCGTAAGTATCATAAAGTTTAAACGCAACCTTTCCACTAAAAACATTTCCCGAAGTTTTTTTAAGCTCTTCTTCAAAAAGCTGCATTCCTTTGTCAATCGTTTCGAAAAATCTCTCTTCTTCAAGCTTAATAGTATCTTTTACAGACTCTTTCTTTTCAAGAAGATACGGATACTGCTCACCCATTTGATTTGCAAGAGTATCTACGATTTTATACATAAAAGGTTCTCTCATTCCAAGTAAATACCCGTGTCTAACTCCACGTCTTAAAATTCTTCTAAGTACATACCCCCTACCTTCTCTGCTAAACTGCACACCTTGAGCTACAAGGAAAGTAACTGCTCTTATATGATCTGCTATAACCCTATGACTTGCTCCTCTTTTATCGGTATGATACTCTTTACCCGTAATTTCTACGATTTTTTCAAGCAAAGGTCTAAAAATAGAAGAATCGTAATTGCTTGCAACCCCCTCTTTTATAGCCGTAATTCTCTCAAGTCCCATTCCAGTATCGATACTAGGTTTTGGAAGGGGCGTTAAATTTCCGTTTTCATCTTTATTATACTGCATAAATACAAGGTTCCAAATTTCAAGGAATCTATCTCCATCTCCTCCTAAATAATCTTCCGGAGAATTGAATTTATCCGCCCCCTGGTCGTAATGAATCTCACTACAAGGTCCACAAGGCCCCATATCTCCCATTTGCCAGAAATTATCTTTATCTCCCATTTTTACGATTCTGTCTTTACTAACATATTTTTCCCAAATTTTTCCCGCCTCATCGTCACTTTCGTGAATCGTAATCCAGAGTCTATCTTTTGGAAGTTCAAGCACTTCGGTTACGAATTCCCAAGCATATTTAATGGCGTCTTCTTTAAAGTAATCTCCAAAACTAAAATTTCCAAGCATTTCAAAAAGAGTATGGTGACGGTTTGTATATCCTACGTTTTCAAGGTCGTTGTGTTTTCCACCGGCTCTCATACAAAGCTGCGAACTACAAGCCCTAGGAGGAGTTGGAGCCGGTTTTTCTCCTGTAAAAATAGGTTTAAAAGGAACCATTCCGGCATTTGTAAATAAAAGTGTTGGGTCATCCGGTACAAGTGGAGCTGACGGATAAACTTTATGTCCTTTACTCTCAAAAAACTCTAAAAATTTTTTTCTTATATCCATAAAAGGCCTTTTTTGATAAAATTTTAACAAAAAAGGTCTTAATTTAATAATGTATAAAAAAGAATTATCGATTTTAGAGAAAAAAAATAGACTAAGAAAAAGGAAACTATACCCTCAAAACATTATAGACTTAGCAAGCAACGACTATTTAAGTCTAGCGGAAGATAAAGATATTTTAAACAAAGCTTTTGAAAAACTAAATCAACTCGGCTTTCACGGAAGTAAAGCTTCACTACTTGTAAACGGCTACAACACAGCCCATAAAATGCTTGAAGACAAGTTAAAAAAACTAAATAACTTTGAAGATGCGATAATCGTAGGAAGTGGATTTTTAGCC
The DNA here is from genome assembly GCA_964445785.1 of uncultured Nautiliales bacterium. GTDB lineage: Bacteria > Campylobacterota > Campylobacteria > Campylobacterales > Nautiliaceae > Nautilia. The sequence continues at coordinate 26,541 of CAYULY010000003.1, forward strand.
AATATGGCACTTTTTGAACTCGGCAGAAGGGGGGACTTATTTTTAGTAGACAGCGAATACCACGCAAGTGGTATGGTAGGAAGCAGATTAACTCAAGCGGAAATTAGGTTTTTTAATCACAATTCATTAGAAGATTTAGAAAAAAAATCAAAAGATTTAAAAAATTTTAAAAGAGTCTTTGTGGTTGTTGAGGGAATTTACTCAATGAACGGAGACAAAGTCAAAAAAGAGATAACCTCCTACGCCCAGAAAATAGGCACCCTTATAATAGACGAAGCACACAGTGTAGGGGTAGTGGGAGAAAATTTAATGGGTATTACCGACGAATATGAATTAAACCCTTTAAAAACTATTAAAATGGGGACTTTAGGAAAGGCTCTTGGAAGTTACGGAGCTTATATTTTAGCCCAAAAAGAGATAATAGAGTTTTTAATAAACAAAGCCAAAAGCATAATCTACACAACCGCCCTAAGCCCTGCCGATACACTGCTTGCTTATTACGCCTTAGAAAAAATAGTGTCTAAAAAAGAATACTTTAAACAAAAGATAAAAAAAAGAAGATTAATTCTAAATTCAGAATCTTTAATTAAAATCATTCCGGTAAAAGACAACAAAACCCTACTTCAAAAACAAAACGAATTAAAAAATCAAAATATTTTAATAGGAGCTATAAGGCCCCCTACCGTTAAACAGCCGATTTTCAGAATTATTGGACGAGTAAACATTCAAAGTGATATAATTTCCAAAACCATTAATTTTTTAAAGGAATAAATTGCTAAAAAAAATTTTTACCGTTACACTTATCCTAATAACTTCCGTATTATTAATAGCCATAGGATATTTTTTATATCTTTACAATTCCACCAGATTCGCCACCGAAAAAATTCTTTATTATAACCCTCCTTTGTCGGCTAGATTCTATGATAAAAACGGTCAATTATTAGCCGTAAAATATAAAAAAGAAAACCGCTTTTACGTAAAATACGACGATATTCCCCCACGAGTCATAGAGACGTTAATAGCCACGGAAGATACATCTTTTTTTGAACATGAAGGAACCAATTTCAATGCTATTTTAAGAGCTTTAATAAAAGACATAAAAGCCGGCAAAAAAGTTGAAGGAGCCTCAACTATAACTCAACAATTAATAAAAAATCTATACCTTAACCGCAAAAAAACCATACAAAGAAAATTAAAAGAGATGATAATCTCAATGAAAGTGGAACATTTCTTAACAAAAGAAGAAATTTTAGAAAGATATTTAAACCAAATCTATCTGGGTCACGGATATTACGGTATAAAAACGGCGGCTTTCGGATATTTCCATAAAGATTTAAAAAATTTGAACTTAAAAGAAATAGCTATGCTTATAGCACTTCCAAAAGGACCAAGCCTTTACGACCCTACAAGAAACTACGAACTAAACATAAAAAGAGCTGATAGAATCATAAAAAGAATGTATACTTTAAGATGGATTTCTTCAAAAGAGTATAAAGAAGCTATCTTAAAACGTCCTAAAGTTTATAAAATTATGATACAAAACCAAGCCCCTTATGCGGTAGATACCGCTATTATGCAACTTCTTCCTAAATATCCGGATTTATTTACAAAAGGATACGATATTAATTTAACAATAGACCTCCCGACTCAAAAATTAGCACAACAAACAATTAAATGGAATAAAAAAAGAGTTCTTAAATTAAATCCTAAATTAAACGAATCAAAATTAAACGGAGCTTTAATAACAATTACTCCTAGCAGTGGAGAGGTACTGGCACTTGTGGGAGGAAGCGATTATAAAAAAAGCAAATTCAACAGAGTCATCCAATCCAAAAGAAGCGTAGGAAGTGCTATAAAGCCTTTTATTTATCAAATAGCACTAAATATAGGCTATAATCCGGGAAGCAAAATAGCCGATATCAGTAGAACGTTTAAAATCCCAAGCAACACACCGGAAGAAGATAAATACTGGAAACCTAAAAACTACGAAAAAAACACCTTAGGACTGATAACCTTAAGAGAATCTTTGGTTCATTCAAGAAACTTAGCCACAATAAACCTGGTTATGTCTATGGGGCTTGATACGGTTATTAAAGAGATGTATAACTTCGGATTTGACAATCTTCCTAGAAACTTAAGTATAGCTTTAGGAAGTGTAGGTATCAATATGTGGAAATTTAGCGAACTTTATACGATATTTAGCAATTATGGCATAAAATCCCAAATTCATATAGTAAAAAGCCTAGAAATTCCAAGAGAAAATATAAAAATTTCATTTCCTCCGACACACGAATATATAGAACCAGACTATCAAGCATATCTTATAACAAACATTCTCCAAGACGTAGTTAAAAAAGGAACCGGAAGAAACGCAAGAGTAAAAGGTATAGAAATAGCCGGGAAAACCGGTACTACCAATAATTTCGTCGATGCGTGGTTTTGTGGATTTACACCAAACTCTCAAACTCTTATCTGGTTTGGAAACGACGACTCTTCGACGCTGGGTAAAAGTATGAGTGGTGGTAGGGTTTCGGCTCCCGCTTTTAAATACTTTTATTCGCATTTACTCAAAATCCACCCTGAATTAATCAGAAAATTTAAAATTCCAAAAGAAGTACACTACTACGAAATAAACGGAAAAAAAGAACTGTTTACGAAAATATCTCCTCCTCCAAAAGAGGAGACCTACGAGCCGGTATTTTAAAAAATCATCGCTTTTGCGATTAAAGAGTTAACTCTTTTTATAACCTCTTCTTTTCCAAGAATACTAAGAAGAGCGGCTAAGTCTATTCCTTTCGTATCACCCACCATAGCTATTCTAAGTGGAGGCATAAGCTCTCTTGGTTTTAGTGATTTTAATTGTAAAAACTCATTCATCACATCGTGCCACTCCGGAGGCAAATGAGGATTTTTATCTTCTAAATAGTTAACAAATTCTTTTAGATTGGTCACAACAGAATCTTTTATAAACTTTTTAAACGCTTTTTCATTATAACTTGTAGGAGGCGTTAAGATTTTTTCAATCTCTTCAGCCATTTCTTTTAGAGTTTTTACCCTCTCTTTAAGTTCGTCGATTAAAATCTCTTTTTTATCGTGATTAATAATATCTATCCCGAAATCGTCTCTAAGAAGTTTTTCAAGTCTTTCATTTGAAGAGTTTTTAATATAGTGAGAATTTAGCCAATCAAGTTTTTCTTTGTTGTATCTACTAGGAGATTTATTGATGTCTTTCGGATCAAAAAGTCGTATCATCTCTTCAATACTAAAAATCTCCTGGTCTCCGTGCGACCAACCGAGTCTTACCAAAAAGTTAAGCAGAGCCTCCGGCAAATACCCCTCACGCTTATACTCCATAACATCCACAGCCCCGTCACGTTTACTCATTTTAGAGCCTTTTTCGTTATGAATCATAGGCACGTGATAAAAGTTTGGTACATCCCAGCCAAAAGCTTTATAAACCAAAATCTGTTTAAAAGTATTTGTAAAATGGTCATCCCCTCTTATAATATCCGTCATTCCCATTTCATAGTCATCAATTACCACAACAAAATTATAAGTAGGTGTCCCGTCGCTTCTTGCGATAACAAAATCGTCTATCTCTTTTGCATCAATTACAGCTTCTCCCTTAACTCCGTCAAAAAAAGAGACTTTCCCTTCAAGTGGAGCTTTAAATCTAATTACATAAGGTTTATCAAGTTCCCCTTCAAAATCTCTGTATTTTCTAATATCGATAGAAGGTTCGATTCCTTTCATTCTGGCTTCTCTTATCGTCTCAAGTTCTTCTTTTGTCAAATAACATTTATAAGCAAGACCTTTTTGAAGCAGTTCATCGATATACTTTTTATAAATATCAAATCTCTCACTTTGAAACACAACCTCATCATCCCATTTCATTCCAACCCAGTTAAAAGCTTTAAGAATAGCATCAACCGCTTCTTGTTTGTTACGGCTTAAATCCGTATCTTCAATTCTTAATCTAAATTTTCCGTTATATTTTCTGGCTAAAAGCCAGTTAAAAAGAGCCGTCCTAAGCCCACCTATATGTAAATAGCCAGTAGGACTTGGTGCAAATCTTGTAACTACCATTGAGTTCCTTTTTTATGAAATTATATCAAATAGAACTTTTTATCTTATTGAGAAGAATCAATGAAAATACTTTTCATATAGGCTAAAATAAAAAAAAGGATTTTTATGCGATTTGCAAAAATACTTTTTGAACCGTCGGAAAAAAATTTAATAAAAAAACTAAAAAAAGAACATAAAGTCTTATTATCTTTATGTGTAAAAATAGAAACTAATTTTCAAAAACAAAAATTCGGCAAAACCGTTAAACTTTTAAAAAAATTAAAAATCAATTTTGAAGAGCATATTAAATCGGAAAACGAATTTCTCTACCCTTATTTAAAATCAAAATATAAAGATATAAGAATAATTTCTTTCATAGAACAAAAAAGAAAAGAGATTTTCAAAATAAAAATTATTTTCGAAAAATTTATAAACGAATATAAGAATGCGAATTCTATAAAAAAAAAGACTTTTAAAGAAGACTTCGATATGATAAATTTCATTTTAATCCGGAGAATAAAGTTTGAAGAAACTAAACTTTATTCATATTATTAAGTACTTTTGTGCTTATCATTACGATAATTACTTCCAACACCGCCGTAAATACTAATACATTAAACCAATAATCGCTGATAGTGTGATTTTGATGAGCTAAAGTAGCAGTCGCTATTAACAAAGTAAGAGGCATAGATAAAGATAAAGCGAATAATACACTTTTATTAACTCCTAAAAAAGAATAAAAAACAAGTGCGGCGATAAACCTAAGTACAATCATTATCATTACTATAAATAAGGCATCTACTATCATATTGTAAGAGATTAATTTCAAGTTCAAAGAAGTCCCGACATGTACAAAAAATATAGTAATTAAAAATCCGAATCCAAAAGGTGCTAATTTATGTTCAAGCTCTTTGTTATGTTCAAAAAACGTAGATATAAAGACTCCCACTACAAACGCCCCCAATACAACATCTATATTAATTTTCATTAAAAAAGCAATCATAATAAAAAAAAGACTAAAAGCTATTCTAACATCCTGATGATACTTATCAACTCCCGGCATTAAATAATGTTTTAGTTTTGGAAACCACCAAAAAAGAGTTCTTATTACAAAAAACAAAACTCCCAAAAAAACTAAAAATAAAACTAAAACAAGAGTAGTAATCAAAAGATGTTTACCAAAACCGAATTCAAAATATCCACTTACCACAGTTAAAATCAAAATAGATAAAAGTTCGCCTAAAACTCCCACTTTTATAGCCAAATCCAGCCATTTCTTTTTTCCTATTTCTTGTTGAATGGAAATCATAAGCCCTATGGAAATAAGAGGAAAAATTACAAGAAAAATTTTTGAAAAGCCTAACATAAATACAAACAAACCGCTTAATCCGTTTAAAATCACTAAAAACAACAAAGCCTTTTTAATAACTTCTTTAGGTATTCTTAAAAGCTCTTTTAAATTAACCTCCATTCCGGCAAGAAGCATTAAATACAAAAATCCGACTTCTGCCAAAAGATTAAACATTGCATTATGATGAATAAGTCCTATAGCACTAAAAACAGCTCCTAAAGTAATCTCCACCATAGAAATCGGAAGTTTTAACAAATTGCTCAAAAAAGGAGATATCAAGAGTATTATTGAAAGGGATATTATAAGTAATTCAGCACTCATTTGCTATTTTAAACCCTTCTTTAATTAAAATTTCCAAATCCTTATCTGGCTTTTCGCCTTTAGTGGTTAAATAATCGCCTATAACAATTGAATTCGCCCCGGCTTTTAACGCCTTGGTCCATTCATTGCCGAATGCTATTTCCCTGCCTCCTGCAAGCATTATGATAGAATTTTCAAATTCCCTAGCAAATCTTTTTACTGTATTAAGGGCAAATTCTTTATTATGCGTAGCTTTTAAAGGGAGTTTAGGGTTTTCAATAAAAAAATTAAGCGGAATCCCTTCAGGATTTAATTTTTTAAGCGAATTTATTAAACTTTGTATATCTTCTTCACTCTCACCCATCCCGAATATTCCCCCGCAGCAAAGCCTGAGCCCTACGGATTTAATATTTTCACAGGTTTCAAACCTCTCATCCCAAGTATGTGTCGAGCAGATTTTCGGATAATATTCACGGCTTGTTTCAAGATTGTGGTTATATATTTTTACACCCGCGTTTTTAAGCTCTTTTAAAGATTCTTTATCCGCCGTTCCGTTACAGGCTATGAGTGTAATATCCACTTCTTTTTTTACCGCTCTAGCCGCACGGGAAACATATTCGAGCGTTTTATCATCAAGACTTTTTCCGCTTGTCACAAGACAAAACCCGGAAGCCCTATTTTTTTTGGCAAGTTTCGCTTCCTTTACAATAACTTCTATCGGCTTTTCTTTATATCTTGTAATATCAGCCCCCCATCTTACACTTTGGGTACAAAACTTACAATCTTCCCTGCAAGCCCCGGAGCGAATATTGCTAATGGCACATAAATAAATCATTTTTCCACTTTAAAAAAGAATTCCTTAATTTTACTTTTCCACTCACTTGTTTTAATCTGTCTGTAATAAAGAGTCACTACATATTTGTCATCTTCAATATCAAGCGTCATACACGTAGAAAATCCGTGGTCTCTCGCACAAACTTCCCCCGGATTTAAAATAAGGTTTCTTCCGTTAAAAGTAATATCCACATCATGCGTATGTCCGTATACTATGATATCGGTATCAAGTGGAAACATATATTTAGGATAATGCATAAGCTTCCACGTCCTTGAAGCTAGTTTAAAATAGTGAGGTTCACTGTTTAAATTATATTTATCCACTACCTTATAAAGATGAAAATCGTTATTTCCCAAAACTACCGTATATCTAACACCACAATTTTCTAAATACTCCAAAATCTCTTCCTCCACTATATCCCCGGCGTGTAAAATAAATTCAACTCCTTTAGAAACAAGCAAATCTATAGCCTTTTTTGCACGCCCTACTTTTTTGTGCGTATCAGACATAATTCCCACTCTCAACTAAAGTCCTTTTTTATCTAATTTAAACTCAATCGATTTTATAACCATTTTTTAAAACCTCTTCTCTTAAAGTATCATTGTTAAACACAACATCAACAGGAATTAAAAGCCTCTCTTCTAAAAACTCTTTTGTCTTCTTTATAATTTCAAGCTCCTCTTTATTTAGTAGCCTCAACTCTTTTTTTGCATTTGATACACTCATAAACTTCTTTCCCTCTATATATTCTTTTTGCCATTAAATATCCACACTCTTCGCATTTTTTGTTTACCGGGCGATATTTTGAGATAAATTTACACTCCGGATAGTTACTACATCCGTAAAATTCCCCTCTTGGACCTTTTCTTTTAATTATATTACCTCCACACTCCGGACACTTCACATCTTCTATTACTTCAGGAGCGTTTAGGGGTTTTGTGTTTTTACATTCCGGGTAATTACTGCAAGCCAGAAACTCTCCCGTCTTGCCTCTTTTTACCACCATATCAGCTCCACATTTATCGCACTTTACGTCTACTTTTTTCTCCTCTTTTTCAATAGGACGCGTATATTTACACTTAGGATAAGTACTACACGCGATAAACTCCCCATACCTTCCTTTTCTGATAACAAGAGGAGCCCCACACATAGGACACGTCTCGTCAATAGGCTTTGCCATTTTTTGAGAAGGTATCTCTTTTTCGCCCTTTTTAATAAGTTCCATAAAAGGATTATAAAACTCCCTTAACATCTCTTGCCAATCTTTTTTTCCATTTGCTATATTATCAAGCATATCTTCCATATTGGCAGTAAAATTAGCATCCACAATATCCGGGAAATGCTTCTCAAGCACTTCTATTACGTTAAAGGCAATTTCTGTGGGATGAAGTTTTTTATCTTTAATTTCTACATAGTTTCTATTTTGAAGCAACGTAATAGTCGGTGCGTAAGTTGACGGTCTTCCGATACCCAGTGCTTCAAGTTTTTTAATAAGACTGGCTTCTGTAAATCTCTCCGGTGGTTTTGTAAAGTGTTGAGTTGCTTTTATATCCTCCGGCTTTAACTTCTCACCCTCATTAAATTCAGGCAGCATCGTATCGGCACTAACTTTTCCATACACTTTATAAAACCCGTCAAAAACAAGCTTTTTCCCACTTATTTTAAAATCGCCCTTATCGTTTGAAAGGTAAATATTTTGGGTTTCAAATTTTGCATCTTTCATTTGAGAAGCTAGAAACCTGTTATAAATTAACGTATAAAGTTTCAGTTCGTCTTTAGTTAAATAATTTTTTAAATCACTAGGAGCTAACCTCACATCAACCGGTCTTATCGCCTCATGTGCTTCTTGAGCGTTTTTTGCTTTTTTATCGTATGTTTTAGCTTCTGCATACTCACTTCCGATATTTTCTTTTATAAACTCAATCGCCGCTTCTCTTGCTTCTTTTGCGATATTTAAACTATCTGTTCTCATATAAGTAATAATCCCCGTCTCTCCGACTGGAGTTTTAACACCTTCGTATAGTTTTTGAGCTATTTGCATAGTGCGTCTTGGAGAAAACCCAAGCTCACTACTTGCCGATTGTTGAAGAGTAGAAGTCATAAAAGGAGCCGGAGATTTTGAAGTGGTAATTTTCTTTTCTATTTTACTTACCACATACTCAAGCGGCTTTAATTCATTTACGATTTTAAAAGCCTCTTCTTTATTCGGAATATCAAATTTCTCAAGCTTCTTACCGTTATATTTAATTAAGTTTCCTTCAACTTTTTTAAAAATACCCTCAATTGTCCAGTATTCTTTCGGTTTAAACTCTTTTATTTCCCTCTCTCTATCAACCACCAGTTTAAGTGCAGCACTTTGAACCCTACCAGCACTTAAGCCTTTCTGAATTTTTTTATTAAGTAAAGGGGAGAGTTTATACCCCACAATCCTATCAAGAAGACGTCTGGCTTGCTGGGCGTTTACTCTGTTTATATCCAAAGTCCTAGGATTTTCAAGAGCTTTTTTAATTGCAGATTTCGTAATTTCGTGAAATACGATTCTTGGAAGTTCTTTAGGGTCTTTTCCTATTACGTGAGCGATATGAAAGCCTATCGCCTCCCCTTCTCTATCTTCATCGGTCGCTATATAAACCACATCGGCTTTTTTGGCTTTTTCTTTCAGTTCTTTTGCAATTGCCTGGTGGTCCCTTGTTACACGGTATTGAGGAATAAATTTATCATCTTCTATTTTTATTCCGAAACTGCTCTTTGGCAAATCTCTAATATGTCCTTTACTTGCTATCACTTCATACTCATTACCCAAAAAGTTTTTAATTGTCCTAGCTTTTGCCGGAGACTCAACAATTATTAATTTTTTTCCCAACACATAAACCTTTTTTTGCCGGTATTATATCAAAGATAGAAAAATATAAAAATTTTTTATATAATATTAGAAAAAAGGATTAGGTTGAATATTTTCAAAAATAAAAAACTATTAATGTTTATTATTTCAATGCAAGAAGCTTTTATAGCAATAATTCCTTATTTCGTTTTAATAGGATTACTGGTATTAACGGATAATATTGTTAACTATTTCAAAATAGACTTATTAGCTTCCCCTAAAAGCGTTCACCATTTTACCGTACTTATGCAACTATTATCGTCTATAATACCCGTCATTTCCATTTCATACTTTTTAGCTAAAAGAATAAAAATATCCGAAATAATCTCAATATTATTAGCTATAACAACTTATATAGCGGGAATTATTTACGAATACGCTCCCAATAACTTTACCAATTTTCCTATAGGTTTTACCGTTCAATCCATTACGATACCGATAATCTCAACTTATTTTTTAAAAATTTTATATCCGTTTTTTTCTTTAAAATTAGAAATAAAAGATGGTAAAACTCATGCTTATAGACTATTTAATTATCTGATAGTATTTTTCATAGCCTTTTTAATTTCAATCACATTTTACATAGTAATAGATTATATTATGGATATAACTATTGCAAAACTAAACCCGTTTAATTTACATCTGCCGGATATATTTTTATTAATAATTCGAAATATAATGGTTCAAATTTTTTGGTTTTTCGGTATACATGGAGAGCATATGGTAAACGCCTTATTCGGTAAGGAGATTTTATTTAAAACGATAATGCCGAATTTAACATACGGTGAATTTCAATCAATCTTCGTAAATATAGGAGGTGCTGGAGTAGGACTTGCACTATTATTAGCTCTTTTATTAAGTACAAAAGATAAAATCATTAAAAAAATAACTTATATTTCAGCCCCATTCGCAATTTTTAATATAGACAATATTTTAATATTCTTATCCGTCGTTTTTAATAGATTTATGTTTATTCCTTTCGTGTTGACTCCAGTTTTAAACGTATTATTAGCTTATTTAGCTTTGAATATAATGACCATTCACTTCTTATCTCCTAATTTCGAAAACTATTATATAGTTTGGTCAACTCCCGTTTTTGTAGACTCTTATCTTAAAACTCATTCTTTAATTCCAAGCTTTATTCAATTGACTCTTCTTATAATAGATACGACTATTTATTATTACTTTTTAAAAAGATTTTTTAAATATCAATCTCTTAATAACCACCAAGCTATATTAGAACATAATCTTGAAATAGATACCGAAATAAAAGCTTCATCCGATATAAAAGCTTTTCAAGCCAATTTGGATATCATAGATGCAAACGCAAAAGTAAATGAAATTATTAACAAATTAAACAAAGACAACCTCTTAATCCATTATCAACCTAAAGTAAATATAAAACAAAATAAAATAGAAAAATTTGAAGCTCTTTTAAGATACAACGACAAAGGAAAAATAAAAGGACCTTTCTTCTTAGATATAATAGAAAAAGCTGGATTGGCTCCTATTATAGATATTTGGGTATGCAAACAAATTAAAAACGAATTAAAAGAGTTTAAAAAAGAAATGTCTCCTATCATAAGTATCAATCTTCATCCGGATACTTTAAAAAGTAATAATGCAATTAATAAAATTTTACAAATATTAAGAGGAGAAAATATAATATTCGAAATTATAGAAAGAAGTTTTATAGATAAAAATGCAATTTCTAATATAAACAAAATAAAAAAAGCGGGTTATAAACTCTCAATAGACGACTACGGAGTGGGATACTCTTCCTTAGAAACTTTAATAAAACAAGATATAGACGAATTAAAACTCGACAAATCAATCATAAACGAAATAGAAAACAAAAAAGGATATTTAATATGTAAAAACACCGTTAATTTATGTAAAGAACTTAATATAGAAGTAGTAGCGGAAGGAGTGGAAAATAAAAATCAACTGGAAATAATAAAAAATCTTAATATCGATTTGGTTCAAGGATTTTTATTTTCAAAAGGTATTTCCTTAAAAGAAGCTGTAAAATTTGCAAAAGAATTTGAATTAAAAAATTTTGTTAAATAATTTATAAACCGTTTTCAAATAAAGCTCACTCGTTAATAATAAATTTTAGATTTAAAAATATCTGAAATAAACTCTCCAAGGGCAATAGCTACAATACCTTTTATCAAAGCCCTAACCGGCTCGAACTCTTTAAATATCAGTCAATATACCAAAATAAAAACATAAGCCCAAAAACGGGCTTTAATGCACCTAGAGAAGTTTATCAGTTTATTATGGGGCTAATGCTTTTATAGAAAGTTTGGATGCTTATTATAAAAAGTTTGATTATATTTATTTAAATCAAAATTTAATAAAAAGGACTCAAATGAAACAAAAATAAGGCTTAATTATAGAAGAAGCTAAAAAATACTGGGAAAAATTGGAACATATGACAAAATGATTGAATGTTTAGAAAAGAAAAATTATAAAAATACTTCATCCATGCTTAAAGGTTTAACATTAGACGAAATTGGATATATTTTAGGTGTGACAAGAGAAAGAGTCAGGCAGTTGCACGAACAAGCAGTAAAAAAATAAAAAAAGGTATTATCGAAGGTATTATCGTTAGACGAAATTTAAAAGATTTTTTATAAAATATAAATTTATTTAAAAACTGTCAGTTAAATTATCAGTAAAAATCCACCAAAAACGACTGACACTTACCTCGTACATTTTTAAAAGATACCAAATTCGCGGAATTTTTGAAGTAATGGCGGAGAGGGCGGGATTCGAACCCGCGGAGGCCTTACGACCTCAACGGCTTTCAAGGCCGCCGGTTTCAACCACTCACCCACCTCTCCATTTAAAAATCTGATAAACAGAGTTTATTTGAGGAAATGGTGCCCGGGGCCGGACTCGAACCGGCACGGGAAAAACTCCCGAGGGATTTTAAGTCCCTTGCGTCTACCAATTCCGCCACCCGGGCTTGTGAGATGAAAGTATATCAAAAAAATCTTAAAATTTACTTAAATGGAGGCGCCACCCGGATTCGAACCGGGGATCAGGGCTTTGCAGGCCCCTGCCTTAGCCACTTGGCTATGGCGCCAATGGAGCGGGCTACGGGACTCGAACCCGCGACCTCCACCTTGGCAAGGTGGCGCTCTAGCCAACTGAGCTAAGCCCGCAAACAGATTAGAATTATATACAAAAATTATTTAAAATGCAATATAAAAAACCTAAAAAGGCTTAAAATTTAATAAATAATTACTTTTACCTTTTCGCCTTTCTTTAATTTATAAAGTCCTTCTCGTAATTGCATAAGAGCTCTATTGTTTATAAGATTTGTTAAAATTCCGCTGCTACCTTGTTTTTTAGCTTGTGTGTCTACAAAATACTCTCCGTTTTCATAATATAAATTTACGGCTACAAACTGGGTTTTTTTGAATTTTTTTTCAAAGTCTTCTTTTAAAGTAGCCGTTATCGTTTGAAGAGAAGTTTTATTTTCAAACGTATCTGCAATAGGCACTACATATAATAAAAACGTTACAAAACTGCTATAAGGAAATCCGGGCAGTGAAACTATGTATTTATTGTTTGCTTTTGCTACCATAATCCATTGACCGGGTTTTATATTTACTCCGTGAAAAAGTACTTCAAACTCTCCCGTAATCTCTTTTACAAAATCAAAATCCCCAACACTCACACCACCGGTTGTTACTACGATATCACTATTTTCTAAAGCGTTTAGAATTTTGGATTTTATCTCTTGTTTGTTATCTTTTGCTATGCCTAAATTTAGAGTATGATATCCTAAATAACTGCTAAGTGCACTTAAAGTATAATTATTCGAGCTTCTGATTTGTCCCATTTGGTACTCTTCATCCAAATCCACAATCTCTTCGCCGGTGGCTAAAATAGATATTATAGGTTTTTTTACAACATCCACAACCGGTATCCCTAAAGAAGCTAAAACTCCTATCTCTCCCGGTCTTAGAAGAGTTCCTTTTTTAATTAGCGTTTCATCTTTTTTAAAGTCTTCTCCCACTTCCCTTACCGAAAATCCTTTAGGGACTTTTTCCTTAATTATAAGTTTGTCGCCTTTAACTTCGACGTTTTCTATAGGTACCAGCGTATCACTGTTTTTTGGCATAAAACTTCCAGTATACGTTTTGACAGCTTCCCTTTTTTGAATAGTTGTATATTCAAATTTTCCGGCCGGATTTTTACCTATAATTTTTATTTCCTTATCGATATCCTCATATCTAATTGCATATCCGTCCATTGAAGCCGTAGGCATATAAGGATTATTATATTTAGCTTTTATATCTTTTGCAAGCACTCTATTTAAGGCGTTTTGGATAAACAGTTTTTCGTTGTCTTTAGGGGATGGTAGATTTTTATTTAATATTTTTATAGATTCTTCAAAACTTATATGCATATTCTCTCCTTTAGCTAAGTATCCCGGCACCCGGTAGTTTTTTTGCTCTGTCACTCGCAAAAATTCTTTTGCCATTTTTTATGTCGTATTTCCAGATAGGGGCGTTCGCTTTGAAATCTTCCACAAACTCCTCTAAATATTTAAACCCCTCTTGTCTGTGAGTGGTAAATACTGCACATAAAAAACTGCTTTCTCCTACTTTTACATCCGAAAAGCTATGAGCCATTACGATTCTGGCGTCTTTTAAATTTTTCCATTTACTAAACCATTCGTTTAGCATAGGTAAGTATAAATCAAAACTCAACCCATCTATACCGTTATCGGGTCTTACTATTCCTATAAAAGGAATCATAGCCCCATATCCTTGTAGTTTAAACTCTTCATACCATCTATCAAGTGTTGAAATTACCGGTATTCCCCCTTTGAATACTTCTATCATAACTTCTCCTTATCCACCACATACCGGTGGTAAAATTACAACTTTATCTCCCTCTTTTAAAGTTACATCAAGGGATGTTACGATTTTATCGTTTACTGCCACTGCACATTCTTTTAACCACTCTTTAAGTGATTCGTCTTTGTTTAGTTCCTCTTTTAACTCTTTTAGGGTGTTTACTTTCAGTTTTAGAGGTCTTTTCCCTATAGGACCTAAAAATTCCACTATAACCATTTTTTTCCTTTATGATAAAATTCCAACTAAAAAGGCTTTTATGAGAATCGGTCATATTAAATATCTAAACCTTTTGCCATTTTACCAATTTTTGAAGAAAAAAGGGATTAAAACAAAAAGTGCTTATCCTGCTATTGTAAATAAATGGTTCTGTCAAAAAAAAATAGACGCCGCTTTTATATCTTCTATCAAGGCTAAAAATAAAAGATGTTTTGATATAGGTATTGTAGCCAAAAAGCAGGTAAAAAGTGTTTTGGTATGTCCGGGAAGAGGCGAGGATATAGAATCTGCAACTTCAAACGTTCTTGCTAAGATTTTAAAAATAGACGGTAAAGTAGTTATAGGAGATAAGGCTTTTAAAGAAAAAAACTGCATAGATTTAGCAGCTATTTGGTATAAAAAATACAAACTTCCTTTTGTATTCGCTCTTTTTTGTGTAAACAAAGATTATAAAAAGTACAAAAAACTGATTTTCGAATTTACTTTTAAAAAACAGAAAATCCCTTATTCGGTGCTTAAAAAACACGCCGAAAAAATAGGAATTTCCCCAAAAGAAGCAAAAGAGTATCTGGATAAAATTATTTACTATAAGCTGGGCTGGAGAGAAAAAAAAGCCTTAAAATTGTTTTGGAGAAAAGCCGATGAATTTGCTAGAAATAGAAAAACTGCCTCCTGTTGACAGTGAGGATTTTATAACTTTAATCAAACACAAAAACGTAACTGTAAAAAAGATAGTCTCAAACACTCTAAAAACTCCTCAAACCTTTTGTGATAAAAAGGACGAATTCGTAGTACTTCTTAAAGGTTGTGCGAAAATAAAGATAAACGAAGAGATAAAAAAACTAAAAACGGGAGATTGGCTTTTTATTCCGGCAAACACTCCCCATACTTTGTTAAAAACCAAAAAAACAGCAATTTGGCTTGCTATTTATATAGATATTTATATAGAATAAACTTTTTTTATATTTTCAAGTTTTCTTGTCATATTCAAAAGCAACATATCAGCAACCACAACTGCCGCCATTGCTTCTGTTACGACACTTCCTCTAACTGCAACAATAGGGTCGTGACGCCCTTTTAGGTTTACTTCTACTTCATTTCCGTAAACATCAACAGATTTTTGAGGTTTAAATATTGACGGAGTCGGTTTAAAGAAAATTTCAACTTCCACATCTTCTGCGTTACTTATTCCACCAAGCACTCCACCTGCGTTATTACTTAAAAATCCGTCTTTGCTAATCTCATCATTGTTTTCAAGCCCTGTAAGCTTGTGAGCGTTTGAATTACCTATATAAATACCTTTTACTGCATTAATACTAACCATTGCACTTGCTAAGATATTATCAAGTTTATAATAAATCGGCTCACCAAGCCCAATTGGAAGGTTTTTTATCCTAAGCTTTACAACCCCTCCAAGAGAGTTATGCTCCTCTCTTGCTTTATCTATTAGATTAATCCACTCTTTCTCTACATCTTTATCAAAAGCAAAAATAGGAGAAGTTTTAGCATATTCATAATCTATCTCTTTTGCTCTAACTCCTCCTATTTCAACTACTCCCGATTCAATTTCAATATTAAGCTCTCTTAAAAGCATCTTAGCAACTGCCCCGGCCGCTACTCTTGCCGCCGTCTCTCTTGCAGAGCTTCTACCTCCTCCTCTATAATCTCTTATGCCGTATTTATGAAAATAAGTAAAATCGGCATGCCCCGGGCGAAAAATATCTTTTATATTTGAATAATCGCGAGAGCGTTGATCTTTATTAAAAATTACGATAGAAATCGGAGTCCCGGTTGTTTTCCCCTCAAACACCCCACTTAAAATTTCCGGTAGGTCATCTTCTTTTCTTTGAGTTGCAAATCTATTTTTTCCGGGTTTTCTTCTTGAAAGTTCCTTTTTTAAAAATTCTTCATCAAACTCAATCCCAGCCGGTACTCCATCTACAACAACACCAATTGCTCTTCCGTGCGATTCTCCAAAAGTAGTAAATCTAAAAATCTCTCCAAAACTATTAAACATTAATCAACCTTTTAAATTAAGCTCTTTTTTTAATTTCTCTATGGTAAGTCTTGCACCCTCTTGCTGGGCTGTTTTTTTGCTCTTACCTTTCGCCCTTGCGTACTCTTTATCGTGGATAAAAACTCCTATCTCAAACTCTTTTTTGTGGTCTGGTCCGGTTGTGCTTATGAGTCTGTATTCCGGTACTACGCCAAAATGAGCTTGAGTAATCTCTTGAAGAGTCGTTTTATAATCTTTTAAAAGTTCTTCCGGTGTAATTACCGGATATTCTTGTTCTAAAAGTCTAAGGGCTACTTCTTTTGCTTTCTCAAATCCGGATTCTAAATAAATAGCCCCCATTATAGCTTCAAAAGCACTTGATAGAATTGAAGGTTTTTCCCTTCCGTTGTTGTTTTCTTCTGCCGGAGATAAAAATAAAAATTCTCCTAAATTAATTCTTTTTGCAAGTTTGGTAAAAGAGTCTTCGTTTACAAGAGCTGCTCTTAATTTTGATAAAATACCTTCTTCAGCTTTGGGAAAAAGCCTAAAAAGATATTCTCCAACTATCAAATCCATTACGGCGTCACCTAAAAATTCCAGTCTTTCGTTGTTAAATTCTTTTTTGTAACTTCTATGAGTTAGAGCCTCGGTTATCAATTTTTCGTTTTTAAACTGATATCCCAAGCTCTTTTCGAGTTTACTTATATCTTTACGCATTTATTATCCTTTGTTTTGTTTTTGGTAAATATTCTAAAGAGTCGGTATTAAATTCTATCAAAGAATTTAAATCGAAAAAAGCCGGTTTACTTGAAAGATAAAAAAATAAAAAATGAACGAGTGCACTTATTTCGTTTTTACACTCCAAACATTCACTGTTTTTTATAATATCGCATTTTTCATCTTCAAGTTCCCATATTTTAGCTATTTTACTTGCTATTTCAAAAAGGCTCATACCCGTTAATCTTTTTAAAAGAGTACCTATTTCCATAGGAGCAGAATTTAAAATAAGCTCAAGCTTATCTTTTTTTTCTCCAAGAAGCATATCGCAAACACAAACTGCAACCGGGATAATAGCTCCAATTTCCGGATATTTTTTATATTTTTCCTCTCCGAATTCAAATATCATAGACTCTTCGTAAGATTTCAAAAATTCCGCTTGAAAAGCTTTAAAATTGATATTAAATATTTTCCACTCTTTCGGTTCTAAAAGAGAAACTATATAGCTATATACTAGATTTGTAGCCATTTCAAGACCTATCATAGTAAATAATTGAACGGTATTTTCAACTTTCTGAGAAAGAGAAAAATAAGCGGAATTTACAACGCTTTCAATACGCTTTTTTAAAACCAAATCTTTTTCGGCTTCTTTAGCGGCTTCTTTTAAATTGCCTTTTTTTAAATATTTCAGTGTAAATAGGGCATTTTGCGGTATGGGAGGTACTTGTTTTAAATACTCTTTTATCTTCTCCTCCGAAATTAGCATATATTTTTCCTTTTTAAAGCTTCTTCTTTTGCAATTTTATCACAAATTTCGTTTTCTTTATGTCCGGAGTGCCCTTTTACCCAATTGGTACGGATTATGTGATTTTGGCTTAAGTTTATAAACTCTTTCCAAAGTTCAGAGTTTTTTATGTTCTTAAAATTCTTTTTTATCCACCCCTCAAGCCATTCGCTAATTCCTTTTACAACATAAGTGGAATCCGAATAAAGTTCTACTTCACAAGGTTCTTTTAATACTTTTAGGGCTTCTATTACGGCTATTAGTTCCATTCGATTATTAGTTGTAAGCGTTTCTCCCCCTTTTAGGATTTTTTCGTGGGATTTATACCTTAAAATCGCACACCACCCCCCGGGACCCGGATTTCCAAGAGAGCTTCCGTCCGTAAAAATTTCTATTTTTTTCAACTGTTACCTTTCGGATATTTTTTATCAATTAATAAAAGAGTTATTTTGTCTTTTTTTATTTTTGTGTTATAATAGTTTCACAAATTTTATCAAAAGGAGGCACAAATGCCAAAAATTAACAGATATCAAGATATTTCTCAAATCGACAGAGAAGCAAAAAAAGATTATATCGACAGACATTCGCCATTTATTCATTGTAAAGACACAGCAAAAAAAGGTAAAAAATTCAAAGTAAAAGTAAAAGTAGGAAACGAATATTCTCATCCAGACGATTTTGACCATTATATCGCTTACGTTCAATTATGGAACGGCGAAACTCTACTCGGACAAGCAACATTCACTCCGGGAGTTCTTGGAAATCAAAAAGAGCACGTTGAAGTTGATTTTCATATCGTTCCGACTACAAACAAACTTACACTTACCGCAATGGCTTATTGTACTAAACACGGATTATGGGAAAGTGAAGTAAAAGAAGTGGAAGTTAGCGAATAACAACCTCTTTTTTCCCCTCTTTACATATGAGTTCTTTACAACTATATTTTTTAATTAAATACATAAATTAAATACAGATTATTTATTGACACTACTAATTTTTTGATATATAATTTCTATAGCCTCGAAGGAGGGCTTTATGATTAAACGTATTCTGTTTTTTTACATTGACGGGTTTAAAAACATGTCAAGTTTAGGTCAAAAACTTTGGCTTATTATTATCATAAAGTTAGTGGTAATTTTTGTTGTCTTAAAAGTCTTCTTTTTTCCGACGATTGATTCTAAAATCAAAACAACACAAGCCAAAGAAGCACTTTATCTAAAACAATTGACAAAAGTTACCGCTAGCGAACAATATAAGGAGGAATAGCATGATTGATTTGAGCATGCTTGAATGGGCTAGAGCCCAGTTTGCTATGACGGCAATTTTCCACTTTTTCTTCGTACCGTTTACGCTGGGTATGTCTTTTATTGTAGCGTTTTTTGAGACCATCTATGTAAAAACCGGTAAGAAAGAATGGAAAGAAATTACTCAATTTTGGCAATTAATCTTCGGAATTAACTTTGCTATCGGTTTATCTACAGGTATTATTCACGAATTTGAGTTTGGAACCAATTGGTCCACATACTCATGGGTTGTCGGTGACTTGTTTGGAGCACCACTTGCAGTTGAAGGTATAGTTGCGTTTTTTATGGAAGCGACATTTGCGGCAATCGCTTTTTTCGGATGGAAAAGAGTTAGTCCAAAAGTTCATTTAGCTGCATCTTGGTTACTTGCAATAGGTTCAAATCTTTCAGCACTTTGGATTTTAATTGCAAACGGATTTATGCAACATCCAAGTACTGATTTCGGTACATTCAATATCGATACTGCTAGACTTGAAATGACAAACTTCTTCGCATTAATCACTCAACCTGTTGCACAAGTGAAATTTTTACATACGATTAGTGCTTCTTATACTCTAGCGGCATTATTCGTATTAGGTATTTCATCTCTTTACTTATTAAGAGGAAAACACGTAGATTTCGCTAAAAAATCTGCAACAGTCGCAGCAGCTTTCGGTCTTATCGCTTCAATTTTCACAGCGGTAATCGGAGACGAACACGCATATGAAGTAGCTAATACTCAACCTACAAAAATCGCTTCGGCAGAAGGTTTAATTGTTGGTGAAAGAGGAGCACCTATTGTTGCTATAGGTATTCCTAAAGATTTAGACCCTACTAAAGTTACAAGCAACGATGAAGCTTTCGTATTTAAAATCGAACTCCCTAAAATGTTATCACTTCTTGGGAAAAGAGACCCTAACGCTTTCGTACCGGGATTAAAAGATTTAGTTGAAGGTAATCCGGAATACGGTATTTGGCCGTTTAAAAAACTTCACGATGAAGGTGCAAAAGCTATTGAAGCACTAAAATCTTACCACGTAGCAAAAGCGAACGGTAACACAGCTGGAATGGAAAAAGCAAAAGAAGAATTCTATAAAGTTGTAGCTGATGTTGACGGTGTGAAAGTTACAAGAGCGGATTTAATAGGATACGGATATTTAACCAATGCTAAAGACTTATATCCGCCAGTATCTCCGATGTTCTATTCATTCCACATTATGGTTGCATTAGGATTTTGGTTTATCTTATTATTTGCTTTAGCATACGCTTCAATTATAAAAGGAGCGTTCGAAAACAACAAATTGGTTCAAAAACTTGCGGTTATTTCAGTTCCGTTACCTTGGATTGCAACAAGTTTCGGATGGATGACAGCAGAAGTAGGAAGACAACCTTGGACGGTATTCGGTGTTCTACCTACAGTTCATTCGGTAACTCCTATTGCATTAACAAACATTCAAGCGACATTCTTTATGTTCTTAACAGCATTCGTTATCTTAGGAATTGCTGAGCTTAAAATCCTATTTACGGTCGTTAAACACGGACCAAAAGGAGCACACTAATGAGTTGGGCACCATTTACAACGGACGCAACACATTTTTATCTACAAGTTTATTGGTGGATAATCATTGCGGTTCTTGGAGGACTATTCTTATTTATGACATTTGTTCAAGGTGGACAAACACTATTTCACGTTGCAAAAACGGAAAAAGAACAACAAGGTATCTTAAATTCTCTTGGTAGAAAATGGGAACTTACATTTACGACTTTAGTACTATTCGGTGGAGCATTATACGCGGCTTTCCCACTATTTTATTCAGTTTCATTCGGTGGAGCTTACTGGGTATGGATGTTAATTTTATTTGCATTCGTACTTCAAGCGGTTTCATATGAATATATGAATAGAAAAGGAAACTTAATAGGTTCCGGAGCGTATAAATTCTTCTTATACTTTAACGGTATTGTAGGAGTTGTTTTATTCGGTGCAGCAATTGGTACATTCTTTACAGGTTCAAACTTTACATTTGACTCGGCTACAAAAATTTTAGAGTGGGGTACTGCAAAAGACGGAATCAACTTAAGAGGTCTTGAAGCTGCAATCGATTTTACACACGGAGCTTGGTTTAACCTTGCAATGGGTATTTTAGTATTTGCAGTAGCAAGAATCTTAGGGGCACTATGGTTAATCAACGACTTAGACGATAATGATTTTGCAGACGTAATAAATAGACTTAGAGCAATAATTAGAAGATGTTTTATCGTACTTCTTGTTGCTTTAGTAGTTGTATTATATGGATTAGTAACTCTAAAAGGTTACGCTTATGATATTCACACTGGAAAAGTAACACTAGAACCGGGTAAATATCTACACAACTTATTAGCATTCGGTGCTGCTCAATTAATTGTTTTCTTATTAGGAGTGGTACTATTTGTAATCGGTGTATTACAAAGCGGATTTAAAAATTCTAAAAAAGGTATCTGGGCTACTGGTCTTGGTACTGTTTTAATCGGAATTATCGTATTTACATTAGCTGGACTTAACGGAA
The DNA here is from genome assembly GCA_964445785.1 of uncultured Nautiliales bacterium. GTDB lineage: Bacteria > Campylobacterota > Campylobacteria > Campylobacterales > Nautiliaceae > Nautilia. The sequence goes on from CAYULY010000003.1 coordinate 48,392, forward strand.
CAGCTTATTATCCAAGTTATGCTGATTTACAAAGCAGCTTAACAATTCAAAACAGTTCTGGTTCTAAATATACTCTAGCGGTTATGGCTTGGATTAGCGTATCGGTTCCTTTTGTTTTAGCTTACATCGTATACGTTTGGTATCAAATGAAAAAAGCGGGTCCTATTACAAAAGCTGAACTTGAAGACCCGGAATCTCATGCATATTAAGGAGCGAATATGAGAAAATTTTTAGCACTAATTATGATATTTCTTGGAAGTTTTCTTTTTGCTTCCGAGAAACTTTTACCAAACGGTATTAATCCGGAAGCTCAACACATTAATACGACTTGGGGATTAATTCTATTTTTTATGTGGCCTATTTTAATTATCGTTTCATATAAATTTATCGAATTCACACTTAAAAAATCAGGAGTGGAAAAAGATTTATAATTTCTCTCCTTTTTCTTCCTAATCGTTTTTCCTATGTAAATTTTTTGTTATAATTTTATTCCAATCAACCACATTTATCGAGGAGAAATTTATGATAAAAGAGTTAGAAAAAATCGGAATTAACACTAAAAACGTCATTCATAATCCTAGTTATGACAAAATCATAGAAGACACTTTAAAAAAAGGTGAAGTAGAAGTAACTAAAAGTGGGGCAACTGCTGTTGATACGGGAGAATTTACGGGAAGAAGCCCAAAAGATAAATATTTTGTAAAACAACCTCCTAGCGAAAATTTCATAGCATGGGGCGATATTAACCAACCTATCTCACTTAATACTTTCAAAAAACTTGAAGCTTTCACAAAAAAAGAACTTTCAAAAAATGATGGGCTATATGTTATAGACGTATTTGTAGGTGCTAGTAAGGAGAGTAGAAGAAGTATAAGATTTGTAACTCCTATAGCTTGGCAGGCACATTTTGTAATGAATATGTTTATTTTACCTACCGAGGAAGAGCTTAAGAACTTTAAACCGGATTTTACGTTTTTAGTAGGTGGTAAAGCAAGATATCCTAAATGGCAAGAAGAAGAACTTAATAGTGATATATTCGTAGCATTCAATATAGAAGATAATCTTGCCGTTATGAGCGGAACAATGTATGGTGGTGAAATGAAAAAAGGTATATTTACTATGATGAACTATTGGCTGCCACTTGAAGGTAAACTTTCAATGCATTGTTCTGCAAACGTTGGAGAAGAAGGTGATGTCGCACTTTTCTTCGGACTTAGTGGAACAGGTAAAACAACTTTATCAACAGACCCTAAAAGAAAGCTTATCGGTGATGACGAACACGGATGGGATGACAAAGGAGTATTTAACTTTGAGGGTGGATGTTATGCAAAAGTAATTAACCTGGATAAAGACAGCGAACCGGAAATTTATAACGCAATTAGAAGAAACGCGTTACTTGAAAATGTAGTAATTAAAGACAACGGAGAAGTAGACTTTACAGATGGTAGCAAAACTGAAAATACAAGAGTTAGTTATCCAATCGAACATATTGAAAACCACGAATGTACGCTTCAAGGCGGACATCCTAAAAATATCATTTTCTTAAGTGCCGATGCATTCGGAGTATTGCCACCGGTAAGTAAACTTACCAAAGAACAGGCAATGTACTATTTCCTAAGTGGCTACACTGCAAAAGTAGCAGGAACCGAAAGAGGTATTACAGAACCAGTTGCGACATTTAGTGCTTGTTTTGGTGAGCCTTTCTTACCACTTCATCCGACGGTTTATGCAAAACTTCTTGGAGAAAAGATCGATAAACATCAAGTAAACGTTTATCTTGTAAATACCGGATGGACCGGTGGACCTTATGGGGTTGGAAAAAGAATGAGTATTAAAGATACAAGAGCTTGTATTAACGCTATACTTGACGGAAGTATAAACGAAGCAGAATTTGAAACTCTACCGGTATTTAATTTAGAAATTCCAAAAGAACTTCCGGGAGTTGATACAAGAGTTTTAAATCCTAGAAATACGTGGGAAGACAAAGAAGCTTATGATAAACAACTTAAAAAACTTGCCGAAATGTTTATAGAAAACTTTAAACGCTACGAAGATGTATCAGAAGGTAAAGAATTCGAAAAGGCAGGTCCTAAAATTTAAACAAGGCTTTAAATTTTGCCTTGTTTAATTGCATAAAAATATTTTTTTAATCTGCTGTATACTTTTTGTAAATAGTTTCTTGCTTCTTCATATCTTAAATTGTTAATTAATCTTTCATAAACTTCTTTTGAAGATAGAGAGTTTATTTTCGGTAAAGCTTTTTTGATTGAATAATCTCCTCTTACTCTATAACAAATTGTATTTCCTCTAAAATCTTTGTTGTTTGAATTAAAAGCACAGGCAACGTTTCCAGGTCCCGTATTATAAGCGGCTATAGTTAAATATAGTCTACTTATTTTGTTTTTAACACCTCTAAAATATACATAATAGAGTTTTTTTAGATAAGCAGTTCCGATTAAGATGTTATTGTTTTCATTGTAAAGATAAGAAGGCGTTAAAAGTTTTGGAGTACCGTATAGCATTTTATAAGCGTCTCTTCCGGCGGTTGAAGGAACTATTTGCATAAGTCCAAAAGCCGGTACGTAACTTCTGGCCATCGGGTTATAGCTGCTTTCGGTTTCAATAATTGCATATATTAAATAAGGAGGAATTTGAAGTTTATAAGATTTTTGAGCTACTATAGGTTTTAGGTTTTTAGCTTTTTTTATATAAGTGTCGCTTGGCAAAGGAATATTTATCAAATAAACTTTTGAGTCTTTTATTTTGGACGTTCTTATATGAAAGTTTTTAGGCTTTATATAAGTTTTTACGTATGAGTTTATTTGAGATTGTGAAGGAGAGGTTTTAAATATTACGTCTTTTACAATAGGTCTATTTGATAAATTCGCTCTAACCCCTATGTTTTTAAATTTCTCATCCACTTTTTTTAAGACGGGATTATTATCAAAAGCCACCTTGGTAGTTTCAGTAACTAACGTTTTTAGGGCTTTTTTTGCTTTTTGCAACGCTTCTTGAGGTGTTGTAGCGATTACTTCTATTTTTATTTTTTTATTTTGAAAGTCCACTTCTTTTCTGGTTTTTAAATCTTTTGAATATTCTACAAATGTTTTTTTAGTTGTAAGCTTGGGTTCTTTCCAAAACTTTGAGAGGCTTTTTTTATATTCGTTAAACTCTTTATTTAAAGTTTCTTTATAAGCTTGAAACTCTTTTTGAAGGTTGTTTTTATAGGTGTTAAACTCTTGAGTTTGGTTTTTTTTGAATTCGTCAAAAGAGTGAGCATTTAAAGAAGAAAGAAGTATAAGACTTATAATTACTCTTTTCATATTTTATCCTTAGTAAGCTTCCATTAGGATGTAAAGTTTTCCGTCTTTTTTGCACTCTTTTATTATTTTCGCTTTTACACTCTTACCGTTTACGGTTTGTAAAGAGTAGCTTTGATAGTTTCTATTGACTCTGTTTCCGTATTTTGCCGCACTTGATGCAGAAATTGATGTAACTTTTACACCTTTTTGATAAGCTATTTCGTTTAAGGCTTTAGAAATTGCTGATTTTCTTTGAGCAGCTTCTCCGTAATAGTTTCTCTTTGCTATGCCTACTCCTACTATTCTATCCGGATGTTTTGATTGGTATTCTAAAAAGTATTGAGGATTACATTCCTCTTTTGTTTGGAGAGGATTTATTGAGTCTAAATTAGGAGTTTGACATCCTAAAAAAATAAAAGGAAGCAAAAAAAAAAGTTTTTTCATTATTTTGCTACCCCGAATTCTTTTTCTACTGCAGAGTCTAGTTCTTCTTGAGCTTTTTTACCTAAGAATTTTTGATAAAGAGCTTTGTTGTTTTGGTATGAAGTTTTAACAGCTTCTTTAACCGCTTCTTTTACTTGAGCTGTAGGCATAGAAACTTCTACAAACATTGTACCTTTTGGAGATATCCATAAGTTTTCTTGTTTGGTTCCGTTTAATACTTGAGAAGCCACTTGTTTTGATACGCTTTCAGTTACTTTATCAAACGTTTGGTTTGCACCTGTACCGGTAGTTGATTTAAATTGTTTAAACATATTTTTTACTTTAACAGAAATTCTTCTTGCAAGTGCGTCTCTTGCCGCTTGCATTGCTTCTTCTTTTTGAAATTGAAAATCGTTACCGGCATTTTTTTGAGCAGAACCTACTGCAACTATAGCTCCTTCCATATCTTCTGGATTGCATACCCATTTAGGTGCTTGAGCTCCTTCGATTTGGCAGCTAAAACTATTTGTTTGAGGTTGATTATTAGCACATCCAATAAATATTGTTGCTAATCCAATTCCTAAAGATAGAATATATTTTTTCATAATTTCTCCTTAATTTTATTTTAATTTTTGATGTTATTATAACTAATAGCTTCAAGTTTTACAAATTTTTGTATAATTAGCTGCAATTAAAAAAAGGAGCGAAAAATGAAAAAATTTTTAGTCAGTGCAATAGCGGGAAGTTTTTTATTTGCGGATAATTTTATCAATTTAAAAATAACAAATAATACAATTATGCCGGAAGCTCAAATAAGAATTTCTCTTACTCAACCTATTTACGCAAGAGGAGGAGCTTTAATTAATGATAAAAAAGATAATTTTTATTATGTAGGTCTAAAAACGGAAGGCGAAATGATAGGTACTGATGTACCGGTTAATTTCGGATTGTTTGTGGATTACGTATATGTAAAGGATAATTCGGCTCTACCTATTGGTGTAAGTGCCGACAGTTATTTAAAAAATTTTTCAATGCCTGTTTTTGTAAGAGGGGAGTTTGAATATGCTCCAAAGATTCTGAGTTTTAAAAATGCGGATAAATTTTTAAAAGTCCAAGTTGAAGCCGGTATCAGATTTATTGAAAACGGTGAAGTGTTTGCCGGATATAGAAATATAAGTTTTGATTCAAATTATAACAGCAGCTTTTATGGTGGTGTAGGGTTTGTATTTTAAAAAAATTGAGTGAATTTATATAAAAGATGTTGACATCTCTTGCCTCATTTAATATAATTTTAAAAAACTTAAGGAGAAACTATGGCAAGAGTAGTAGGATTTAAAAAAATAGAAGCGGTATTTAAAAAAGCTGCAAGTTTAGAGCTTGACAAATCAAAAGCCGATAGAATCGTAGATATTGTTGAGAAAAAATTTCACGATTTATTATTAATTGCAGTTGAAAAAGCCGGATATAACGGAAGAGATATTATTATGTCGGCTGATATGCCTTTAACTAAAGGATTTGAAGGGAGTATTAGAGAGTTTAAAAAACTTGAAGAGGAAGTTGATATTAAAGACGTATTACTGTTTTTAGAACAAATTCCACCTCTAAAATATCCTATTTCAAAAGAGCTTGAAGAGCTTTTACCGGAATATATCGGTGCTTTAATGTTAATCGTTGCAAGAGTCCTAAAACAAATTGGAGCTCAAAGAAAACCTAGCGTTGAAGATATCGAAAAAGCTAGCAGAATTTTAGACCTAACTTTATAATTAGGTCTTTTTTTCTTCTGTTCTCTTCTAAAGAGTCTGGCTCGTTTCTTTTTCTCTTTCTATTGTATAATTGCATAAAAAAAGGGTTAATATGGAAATTAAAACACCAGCTTATGTAATTGAAGAAGAACTGCTTGAGAAGAATCTAAAAGTTCTTGATAGAGTACAAAAAGAAGCGGGTTGTAAAATTTTAGTGGCTCTTAAAGGTTATGCGACTTGGACTACTTTTGATTTGCTTGAAAAATATCTTGCCGGGGCTACTGCAAGCGGGCTTTGGGAAGCAAAGCTTGCTCAAATGAAGCCTTGGGAAGTGCATACATACTGTCCGGCTTTTAAAGATGATGAAATTAATGAGGTTGCAGATATTTCACACACTATTGTATTTAACAGTTTTAATCAGCTTAAGAGGTTTGAAGAAAGAGCAAAAGATAAATCATTAATCGGACTTAGGGTAAATCCCGGGGTTTCATCGGCTCCCGTTGCACTTTATGACCCGTGTGCTCCATATTCAAGACTGGGAATTACAAAAGAAAATTTCCGTGCAGATAAACTAAAAAACGTCTCAGGTCTTCATTTTCACGCACTTTGTGAACAGCTTGATGACGCTTTAGAAAGAGTATTGGAAGGATTTGAGAAGAATTTCGGTGAATATCTTAAAGACATGGAGTGGGTAAATTTCGGTGGAGGTCATCATATAACAAGACCCGGTTATAATGTAGAAAACTTAATCAAAATTATAAAAGAGTTTAGAAACAGATATCCAAATATAAAAGACGTTTACCTCGAACCGGGTGAGGCTGTCGGGCTAAATGCCGGGTATTTGGTGGCTGAAGTTTTAGATATTATCGATAACGGAATGAAAATAGCAATCCTTGATACAAGTGCGGAAGCTCATATGCCAGATGTCCTTGCTATGCCGTATCGCCCGAATGTTAGAGGTGCTGGAAAGCCGGATGAAAAACCTTATACTTATAGACTTGGAGGAGTTACTTGCTTAGCAGGTGATGTGATAGGGGATTATAGTTTTGATGAACCTTTAAAAATTGGAGATAAGATAATTTTTGAAGATATGGCGATTTATACAATGGTAAAAAACACGGCATTTAACGGAATTAAACTTCCAAGTATTGTTATTAAAAGAAAAGACGGCTCACTTTGGAAAGCAAGAGAGTTTCATTTTGAAGATTTTAAAAATAGATTAAGCTGATAACTTTTATATTTTTAAACAAACGCACTTTTATAGCGTTTGTTTAAAACTCTTTAAATTTGCAGGACTTTTAAAACTTTAAGCAAACTTTAATAAATTTAATATTTTTAATCGTTTTTTAACCCTAATTATATATATTGCTGAAGGATTTTAACTTTTAAGGAGTGGAAATGAGAAAATTCACTTTAGCGGTCGGATTAAGTGTTGTTTTAATGGCAGGAAATTTAAATCTCAAAATTGACAATTCAAGCATTCACAGAGTACCGCCTACAACAATAAACGGAGTTATCTCCTATTCAAGTATTGTTCAAAAAGTGGTACCAAGCGTTGTAAACATATCAACGGAAAAGATAATAAAAACCAAAATTCCGGAAACATTTAAAAGATTTTTTAACGATCCTTTTTTTCAAAAATTTTTCGGACCGTTTAGTGATATTCCAAAAGAACAAAAAGAGTATGCCTTAGGCAGTGGAGTAATTATCACAAAAAACGGCTATATAGTCACAAACTACCACGTTATAAACGGTGCTACAAAAATTATGGTAAAACTGCACGATGGGAGAAAATACAAAGCAAAACTAATAGGAAGTGACCCTAAAACGGATATTGCCATTATTAAAATAAAAGCAAAAAACCTAAAACCTATTACAATAGCCGACTCTAGCAAAATTAAAGTGGGAGATATTGTCCTTGCCATTGGAAATCCTTTCGGACTAGGAGAGACTGTCACTCAAGGTATTGTAAGTGGACTTAACAGAAATTCAATAGGACTTAACGCGTATGAAAACTTTATTCAAACGGACGCTGCTATAAATCCGGGAAACAGCGGAGGGGCTTTGGTTGATTTAAAAGGTAGACTTATTGGAATAAACTCTGCAATTATCAGTAGAAGCGGTGGAAACAACGGAATTGGGTTTGCAATTCCAAGCAATATGATGAAATTTGTGGTTAATTCTTTAATTAAATATGGAGAGGTAAAAAGAGGCTATTTAGGAGTGCTTATAAGCAATATTGATTCAAGCAAAGCGAAACTATACGGAATTAACCACGGAGTATTGATAAACAAAGTGGAACCAAACTCCGCAGCAAGCAAAGCAGGGCTTAAAGTAGGAGATATTATAGTCGCAGTTGACGGAGAAAAAGTAAATAATGCCGGAGAACTTAGAAACAAAATAGCCTTTAAAGGTCCTGAAGCCAAAGTTAAATTAACGATTTATAGAAACGGCAAATACTTAACCTTAACGGCAAAATTAAAAGCCTTAAAAACCAAAATCCAAAAAATAGATTCAACTATTTTAGAAGGAGTTACGTTAAAAGAAGATAAAAACAACGTAATTATAGATTCAATAGACCAAAATTCATACGCAGCATTAGCCGGTCTTCAAAAAGGAGACAAAATAGTAAGAATAAGAACAATAAAAACCGGCAAATGGGTAAACATAACATCAATTGAAGAGCTTAAAAAACTTCTAAAAGGTTTAGACAAAGGTAACGCGTTAATAGAAGTTGAGAGAAAAAACCAACTATTTATTATCCAGCTATGAAAATCTTACTAGCACCTAGTGAGAGAAAAACGTTAGGAGGAGATTTTCCTCCCATTTCAAAAGAGAGTTTTATTTTCCCGGAAATTTACGATAAAAGACTAAAAACCCTTAAAAAATATGACGAATTTCTTAAAATAACTGCTGACATTAAAAATTTCGGAGATGATAAAACTTCAATTTTTAATCGCCCTACCAAAAAAGCTATCTTAAGATACAGTGGGGTTGCTTTTGATTATCTAAAATATGAAGAATTAGACAAAGACTCTCAACAATGGATTGATGAAAACGTATATATATTTTCAAATCTTTTCGGTGTAATAAGTGCCGGAGATTTTATACCACACTATACCCTCAAACAAAGAGCCAAACCCGGATTTGATATCTACAAACACCACAAAGAAGTATTTGAACCTATTTTATCCGAAATTAATAAAAATGAACCTTTTATAGATTTAAGAGCCAAATTTTACGAAAAAATCTATAAACCCAAAAATGCAATTACATTTAAATTTATAAAAAATGGCAAAGTAGTCAGTCATTTCGCCAAAGCATACAGAGGAAAACTTACCGCAATAATTGCAAAACACAGACCCGAATCTATTCAAGACGTCCTTAAAATACCGTTTGAAGGTATTAAAATAATTGAAATTCTGGAAAAAAAAGAAATCAAAGAAATAGTCTGCGAGGTTAATTAAAAAGAAAGATAGAACCCTACTTTAATTCTATTATTAAATTTATCTTTCTGATACTGTAACATTAACGCATCATAATTATTATATTTATACGTACATCCAAATAATATTTTATAATAATTATCACCGATTTTTTTGTAAGTATTAAAATAATATTTGAAATTTTTGTAATAATATATCAAATTTATTTCAGGTTTTAAATAAACATCATTATATTTATCTAAATTAAATCCTAAAGAAAAGAAATAATTAAGTAGTATGGACATCTGATAACTTTGTCCTATACCTAGCTCATAATTTAACAATAAAGATTTATATTGATTATTTCTATTTAACCCCATATATACTTTCCAACTTTTCGGGACAATATAAGGATAATAAATTTTTGAAAGACTTTCTGTCTCAAAAAAATCAAGTTTGTTCAAATATAAATTCTTATCGCCATATATAACACTAACATTAAATATTTTATATGTTTTTTCGTCCGTTAAATTATTTTGATAATCAAATTTATCAATATTAAATGGTCTAATATTAAATTCTAAATATTGTTTTGACGCAAAAAACTTTAATTCCATTGGTTGAACTTTTTTTAAAGGATTTATTATTTTGTTAGTATCGATTTTCAATTCTTTGTAATGTAAATTTTTAACTTCGTCATAATCACCAAAAACAAAATGATAACGTCTAAAACTATATTCATAATATTTATTCAATGTATATTTAACAATATTTGGAAGAGTTTCTAAATCTCCCTTATATTTTCCCATTATTTTTTGTTTAAATATTTTTCTTTCCATAGGAGACATTTTATTAACCAACAAAATTATTTGCTTATTTAAAGGAATCAATTTTTTTATTTTAATAATATGTTTTTTTGATAATTTAACACTATCTATAGGTAATATTAAACTTTTTAATTGCGGAATGTTTTTATCTTCGATTCTCAACAAATCTAATACCGCTGATGCACAATTATAATTAATAAAATAATATTTAGCTTTAAATTTTTGCAATTCATATATATGTAATAAAAGGTTGTTAATATCTTTTTCTGAAAAATCAAGATAATATACAAACATTGTTCTTTGCTGCAAAACATTATATAAATATACTTTCTTAAATAATTTTTCTCTAATATAAAAAGCGTCAAAATTCCCAACTAATCCATCATAAGAATATTTAAAAAACCCCTCTTTTTTTGTTTTTGCTGCAAAATGTATTACATCGGAATTTAAAAAAGATTTTCTATTTATAAAAATCAACATTGTATGTCCGAAAGATGACTGCGGCGAACTTGAATATTCAGAGGAAAATACAATACCAAGTTTATATTCATCTTTAAAAGAATCTAAAAAATTCTGCAGCTGTTTACAATGTTTTAAATCAAATTTCGGTAATTTGTAATATTTACTTAAAAATTTGTATCTATACGGAAAATTACATATAAAATTTTTATTTAATTTTTTTATTTGTTTTAAGTCTTCCCTCAATTCATTTTCTGCTGTTACATTAGGATAGGACAAATAAAAATAAAAATTTTCATCTCCAAAGTTTTTTAAATTTAAATGAAGTATGTTTTTCCACTCATCTGTGAAAGAATGTGCATTCAAAAGTAACACATATATAAAAAATAAAATAATTTTTCTTGACAATTTATTCCTTTTTTAAATAGAACTATATCTCAAACAAAAGGAGACAAGATGAAAAAGGTTTTATTAGGCCTATTATTCGCAATGAGTTCATTATTTGCATCTGCAACATTATTCCACGGAACAACTCAAACTATTACGGTTGACTCAGACCCTTCAGGTGCGAGAGTATATGTTGACGGTAGATTAATGGGTTCAACACCAGTTGTATTAAACCTAAAGAAAAACAAATACAGCACTATTACAATAAAAAAAGAATGTTATAAACCTGCTACAATTGTATTACAAAAATCATATGACCCTGTAGCACTTTTAGACATTTTCTGGGACTTAAGTACAACAGACTTTTTAACAGGTGCAATTAGCGAATATTCACCAAACAATTATTATGTAAAATTACAAAAACTTCCTAATTGCCAACCTGCTAAATGAAGTGAAAATTTCACGTATCCTTATTTAAAAAACAAACAAAGAGATTATATTATCTCTTTTGTTTTGTTGTTTTTTTATGACTTAAAAAACAATAATAAGCAAAGAATTGCAGATTTAAAATATTTATTAAAGAATAAATACAACAACCGACTAAATACATTAATCAAGAGCTCAAATACACCTGGAGATTTAATTAGAAATATATTTAAATGTATTTAAAACATCAAAAAAAATAAAGACTTTTTTTAAAAGTCTTTATACATCAAAATCGTCTAATCCCTCAAAATCGTCAAATCCATTTCCAAAGCCGTCATCACTGATATCTTCCTCATAACTTTCAAAATAATCACTATCCATTACGTCATCGCTAATTTCATTCGAAATTTCATCCATTTGTGAATCCAATTCTTCAAGTTTTTCATCTATTTCATCAAGTTTCGAATCAATTTCGTTTAAATCTTTTTCAAGCATTTCATTAATCTCATTTGAGCTAAGTCCTAAATTCTCTCCCATTTCAACCGGTGATACATTATGGTTAAAAAGAAGATTATAAAGCCCCATTCCGGCCATTGCTCCCGCCATTGAGCCTAAAAAACTTCCTCCTAAACTACTTGAAAATGGACTTGATGAACTGTTTGAAGTCGAATTTTGTGTTTGAGGAGTTGACTTTACTTTCAAATCCTCGCTTGAGAACTTTTTTTCGCTAACTCCTACTTTTTCTTCTATTTTTGCAACTCTTTTATCAATTTCATCAACTTTTTGAACAAGTTTTTCTAAAACAAGTCCCATTTTTTTTAAAGTATTTTCAATATTTTGATTATCCATTATTGCTCCTTTTTCTGTTTTAAAGTCTCAACCACGTAAAAAAACTCTGGGTTTAAATCGTTATAAAAAAGCTTTACTTTTGCTTCCTGGTAAAGTTTTTTTTGTATAACTTCGGTAATTATACCTACTTTCGCACCTTTATAAAAAACTCCGTCAAGCCCGCTTGTAATTACTAAATCCCCTATATGCACGGGCTTAAAACGAGGAATATATTTAATCACGTTTATTTTACCGTAAAAAATACCCGGAATTTGGTTTTTACCTATATAAACTGTATAACTTGTTTTATCGTTGGAATTTAGTAACGCCAAAGAGTAGTTTGAATAATTTTTAACTACAATTCCGGCTGCTAAATTATTATAAACAAGTCCTCTTGGAGTTTTAAAAGATTTATCATAATTTATATAAATTTGAGTAAAATCGGGTAACTTTGCATAAGATATCGTTTGAGTAAACACTAAATTCGGAAAAAAGAGTTTTTTAAAAAACTTCAAATCCTTACACGTTGCATATCTTACCGCAAATCTCTGTATCTCATCTTTTAAGAAACGGTTCTCTTTTAAAAGCTTTTGTATAGTTTCTGTTTGCTCCATATATTCATAATAAGAGTTTTTCAAAGAAGTTAAAGCGGAAGAAAAACTATTTTTTAAAAAATTTACCCCTTCCAACATCGAACTTCTTATTTGAGGAATTTGAAAAAACAGAATAAAAAGAAAGGAAAAAAGAAGTATTAAACGCTTACTCATCTAATATTGCTAAAATTTCTATTTCATCCAGTACTTTACCTGTCCCTTTAGCTACCGCTAAAAGAGGCTCTTCTGCAATATATACCGGGAGATTTACCAAATCGCTTAAATATTTATCAAGCCCTTTAAGTAACGCTCCTCCACCGGTTAAAACGATTCCATTTTCCACGATATCCCCAGCTAAATCCGCCGGAGTCTCTTCTAAAACTTGTTTTAACGCCTCACCTATCTCTTTTACCGGTTCTTTTAACGCTTCTCTTATATCTTCGCTTGTTACCGTAATAGTTTCAAGAAGTCCGGAAATTTTATTCTTACCCTGAATAGGCATTTTTTCCTCTTTTTCAAGCTTAACGGCACTTCCTATTTGCATTTTAATCTCTTCAGCTACTCTCTCACCGATTACAAGATTGTATTTTTTATTAATATAATCAACAATAGATTTATCAAATTTATCCCCGGCAACCCTAATTGACTTACTTACAACAAGTCCTCCTAAAGAGATTACGCCGATTTCAGTAGTACCGCCACCTATATCAATTACCATACTACCTTGAGGCTCTTTTACCGGAAGTCCGGCTCCAATAGCAGCCGCCATCGGCTCTTCTATCAGATATACTTCCCTAGCTCCGGCACTCATTGCAGATTCTTTTACCGCTTTTCTCTCTACTTGAGTAAGTCCAAAAGGCACACAAATTACAATTCTTGGGCGAATAAGAGTGTTTCTGTTGTGTACTTTTCTGATGAAATATCTAATCATCTCTTCTGTTACGCTAAAATCGGCAATTACTCCGTTTTTCATAGGACGAATGGCTACTATGTTTTTAGGAGTCTTTCCGACCATCTCTTTTGCGGCTTTTCCAACCGCCAGAACCTCTTTTTTATGATTTCTATCATCTTTCATAGCCACGACACTCGGTTCGTTTATTACAATTCCCTTGCCTTTAACACTTACAAGAGTATTCGCAGTCCCAAGGTCAATTGCCAAATCACTACTAAAAAGTCCCAATACTTTATTAAACATTGTCGTCCTTTTTAATCAAAATAGGGTCAGCCTTTTTCTCTATTACATCTTTTGTAATAATAACCTTATAACCTTTATATTCCGGTAAATTAAACATAACATCAACCATCGCTTCTTCAAGAATCGCCCTAAGTCCCCTAGCCCCGGTTCCTCTTTTAATAGCTTTTTCAACAATCGCTTCAAGGGCGTCTTGTTCGAATTCAAGCTCAACACCGTCTAATGCGAACAACGCCTGATATTGCTTAATTAAAGCGTCTTTCGGTTCTGTTAATACTCTTATTAAATCCTCTTTTTTAAGCCCGCTTAAAGTAGCAATAACAGGAAGTCTTCCTATAAGTTCTGGAATAAGTCCGTATTTAACCAAATCATCCGGTTCTACTAAAGAGAAAATATCGTCTTTAGATAGTTTTTCTTTTGATTTTCCTAAAAATCCAACTGTCGCACCCTCTAGTCTTTTTTGAATAATTTCTTCAAGACCGTCAAAAGCACCACCACAAATAAATAAAATATTACTTGTATCGATTTGGATATACTCTTGATTCGGATGTTTTCTTCCACCTTGAGGAGGTACGTTTACGACACTTCCTTCAATAATTTTAAGAAGAGCTTGTTGGACACCTTCTCCACTAACGTCTCTTGTAATAGACCTGTTTTCAGAAAGACGTGAAATTTTGTCTATTTCATCAATAAAAACTATACCTCTTTGGGCTTTTTCTATATCCCAATCTGCAGCTTGAATAAGTTTTAATAAAACATTCTCAACATCTTCCCCTACATACCCGGCTTCCGTTAAAGAAGTAGCATCGGCAATAGCTAAAGGCACATCTAACAGTTTGGATAAAGTCCTAGCAATTAATGTTTTACCGCTTCCGGTAGGTCCTATCATTAATATGTTTGATTTTTGAATTTCAACATCGGTTTTTGCCCCGAAAAGAATTCTTTTATAATGATTATAAACAGCAACCGAAATAATTTTTTTAGCTCTTTCCTGCCCTATTACATATTCATCTAGATAAGCTTTAATAGTTTTTGGTGGAATAAGCTTAAAGTTAAACTCTTTTTTCTCTTTTTTCTGTTCTTTTTCTGCCCCCATAATTATTTCATAGGCTGTTAAAACACAATTTTTACAAATAAAAGCAGCATCGGCCGGTGCTGCTAAAAGTGGATTGTCTTCAGTTTCTATCGCTCCACAAAAATTACACTTTTCTATCATATGGAATTCCCCTTTTTGAATTTAATACAAACTCACATAAATGTTTTACGTATTTATTATTGGTTGAGTTTAAAATTTCCTTTGCTATCTCTTTTAGAGGTTTACCTCTTTGGAAAAGCTCTTTATAAGCACTTTTTATAGCATCTATATCGCTTCTATTTTCAAATCTTCTTCTAAGCCCTGTAAAATTAAGCCCTCTGAGTTTGGCTCTATTTCCTTCAGCTATTGTATAAGGAGGTATATCTTGAGCTACTGCACTAGCTCCTCCTATCATAGCATGAGCCCCTATTTTTACAAACTGATGAACCGGAGTCATACCTCCTATTACTACATAATCTTCAAGTTCCACATGCCCCGCAAGAGTTACTGCATTTGCTAAAATACAGTTATTACTGATAATTACATCGTGAGCTACGTGGACATATCCCATTAAAAGATTATTATCTCCTATTTTCGTAACACCACCACCACCTACGGTACCGGTATTTATAAAAGTAAATTCACGAATTTTATTGTTGTTGCCTATAACAAGTTTCGTATCTTCTCCGTTATACTTTAAATCCTGCGGCTCACTACCAATCATCGCATGGGAATAGATGTGATTATTGTCCCCTATTGTAGTATGACCGGTAATTAAAGTGTAAGGTTCTATTATGTTATTGTCTCCTATTACTACATTTTCATCAATAATAACACCCTCGCCTATTTTGCAGTTTTTACCTATCTTACCTTTTATAATCGCTTTCATTTTAGTTTCCATTTAATTTATTTGTCCATAATCATAGCTTTAAGTTCGGCTTCACTAACAAGCTCTCCGTCTACGTAAGCTTCTCCTTTAAGATGCCAGATTTTTCCTTTATATTTAATTGTAAATACTTTATAAACAAGTTTATCTCCGGGAAACACCGGTTTTCTGAATTTTGCTTTGTCAATACTCATAAAATATATGACTTTATTGTTTAATTCGTCTTTATTTATTATGGTAAACGGTAAAGTCGCTCCCGTTTGAGCCATTCCCTCAATTATTAAAACCCCAGGATAAATCGGATGTCCGGGAAAATGGCCTTGAAAAACTTGATTTGTAATAGAAATATTTAAATATCCCTCAACATATTCGCCCTCTTTTACATCGGTAATTCTATCAACCAATAAAAACGGATATCTGTGCGGAAGCATCTCTTGAATTTGATTAATATCAAAAACCATGGTTTTCCTTTTTTATTATAATTTTATCAAAATTTCTCTCACATCCGGATAAACTTTAACTTTTATATCTACTTCATATTTGTTATCAATCTCATCTACCACAATTATAGGAGATAAAGAGTATTTGGTATGAGTTATTTTTTCCCTAAACGAAATCTCCTCATCAACATTAGGAGGCGAAGAAAATATATCTTTGACATTTTTATATGTTTTATTTAAAACAGCATTAAATTTTTTAAGAGTTACGAAGATTATCTGCATTCGGTTAAAATATCCGACCCCGTCTTTTATATATTCAATCCTTCCTCTTACACCACGCTCAAGATAAGAATAAAAAAGAATATAACTATCAACAACTTCTTTATTAGCTTTAACAACGCCTTGTAAAAGTCTATAATTTAAAAAGTTCTCTTTTAAGATTTTATATTCGATTCCTTTTTCCTCATAATCCAGCCGTTTGGTGTAAATTAAAAGTTTCTCTTCAATGCTTGAGGGCAAAATCTGTTTCGTAATAGGGGAAAAAAGTTCATCAATTACTTCTTGATGCCGTTTTTGACGCCACATTCCGTAAATACATCCGCAATAATCCTGCCTATACATTTTCATCTCTTTGGCAAATTTCTGCTGCTTTTGAGTTCCACCTTTTTTTCTAAAATCGGGAGCGTAAAAGTTTATGTTATATTTTCTTTTGATAACTTTCCCTATAGAATTTAACTGCTCTTGAGACTTCATAGGAGACATAAGCAAAGAGGTGGTAATAGTATCCTCTCCCCTACTTTTGGCAAATCGCGCCGTAGCTTCCAAAGAGTGATCAAAACATATAGAACACCTGCTGCCTTTTTCCGGTTCGTTTTCTTTACCTTTTACAGCTTTTAACCAGCTTTCGTAATCATACTCTCCTTCTACATACTTAATACCTAATTTTTCGCATATTCTTTTGGTATCCAAACTTCTTAATTTAAATTCGCTAAAGGGGTGAATATTGGGATCATAAAAAAAGCCTATAATTTCTTCGTCTTTAAATTCTTCCTTTAAACGTTTTAAAAAATAACCGGCATCAACACTACAACATAAATGAGCAACCATAAAAGAGCCTAAAGTCCTTAGCTTACGCTAGGACAAGAAAGTTCTACGTAAATTTTAAAAGTATCTCCCTCTTCGTTTACGAAAAATCTATGCTTTTTACAAAATTTAGCGTTCATATGGTTTACAAGTTTTAAAGCTTCAAACTCCGCCTCTTCTTTTGTTTCAAATATTTTAGGAAACTCAAGTCCGCTTCTTTTAACACATCCACACTGTTTTTCGATATCAACTTTAAACATTTCCATTCCTTTTAGATAAATTTTGTCCGAAATATACCAAAATTTTTTACAAAATCAAATTTTTTTGATATATTAAGCCCAAAAAAGGAAAACTATGACTCAAATTCAAAAAGAGATGATGGCACTGGTTGGGGCTTGTACTCAAGAGTATGGAGATAAGTTTTTGGTACCTAGTGAATTAAATGAAGAGTTTAATAAAATACTAACTAAAAAATTTGAAATTTTTAATGAAAACTTTCAAGAAAAATATGATTTAATCATCCAAAAGACCCCGGGAGATTTAGTTGAGATTTACCAAAAACTAAACGATAAAGGAATATACATAACAACTGCAAAATCTTTAGAAGATAGAGACTTATTTGCAAATTTAAGCAAACTTTTTTATATCGTAATGCCTTACTATTTTATAGAAGAAGACGGCACAAGAAAAGCTTTGGTATTCGCAAGTAAAAAGATTCACCCTACAGCTGATTTAATAAGACACAGAAGCGATTTCGTACAAAACACTCACTATTATCACACCGACATCCATTTAGCAAGTTTCATTTTACCTAAATATATTTTTGAGAATATCAAAGATGTTATCAGACTTTAAAAACGCAATCGTTTTAACTGGAGGCATAGGTACGGGTAAAAGTACCGTCGCTTCTTTTTTAAAAATGTACGGATATAAAATAATAGACGCAGACAAAATCAGTAAAGAAGTTTTTAAAGAAAAAAAAGACAAAATAGAAAAACTCTTCAACACAACTGACAGAAAAGAGATAAGAAAAATAGTATTTAACGACAAAGAAAAGCTAAAATCGCTAGAAGATATAATCCTACCGGAAGTAAAAAAAAGAGTACTTTTACTTTGTGAAAAATACGAAAAAGACGGTGTTGCATATTTTGTGGATTTACCTTTGTATTTTGAAAAACAAAACTACAACTTCAATAAAGTCCTAGTAGTATACGCTCCAAAAGAGATTCAAATTCAAAGAGTAATAAAAAGAGACAACGTAACGGAAAAAGACGCTAAAGCTATTTTAAACAATCAAATGGATATTGAAAAGAAAAAAGAGTTAGCCGATTTTGTAATAGACAATTCAAAAGATTTAAAACATCTCCAAAAAGAGATAGAAAAGTTTTTAAAAATGATATAATAAAAAAAAGGAGTAAAAATGAAAACAAATCAAGTAATCGCAGAATTTCCTCTGGCAAACACAAAAGAAGGAAAAATTACTGTATCTCATATAAAAGAACCTTACGGAAAAAACTCAAAACCGGTTATAAGTATAGGAATTTCTCTAAACGGAGACGAAAACAACCCTGACTGGAAAGCTCATATTCCGTATGAAAATATAGACGACGTAATAGCGGCTCTAAAAGCTGTAAAAGAAAAATTTAAAAACTAATTTTTCTTTATTTTCGCAAAGAAAAAGCCCGAGTAAGCGTCTTTTGGTAAAATCCTAACACTTTTCTTTACATCGGGATGAAACTCTTTATCTTCCCATTTTGTAAGACCGTTTTGAATATTCTCAATAGACAGTTTAACATCCATAATTTCTGCGTTTTCATACTTTTTAAGCAAAAAATCCACACTCTCTTCATTTTCTTCCGGAGAAAACGTACAAGTGGCAAATATCATCTCACCTCCCGGTTTTAAAGCCTCAAAAGCCGAAATAATAAGCTCTTTTTGAAGCTTTGCAAAACGTCTAACTCTTTTTAAATTCCACCACGTAATACCTTCGTTAAAGTCTATATGGGATTCACTACTGCAAGGAGCGTCCAAAAACACCCTATCAAACATCTCTCCGGTGGCTTTATAAACAAAACGACCATCTTTATTGTAAGTTTGGATATTTTTTGCACCGTGTTCTTTGAAGTTTCTTTTCATTCTAAAAAACCTACCTTTATCTGGTTCTACGGCACTGACTTTTCTTGCTATTTCGCTAAAAATCAGACTCTTCCCACCGGGAGCCGCCGCCAAATCCAAAACCCAATCATTCTCTTTTACATCCAATGCCAACGCAGAAATAATAGAAGAGAGGTTTTGAATATAGATTTTATTCGCTGTATAAGTTTTGGTTTTGGTTATCTTTTTTCTATCTTCCATAGGAAGGGTATAAACCCACTCACTCCATTCAACCTTCTTAGGATTAAACCCCTCTTTTCTTAGCTCTTCAATCGCTTCTAGGGAAGCTTTGTGTCTGTTTATTCTAAAAGAAAACTCTTTTTTTTCTTTTAACCCTTTAAGAATTGACGGATTTATTTTATTTATTCTTTCAATAAAAATAGCTTCGTTATCTTTTTTCATCTACTCTCCTACAATTTTGGAATTTTAAATATCTCTTTTTGTAAAGGTGCCAACTCTTCGTTGTTTGTTATATTTCGGTACCAGATATGAAACTGATTTGAAACCTTAAAAAGCCAGTCTATTAACTCTTCGGTAATTTTATTTTTATCTCTCGCATCTTGCAAAATATCCTCTACAAAATGGGCAAAGGTTTGAATTCTTTTTAGTTTTAAAAATCCACTTGCCGATTTTAAGTTATGAAACATCCTAAAAAGGTCGTTTAAAGCTTCACTATCTTGATAAAGACTCTCTATCGTCAAATCCATATTATCTTCTAAAACATCAAGTAGCATTAAAAACTCTTCGACAATATCACTGTCAAATTCACTATACAAATAATCACTTATACCCACTAAATAACCCTATTATAGTCATTAAAATCCATCTTCCAAACTTTTACCCCACAAAATCTATCTCCCTCCGGACATATAGGTTTTATATTCTCTTTGTATCTTAACGTACAAGGAGGCAAAAACTTTTCAGCAGCCTTTACTCCGGCTTTTTTCAATTCTTTTACCTGATTGTAAACAATATCAAATATCTCTTCTTGAGCGTTATAACAAAGCCTCATTTGGGCTTTATGAGCAAATTCTTGAAAATCGTTATGTTCTATAATTTCTATATTATGAGCGTTTAAAAGTGCATAAGCGGCTTCTCCAAAACCTAATATCTCTTTTTGACTTTCAAAAAAGTCATAAGAGTATTCAACCGCTTTTAAATAAAGTTCTTTCACACTCTCACAAATTTTCGGCATATAAAAGTCTCTTTTATACATATTTTCAAGTTTAGCTCTTATAGCCGGTGAGCGACGGTGTCTTTGATTTTGAGCATCGGCACTAAGAGAAAGTTTAATGTATGAGTTAAAACTACCCAAAATAGCTTCATCCAAATAGATATTTGAAGCTCTTAAAACCCCTGCATAATTTTCATTTAACTCAAAATCATAATCCACAATATCGAAAACTTCCACTTTTTTAGTAATGTTTTTTTCTTTTTTTATTTTTTCAATATCTATAGAAGGAAAAACGACATCCTCTTTTTCAGCAAACTCTATTAAAGATTTGAGGTTTTTATCTATTCTTATCATCTCCTCTTTTAATTTAGACACAAATTCGTTCGCTTCGTTTTTTGCTTCCGGGATTATTTTTGCGGCGTTAATATATCTTAAAGCTGTAATAACATTTATAGAATGGTAAAGATGTGCATTCATTCCAAGCGGTAAAAGATACCTTGCAAATTCCTGAGCTCTTTTTTTAGCCTCTTTTTTTTTAAATTTTGGCAATACCAATTCGATTTTAGGGGTTAATTCCTCAATTAGTTTTTCATAATAAAAAAACATATTCTCATAATATTTTTGCCACTTTTTTTTATCCGCTCTCTTAGGGTAGGTAAAATTTTCAAGTTTCATTTTGGCGTATCTTTGCGAGACTTGTTCGGAATTATAAAAAGGATGCGAATGTAAAAGTCTCCATATAAGCAATCTGCTCATTCCCTCAATCAAAAACGTAAAATGATAATGCATAAGAGTGGTATGATGACCGGCTTTAAAAATAGAGTTTAGCAAATCGTTTTTTTTATCCCAATTTGTAACATCATTAGGAGTTATTATATGTTTGCCAAAATAACAGCTTCTAGCACTTCCTACTGCAATATCGGTGGGGGTGTATTTACTATCTAACGCTTTTACAACCATTAAAATCCTTTATAAAATTCAAAGTAAATAGGCTTTTTCGTCTTTAAAAAAATAAAATATTTGCCTCTATTTTTATAAATTTTGAAAATTTTAACATTTTGC
The DNA here is from genome assembly GCA_964445785.1 of uncultured Nautiliales bacterium. GTDB lineage: Bacteria > Campylobacterota > Campylobacteria > Campylobacterales > Nautiliaceae > Nautilia. The sequence goes on from CAYULY010000003.1 coordinate 69,870, forward strand.
ATAAATTTATCCAAATAAAACTCTTTATTTTCCAAACTAAAAGACTTTGGAGATTCGTATCTTATGAGAGTATTTTTATTTTTACTCACATACCAAAAAACATAAGGCTTGGCTATGTTGTAAAAAGAGTTGCTAGTTTGCATAAAAACCCTTATGAAATTACCCCTTTTTTCTATAGTTACGTTATTAGCGTTTATTATATCGTAATAAAGAACTCTTAACGTATCGTTTTTTAAAGAGTCAAACTTTTTTTGTATGGAATTTTGAGAAAGTTTTAAAGAAGATACAAAACTGCTTAAAGCAAAAAAAAGTACCGACAAAATCAAAACGGAAATTAAAAGCTCTATTAAAGTAAAAGACTTTTTCATTCTAATCCGTATAAAGTTATGGAGTGATGTTTATCAAAAACTTTCAATTTAAAAAAAGTAATTTTATTTTTATATTCTATCTCTTTTTTTAAAAAAAATTTATCCTTTTTTAAAGACGAAATAACCTTATCGTTTGTAATATTAAAATCCCTTACCATTTCATAAGCGTTTTTACCATCATTAAAAATCCTAACAGTTGCTTTATAAGAAAAATCTCTTCTCTCTTTTGCGTTTGAGACAAAAAAATAAGCACTCTTAGTTACGTTTAAAGCCACTATCGTTACCAAAAACGCTATCGTAACGGCTATAACCGTTTCTATTAAAGTAAAAGATTTCAATAATATCCTTTTTTAGGAGCATAGGAAGTATTGTAAAAAATTTCTTTGGCTTCTTTTAAAGTTGAAACTTCCTTTTTAAAAAGAGGCTTGATAACAAAAATTCTACCATTACATTTTATAATGGCACTGTTATAAAAACCGTTTTTTGTTTGAAAGGTATAATTTTTATCCAAAACAAAACGGTTGTTTTTATAAACATAAATATTTTCGCACTTTTTTTGAGTATAAAAAAACCTAACGCTCAAAAAAGTAACTATCGAAATAATAACAATTACAACCAAAAGTTCTACTAAACTAAATCCTAATTTCCGCATTCGCTAAGTCTAATGTCTTTGTTTTCTCCGCTTCCACCCTCTTTACCGTCGGCACCTAGCGAAATAATATCTATATTACCGTTATTGTTAACGTAAATATATCTATGCCCCCACGGGTCTTTTGGAAGTTTTTTGGAATTTAAAAATCCTTTTGTAGGATAGCTTTGATATTTTTGGGGATTTGGATTTTGAATTAAGGCTTTTAATCCTTCTTCCGTAGTAGGATAACTTCCCTCTTCAACTTTAAAAGAATCCAAAGCGTTTTTTAAAGATTTCATCTGAACACAAACAAGTTTTTCTTTTGCTTTTTCCCCTTGAGAAATTAAATTAGGCACAACCAATGAAGCTATAAGTCCTAAAATAACTATAACAATCATAACCTCAATTAAACTAAAAGCCTTTTTCATTTAACTCCTTTAAAAAAAAGCAAACCGAAAAATTATTTTAACGGTTTGCTTGAACCTATTGATAGTCCGTTACTTCCTACCCTAATAAAAAATCCATCTTCCGGGTCTAAGAATACATACTCTTGAGTCGGATTTCCGTTTGAATCAAGTACTTGAGCCAATCCGTTCATTCCGTTCGGATTTAAAATTAAACCGAAACTTTCACTTAAGGTAGTAGAATTATAACATTTCTCATCTTGATGTGACATTTGAGTTCCATTTACTCTAACTTTACCGTAACAAACTCCTCCTGTAGATTCCAAATTCATATAATAATAAGTTCCCGTCATATCCTCATTCGTTAAAGCTTTAGCTTCAACTCCTATTCCGTATCCTCCACTTACTAAGTCAACTATAATACTATTTCTACTAATACCGGGTCTTAAAACTATATTTGCTGCTTTTGAACCGTTTTGATATACATCCAAATGAGACCCGTTTACTTCCCACGTACCACTATTTCCATCTCCTTTCCTCCAAGTACCTCTTAAACTGTTTACATCGCTTGAATTAATATCTATAAATTCAAAACTTAACCTAGTCCCATCGTTTTCCATATAATTGTATCTTTTATTGACAAATTCTTTTAACATAGATGGAGCAATTTCTTGAGCCGGTACTTGAAGACCTATTAAAGAAAGTTGATTATTGTTATAATTAATATAAGATACTCCTAACGTACCCGAAAAGAAATAGAAGTTATTATCTCTATCAGTAAAGAAAACGTTATTGTAAACGTTTTTTAACTCTTTAGTATCACTGATATTGTATAAATTACCTGTTACTTTATACGTAACTTTATTTGTATCAGTATCAAATTTAAACTCGGCAAAATCCCCTCTCGTTAACGCTCCACGGAAAGTTGGAGTTGCACCGCTCATTGTAGGGTTTGCTGTTTGATATAAGTCTTTATCCGTTGAGGTTAAATTTATTTCAACTCCGTTTACTTTTACTTTAACGGTAGCAGAAGCGGCAAGTTTTTCTTTAAGTTCATCTACTATAGGTAAATTTTGATTTTTATCTATATCTAACTTCCTTACATTTTTTAAACTACAATTTTCATCATTATAAGAACAGTTCGCGGCTTTATGAAGAAGTGCACCTATATAAGCCGCTACCGTTGAGTTTCCATCAGCCAGTACTGTCGGCGTAATAGTAGGCGTAATTGAAGTTACACTAGCACTTCCAATTATACTATCTCCTACCTTTACTTCAAGCTGTACCGGTAAAGGAGTAGGTGCTAAAGTAAATTTTCCGTTTGCATCAGTAATAGCACAATTGTCTGTACCTTTTACACAAACTTTTACACCTTCTAATTTACTAGCTTCTACGCTACCAGAAACGTCACTTGCACTACCACTTCCACATCCGATTAAAACTGCCGCTGCAATCACTGACGATAGCAGTAATTTTGTACTTGTTTTCATTTTTTCTCCTTTTTCCCCTTTTTTAAGGTTGGGTTAACATTATTATATACCAACTTATGATAAAATGTCAATTGTTTTTAACAGATAAATTACAAAAGAATGACAAATATGAGAAAGTCTGTAGCTCTTTTAATCACTTTAATGTTTTTGTTTATAGTTATATCTATTCTTGGATTTATTTTAAGCACCACTCAAAAAAGCTTAAAAACAAACAATATCCCTCAAGAAAATTTATTAATTAAAAACAGCATCGAATTGCTTAATTCAATAAAATTAAAAACACTTAAACAAACTAAAAAAATTTTCAAAACATTCCCTATACAAAGTAAAAAAGGCGACCTAAAAGCTATTATCGAAATTTCTCCTATTTTTAATAAACCGGACATAAACGCGTATTTATTTAAAAAAAAAATTAATCCTTTAATAGATACTTATTTAACTAATATCTTGGAAACATACGATATAAAAGACCCTATCTTTTTTAAAGACATAATTTTAGATACTTTGGATAAAGATTCTTTAGAAAGAGAAGCAAATAGCGAGATAATCTTGCAAAATAATTTATTTCAAAACGGAAAAATTTACAATAAAAAGCATTTTTTACAAATTTTAAATTATTACGTTCAAAAAACAAACGATAAAAATATCCTAAAAATTCCGTGGGATAATCTTATATTTTTCGGAAACGGAGAAAACAATTCTCTTACTTGTGAAGTTTTGAATAAAGACGTAAAAAAATACTTAAATATTACCGACTTAAAATGCGACAAAAAAAATAATTTGGGTATAATTAACTTCAAAAATCAAAATAGTTTTTGGGTTTTAATAAAAATCGAATATATTTATCATAATATCCAAAATAAAATCCGAATCACTTACGATATCCGTAAAAAAAAGGTTATAAATATTGAAGCTAATCCTTTATACTAAAAATTTTAATGAAAAAATAAATTCAAAAGTGGATGTTATATTGTCTCCTCAATTTTATTGGATAAAAAAAATAGACATTCCCATAAAATCTCTAAAAGACGCAAAAAAATTATCAAAATCCCTTTTTAAATTGGATGAAAATTATATTTTTGACGCTTTTTATTTAGACGGTAAATATTTTGCATATGCCATAAAAAAAGACCTCAACCTAAAAATTCCTAAAAAATATATAAATTCGATAAGATTAGCTCAAATAGAATTATACGATTACGATTCAATAAAAATACCTCCTCATTACTGCATAAAGAAAATAAACGATTTACTTTTTTGTTTTCCTTTCGAAAACGAAGGAGAAGAAATAACAGAAGTTTTATCGAACATAAAATTATCCAATTATAAAGTAAACTCTCATAAAACGAATATGGATAAAGAGTTTTTGATTCTGATTTTTTTAATTTTCTTTCTATTTAATGCCGCCGTATTCTTACAAACGCTAAAAAACAACGATACGGTTATAGTTTTGGAAAATAAAAAAAATTCTTTAATAAAAACTTACAATCTTCCGTCTACCACATTCGAAATGGACTCTATAATTTCCGATTTAAAAACTCGTTATCAAAAAGAAGTGAAACTAAAAAAAGATTTGGAATTCATAACTCATATACCTCTTAGAAAAGACGAAAAAGCTATTTATTTATCTTTTACAAACAATAAGTATAAAATAAAAATCGATTCAAAAAGAAACTTGGATTTTTATTTTAAGAAAAAATTTAAAGTTATTTCAAAAACATCTCCTTACGAAGCGGATTTATATGAATAAAAAATACATTTTAATAACGTTAACGGCACTATTAATAAGCATTATAAATTTAAACATTTACAATATCTCTTCCCAAAAACTTAAAGAAGAAATATTATATTTCGAAAAATATAAAGAAAAAGCGAAAGAATATATTTTTTTAAAAAGAAAATTATCTCAAGACGCACTAAAAACCTTACCTAAAAACTGTCAAATCGAAAAAGGTAAAATAATGTGCAATATTAAAAAATCTCAACTTTACAAAATATCCGATTTCCTAAAACTTTCTTACAAAATAAAAAACTTTGAAATAAAAGACAACAACTCCTCAATCGTATTTAACGGAGTGATAGAAGAATGAAACGTTTCTTTTTATTTTTAATAGGATTTTTTATAGGAATAATTATTTTTTTCCCTTCTGCAGAATTGTTTTTTTATATACAAAGAGTGTTGTCTCGCCAACACATTTATATCGATAGCAAAATTAAAAATTCACATTTTCTTACTTTGAATAATACTAAAATTTATAAAAACGACATCAAAATATGCTCTTTTAAAAAAGCGACTATCAAGCCTTTTATTCTCTTTAATACTATATATATCGAAAATTTAAAAACGGACTTTAATTTTAATCTCAAACAATTAAACCTATATTACACTCTTTTTAAACCTTATAAAATCAATTTAACGGCTAAAAACGAAAATTCGATTTTAAAAGGAGAAATCGATTTAAAAAATCATTATTTAAAAATCTATTTTTCCAATCCGTCAAACGCTATTAAAAACCTCTTAAAAAAAGATGCCAAAGGATATTATTATTATGCGATATATTAAATATATTTTATGGTTTTTAATCGGTATTATAAGCGGTTTTTTCCTTATAACTTTTCTAAAATTATTTTTACCTTCCGTACCTTTAAAATACGACATCAAAAAAACATCGGAAATATTTAATATTAATCTTTCCAAAATCTTTAAAGTCTTTTATCAAACTCCTTTAAATATCTCCCCTTTAAAAGGAGTAAGTTTAAAAGCTTTATATAAAGATAACGATAAAGGTTTCGTTATTATATACGATAAGAAAAATATCTTTATAGATTTAAACGGTTATTACAAAGGGTATAAACTAGTAACAATAAATAAAAATTCCGCTATTTTCGAAAAAAACTCCAAAAAATATATTTTAAAATTTAAAAATACAAACAATAATTTTACAAACATCTCCGAATCAGAAAAAGTGAAAATTAAAAAATCCTATATTAAATCGGTAAAAAACAACCCTTTGAAAATTTGGAATAACATTAATATAATCAATACCCCAAACGGTTATAAAATAACTTATATAAAACCTCATAGTATATTCGATAAAATAGGTCTGAAAACGGGAGATATAATAATTGCTGTAAACAATAAAAAATTAAACGACAATTTAGCTTGGAAACTTTACAAAAATATAGAAAAATACGAAGATTTAGATATAACCATAAAAAGAAACAACACTATAAAGGTAATTCGTTATGAAATTAATTAAAATTTTTTTATCAACGGTAATTTTATTAAATGCAACTTATATTAATTTAAACTTCAAAAATCTGGATATAAAAGATTTTATAAAAATGACGGCTAAAATCACTAATAAAAATATTTTAATTAACACTTCACTTTCCGGTAAAGTTAATTTTATATCTGTCAAACCTATAAAAAAAGAGGATGTTTTTAATATTTTACTAAGCGTATTACGTTCTAAAGGTTACACTATAATTGAAGAAAACGACTATTTAAAAGTCATAAGAAGTTCCGACCTATTAAAAGAAGCACCCAGTCTTGATAATTCATTATCTTCAGTTAAAACGACTATTATTAAATTACAAAATATTTCCGTCAGAGACGCTTATCAACAAATTTTTTATTTAAAAAGTAAATATGGAAAAATAGTCCTTAATCAAAACGAAAATATTTTAATAATTACCGATTATCCTAAAAATATAAAAGTAATAAAAGAGATTTTAAAAAAAACGGATCGTTTTAATAAACCGATTATAAAATATTATTCTTTAAAAAACGCTCAAGTTACCAAAGTATTTAAAAAAATAAACGATATTACATCAACAATGTATAACCCTAAAATTTATAAATACAAAATAGTCCCGAATGAAAACTCAAACTCATTTATCGTTATAGGTCCTAAAAAAGTAGTAAACTCAATAATACTCAACCTACAAAAGCTGGATACAAAACCAAAACCCCTAAATCAGATAACTAAAATTATTACCCTTAAGAATTCGGATGTTACGAATATGACAAAAGTTTTGCAAAAAATAGTCTCTTTAAAATATAAAAAAAATTCTCCATCAATTACGGAAAACAAAGAAACGAACTCTTTAATAGTAATAGCCACACCCTCTCAAATGGAAACCATAAAAACAATTATAAAAGCTTTGGATATCCCTAAAATGCAGGTATACGTAAAAGCCAGAATCCTGGAAATCAGCAACCTAAAGGCCTCTCAAATGGGAACAAAACTCGGTCTTTTAGCAGGAAGCGGCGGAAGCAGTGGACTTTATACCCTTAGTGCCAATATGGGAGGACCGGCAATTGCATTTGACGTAACTTCATTAGGATTAAGTGTGCCTACTCTTAAACAAGGCTTAGCTCTTGGTGCTACGCTTGATTTATTAGAAACATTTGGAGCTGCCAAAAAATTAAGCGAACCATCAATTCTTTGTATAAACAACACCCCGTCAACCATTTACGTAGGAAAAACAATTTCCGTAAAAACCGGTCAAACTACTTCTACAACTACATCAGTATCTTATACCAGACAAGATATAGGACTTACCTTAAAAGTAACTCCTAGAATAGACAGCGACAATAAAGTCGCTTTAAACATAGAATCCACAATAGAAGACATACTTCCGGGCTCACCAGATTTGACTTTGCCTACAACCTCTAAAAGAGAAATTCAAACAACAACAATAGTAAATAATGGTCAAAGTATAATTATAGGTGGTCTTGCCAGAAACAATAAAGACATTACAATAAAAAAAGTACCTCTCTTAGGCGATATCCCGGTAATTGGGAATCTATTTAAACACAAAGAAATTAACGAAGACAAAACGACACTTGTTATAATTTTAACGCCTTATATCGTTAAAAAAAATACCGATTTGGATAAATTAAGATTGACCCTGGCAAAACTAAATCATTTAGAAAGAGAATTTGCTCTGGATTATATTAAAAAAAGAAAGTTAAATGTTAACGTTAAATAATATAAATCCAAAAGCTGTAGAAATAGAAAATTTCAATATAGAAGAGGGGATTAAATTCTCTTTACTGCCCGGTGTTTTAGATAATAAAACCTACTTGTTTACAACTCAAGACCACCTAATAGACGCTCTTAATTTTTACAATAAAATAGATATTCCGCTTGAAATAATATTAACGGATAAAGACTCTTTTAACAGACTTCTTAATCAATTTTTGGAAGTTAAAACCCAAAAAGAACTTCAAAACAGCAACTTAGAAGCGGAAGAGGATTTGAGTTTAGATGACTTTATAAAAAACGGGCTTGACATTTTGGATTCGGAAAACTCGGCTCCTATTATAAAATTCGTAAATTCTATGTTCTTTCAAGCTATAAAAAAAAGAGCAAGCGATATTCATATAGAAACCCACGAAAACTTCGGAACCGTTCGTTTTAGAATAGACGGCGTGTTAATAACACAAGCCACTATTCAAAAAAACATAACAAACCTTGTAATCAATAGAATAAAAGTAATCTCAAACCTTGATATAAGCGAAAAAAGAGTCCCGCAAGACGGAAGATGTCAAATAAAAATTTCAAATAAAACAACCGATATAAGAGTCTCTATTATTCCTACATATTTCGGAGAAAAAGCGGTCCTTAGACTGCTTATGGAAAGTGAGGATATTCCATCTTTAAAAGAACTTGGGTTCAATAAAGAAGTAACAACCAACCTTCAAGAGCTTTTAACACACTCTTATGGAATGATTTTAGTAACAGGACCTACCGGTAGTGGAAAATCCACAACACTTCACAGTTTCTTGCAAACAATAGCAACACCCGAAAAAAACATAATAACAATCGAAGACCCGGTAGAATATAAAGCCGATAATATAAACCAAATCCAGGTAAACCCGAAAGTAGGACTTACGTTTAGCTCCGGGCTTAGAAGTATTTTACGTCAAGACCCGGATATCATAATGGTAGGGGAAATAAGAGATAAAGAAACGGCTTCTATTGCCATTCAAGCCGCTTTAACGGGACACTTAATGCTATCGACCCTTCATACCAACAATGCAGCCTCTACCATTACAAGACTTATGGATATGGGAATAGAGCCGTTTTTAATCGCTTCTTCTTTAATAGGAATTTTATCTCAAAGACTTGTTAGAATATTGTGTGAGTGTAAAGAACAAGAACCCTCAACCAAGCTACAATCCATAATAGAAAAAGACCCTCTACTTAACAAATACAAACTCCCTCCTTTTATCTCAAAAGCAAAAGGGTGTCCTAAATGTAACTTCACAGGCTATATAAAAAGAAAAGCAGTGGGAGAGATTTTTGTAATGAATGATGAAATAAAAGCCCTTATCGCAAATAAAACAAATGATATAGAACTAAAACGGCAAATGATAAAACACGGAATGAAAACCATTAAAGAAAACATTCTTGAGATGGTAATAAATCAAGAAACTTCCTTAAAAGAGGCTATTAGAGTAGGGCTAAAGGATTAAGGTGGAATTTAAATACAAAGCTTATACGAAAGAGGGTAAAAAAATAAAAGGAAAAATAGAGGCAAACTCTTTAACCGAAGCAAAAAACAGACTAAACAACCTATATATCTTAGAGATAAAACCTACAAAAACACTAAATTTAAACATATCAAAAACCAATAAAAAAGAACTCTCAAAAACCCTACACTCCTTGGGGCTTTATCTAAAAGCTTCAATCCCACTAATAAGTGCAATTAATCTTTTAAAAAGCCAATCTTCTCATCAAATGGTAAAATTCTTAAGTGAACTTGAAAAATCTATAAAAGAAGGAAAATCGTTTTTTTACTCCGTAGAAAATCAAAAAATCCTAAAAATCCCCCAATACATAAAAAACAGCATAAAAATAGGCGAAGAGAGCGGTAAACTGGATATTATCCTAATAGAAATAGCTAAATTTTTAAAAGAAGAGGAAAAAATAGCCTCCAAAACCTCCCAGGCTATGATATACCCTATGTTTATAGTTGTCGTATCTATGTTTATGGTCTTTTTTATGTTAAGCGTAGTGGTTCCTAAAATCGTAAAAGTATTCGAAAACCTAAATAAAGACTTGCCTTTAGTTACAAAAATCGTAATATCTCTTGGAAACTTTCTCCAACACAACTGGCTTAATATCTTAATAGCCTTAGGAGGAGCCGCGGTTTTAATAAAACTCTCTTTAAAAAAGAGAAAAATCAAGCTTCTTTTTCATAAAACGCTTTTAAAAATACCCATTATCAAAAAATTAATAATCTCAAAAGAACTCGGAAGATTTTCTTATCTTACCTCAACCCTTATAAATTCCGGAATAAATTACATCAATGCCGTTAATATGGCTACCAATACCCTTGAAAACGAATATATAAAAGAAATTTTCCTAAAAGCCATACAAGACGTAATAGAAGGAAAAAAACTTTCAATATCCTTAAAAAAAGCCGGATTTAATTTTGATAAATCATTTCTTCAAGCCCTATCCTTAGCCGAAGAGACCTCTCAAGTAGATGAGGTGTTAAAAAACATAAGTGAAATATACTTTGAAGAAAATGAACTTTTAAGCAACACTTTAATAAATTTAATGGAGCCTATTTTGATTATTATAGTAGGAGGAGTTATAGGATTTATCGTAACTGCTATGTTACTTCCGATGTTTAGTATGAGCATTATTAACTAACTCAAAGTTATAATCTCTTTGTTTTTTATCATTAAAACATCCTCTGCCTTTGCAATAGTTTCTGCCCTATGAGCTATTATAATAGTCGTTCTTGATTTTAAAAACCCTTCTATATTTTTAAACACTTTCTCTTCCGTATCCACATCCAAAGCCGAAGTAGACTCATCAAGTATTACTATTTTGGGCTTATAAAGAAGTGCTCTGGCAATTGCTATTCTTTGCTTTTGACCCCCACTCAATTTTACCCCGTTTTTCCCTACATAAGTTAACAATCCTTTAGGCCAGCTTCTGACAACCTCCTCCATTTCGGCAAGTCTTAAAGCCTCCCAAATCTTTTCTTCTTTAAACTCTCTTCCTAAAGTAAGATTAAAAAGCAAAGTGTCGTTAAAGAGTCTCGTCTCTTGCAAAATCAAACTAACGTTTTGTCTTATCTTATCAAGCCCTATCTCTTTAAAACAAATTCCGTTATAAAACACTTCCCCTTCTACCGGCACGAAAAATCCGGCTATAATTTTTGCCAAAGTAGTCTTTCCACCTCCACTAGCACCTATTAAAGCTGTAATTTTATTAGGATAAATGCTACAGTTAACATTCTTTAAAATCCAATCACTCTCTTTATATTTAAAAGAGAGATTTTTTATTTCCACCTTTACACTTTTTTCAAAAGGGTTTTTTTTATGAGGAAAAACCGGCTCTTTTTGTAAATTTAAAGTTTCATTGATTCTATCAAGTGCGGCTTTTGCGGCAAAATAGGTGTATTGAATGGAAATAATATCCTGAATAGGAGTCATCATAAACCATAAATAACTATAAACTGCAAGCATAAGTCCTATAGTTAAATTATCATAAGCCACAGCCAAAATCCCGGCAGCCCTAAAAATTTCAAACCCTATCAAAAATATCAAAAAGCTAAGTTTATTAAAAGCCTCGCTTTTATAACTAAACTCAAAAGATTTCTCTTTCAAATCCTTTACCAAACCAAAAAGTCTTTTAAAAAAGAACTTCTCTTTATTATAAGCCTTTATCTGCTCAAAAAGCTCCAGCGTCTCAATCAAAGCCTCCTGAAAAACGGAAATGGATTTGTTTTGGGCTTTTTTATATTCTTTTACTTTTCTGGCTATTTTACCCGAAAGCACCACTACAAAAGGATTTAAAATCAAAATAAAAAGCCCCAGTTTCCAATTAATAAGCAAAAGCACAACAGCAACACCTATTAACGTAAAAAACGATATAACAAACCTCGAAACGGACTTAATTAAAAACTCTTCAACCGTATTTACGTCGCTAATTAATCTACTTGCTATATCTCCGGTTTTTAAATTTTCATATTCGTTTATCGAAAGATGTTTTAAATGAGCCAAAACCCTTAGCCTGATTTTATAAGTGATATCTTTAGTGATTTTCTCAAAAAAATAACTCTGAACGATGTTCAAAAAAACAAACATCCCCCTTAAAAAAAGCACAACCACAAGAGTAACATTCACATAACAAAAAGCCGAACAGCTACCAAAAATTCCACTTAAACTCTCTACCCAAATGCCTTTTTTGTGTAATAACACCTCATCTATCAAAAGCGGCATAAGCATAGGTATAGGTATTGAGATAAGAGTCGCAAAAAATGCTATAATTTGAGCCGATATAAATTCACGCTTATATTTTTTTATTTCTTTTATAAGTTGTTTAAACGTATACAAATTAATCCCTTAAGGAGTTTTTATGAAAAAAATTATACTATTAATTTTAAGTACTTTTTTATTTTCTTATCAAACATTACCGGCAACCCTTAAAAACATAAAAGCCCTTCAAGCTAAAAATATACCAATAGTCGATATAAGAACTCCAAGTGAATGGGCTATAACAGGCGTAATTCCGGGAGCTATAAAAGATACGTTTTTTGATGAATACGGAAGAATTAATCCAAACTTTTTAAAAAAATTAAAAGTAAAAAAGTTCGCTATCATCTGTAGAACTGGTCATAGAAGCAAACTAGCAGCTGGTATTTTAGAGAATAAAGGAATAGAGGTAATAGACTTAAGCGGAGGAATATTTTATCTTTTTAAAGATATGTTATCTAAAGAGTTTAAATAATTAATCAGTATTAGGAATTAATCTTATATCCAATTGCGTAGGAATTTTTACCATTTCTTCTCCGGTTCTGAATCCATCATTCATTTTTATATTTTCAAAAAAATAAAAATTATTTTCACTAAAAGCGAAATTATTTAATGAAATAAAAGAAATAGGTGTTTTGTATTCATATGAGTTTAAATAATTGAAGATCTTTTGAATTTTACAAGCATTTAAAACCCGTGCCAAAGTAATATAATTTCCCTCTTTCAAATCTATGTTTTTCCCTAAGAAATAAAGTTTGTCATCTTTTACAATCCTATAAACCACACTCAAATAATTTTTATTCAAAAACAAAATCCTATAATCTACACTGTCGGCTTTTGGAAACGAAGCTAAAAGTTTATTTACCTTTTTATCGTTTTTACTACCCTCAATTTGAGGATACGTACAATTTATATCCTTTTTAGCAAACACTCTTATTGGTTTTTCTCTTGTAAAGAGTTTTTTATCATACACAAAAAAATAAACCCTCAAAGCGTTTTTATCTTTTATTACGAATAATTTAACTTTATCGTTATCCTCCAATCTCCCTTCATAAATATCCTTTAGCTTATCGCTTTGTGGATATCTTAAGTTCGTTACTTCAATAGGCGTATTTTTAAAAAATCTCAAATTAATATCCACTCCTCCGTCATAAAGTGGTAAAACTGCTCTTGTAAACTGCAAAAAGTTAAGATATCCGCTTTTAGTCGTTTCGTTAATTTCAGATGCTTTAGAAAAATTATGAGGAAGTGCCATTATCCTAGAAGAAGTAAAAAACATATTATTAAAAAAAGACAAATTACTATCACTCACAGCCGTTAAGACGGCTCCCGTTTTAGTATTTACGATTAAAACCCCACTATGCTTTGCAAACTGAATTTTATTTAACTCTTTTAACTGATTAAAATAAACTTTTTGCAAGTTATAAAGAATATTTAAACTTAAATTCCCGTCTCTTGAGTTATTAGCCTCTTCCAGTCCACTAGCCCCAATGAGTATAGAAAAATTACCCTCTTTTTTCGTCTTCAAAGTACCTAAAACAGCTCTAAACTCTTTAAGAGAAGTTCTTTTTTCCTCAAAAGGGGTCAAATTAACATCGCTAATTTTTAGCAAAGAATCTATAAAAGAAGTTTTTTTAGTCAAAAGAGTAGAGTTTTTATCCACTTTCTTTTTAAAATAAATCTCTAAAGAATTCAAAATAAATCTGTTAATCCCACTTATATTTTCATCGTTTATATTCTTATCGCTTAAGTTTGAATCGTTAAACAGATTTTCAATATTAAGTTTATAAATAATATAACTTTTCGCTACAACCTTATTACCACTTAAAAATGTAGATTTTAAACTCACTCCAAATGCAAAAACCCCAAATAAGAGTGTAAAAAACAATCTCATAAAATTCCTTTTTGGCTAAATTTTAACATAAATTCCAATACACAAAATTAAATTACGCTAAAATTTAATCCTCTTTTATCTCTCTTGCCTGATAAGTATAAATTACCGGATGATACATAAGACAATCCCCGGGCAACCCGGCTTTCATACAAAGATGAGCGAAAAACAGCTCAAAAACCGGTAACTCCTCCCAAACACTCGGTAAAAAAGTCGCCTGATGATTTGCAAGTTGTAAAATAACCCCGTCAACCCCAGGACGAATTTTTTTCATTAAATCCTCTTTGTCTTCATACTCAACTTTTTGGGGAATAGTTAAAAGGCTAATCTCAAGTTTAATTTCATCAAACTCTTCAATTCTCAAAGGTGGAAATCTAGGGTCTTCAAAAGCTGCAGCTTTTGCGTTTGATACAATATCGTCAATCAAAGGCCTATGAGGTAAAATAGAACCTATACAACCCCTTAAAGTCCCGTGTTTTTTAAGAGTTACAAAAGACGCTCCGTTTTCTTTTAAAAACGGATATTTCTCAACCCACTTGTTTTTATCAATTAACTTTTTATTTTCAAACTCTTCCAAAATAGCCATTCTGGCTAATTTAAGCAATACTTTATCTTTCATAATTCCCTCCTCTTAAATTAAATATATAAAATTATAACTATTATTATATAAAAAAAATTTCACTCAAGTCACTCAAGTTTTACTAAGCTGGGCTTTTTCTTCAAGCCCGTGAAGCCAAACAAAAACATCCACCACGGCTTTATACATCTTAGGAGGTATCTCTTCTCCAACTTCTACATTTAAAAGCATTTCTGCCAACATCTCGTTTTGAAACAAAGGTACATCGTAAATTTTCGCTTTTTCGATTATTTTTTTTGCAAATTCGCCTTTGCCTTTGGCTATGACTTTCGGGGCATTGTCTTCATAGGCTTTATATTTTAAAGCTACTGCTTTAATATTTATGGATTTTTTCATAAACAGGTCCTTTTTTCGTAAGAGTGGATTTATAAAGATAAACTTCAAGAGGCACTTCAAAAGAGATATTATCCCACTTTTTAAGTTCTTTAAAAAAAGCGTTATCTTTAATCTCTTTTATCCTGCAAAGAGTGATATGGGGTTTAAAAGGTTTGTCGTTTTTTAGATTAAATTTTTCATTTATCCGTCTGTTTATTTCATCCCTTATATCAGCTTTTAAATATAAAATCTTTTTACCAAACATCTCAATACCGTTTATTTTAAAGCTTTTTTGGCTAAAAGAGAATTTAACCTCATACTTCTTAGGCTCATCTTCCCCTATAAATTTATGAGTTAAATGCAAATTCCACCCTTCAACCCATTTACCTTCTATAAATCTCCCTAAATCCTGCTTAATAGCCCCATAAAGTGGAAACTTAACCGGAGTCGCTATAAAAAGTCTCATTTTAAAACCTTTGATAAAACATAAAAAACAACACTTAAAACAACACTAATAACAATTGACGACGTAACGGGAAAATAAAAAGTAAAATTCTCCTTTTTAATTACGATATCTCCCGGCAGATTAAAAAGTGGAAAATCTTTAAAAAAATACATCAAAAGCCCTATGATAATAAAAATCACTCCTATAAAAATAAAAATTTTCGCCATTTTACGCCTTTTTTATTAATTATATCAAATTAGCTATAATTTCATTAAAAAAGGACTAATATGCCTATGACTATTACTGAAAAAATTTTCGCAGAACATATAGGACGCGAAGTTAAACCGGGTGAAATTATTTTATGTGATGTTGATATGACCATCGGAAACGACATTACAACTCCTATTTCAATTAGAGCGTTTGAAGAGAGTGGAGCCGAAAAACTTGCAAAACCGGACAATTTTGCAATAGTTTTAGACCATTTTATTCCTCCAAAAGACATAGCTTCGGCAAACCAAGCGAAAATAAACAGAGAATTCGCATATAAACATAATTTAAAAAACTTCTTTGACGAAAAAGATATGGGAATTGAACATAGACTGCTTCCGGAAAAAGGTCTTGTAATCCCGGGAGATGTTATTATAGGAGCCGACAGCCACACTTGTACTCACGGAGCACTTGGTGCTTTTTCTACGGGTATGGGAAGTACGGATATCGCATTTTGTATGATTACGGGTAAAAGCTGGTTTAAAATTCCCGAAAGCATCAAAGTGGTATTCAAAGGTAAAAGAAAAGAGCACGTTTACGGAAAAGATTTGATTTTAGAGCTTATAAGAAGAATAGGTGTTGACGGAGCGTTATACAAAGTTCTTGAGTTTACGGGGGAAGTAATTGAAAATCTACCTATGGATGACAGAATGAGTCTTTGTAATATGGCTATTGAAGCCGGAGCCAAAAACGGAATAGTAGCATACGATAAAATTACCGAAAGCTTTCTTGAAGAAGTTAAAAAATACAATCCTTTAAGAAGCGAACCGAAAATCCACTATTCAGACCCTGATGCAAACTATTCTCAAGTAATTGAAATAGACGTTAACAAACTAGAACCTCTTGTGGCGTATCCTTACTTACCAAGCAACGGAAAACCTATAAGTGAAGCTGTAAAAGACGATATCGAAATAGACCAAGTTTATATAGGAAGCTGTACAAACGGAACTCTTAGCGACCTAAGAATCGCCGCTGAAATACTTAAAGGCAAAAGAGTTCACAAAAGAGTAAGACTAATCGTAACTCCGGCAACTCAAAGAATCTACAAACAAGCCGAACACGAAGGAATTTTAGATATCTTAATCGATGCCGGTGCAGTTGTAGCAAACCCTACATGCGGTGCTTGTCTTGGCGGATATATGGGAATTTTAGGTGACGGAGAAAGAGCGGTAGCCACTACAAACAGAAACTTCCGCGGTAGAATGGGAAGCAGAACTTCCGAAGTATACCTAAGCAACTCCGCAGTTGCCGCAGCAAGTGCAATTGCCGGTAAAATTGCAGACCCTAGGGATATTTAACTTAATGAACCATCTAATTCCGGAATGGGAAATACAAGAATTTATCCAACTTGTATTTCCCCATAAAAATACGGATTGGAATTGCTGCTTAGAAGAAGCTATAAACACTTTTAGCGAAATTGCATATGCAATTGCTCAATATCAAAAAGTACTTATTTGCTATGAAGACGAACATACAATCTCTTACCTAAAACACAAAAACTTTATCTTTCGTAAAGTCAAAAATAACGACACCTGGGCAAGAGATTTTGGAGCGATAAGCGTAAAAATAGATAATGAAGTCAAACTTCTTGATTTTAAATTCAACGGCTGGGGACTTAAATTCCCAAGTAACTATGATAATCTAATCTCAAGAGAAATTTTTAATATCCATAAAAGCTACAATTTCGTACTTGAAGGCGGAAGTATCGATACAAATGGAGAGACTCTTTTAACAACTACAAAGTGCTTGTTAGAACCAAACAGAAACTATCCTATGAGCAAAGAAGAGATTGAAGAGTTTTTAAAAAAAGAACTGTTTGTAAAAGATATTATTTGGCTGGAAAACGGATTTTTAGAAGGAGACGATACAGACTCTCACATAGACACCCTTGCAAGATTTGTAAATAAAGACACTATAGTTTACTGCACTTGTGAAGATAAAAACGACATTCACTACAATGAGCTAAAAAAAATGGAAAAAGAGCTTAAAAAAACATCTTTTAATCTAATCCCTTTACCTCTGCCAAGCCCAAAAATATGGGAAAATTACCGCCTGCCCGCAACATATGCAAACTTTTTAATTACAAACCATGCAATACTTCTTCCGATTTATAAAGATAAAAAAGACAAATACGTATATGACCTATTCAAAGAGATATTTAAAGAAAAAGATATAATCCCAATTGATGCAACTACTCTTATAAAACAACACGGCTCCATTCATTGTATCACAAAAGAGTACTTCTTAAAACCACTATCTCAAATTCTAAAAAATTAAAAGGAAATTCCTTTAAAAATTTTCTCACTCTTCCCACTCTTGCCCTTACATTTCCACTTACACCCGAATACTTTATATATTCAAGCAGTTTTTTAGGAGAGTTAAATTCTAGCTTATAATGCAACACTTCCTTTTCAGCCGACAAAATTTCAGCCGAAGTCAAAATCTCTTCTTTTGAAAAAATAGGAGATTTAATTTCCAAATAGTTATGAAGAGTCTTAAAAGTATCTGAAGTAAAAAGAGTCAGTAAAAAACCCCTCTCCAATCCCTTAATCTCCCTAAATACAAAATCCAAATCCAAAGCCCACTGCAAAGCGGAAAAAGAGACAATTTGATCAAAATCATATTTTCGTATCTTCTCAAAACACTCTTTCTTATTAAAATCGGCAAGTAAAGCAGTACAAGGATTTCTCTTTAGCATCTCTTTAGAGGCATCCACGCCTAAATAAAATTCAAACTCCTTATATTTGCAAAGCCCCTCACTCCCACACCCCAAATCCACTACCCTGTTTTTTACAAACGGAAGATATCTTTTGATTATCTCTTTTTGAATTACGTTATACTTTCCGTACGTGTGAGCGAACTTCTCAAAACTTTCCATACTTTTCTCTTTTTTTGATTTTATAATATCAAAAATTTTTACTATAATTAAAAAAAATTAAAGGCTCATTATGTTTAGGATTATATCAGCTCTTTTTATAAGCGTACTTCTGTTTGCAGATTACTATACTGCCACAAACAGTTCTTTAAATTCAAATAAAACTTTAATCTTTACCCATAATTTCAAAATAGAAGTAAACAACTCCAAAATTACCACAAACTCTAAAAAACTAAACGCCCTAATGCTAGGAGAGACCCCTAAAACATTCGGACAAACGGATATAACAAACGAAGACGATATGCTAGAAAGCTTTGAAACTTATAACCTGGCATACGTTTTAAAAAACCGTCCTCAAGAAGAGTTTGTTTTAAAAACCCCAAAATATCTGCTTTTAATAACTCCTTCATACTCTACCGAGAGTATAAATATATTCAATACCCAAAAAAAAGCGAACATCTATACATATGAAGTAAAAAAAGCTTTTCTAAAAGACCACTCTTTAGCAAAAAAACAAAACTTTTCCTTAACTCTATATACAGACGAAAACGACAATCTCTTAGCCGTTAAATTTTCAAGAGACCTAAAAACCCTAAAACAGGTAATAACCCCGAATCTTGAAAAGTTCTTAGAAGAAAAATCCAAATTAAAAACGAAAGTTGACAAATTTACCCTGGATGAAGGGAATTTATACCTATCTTACGTATCAAAAACAAAAAACGGAGCGAAAAGATTAAAACTCACTTATCAAAAATTTAAAAAACACTACATTAAAACTATGCTAAAAGCACCTATTTCACTGTTTGACCCGGAAAACAAATCCCCTAGCATAGAAGAGGATATAGGATTTTTAAGAGAATATAAAAACGACTTATACGAAATTAAAAAAGTTCAGTTAATAGATTCCCAAATAGATACGATGTGGATAAACAAACCTTTAAGTAGTGTAGTGGTGGTAGAGTATAATGGACTAAATGACAAAACACTTCTTTCAAAAGATAAAAACCAGCAATTCTACGGAATTGAGGGAGTTTTATATCTTGTAACGTGGATGAAATTAAACAATATCCATTCAAAAATCTTTACTTTTATAAACGGTTATCTGCCGTTTGACTCCACAATGAAAGAGATATCAAAAAACAACTACGATATGGAAAAAAGCCACCATATAATTTATAAATTCACAACAGACGACAGAGGATTTGTCACAAAAATTTTCTATCCTTCTTACAATATTTCCATAAACTTAGAAAAAGTGGATACGGATTTGACGCTTAAAAACAAAAAACATCTAAAAGAACTTATGGAGCAATTCGATATTAAATTAATTAAGGAGCAATAGTGAAAAAATTTTTACCTCTAATAGCTTTTATGATAGTAGGATGTTCTACCGGCAATAATGCCGTAGTTTCTTCTAAAACCATACAAGCAAAACAAGAAGAAATGTTATTAGACGAAGACCAGGAAGAAGACAACCAAGAGCTCTATTTTCTAGCTACCAAAAATAAAATTCTCTACTCAAAAACAATCTACACGACAAAAGACCAAATAGACTATTTTATAAACAATACACTAGAAAACCTTTTTCGCCAAGCAAGACCGAGACTCCCTAAAAGACACCGTCACAAACTAAATATAGCCATCTACGTAGACGCTTCTTCTTACAAAAACGAAATAACAGACGCCGTGCAGGCTTTTGTATTAAAACACAAAAGATTCAACCTAGTTTCAATAGATTCTCAAAGTCTAAAAGCCTTAAGAAAAATCATAAACAAAGAAAAAGACTCCACCTATACGGGAGGATTTTATATAAACCCTAAACATCGTTCGGATATAGTAATTTTCATAAAAGCCTCAAAAAATAAAGACAACCTTTATATAAAAGCAAAACTAATCTCAAAAAACGCTTCTATACTAGGAAGTATAAAAGAGAAAATAAACCTCAATAAATCCCTAAAATGGGCTCAAGTAAAAGTACCTAGAAACACGGGAGGGTTTGAGAATTTTGAAATTATGATAAAACCGGTTTCAAAAAAAGAGTTTTACGGATTTGGAGACGACACACCCGTTACAAACGTAACGTTCCAACAAGCCAGTGCTTACTGTATGAAAATAAACGCCCAACTCTCACAACCTTATGTATTCGAATACGCCAGAAGATACCACATAATACAAAAACCTCTAAACGTTCCTCAAGAAATGATAGCACCTTACGATGATGAAGACCAGGATATTTATTATCAGGAGGGAGATAAATTAGAAAGCGAGGACGGAACTATTATCATATTTGACTGGAATAAAGAAAAATACTATTCGGTATCAAATCTATACACCTCTTCTAATACCACATTCAGATGTATAAAGGTTAAATAATGAAAAAACTCTTATTTATACTTCTTGCCACATTTTTAACGGCAAAAACAAACATCTCCCTGGCAAAAACCTTACTTCAGTTTCAAGGGGATGAATACAATATACTACTGGCACCAAAAGAAATAGTAGTGGTAGGAAGAAAAAGAAAAACAAAAAAAGCAATTAACAAAGGCTATAAAAGAGCTATCAGCGAACTTAAAAGACAAATAAGGCTAAGGGATATAGACTTTCATCTTAAAGTCTTTACGCCAAAAGGCTCCGACTTACCTCAATACAGAACCCAAGATATTCAGGCTTACAAAATTTTAAAAGAAATGTTAAAACAGCAAATAGCCATAAGACAACAACTCTTTAAAAATACCGAAATTAAAAAGCCCAAAAAAGTATCTGCAAAAGATATAGGACTTGACGATATAGGGGATGACGCTTTTGATATAAGCAACGATAAAGTAAAAATCAAAAAGCAAATCCTAAGCCCGGCAGAAGCTTTTATAGGAGCCTATACCGAACTTAGCGAACTTTATAATCAAGAAGTTACCAAATTAAGCGATGTTTTACACCCTTTTAACATAAACGGAAAACCGGTATTTAAACACGTTCATTCGGTTTTCGGTATGGCGTTTTTCCCGACAAAAGTCGCCGGAAGCATACATATGATAAAAATCTATATCGTATTATGCAATATAAACACCGAATCGGATAAAAGCGTCCAAATTATCGCTAAAGAGATTCCTCCTTTTGAGTGGGACAGAAACTATCTATACATCAATGCAGCAACCGGAAAAGTTCTAAGACAGATTATTTCCGGAGTGCTTGGAGAAAATTTTTAAAGGAAAAGTATGAAAAAGCTTATTTTACTGTTTAGTGCCATATTTTTTATAGGATGCGGAAGTAATCAGTTAAGCCCTCACAGCCTAAAAAAAGAATTAAAAAAAGAACATAAAGAGTATTCCCACTGGTTTTTGGACCAAAGTGAAAGAGTACCTTTAAAAATAGTTGTTTTAGGATATGTAGACCCGGAAGTAAAACACACAAAAGAATATAAAAGATATATCAATCTCTTTAAACAAATTAAAAAAAACCCGACTATTTTAAATAAAATCACAAACAGCAATTTTACCGATAAATTCTGGCCTATAAAAGTTGTAAATTTCGACTCAAAAGAAATTTATCTTCAAAAATTCGTAGCGGTTTATAAAAATAGATTCGAAGATAAAGAAGTTTTAAACGACATTTTAAGACCAGATGTGGAAAAACCATCGGCAGAAATTTTAATAAGACTTAATTATCAAGACTTAAAAAAAGGCAAATTAACACTTGAAGGATACAAAACAATAAAAACCCCTAATTACACAAGAAATTCCTTTTATTATTACCTTATAAAACCAGACTACTCTTTATTACCACCTCTTAAACAAAAAGAAACTATTATAAATTCTGTTTCAGCAGTACTTAAACTCTCTATCCCTCAATATGTCTCACTGGAGCTAAAAAACCTTATAAAAACCCACCCTGTTATGAAAATATTTACAAAAAAAGACGAAAATTTCATTTTTAAAGGCTACATCAAAAAACACATCATCTGGAACGAAATCACCCCAAAACAGCTCTTATACACAAAACCTCTTCCTTATGAGGATTTAAAAACCCTTTATGATACTAAATATATACCTTTTGAAAAAAAGAGTGATTTAAGCTTAAAAGAAATAAACGAACTGACAAAAGTTTTAAACACCTCTTTAATAGACCCTCTTATTCTATACGGATACAACGACACCGACACCCTAAACCTTCCTAGCAAAAAATACAACGACTTTTTAATAATCTACCCTAAAAAAACATACGATTTAGACGAAATTTATTTTACTTCAAACAACCAACTGCAACAAAACGGATATAAACTAATCTACAAAAACAGTAAATTCACTCAACAAGACTTGGATACTAAATTCGGATTTAAAGTAGTTAATTATATTTTATCCTTTAAAAACCCTTCAAAAGCCAAACTAAATAACGTTTACGTGCAAATAAAAGATTCTAAAGTTACAAGATTGAGTGCTACAAAAATACCTTACAGTGTAATAAAATTCGACCTAACACACTATCAAAAAGATACGTTTTTATATAGTTACCATAACTATCGCTATTTATACAAAGCAAAATTCGGTGGGTGTACCAGAATACTATTCTTATTTAAAGCATCATACGACCCTATATGTTACTCTCAATTCTCAACGAGAGTAGGTATAGGACTTGGATTTATGGATTTACTGTTTTGGACTATTACGTACGGGATAGGAGCAGGGACGTATTTTGTAAGCTATGATAAAGACACGATGATAAAAGCCATTAAAAACAGTGGCTTTAGAGATTTGGAAATATTTAAAACGGAGTTAAAATGAAAAAATTTTTAATATTTCTAGGGACTGTTTTTATTATAGGATGTTCTAAGTCCCCTCAACAAACAAAAATAAACCTACTTAACATCCTGGATGAAAATACATCCGTAAAAGATTCAAACGAACTCTATTTTCACGACACAAAAGGCAAAAAATTCTACTCTCATACAAAACCTTCCTTAAAACAAGGATGGATAAGTATCACTCTCTATACAAAAAAAGGAAAAAAAAGATTTGAAATTATGAAATCTCCCGTAAGCTTAAAAGACTTTAAAATATCAAATTCAAACTCCCCCGTAACAAACATATCTTTTAACACAATGGCTAAATACTGTATAAGTAAAAACGCAACTTTGGCTACTATTTTCGTATTCGAAAAAGCCAGAAAAAAACACCTCCTCTCAAAACCTCCCGTAAAATACGAAATTTTAGCCCCGGTGGATGAAGAGGATGATGATATTTACATAAATCCAAAAGACAAAGTAATAAACAAAGACAACACCGTTATAAGATTTGATTGGCAAAAAGAGATATATGAAGAAATACCGATTATTTTTAAAGCTAAAAACACAACTTTTAGATGTATGAGGGAAAAATGAGAAAGATTATTTTAATTTTTATGTTTTCAACCCTTTTTGCACTACCTCCCTGGACGCAAGGAGTGGATAACAAAGACGGAGTTTATTTTGTAGGAGTTTCTAAGTGGTATCCTTTAAAAGACACTTTTACCAAAAAAACAGCTTTAAAAGACGCCCTAAGCGATGCTTACTCCCAAATAGCCGGTTATTTCGGAATTAAAGTCACATCTTCAACCGATATTCAAAAATACTTAACAAATAAAGGAATCTCAAGAAATATCAAAAAAGAGGTAAAAACAAAAACCTCCCTTTTTATTTTTAACATAAAACCCATAAAAAGATATATCGAAGAAAAAGAGGATTATTACAGAATCTGGGTGCTAGTAAAACTTGATAAAAATACCGAACGTCAGCTAAAAGAAAATCTAAAAAAAGACAGACAAAAACTAAACCTCTTAAAAACACAAATAAACAAAGCCATAAACAACCAAAATTTATTTCTAGCACAAAATCTCCTAATAAAAGCAAAAAGCCTTCAAAGTGCCGTGTTTGACGATGAACTGCCTCTTTTGGAAAAAAGAGTCAAAGAACTAAAAGATAACTTAATAATACCTATTATTTCTTTAGATAAAACCCTTTATAAACCGAACGAAGAAATAAAAATAAAAGCCTCCCTAAACCGTCCGGGGTATTTATATCTTTTTTACGACAACAAAGACTCGATTGAAATGTTTTTACCAAACGAATTTCAAAACAACTATATTCAAAACAGACTCATAACTTTCCCAAACGACGACATTTCCATAATCGCTTATGAAAACTCTATAAACTATCCGAATAAAATCATAGCCTTAGGTTCCAAACACTACATAGATTTCAGCTTCTTAAGTGACGACAAAGACGGAGTTTATATCTTCTATAACAAACAAAAAGTAAAACAAAAAATAAAAGAGTGCTTAAAAAAAGGCAAATGCTTCAAAGTCGTCAAAAGATTTAAAATAAAAAATAAAAACACAAAAATAAACATCTCAATTCAGGGACCTTTTAAAAAAGAGATTTTAGCGTTTTTAAGAAAATTTAAGATAGATTCAACCCCTAACGGCAAAAAAATAGTTATTCGCATATTCCCTAAAACCTCCTATTCAAACGAACTTCAAACATACATAAAAACCTACGAAATAGTAGCTATTTACAACCATCGAAAAGATATAGAATTTGCAGCCGATAAAGAAGAATTATTCTATAAAATCAAAGAAATAATTCAATGTTTCATATCCCAAAATTAATCCTTAACCTCTTTTTGGATTCACAAAGCAGACTTTTAAAATTCGCTTTTTATACACTCCCTATAGCTCTTTTTTTTTCAATAACCTCTTTTTTATTTGTAAACAATATCTTAAAAAGTTACAAAAACTACTTAATAAATTCTTACATTGGCTCTCAAGGAAGAATTACGATAATCTCAACCCCACTCTTTATAAAAAAACTCCAAGAAGTTTCAAAAAAATACCATCTAATCTTCTCCCCCAAAGTAACTTTCAAAAGTTTTATTGTTTTTAAAAACAAAACTCCCATTATAAAATCAGCTCAAATAGTAATCTTAAATCAATCCTACCTCCAAAAAAAATTCCACTCAAACGGCATATTTATAAACAAAGCCCTAAAAAACGGTTTTGGGGATATAAATATAAGCTCTTTTAAAGAGTTACAATATGATAAAAAAAGTATCCCGATAAAAAAGATAAAAGTAATAGAGACCGGGTTTTTAGGAAACTATCCTACTATATTTTTATCTTTTAAAAATGCTAAAAAACTCTTTCCTTCTTTAAAAACAAACCAAATAGAATATCTAAACAAAAACACTAAATTCATAAAAACACTGGTGGAAAAAACGGCAAAACAATATGGGGTTTTAGAGTATAAAATAAAAGATTTAATTGAAGATACCAAAGAGACAAAAGAGTTTTTTCAAAAAATCTCCGTTATTCAAAAATTTATTATGGGATTTATTTTCATACTTGCCTTAGGAATAGTTATTTTAAGTGTGGCTATAATGATAGAATTTAAAAAATCCTCCCTTAAAACCCTCCATTTAATAGGTATGAGCAAAAAAGAATTAAACCTTACTATCTCCTTAATAGTCTTAAGTACAATTAGCGTCATTTTAGTCTTATGTGTTATAAGCACCAAAGCCTTAAAGAGTCTGTTTTTAAAAATTACCGGATTTGGAAGTGACTTTTTTGTACCTATCAGCTTTAAAGAAATAGGATTTATTTTTGTTTTGGGAGTAATTTTAAGTATGATAACTTATATTTCATCCTCACTTGCGTTTAAAGGAAAAGAATGATTTTTTTGCTTTTTTTTATTCCTCTTTTCGCTTTTGAAAAAGTGTTTATAAACCTTGATAAAAACATCTCCATACCTAAACTTAACGACAAAAACATAAAAGATTTCAGTGTCTCTTATACTCTCACTCCTGCTAAATTTTATATTTCAAAATATGAAATTACCAAAAAAGAGTATAACGAATACCTAAAAGCTATTCACAAAAAACCGATAAAAATAGACGAAGACGAAGAAAACGAACCCGTAACAAATGTATCGTTTTTTGAGGCTCAAGAGTTTTGTAAATTTTACAAAGGAAGAGTCCCAACGGAAAAAGAGTGGATAATAGCAGCAAGCATAAAACTTGCAAAATCAAAATGTTTCGAATTTATAAAAAAATACACCTTTACACCCTATCCAACTCAAAAATACCCCCTAACCGCAAATGACCCTCAAATTAAATGTATGCTAAAAGAAGACGACGAAATAGAACCTTCTTTTATAGGAAGTGAATTTTTAGAAGTTCAATATTCTTACGAAAACATAAACGGCATATACGGAATGCTTGGAAACGCTTTTGAATGGGTAGATGAAAAAGTAAATTATTTTAATCATACCTTTTATAAAATCAAGGGAGGAAGCTATAACGACAAAAATATGCCGATATTCTTTGATAGCAGAGTTTACAGTCTGCTAAAACCGAGCACTAAAAGAGTAAACGTAGGATTTCGATGTGTATGGGAGAAAAAATGATAAAAGCAATAAATTTAAAAAAGAGTTTCAATAAAGAAGTTATTTTTCAAAATGTAAATTTTGAAGCCAAAAAAGGGGACTTCTGTGTAATTACCGGAAAAAGCGGAAGTGGGAAAACAACCCTTTTAAATCTAATATCTACAATAGACGAAATAAAAGAGGGAAAACTTATAATAAACAACACCGACATAACAAACCTAAACGAATACGAAAGGGCAAAATTCAGAGCCAAAAACATAGGTTTTATTTTCCAATCATACGCTCTTATTCCGGAATTTGACATTATAAAAAACTGCACTATTCCACTTATTATGTCAAATGTACCTAAACGCAAAGCTGAACAAAAAGCAAAAGAGATGATTTTAAAATTCATCCCCGAAGCCGATGAAAAGTTTTTAAAAAAAAGACCTCCTCAACTAAGCGGAGGTCAACAACAAAGAGTGGCTATTGCAAGGGCGTTAATTCACAACCCTCCTATCATAATAGCCGACGAACCTACAGCAAACCTAGACAAAGAATCTGCAAAAGAAGTAAAAGAGCACTTAAAAAAATTATCCCTAAACTCAAAATGCGTAATTGTAGTAACGCACGAAGAAGAGTATTTAGAAAAATACGCAAACATAGCTTATCAATTCGTAAAAGATCCGTCAAACAAAGCAAAATCAATTCTTACAAAAATAAAAGGCTAAAAATGAGATATCCATTTATTATCGTTTTGATATTCTTAGGATGTCAAAACCCCTTACCTTCAAAAAACAAAACCTTCTATGAAAAAACAAAAGCCAAAAAATACGCATTTAAAGTCGTAAAATACTCAAACACCTACAAAACAATCCTAAAACCCTTTTACGATATAAACAAAATATTTTTCAATTTGTCTTTTAATTACAAAAAAGCCGAATTTCAAAGGAGATAGATGAAAAAACTAAGATTAACTTTTTCTCTTTTTAAAAGCTCCTTTTTTCTTGTTTTTATTTTATATCTTTTGACACTGATAATTTTAAACACCATTTTAATATTAAAAGAATCTTACAAAACATCCCTTGAAAACGAATTCGCAACCAAACAACCCCATATAAAAATAACTTATATAAATTCAAACTCAAAAGATATCTCAAAAGATTTGAAATTGATAAAAAAAATCCCCCTTGTAAAGGCTATAACCCCTTTTAGCGAAGGAGAGGAGTTTTTCGAATCCATAGGCTACAAAAAAACGGGAGCCAACTCTTTATATAATGGCAATATTAAAATAATAGGAATTTTAACAAACAGTTTCGTATACGATTTTTTCGATATGAAATTTTTGCCTTTTGGGGATTTTCAAGTTCCTTTGACTGTAGTCGAGTTTATATATAAATTCAGAACAACCCCCAATCTCATAATTTTTAATCAAACGCTATTTAAATCATATTTTCCGGTAATAGAATCAACAGAAGATTTTAGCTTTAAAAACAAACATTCTCTTAATGGCAAATTATGCGGAGTATTTAACGACTTTAGCAACTCCCCTACAATCTATACCAACTTATACTTTGCAAACAGACTATTAAACAAACCTTTAAATCACATAGACGGATTTTTCGTAAACGCAACTTCCATAAAAAAAATAGACGCACTTTTAGAAACCTTAAAAAAAATCCTCCCCAAAAACAGATTTATAATCCATTCGTGGCTTGAGCTTAAAAAAAAGCAGTTTGATATGTTTTATCTTTTTTCTATGCTCTCTTTAATCATCATTACAGCTATTTTTCTTTTGACTTTGCTTTTTGCAGTTTTAATAATTTATCATTCTATTGTAAAAAAAAGCTATCAATTATCAGTTCTTTTTACACTGGGTTACAACCTTAAAAAAGAGATTATGTTTATTATTTCAGTTATTATTTCCATAGCGACGATTATCAATTTTTACACCGTTTCAAACCTAACCCCAAACATCCTAAAAACCCTAAACCTCCCAACCTCCAACACCCTAAATACGGCTTTTTACGCGACTTGTTTTTTAGATTTGTTTTTTATTACGGTAAGTTTTTTTATTATAAAAACCTCTTATGAATTAAAAGCAAAAAGTGTCTTTTGATTTTATGATATAATTTCGCAAAAAGGTCTTACAAAATGACAGGAGTTTTATTCGTATTTCAAATCGTGCTTGTAATAGCGATAGTTATTTTAGTTCTTCTACAAAAATCAGAATCTATGGGGCTTGGAGCGTATTCAAGCTCAAACAATACGGTATTCGGTGCAAAAGGTCCTATGAACTTTTTGACAAAAGCCACAATGGTACTTGGACTTTTATTCGTTTTAAACACTCTAACACTGGTTTATCTATACAACAAACAACCAAACGTTTCGTCTTTAGATAAAGTAAAAATTCAAAAAACAATCCCACCAGTTCCTAAAGCACCTACAAACTAATGAGATTTTTACTTTTTTTCCTTCCTCTTTGGCTTTTTGCCGAAGCTCATCTATTCGTTTTACACCGAATAGACGATTTTAGACACCCTTATACAAACACATCTTCTAAGGAACTGGTAAAATATTTCAACTATCTAAAAACTCACAACTATAAAGTCGTAACACTCTCAACCCTTATAAAAATGCAAAAAGAAGGCAAAAACATAGATAAAATAGTAGTTTTTACAATAGACGATTCTTATAAAAGCTTTTATAAAAACGGGCTTCCTTTATTTATAAAATACAAAATCCCTTTTACGCTTTTTGTCTACACAAAAGCAACCACCCGAAAATGGGGTGATTTTATGAGCTGGAAACAAGTAAAAGAGTGTGCCAAATACGGAGAGCTAGGAGTTCATAGCTGGGCTCACCCACATTTAGCGAAACTAACAGACAAAGAGATTATAAAAGATACGAAAAAAGCTATAAACGCCTTTAAAAAACATATAGGATACGTTCCTAATATGTACGCCTACCCTTACGGAGAATATGATAAAAGAGTTCAAAAAATAATCAACTCCTTTTTCCCTATAATAGCCAACCAAAACCCAGGGGCTTACGAGCTAACTTCTCCTATAAACGATATAGACAGATTCGCTTTAACGGGGAAAGTTGATATTTCAAAAAAACTGAAAATTAAAATTCTTCATATAAAAAACCTCAAAATAGAAAGAAATAAAAACAAAGTCACAAAAATTTCCGGATTTACAAACAAACCTTACGTAAACATCTACATCACAAAGCTTGGTTGGAAAGGTGTTAAAGTAAAAAACGGATATTTCGAATATGAGCCCAATTTCAAACTCAAAAAATATAGAAATAGAGTTATCATAAGATATAATTATGAAATGATTTCAAAACTAATTTTAAAGGAGGAGTAATGCAAGAGGTATTTGATTTCGCAAAAGAACATATGGAAAAAAGTATAGAAGTGCTAAAAAAAGACTTAAACACTCTAAGAACAGGGAGAGTTTCAATTCACGTACTTGACGGTATAAAAGTTGAATATTACGGAGCTCCGACTCCACTAAACCAGGTTGCAAACGTAAACGCAGTTGACGCGACTACAATCGTAATAAGTCCGTGGGATAAATCTATTATAAACGATATCGAAAAAGCTATCCAAGAAGCAAACGTAGGAGCAAACCCGAATAACGACGGAGACACGATAAAACTATACTTCCCGCCTATGACGGAAGAAGAGAGAAAAAAACAAGCTAAAAAAGCTAAAGAATTCGGTGAAAAAGCAAAAATCGCCATTAGAAATATCAGACGCGAAGCAAACGACGAAATTAAAAAAATGTTTAAAAACAAAGAAATAACAGAAGACGACCAAAAAAGAGGTCTTGATAAAGTTCAAGAAATTACCGACACTTACGTAGCTAAAGTTGACGAAATCGTAAACAAAAAAATCGATGACGTTATGAGAGTATAACAATGAACGTAAAAGAGATTTATGAAAAACACAAAGCATTGCTTAAAGGGCATTTTTTACTTAGCAGTGGCAAACACAGTGAATATTATCTTCAAAGTGCAAGGGTTTTAGAATATCCGGAAGTTGCAGAAAAGCTAGCACGTGAACTTGCAAAACAAATCAAAAAAGCCGGTATTAAAGTGGATACCGTTTGTTCACCAGCTATAGGAGGGCTTTTAGCCGGTTATGAACTTGCAAGGGCTCTTGGCGTTAGATTTATTTTTACCGAAAGAGTTAAAGGCGAAATGACTCTTAGACGTGGATTTGAAGTAAGTAAAGGCGAAAAAATCTTAATTTGTGAAGACATAATAACAACCGGTGGGTCTGCTATGGAAGCCGCAAAAGAAGTTGAAAAAAGAGGTGCAGAAATCGTAGCGTTTGCAGCTATAGCCAATAGAGGCGTATGTAAAAGAGTAAACGGAAAAAGCGAAAGAAAAGAAGAGTGCAAACTTCTAAAAGATAAACCTTTCTTCGCACTTGACGATTTTGACTTTGAAGTGTACGAACCACAAGAGTGCCCTATGTGCAAAGCCGGAAGCACTCCTGTAAAACCTGGGAGCAGAGGCAATTAATGTGCCCTCTTTGCAACATAAAAGAGAATATTATTTTTGAAGATGGATTTTTAAAAATAGTTTTGGTAAAAGAGATTGACGGATACGTAAGAGTAATTCCTCACAAACATATAAGAGAGTTAAGCGAATTAAGCGACAAAGAGCTTATAAGTTTAACTCTTCTAATTAAAAAAATAGAAAAAATAATGCTAAACACCCTAAACCCAGATAAAATAAACGTAGCAAGCCTTGGAAATATGGTTGCACATCTTCATATCCATATAATCCCGAGGTTTAAAAACGACCCGTGGTGGCCGGGGGCTATCTTTTGTAAAGAGACTACATTTAACCACCTTCCGAAAAAAAAACTTAAAAAGTTTATTTCTCAAATTAAAAGCCTAAATGCAAAATAAAACCTTTTTTTTCTTAAGCCTTTTTTATTTTCTCTATTTCACTCTTATAGGTGATTATGTTATATTTTTACCTAAATACCTAAAAAACATAGGATTTAACGCAAAAGAGATAGGAATAATCCTGGCTATGATTCCCGTAGCCAGATTCCTAACGCCGTTTTTTTATCTTAAAAAACCACTAACCAAAACAGACTATTTATCGGCTTTAGTAACGTCGTTTTCGGCTTCTTTACTGCTGCTTACCAAAAATTTTTATTTAATTTTATTTGCTTTTTTTATCATCGGTATAAGCTTTAGCATAGTTTTTCCCTTTATAGAAGCCATAGCGATAGAAACGCTAAAAGAAAAATACGGAAAATCAAGGCTTTTTGGAAGTATAGGGTTTATGCTTTTTGGAATTGTTTTTTCTTATATAAATGCAAATATGGTCTGGCTTTTTATACTTTTAATGCTTATGACAAACATAAGTGCCCTTTATTTCCTAAGCGATAAAACCATACAAAAAAACGTAGCGAAAATAGACTTTTTAAAAGAGTGGAAATTTTGGGTAGCAGTTATATTTTTTCAAATTACTCTTAGTGCATATCATAACTTTTTCACACTTTACAACCTCGACCATCACATCTCAAAAGAAGCGATAGGATGGCTTTGGGCTATAGGAGTTATGGCAGAAATTATCATATTTTTTATTCAACACAAATTCTTATCCAAACTCTCTCCCAAAAAATGGCTTAAAATTGCCGTTATATTAACGGCTTTTAGATGGTTTATTCTTTATATATTTGCCGGTAATTTTATCTTAACGGCATTTTCTCAATTGATTCACGTCTTTTCTTTTGCAATTTTTCATACAGCCGCTCTTCTTTATATTTCAAAAAAATACCAAAACAAAACCCTAGCCCAACAATTTTATTCGGGAATTGCTTATGGTCTGGCTACTTTTATAGGAAGTGTAATTTCCGGATATTTATACGGAGATAACCTATTCTTATATGAAACTTTCTTTGCACTGATTGGATTTTTGATTATGTTATAATACATTAAGATAAAGTTAAAGGGTTAGATTGTTACCAAAGAAAATTTTAGACAGAAAAGTAAAATTAAACTACGAAAACACTCTCATTTACGGACCAAAGGGTGTGGGAAAAACTTTTTTGGTTTTTAATTTTTTAAGAAACTTTAAAGGCTCCTATACATATATAGATTTTGAAGATTACAGAGAAAAAGAGTTTAATTTTAACGTAGATTTAGTGATATTTGATAATTTCGATTTCTCAATTCCGGTTCCACAAAATACGATAACTTTTATTATCTCAAAAACCCCCACTATATTAGAAAACTTTAAAACGATAGAGTTAAAAGGGCTTGATTTTGAAGAGTTCTTCGCTTTCAATAACGCTCAAAGCATAACCCATACGTTCGATAAATTCCTAAAAACCGGAACGCTTCCTAAAAGCGTGTTTTTAGAAGAGTATTTTAAAGAAGAGTATTTGAAAGAGACTTTTAAACTACTTGATTTCAATAAAGATATTTTAAAATTCTTCTTTTCACACATAGGAGAAAAATTAACCCTTTATCAAATTTATCAAATACTCAAAAAAAAGATAAAAATCAGTAAAGACAATTTTTATAAAACCACAAACGAACTTATAAAAAACAAAATCATCTATGAAGTTAATAAATTCAACTCCCCAAAATCCCCTAAAAAATTTTATTCTTATAACTTTGCGTTTAAAAATATTCTTACCAATAAAAAAAACCTTCTCTTAACATTTGAAAATATCGTTTTTTTGGAATTAAATGAAAAAGAGGTTTTTTATAAAGACACTTTAAATTTCTATTTACCTCAAAAAGAGCTTGGAATTATGGTAATTCCTTTTGCAAATGAAGAAATTTTGCTGGAAAAACTAAAAAAAGTAAAAGATGTAAAAAAAGTTCAGGTAATTACAATTTCAAACGAATTTGAAATAAATTATAAAAATCTTGAAGTGGAGGTGATACCATTTTGGCGTTGGAGACTTGCGGAATAGACGAAGCCGGACGCGGACCTATTGCAGGTCCTTTGGTAATAGCCGGTTGTGTGCTTTTAAAAGAGATAAAAGGATTAAATGATTCAAAAAAACTATCTGCTAAAAAAAGAGAACGACTATTTGAAGAGATTATAAAAAATTCCGTTTATCATATAGAATGGATTTGGCCCGATGAAATAGATGAAAAAGGTTTAAGTTTTGCAATAGCAAAAGGCTTAAAAGTCATAAAACAAAACATAAAAGCAAAAAAATACCTATTTGATGGTAACAGCTCGTTTGGTGTAGAGGGAATAGAAACTATTATAAAAGGTGACAGTAAAATAAAAGAGATAAGTGCGGCAAGTATCTTAGCAAAAGTAAGTAGAGATAAATATATGATAGAAATTGCCGATAAATACCCACAATTTAGTTTTAAAAAGCACAAAGGCTATATAACAAAAGCCCATATAGAAGAAATAAAAAAATACGGTTTTAGCGATATTCATAGAAAAAGTTACAGATTAAAAGCTCTACAACCGACACTGTTTTAAGGAGGCAACTTGAGATATTTATTTATTTTCTTATTATGGATAAATTTACAAGCAGCGTTTCCCTCGTGGTACTATAAAATAAAAGACATAAAAAGACAGAAAAAAGCGTTTGTAGAGATTATGCTTCCATTAATTCAAACCGAAAACAGCAAAATTAAAAACTTAAGACAAAAAGTTATTTCGATATTCAATTCCGACTATATTTTAGATATTAAAAAATTGGCTTTTTTAGCTGAAGTAGCTAAAAAATACAAAATAAAAGACATAAGCGACAAAGAAGAGTTTTTAAAAAGAATAGACATTATACCTCCCTCTTTAGCCCTTGCTCAAGCGGCAATTGAAAGCGGCTGGGGGAAAAGTAGGTTCGTTAAAGTCGCAAACAACATCTTTGGACACTGGACATATTCCAATAAAGGCATAAAACCAAAAAGCAAATATGAACATATAAAAATAGACTATTCAATTAGAATTTTTCCTTCTCTTGAATCTTCTATAGGGGCATATATGCTAAACTTAAACAGAAATGGAGCCTATAAAGTGTTTAGAGATTTAAGAGAAAAATTTAGAAAAGAACATAAAAGATTTACCGGAGTTGATGCTGCTTCTACGCTTATAAATTACTCTCAAACAAAAGAAAAATATGTCGATTTATTGAAATCTATGATAAAAAGCAACAATTGGGAAAAATATGACAAAGACTGGTAAAACTATCATTAAAGGTTATATTTTGGATAAGAATATTTTTACACAATACTTAGATATTATTGACAAAACTCTCATCATTTCTGAAACGGACTTGAACGGAATTATAACGGCGGTTAATAAAAATTTTGAAAAAATCAGTAAATATTCAGCAGAAGACCTTTTAGGTAAAAACCATAACATAGTAAGGCATCCAGATATGCCTAAAAAAGTATTTGAAAACTTATGGAATACTATAAAAGCCGGGAAAATCTGGGAAGGAATTATTAAAAACAAAAGAAAAGACGGTAAAAATTACTACGTAAAAAGCATAATAGCACCTATAAAAAACGAAAAAGGTGAAAACATCTACTATGTAGCTTTCAGACAAGATATTACTGATTTAATTAATATAAGTAATAAATTTTCACTTGAAAAAAAACTATTAAGAGCTATTTTGGACAATACAAACAATATAGTAATAGTAAAAAGAAATGATAAATTTTTTCTTGTAAATAAAAAATTTTTTGAAGTTTTACCTTTTAAAACATTAAAAGAATTCGAAGAAAAACATAAATCCATAAATGAACTTTTCTTAAAAGAGTGTTTTTACGATGAAAACATAAATTGGTATCAAAGTAAAAAAAATATAAAAATATGCATAAAAGACAAAAATAACGAAACCCGATACTTCAACTTAAATATTAATAGCTTTAAATTCCAACACGATCAGTATGTGGTATTTACTCTAACTGATATTACGGATTTAGAAAAAACAAAAAATAAGCTTATAAAAGAACAAAAACTAAAAGAGATGTTTTTTGCAAATATGTCTCACGAGATAAGAACTCCTCTAAACTCTATATTGGGTTTTACTTGTTTACTTGAAAAAACCGAATTAAACGACCAACAAAAAGAGTATCTTTCATATTTGAAATACTCATCCGAATTTTTATTAAACATAGTAAACGAAATACTTGATTTTTCTAAAATAGAAGCTGGAAAATTAAAACTTGATATTCAAGAAAATAATATTTACGAAACCATAATTTCAACTTTTAATTCACTAAAACCTCTAGCAAAAAAGAAAAACTTAAAATTTGCTTTAAAAATAGAACCTATAAAAGAGTGTTACTTTTTTGATAAAATAAGATTAAAGCAAATTTTAACCAATCTTCTAAACAATGCTATTAAATTTACAAAGAAAGGTAAAGTTGAACTAATAGTCAAAAAAGATTTAACATTTAAAGTAAAAGATACAGGAGTTGGAATCCCAAAAGACAAAATAAACACAATATTTGAAGCTTTTAACCAAACTGACCTCACAAAAAACATATCAGGAACAGGACTTGGACTTACTATTACAAAAAAACTTATAGAACTTATGGGTGGAGAGATTAAAGTTAAAAGTGAAGTAAACAAAGGAAGTAAATTTTACTTCCAATTACCCCTTAAAGAGGGTGACAAAAAATACTTAAAAGAAAAAGTTCCGCAAGTTTACACCAAAGACAAAGAAATAGAAAAATTTTTGAAACATTTTGATATAAAAATCACTCCAAAAGCCCCGGTAAGAATAGAAGTTTTGAAAGACAAAATAGCAATAAACAACTTCGAAATAGCAAAAGACAAAAACTATTTATACGAAATTTACCATTACCTCTACTTAGACAAAGAAATAAAAATAGAAAAAGAAAATTTAAATGCTTACATATTAATTGCCGAAGATAACGAATTCAATAGGATTTTATTAAAAGATTTACTTAAAAACTTTAATTTAAACATAGACTTCGCCATAGACGGATATGAAGCTGTCCAAAAAGCTCTTGATAATAACTATGATTTAATATTAATGGACGTAAATATGCCTAATATGAACGGAATAACTGCAGCAAAAAAAATAAAAAAATACAAATCAACTCCTATTGTAGCCCTAACCGCTCATACATTTAAAGAAGAAGTAAACAAAATAAAAGAAGTGATGGACGATTACATCCCAAAACCGGTTAAATTGGATAACTTAAAAAACATTTTTCAAAAGCATCTATTTAAAGAGAATATTTTAAACTCCATAGCAAAAGAATATAATCTTTCTCATTACGAAATAAAAAATTTATTTACTACCTTTATAAAAAACACTAAAAAACTTTTAAAAGGAAACGATTACTATTCTATATTTCATCAAATAAAAAGCAGTAGCGGAGCATTAAAATTATTTAAAATAGAAGAAATTGCAAAAAAAGCTATGAAAGCGGCAAGAGACAACAAAGAGTTCGACTTTGAAAAAATTAAAAAAGAGATTAAAATGGAATTAAAAAAAATCGAAGATCAAATAAAAGAAAGATAATAAATTTTTCAATAGCTTTAAACTACGGTATAAAAGTACTAAGTGTCATTTTAATTTTTATATTAGGAAAATAGTCGGCAAAAATTAGTGCGAATTTAAATTTTTTAAATTATTGTCTTGACATTTGGGGGCATTATAATACGTATATAATACGTAAAAGCAGCTTAATTTAAAAACTCTTTTATATTGTTATAAATCCCGTTCATTAGTTTCTCTCTCGCTTCAATACTTGTCCAAGCTATATGAGGAGATAAAAGAGTTTTATCGGATTTTAAAAGAGGATTTTCTTTATTAATAGGCTCTTTTTCAAATACGTCAAGCCCCACTAAAATATCTTTATCTTCAAGTACTTTTGCCAAATCTCTCTCATTTACAATCCCACCTCTTCCAAGGTTAACCAAAATTGCCCCATCTTTCATTTTCATAAGCTCACTAAAGCTTATTAAATTTTTGGTATTTTCACTTAAAGGTGCGTGAATAGAAATAATATCGCTTGTTTTTAAAAGTTCATCTAAATCCACTCTTTTATATTCGCTTGAACTGTTTTTGCCACTTGTAGAATAATAAACAACTTCAGCCCCAAAAGCCTTAGCTACTTTTGCAACTTCTTTGCCTATCGTACCAAGACCGATTATCCCCCATCTTTTCCCTCTAATCTCAAACCAATCTACTATATGAGTAAAAATTTTACTTTCCGGATACTTAGTCCTGGTATATTCGTCAAAATACTTAACTCTATTTAAAAGACCAAGCACCAAAGCAAACGTCTGCTGCACTACCGAATAAGTAGAATATCCGGCTACGTTTTTTACCAAAATTCCTTTTTTCTTTGCATACTCCAAATCCACGTTATTCATTCCGGTAGCGGCTATTTGAATAAATTTTATATCACTTTTATCCATAATATCTTTATCGATTACAACTTTATTAGTTACTACAATATCTGCATCTTTTACTCTATTAAGAGCCTCTTTTTCGGATGTTGTCTTATAAATTTCAACTTCTCCGAATTCTTTAAATCTCTCAAAATCAACATCCCCAAGAGTTAAAGCGTCTAAAAACACTATCTTCATTATCTTCCTTTGGTATAATTTTCAAAAAGGCTTTTTATGAGAGTAATTTTACTATTATTTTTAATGAATTTCTTATACGCTAATAAAATCGAAGCTACATACAAAGCAAAATACGGCTGGTTTGGAACTATTGCAACTTCAAAAGGAGTTTTTGAGAAAAACAAAACATCTTACTCAATCTCTACCGTGTCAAAAGCCGTAGGAATTGCAGCTGCGTTTTCTAAACATATGGTACAGATATATAAAAGTGAAGGTATAGTTAAAAACAATATTTTAATACCAAACAAATATATATCCCTCAGAAAAAAAGGGAGTGATATTTATAAAAGAGTTTATATCTTCAAACGCAACCTCAAAAAAATTATACGTTTAAAGTATAAAAACGGCTCCTTAGAAGCAAACGAAACCCTGCCTTACTACACAAAAGAGGATATTTTAAGTTTATATTTTAACTTCCCCTACTACACCAAAGCAAAAAAAAGATTTTATACTTTTTATGCTCTAGGAGGAAGAAAGAGTGATGGAAGGGTAGATGTAAGCTTTATAAACGACAGTGAACTTGAAAAAATCAAAGATACGTTTGATTACACAAAAGGTGTTTATCTAAAAGTAAACCTTTATAACAAAGTATTTGCCGGAGATAAAGGAATTTTATATCTGGTAATAAACCCTAAAAACTGGGTTACTCTAAAAGGAATGGTAAAAAACGTATTGAAAATAGGAGATTTAAAAGGAGAAATTATAAACTTAAAAA
This sequence comes from uncultured Nautiliales bacterium, assembly GCA_964445785.1. Classification (GTDB taxonomy): domain Bacteria; phylum Campylobacterota; class Campylobacteria; order Campylobacterales; family Nautiliaceae; genus Nautilia. The sequence continues at coordinate 109,208 of CAYULY010000003.1, forward strand.
TATATCCTTAAAAAGGACTAGGCAAGTCCTTTTGTTTCTAGATATTTCGTATCGTAATTATTGCTTAAGAAATCTTCATTTCCAAGCATTTTTAAGTGGAAAGGTATTGTAGTTTTAATTCCTGTTATTTTAAACTCTTTTAATGCTTCTTTCATAACTCTTATAGCCTCATCTCTATCTTTACCCCAAGTAATTACTTTTGCGATTAAACTATCGTAATATTGAGGAATAATATATCCGGCATAGATGTGAGTATCCACTCTTACGTCTTTTCCTCCAGGGATATAGAGTTTTTGGATTTTTCCGGGAGATGGAATAAATTTTTCCGGGTCTTCTGCTAAGATTCTACACTCAATTGCGTGACCTTTTATTTCCACTTCATCCTGGCTTGGAATTTTATCACCTTCTTCCACTCTTAACATCCATTCAACCAAATCAATTCCGGTTACCATTTCGCTTACCGGATGTTCTACTTGAAGTCTTGTATTCATCTCCATAAAATAGAAATTCAAATCTTTATCTACCAAAAATTCAATAGTACCGGCACTGTAATATCCGATTGCCTTTGCGGCTTTTACTGCCGTTTCGTGAAGTTTTTTTCTTGTTTCTTCGTCTAAAATAGGAGCCGGTGATTCTTCTATTAGTTTTTGATGTCTTCTTTGAAGCGAACAATCCCTCTCACCTAAATGAATTACGTTTCCATGTTTATCCCCTAGGATTTGAACTTCAACGTGACGAGGTTTTTCGATGTATTTTTCCATATAAATAGTAGGGTCCCCAAATGCACTTTCAGCCTCACTGCTTGCTGCAAGATATGCGTTTTCAAGATAACTCTCATTCTCAACTACCCTCATACCTCTTCCACCACCACCACTTGCGGCTTTTAGTATTACAGGATATCCAATCTCACGTGCTACTTTTTTAGCTTCTTCTACGTCTTTTATAGCTCCTTCGCTTCCGGGAATTACCGGAACCCCGGCTTTTCTCATAACTTCTTTGGCTTTAGATTTATCAGACATAAGCTCCATTACTTCAAGACTAGGTCCTATAAAAGCGATATTGTGAGCTTTACAAACCTCTACAAAAGTTTGATTTTCACTTAAAAATCCATACCCGGGAAAAATAGCGTCACATTCCGTTATTTCGGCTGCCGTAATAATAGCCGGAATATTTAAATAACTCTCATAGCTTCTTTCCGGTCCTACACACACCGCTCCGTCCGCAAACTCAAGATAAATCGCATCTTTATCCGCTTTTGAATATACACATACTGCTTCTTTTTGAAGTTTGTGGATAGCTCTTATCGCCCTTAATGCAATTTCTCCTCTATTTGCTATAAGAATTCTTTTCATTTATACCCTTTTTACCCTAAAAAGAGGCGTATCGAATTCCACAGGCTGACCGTCTTCTACCAATACTTCTAAAATTTCACAATCAAATTCCGCTTCAAGTTCGTTCATAATTTTCATAGCTTCAATAATACATAAAGTTTGACCTTTTTTAACCTTATCTCCAACTTTTACATAAGGAGGGCTGTCCGGACTTGGGGCTTGATAGAATGTTCCCACCATAGGAGATGCTATAATTTCTCCCTCTTCACAATCCACTTTTTTAGATTCCGTATTAGCAACTATCGGTTGTTTTACCGATTTAGAATCAATTTGGGGTTGCAGTGATACAACTGATTGTGCTGCTTGTACGGATTTATCAAGATAAATTCTAAATTCATTCGTTTCAAGTTCCAAAATATTCGTATTGGATTTATCAAACGCTTCAAGAAGCTTTTTTAGCTCTCTTAAATCCATTATATCTCCTTTATAGCTATTGTATTTAAAATAATAACATAAATTTGTTACAATTTTAACCAAAGAGATTATAAAGGAACAAAATGGGTGTAAAATCCGATAAATGGATTAGACGTATGGCAAAAGAGTTTAAAATGATAACTCCGTTTGAAGAAAAACAAATTAGAAAAAACACCATAAGCTACGGAGTAAGTTCATACGGCTACGATATAAGAGTCAGCGATGAATTCATGGTTTTTACGAACATTAACTCTACAATAGTTGACCCTAAAAATTTTGACGAAAAAAATGTCGTAAAAACAAAAGGAGACTGCATTATTCCTCCCAACTCTTTTGCACTATGCAGAAGTGTTGAATATTTTAAAATGCCAAGAGACGTTTTGGCTATTTGTGTAGGAAAAAGTACATACGCAAGATGTGGAATTATAGTAAACGTAACCCCGATTGAACCGGAATGGGAAGGACATATTACTATAGAAATCTCAAACACAACCCCACTTCCTGCAAAAATATACGCAAACGAAGGAATAGCCCAACTTATATTCCTTGGGGCAGATGATGAAATGTGCGAAATCAGCTATAAAGACAAAAAAGGAAAATATCACGGTCAAGAGGGAATTACGTTACCAAAGGTGGATAAATGAAATTATGTATAGCACTTGATAATCCAAGCAAAGAAGAGAATTTAAAGTTAGCCAATGAATTAAAAGAGTATTCAAATGATTTATGGCTTAAAGTCGGATTTAGAAGTTATATAAGAGACGGTAATAAATTTATAGTTGAATTAAAAAACTTAGGTTATAATATTTTCCTTGATTTAAAGCTTTATGATATTCCGAACACTATGGCGGATGCTGCCGAAGAGATAGCAAAACTTGGGGTTGATATGTTTAATATTCATGCAAGTGCCGGAAAAAGAGCAATGAGTGAAATAATGGATAGAATTTCAAAATTTCAAAATAGACCCCTTGTGCTTGCCGTAACTGTACTTACCAGTTTTAGTGAAGGCGAGTTTAGAGAAATTTACAACGATACGATTAAAAATAAAGCGAAAGAGTTTGCAAAAATTTCTTATCAAGCCGGGCTTGACGGAGTAGTATGTAGCGTATGGGAAAGTAGAGAAATAAAAGATGTTACAAGCAAAGATTTTATCACTCTTACTCCTGGTATCAGACCATTTGGAGAAGATGTGGATGACCAAAAAAGAGTTGCCGATATAAATACCGCAAAAGAAAATTCAGTGGATTTCATAGTAGTTGGAAGACCAATTTATAAAGCAAAAAATCCAAAAGAAATTGTGGAAAAAATTTTAAACACTATCAAGGAGTAATAATGAAAAAAATCGTCTTATCTTTAAGTGTCGTCGTAAGTTTATTTGCAGGAGATAAATTATTAACGTTTTCGGAAGCTCATTCGATTTTAAAAGAGAGTGTAATTTACGATAATCCGGCTTTAAAACAATTAATAAATAAAGGAAGAGTAAAAGTAAAAGGTGTCGAAAAACAAGATTTTTATATAATTACTATCCAAACCCCTAACGGTAGCGGAGATATTTTCATAACAAAAGATAAAAAATACACTATCATAGGAAGAGTAATAAACAATAAAACAAAAGAAGAATTAAAACCTAAATATCCTTTTACCGGTAGTAAAAAAATAGTTGAAAACGGAATTATGTTTACATTCGGAAAAGGGAAAAAAGACTTATATCTTGTAACCGACCCGGAATGTCCTTTCTGTAGATTAATGGAAGCTAAAACAAAAGAAAATCTAGAAAAAAACTACAAAGTTCATGTAATTTTATTCCCTTTATCTTTTCATAAAGACGCAAAAGCTATGAGTTATTATATATTATCAGCTAAAACAAACGAAGAAAAAGCGAAAAGATTTAAAGAGGTGTTAACCGGAAACAAACAAGAAATAATCAAAAAAGTAAACGCTTTTAACAAAACCCTATCAAAAGAAGAAAAGGAAAAAATCGATAAAGAACTAGCAAACTCAAGAAAAGCGGTAATGGAACTCGGAGCAAGAGGTACTCCTAGCGTATACGATGAAAACTTTAGTAAAATAAATTGGGGAACATTAATTCCGAAAGGTCAAAAATGAGTTTTATAGACGCAACACTATGTGCAAGTTTAAAAATTATAAGAGCTTTGCACGAAGAAGAAAATATTTTTGAAGAAAAAGGTATAGGATTTGGTGGAGATAGGAGTTTAAATATAGACCTTATCGCAGAAAAAATATTTATAAAAGCCTTAAGCGAATACGGAAATATATTAAGTGAAGAAGCTGGATTTATCGATAATGGAAAAGATAAAAAAATCATAATCGACCCGATTGACGGTAGCTATAACGTATCAAACCATATTCCGTATTTCGGATGCAGCATATATCTAGAAAATGAAGCAAGTGTAGTGGTAAACCTTAGCAACGGCGATTATTTTGTAAGAGATAAAAACGGTAAAAAATTCGAAAACCTATTTAGAAAGCCTTTTGCAGCAAACTATAGACATGATGTTATTATTTTCGAAAAAGCGTATCAAAATCCGGATATAGTTCAAAAACTATGTAACCATAATTTAAAATTCAGAGCACCAGGGGCTCTTAGTTTATCTTTATGCTACGGAGAATTCGCAAAAGCAGTTATTTATAAAGGCGAAATTAGAGAATTCGATATAGCGGCAGCAAAATTTTATAATCAAGAGTATGCTTGGCATTTTGAAGAAGATTTAATTATTATGAGTCCTAAAAAAGAGTATTTGGAAGAAGTTTTAAGCATCATAAAGGAATAAAAATGGGATTTAGCGATTTTTTAAAAAAGTTTAAAAAAACTCAACCTAGCAAACCAGAAAAAAACAATACATGGATAAAATGCCCGGCGTGCGGGGCGATTAGCTTTTATAAAGAAGTTCAAAAAGAACAAAACACCTGTCCTAAATGTGAATACCACTTTAGAATGAATGCGGAGGATAGAATCAAGCTTTTAGCAGATGAGGGGACATTTATAGAAACAGACACAAACCTTGAACCGAACGACCCTTTAAACTTCGTAGATAAAAAAAGCTACAAAAAAAGAATAGAAGAAAACTACAAAAAAACCGGTAGAAAAAGTTCAGTAATCAGTGGAGAGTGTAAAATAAACGGAATTGATACTCAACTTGTGGTATTTGACTTTGCTTTTATGGGTGGTAGTCTCGGAAGTGTCGAAGGTGAAAAGATAGTAAGAGCAGTAAATAGGGCTATTGCAAAAAATCAAGGACTTGTAATTGTTTCAACTTCAGGCGGAGCTAGAATGCAAGAGAGTACGTTTAGCTTAATGCAAATGGCAAAAACATCTGCTGCCCTTGCAAGTTTAGCCGAACATAACCTACCTTATATTTCGATTTTAACAGACCCGACATTCGGTGGAGTTAGTGCAAGTTTTGCGTTTTTAGGAGATTTTATTATAGTGGAACCCGGAGCTATTATAGGGTTTGCGGGTCCAAGGGTTATTAAACAGACTATCGGAGAGGATTTACCAAAAGGCTTTCAAAGAGCGGAGTTTTTACTTGAACACGGACTTATAGATATGGTTGTAAAAAGGGTTGAGTTAAAAGACACTATCGCAAATCTTTTAAAATATACTCTTAAAAAGGTATCTTAATGGCTCTTTATGCCCTTTTGGATTTTGACACCTTAAAAAAGTATGATATATCAATTAAAGATTTTTGCAAAACAAGTAAAGGATTAAAAGCAAAAATTCTTCAATACAGAGACAAAAACTCTTCTCTTGAAGAAAAAAGAGAAAGAATTCAAGAGATTAGAAAATATTGGAAAAAACCTTTAATTATTAATGATGAAATTAAACTTTTAGAATTTGCAGATGGAATTCATATAGGGCAAGAGGACTTGGAAGAACTTTCAAATAAAATGAACCTATCAAAAAAAGAAGTAATAGAATTTTTAAGGAAAGAAAATAAAACAGTAGGACTATCAACTCATAATAAAGAAGAAATAAAAGAGGCAAATGCTTTTCCTTTAAGTTATATAGGACTTGGAGCGTATAAACCCACCTCTACAAAAGAAACCTCAAATATCTTAGGAAAAAAAATTATAAATTTGATAAAATTTTCTTATCATCCGGTAGCTATAATAGGAGGCGTTAAAATTTATGATAAAATTCCGTCAAAATTCAAAGTAGTAGGAAGCGATATATGCAAATTAACGTCTTCTCAATTGAGAAAAAAGAGGATTTTCAAAAGGAAATAAACGAATTTATAAAAAAATCCAAACCTTTTGCAAAGGTTATGAACCATACTCTCTACTCAAACAAACTCTCAAAAACAAAAAACCCTAAATCCGAATATTCCAAAATTTTTGAAAAATATACTCAAGACGGATTCAATATAATTCTAACTCCGGAAGGGAAACTAATCGATAGTTTCGAATTTGCAAAATTAATAGATAAATCGAAAGTAAATTTTTTTATAGCGGGAGCTTACGGATTTGATGAAAAATTTAAAAAAAAGGGCGTAAATATTTCTCTTTCTCCACTCACTATGAGTCATAAAATTGCAAAGCTCGTTTTATTCGAACAAATTTACAGGGGTTTAAGCATAAAAAACAATCATCCGTATCATAAATAAAAACAAAAAGGAGAAAAGTATGGAAAAATATAAAATGTTTAAAGAAATGCTTTTAATAAGAAAAGCCGAACTTGAAAAAATCTTATTTAATCTATCAACGGAAATTTCCGATATCAACAAATGCGAAATTAACGATGATGCAGACTTTGCAACCGCAAGTATGGACAGCAACAGAGATTTTCAAATATACCTTAATCAAAAAAAAGAGCTTGAAGAAATAAACGAAGCTCTAAAAAAAATCAAAGAAGGAACATACGGAATTTGTGAAATGTGCGAAGATAAAATTCAAGAAGAGAGACTTAAAATAAAACCCCACGCTAAATATTGTATAATATGTAGGGAAATTTTAGAAAAAGAAGGAAAATAAAGTGAAAAAATATTCCTTATTCAGTATTATTTTTATTTCTTTAATTGTTCTTTTCGTTTATATAGAAAAAAATTCTGTTACCACATTTCATCTGCTTGGAACTGATATCAGTTTACAAAACGCTCTATGGGTAGGACTGTTTTTATTCGCTTTTTACCTCTTTTCTTTATTGTTTTTTAGCTTTTTGAATTTAAAAGAATACTTATTTAAAAAAAACATTCAAAAAGATATTCAAATACTTCATCAAAATATAAAATCTCGTTTACTTTTTAAAGACGGTATTAAAGAACCTAAAATATTAAAAGATTTAAACAGTTTTATTTCCCTCATTGAAGGTTTGGAAATTAAACCGAAAAAAATAGAAAGATTCGAATTACTAGAAGATTTAGATAAATTAAAAAAAGGCAAAATTGTAGAAATAGATAAATACAAATTAAAAGAAGATAATCCTTGGTTTATTTTAAATGTAAAAAACAGACTAAAAAAAGACCCTTCATACGCAAAAGAGGTTTTAAAAAAATTTAAAAACGAAGAACTTAAAAAAGAAGCCTTTTACATATGGGCAAAAGAAGCTCCGATAGATGAAATATTAAAATATGACTACCCTATTACTTTAGAAATTATATTATCTCACATAAAAGACGAAAATTTAACAAAACTCCTAGAAAAAACCACTTTAACACCAAAAGAAGAAATTAATATAGCAAAAAATCTATACCAAACCCAAAATCCAGACAAAGAACTTGAAATTATTAAACCTTTAAAATGGGGTTATGCTTATTTAGCACTTAAATATGAACACCTAGACTTAGCAAAAGAGATAATAGAAGAAAACGATTTAAAATATTTCGAATTTTTCTTAAAACTTAGAATTGCCGGTATTAAGGCGGAAATTGATGAATACATTCAATCTACCGTCTAAAGCTTTCTTTCTGGCTCCACTTGCCGGATATACGGATTTACCATTTAGAAGCGTTGTTAAAAAATTTGGCTGTGATATGACGTTTTCTGAAATGACAAATGTAAACGCAATAGTTTATAATAACGAAAAAACAAAAAAAATGATGGAAAAATCCCCACTTGAAAAGCCTTATTTCGTTCAAATCGCCGCAAATAACACGAAAAACGCAAAAAAAGCCGTTGAAATTATAAACGAAACCCCTTGGATTAACGGAATTGATATAAACCTCGGATGTCCGGTAAATAAAGCAAGAAGAAGCGGCTTTGGCGGAGTGTTATTAAAAGATGAAAACAAAGGGCTTTTAAAAGAGATAGTAAGCACAATTATAAAAACTTCAAAAAAACCCGTTAGTGCAAAAATAAGACTTGGATTTGATAAAAGTGTGGTAGAAGATAGAGCAAAGTTATTGGAAGATTTGGGAATTGTATTTTTAACAATTCACGGAAGAACGGTTAAGCAGATGTATAAAGGAAATGCCAATTATAATGAAATAAAAAAGGGAATAGAGGCTGTAAAAATACCCGTAATCGCAAACGGAGATATAACCGATTATAAAAAAGCGAAATATGTAATGGAATATACAGGAGCAAGAGGCGTTAGCATTGGAAGAGGGGCGGTTGGAAAACCTTGGATTTTTCTTGAAATGAAACAAGAAGGAGAAATTACCCTACAGCAGAAAAAAGAAGTAATACTTGAACATTTTAATCAAATGATAAATTTTTACGGAGAATATGGAGTAATTTTATTTAGAAAACACGCTCATGCATATTCAAAAGGTCTTAAAAAAGCAAGTGAATTTAGAAGCAAAATAAACGAAGTAAAAGAAATAGATGTTGTTAGAGAATTAATTGAGGAGTATTTTAGTGTTTAACGGACTAATTAGAGAAATTGCAAAAGTAAAAAGTTTTAGCTACAATAAACTAAGAGTAATCAGCAAATATATCCCACAAATTGGAGATAGTATTGCAATAAACGGAGTATGTCTTACAACTACGAAAATTTATAAAGACGGATTTGAAGTAGAACTCTCACCTGAAACTCAAAAAATAATTCCTCTTGAAAATTATACCCCCGGAAAATACATACACATAGAACCGGCTCTTAGATTCGGAGATAGAATTGATGGACATCTTATTCAAGGACACGTTGACGCTATTGGAGAAGTGCTTGAAATTAAAAAAAATTCAAATTCTTACGACGTAATTATAAAAACAGACCTTAAAATTATGAAATATATCGCTTCAAAAGGAAGTATTGCAATAGATGGGGTAAGTCTTACGATAAATGAAGTATGGAATGATAGGTTTAGACTTACAATTATTCCTCACACGTTTGAAAATACTCTTTTTAAATATTACAGACTTCATCAAAAAGTAAACATTGAAACAGATATGTTTGCCAAATATATATATCATATGTTAAAACACTCATCAAACGATATAAACGAACAAATCCTTAGTTGGTGGTAAAATAGATAGATATAAATCAAAAGGATTTTATAATTAAGAAAAGTAGCTAAAAATTCGCAATCATAAATACAAAATTAATACAAGGAATTTAATAAATGGTGGAGACAACGGGACTTGTTACCACTTCCCGTTATTTGATACTTTCAGAGCTACTGTCAGTTACACTGTCAGTAAAAATGGATAAATGTCTGTCAATTTGCAAATGCTCGTTATTGATAAATTTGGCATAATACCAATTCTAAGATATTTAATAACTTTACTTTGATATAATAACAAGATGGGAATACTAAGATATGATAGATTAATCAAAGAGAGTAAAGAAGAGTTGGAGGAGTTGTTAAAAAAAGAGAGAGATGTAAGGGTACATAGAAGAATAAAAGTTATTTATCTATTAAAAAAAACACCAAAGATTCAATTAAAAGATGTAAGTGAAAAATTAGATATAAACGTACAAACAGTAAAGAAATATTGGGGGCTATATAAGAAAGGAGGGATAGAGAATTTAAAACTCAAATATAAAGGAAGAATACCAAGATTAAATAAAGAGGAATTTGAAAAGTTTAAAGAAAAAGCAAAAGAGGGGTTTGATAGTTTAAAATCAATGCAAGAGT
>CAYULY010000004.1:0-14000 GCA_964445785.1 uncultured Nautiliales bacterium
CCGGATTCGCCCCTGCCCTTAGCTTTATGAGTAAACTTGCAGAAGAGGCAAGAAGGATGATGGCAAAAATAACGGGGCACAGATTCGGTTTTGATGCGATAAAAGAAGAAGTTGAAATTGATTACCAAGCGTTGATTGATTTTGTAAAATATCTTAAAAAAGAAGTTGAGTTTTTTGAAGAGTGGACAAATGATATCGCAAGTCTTTGGGATAGATTTAATACCACAGGGGCGTTAAGTAAAGAAAAAGCAAAAAAATACGGTGTAGTAGGAGTCGGTGCAAGAGCTAGTGGAATTAAACTTGATGTAAGAGATAATGAGTTTTATAAAAATTTCGGATATAAAATGCAACTTGGCAAAAAAGGTGAAGTTAGTGACAGATTTAAAATAAGAATTAAAGAAGTTTTAAATTCAATTGAAATGATTAAAAACTTTAAAACGGACAAAAAAGAAAAACTACTGCTCACTGAATTTAAAGACGGGGAATATATGAGTTTTGTTGAAAGTTCTATAGGAGAGCTTTTTATGTATATGAAAATCAAAAACGGAGTAATTAACAGATTTTACGTTCGCGACCCCTCACACATAAACTGGCAGGCGTTTCATACGACAATTTATAAAGACATTATCGCAGATTTTCCGCTTATTAACAAAAGTTTTGATTTGAGTTATGCGGGAAATGATTTGTAAAGGACTGAAAAATGCTTAGATTTTGGGAAAAAAGAATAAAAACGGGAATTTTAACCGAAAATTTAGAATTTGACAGAGAACTTGAAAAGATAAAAAAAGAGATAAAAGACAAAATCAAAAAACACTTTGCTGGAAGTCTGGCAATAAGAATGGTTGACAGCGGAAGCTGCAACGCGTGCGAAGCCGAATGCAACGCTTTATCAAATCCGTATTATGACCTTGAAAGACTCGGAATTCATTTTGTAGCAAGTCCAAGACACGCGGATGTTATGTTTCTAAGTGGGGTTATGACTATGAATATGTACCTCCACGCGATAGACTGCTACAACCAGATGCCCTCCCCCAAATGGGTAATAGCGATAGGTAATTGTGTAAAAGATTTGGGAGTTTTTGAAAAGACATATGCGATAAAAGGCAACGATTTAAAAATAGATTATTATATCCCCGGATGTCCTCCCGAACCTACGGAAATAATAAAAGGGATTTTGGAGTTTTTAAAAACTCTTGATTAATTTCTTAGGTTTTTTAAAATTTCTTTTTCTATTTGTTTTTTATTTTCTTTTTTAATAAAAAAATAGTGATCTCCACTTAACATAATATTTTCACTATTTAATAATTCGGATTGAATTTCCACTGCTTTCGGAGGCACTGCTGTATCGTTATTTGCTCCGAATATTATTACTTTTCCTTTATAATTTCTAAAAATTTCTCTAAAATCCTCATCTACTACATTCTTAAACGTTTTATACATATTTTCGCTCATTCCTTTTACATCTTCACTTATAAATAAACTTCTAAACTTCGAAAGCCCCAATTTTTTTAAAAGTTTAAAAAGTTTTATTTTTAATTTTACACCAAATTTTTTAGGCATTACTATCCCGGCACTTGCTAAAAGCACTAAAATTTGAGGTTCTAAAAGCATAGCAACCTTACCACCGAAGCTATGTCCTATTATTATATATTTATCCGCTTTAATCTCATTCAAAAATTTATCCATAATTTTCGCATACTCTTTTGTAGTAAGCACATAATCATTACTGCTTTTTCCAAACCCCGGCATATCCACATAAATATGCCTAAAATTTTTAAAACTATCCTTAAAAGCGTTTTTCATAATCTCCTTATTACTCCCCCACCCATGCAAAAACACAATATCCTTTTTATCCGCGGGATTTAAAATATCGTAAGAAATATCGAAAACTTTTCCCTCTACCTCAACTCTTCTAAGAGCCATTTTTTTCTCCGTATTTAGGTATATAAAAACTCGGCCAACCGGTTCCACTATCAAACTTATGCTCACTGCTAAAAAGCACTGCCTCGCAACATCTACATCTATAAATTCCCGGAGTCTTATTATCCCAAAATTCATTATCAAACGCTCTTTCGGTACCCTTTTTGCAAATTATATATCTTTCAAATTCACTTAACTCATTTTTACAATCGCACATACTTTTCCTTTGATATAATTTCGAAAATTTTATCCAAAATAGGAGTCAAATGAAAGACTTAAGCTCAATAAACAAATTAATAGAAGCGTTGGAAGAATTACCAAGTATTGGTAAAAAATCGGCAACAAGACTAGCCCTTAACTTGGCAAAAGATAAATTTAAGGCTCTAAAGCTTATAAACGCCATAGAAAATGTAGTAACACACATAAAGGAGTGTGAAATATGCGGCAACTTCAGCGAACACGAAATATGCGATATATGCAGTGACGAAAACAGAGAAAAAATATTAGCCATAGTAGAAAACGCAAAAGATATCTTAACTATAGAAGAGTCCGGAAGTTATAAGGGGTATTATTTTGTATTAAACCATTTAGACGATGAAAACATCCAAAAACTTAGGGGAATCATCCGAGAAAAAAACATTAAAGAAATTATTTTCGCTTTTCCCCCTAGTGTTGAGAGTGAAGCCAGAAGTTTATATTTAGAAGACAAACTAAAGGATTTAAACATTGAATTTTCTCAAATAGCCCAAGGAGTACCTACGGGAGTTCATTTTGAGAATGTAGATATAAACTCTCTTGCAAGTGCTGTAAAAAAAAGGGTTAAATTTTAACCTACAACATAATACCACTTATCTTCTTTTAAAAACCTACTCTTCTCTTTCATTACATAATCATCAATATAAGCCCTAAATTCAACAAAAGCTTCTTTTTCCCCATCAATAAATTCTACAATTTCAAGCTTTTTAAAATTACTATTACTAAATTCCTTTATAGATTTTTTCCATTCATTGATATCCGATTCATAATGAGGAGAAGTTTTATAAGTGGTTTTTATAATATAATCGGCGTTTCCTATAGCATAAGCGGAAAATCTACTTTTCATAAGAAGTAAAGCATTTGGAGCAGTGCCTAGTTTGTGCCACTTAAAACAACACTCTTTATATTTTTTTCCACTTCCACAAGGGCATTTTGAATTTTTAGAAATTTTCATTTTCCTATAAACACTTTCAATCTGAAATAAAATTTATCATCCAAAATAAGCACAAACCCATAATTAATTCTCTCCTTTCTTTTTGCTATTTTCATAAAACCCTATTCCTTCACCCTTTGAGTGGTAGAAAAATTATATAAAAATTAACCGAAATTATAAACAAATAAGTCACTATTTGCCATAAATTAAGAAGAAAGAGTCCTTATTTAGACTCTTTTGATTCTTTTGTAGGCATTTTTGTAGGAGCTTTAGGTCTGTTGAATTTAACCATAATAGTAGATAATTTCTCTTTTAAAGCAGCAAATACATCTTTTGTAGATTCATCACCACTTAAGATTTTTTCAAGTTTTTCAATCTCTTCATATAAATCTTTATAATCGATTTCAACTTTTCCGTATCCTAACGCTTGAGCTAGTTCTAATTGCTCTTTTGCATAAGCTAAAAGTTCTTTTAGTTCATCTTTGTTCGGATTTTCTTTATTAGCAAGTTCGTTTGCTTTTATAATAGTTTGTTCCGCTCTTAAAATAGGTAGAGGAATTACTATTTTTTCAACTACCAAAGTTTCTAACGCTTCAATCAACAAAGTCTTAGCTTCATCAAATTTTTCAGATTCAATTAAAGGAATAATAGCTTTCAAGACTACAGGATACGTTCCTATAGGAAGTGCAGTTACGTAAATATCCATTTCACTTGCAAGTTGAAGCATTAAATCTCTTGCAAGTTGAACCTCACCCTCTTTTATCAATCTAACAATTTCACTTTTTACAACTTCAATATCTTCAGGAGTTCCTGGATAATCTATAACTTGCTCTTTTACATCTACAGGAACCGCTTGTAAATTAGGGTCTCTCGCAATTAACACCTCTAATTTTCCTAAAGCGTTTGCAATTTCATCAAGAGCTTTATCTTTTTCTTTTTTATCCAAAAGCCCTATAATATTAGATACCATTTTAATAGTATCTACCGCTTCTTGAGTTATTTTTTTAACTCTTTCATCCACATATTGGTCTTGTGCTTTTGAAACCTCTTTCGTTACTTCTTTGTTTTCTGTTGCCATTTTACCCTCCTTAAAGTTTTTTTAAGCAGTATAATTATATATAAATTTACAAATATTTGTCAACAGATTTGATATAAAATCACTCAATTTTTTTACCAATCAACCTCTGTCTTAAAAAATTAACTTCCTCTATAATTCCTTCTTTATTAACTTTTCTTTCTATAAAATTAAGCATTCTATTCACGATATTACAAAGTCCTCTTGATTCTTTAATTTTTTCTATCTCTTCGTCAATTCTTTCAAGCAAAGTTAAAACAAACAATATATTATTATTATTTATTTCTCTTTTCAATAAAATTTCCAAATTAGGATATTTCTCATTATAAATAAATTCATATTTTTTCTTCTGCTTATCAAGTTCCTCTTGTTCGAAATCAATAACTTTTCTCTTATCTAAAGAATATTCAACATAATGTTTACTTCTAAAACTAGGTCTTTTTTTATACTCTTCAAAAATTTTCATAGCTCCCACTATTTTAAATAAATCATAATATTCCGACAAAAAAATCATTTTAAAAATATCTATCTCGTCAAATTCCCCCGTTTCCGGATTAAAATAAGGAACTTTTTTTAAATTTTTGATATCTTTCATTTGAGCTTCGTTTAACAAACCTATTATTTTATTATCCTGTAACGTAAAAAAGGGAGAAATTTTATTTATCAAAAATCCCAAAACAAACTTTTGCCTATTTTTATCAAAATCTGCATTTACTATAACTAAATATCCGTTTTGAACATTTTTAGCAATCTCTACAAAACTCTCAAACTTTAAAGCGTTATTTTCGTCATAAAAACTATCTTTAATACTTTTATGCTCCAATTTAGAAATCGTTTTTAAAAGTTTTAATTTAAAAATTTCTTTTTTACTTTTTTCTATCTTACAATGTTTAAAAAGCTCTAAAATTTCTTCTCTAACTTTTAAATCGTTTTCTTTTATTTTTTCAAGTTCGGCTTCCAATTCTTTAATTTTTCGAAGCAGTAAATTAACCATTGTTTTCCTTTAATAACTCTTTTGCGTATTCTATGGCTTTGTCGGAAATCTCTTTTCCTCCTATAATCCTGGCTATCTCTTTGACTCTTTCATCTTTTGAGAGTTCTTTTACTATGCTTTTTCCATCTTTTTTGGTTACTAAAAAGTGTTTATCGGCTTTACTTGCCAGTTGAGGTTGGTGAGAAATAGCAAAAACCTGATACCTGGTTGATAAATATTTCAAAACTTCAGCTACACTCATAGACTCTTCTCCACTTAAATTGGCGTCAATTTCATCTAAAAAAAGAGTCTTTTCTTCATCCTCATACTCTAATCTACTAGCAAGCATAGCCACTCTTAGTCTGTTAAATTCTCCCGTTGAAATGGTGTCTACGTCTATATCGTTTACCACAATCTCCACATAATCAATCCCCAGTTCGTTTAATTCATTTTCATAAAACACTATATCGGCATTCGGCATATAAAGTTTCAAAAGATAATAGTTTAATTTTTCTTTTAATTTTAAAGAAGCTTCCCGTCTTTTTTGAGAAATAATTTTAGCTTTCTTTTTTAAAGACTCTTTTAAGTTTTTTATATCTTTTTGAATATGCTCTTTTTCAAATTCCAAATTTTCAAGTTCTAAGAGTTCTTTTTGTTTTTCTTTAGCATACTCCAACGCTTCTTCTATAGAACCGTATCTTCTAATCAGCTCCTGAAGCATAGAGAGCCTTTGAAGAATCTCTTCAATATCCACCGTTTCAAGATATTCGGCTTTTTCATAAGCGTTATCTATAGATATTCTAAGCTCGTTCATAGCGTTTGAAAAAAACTCACTCTCTTCCCCTATCATATCCAAAAACTCATAAACACTATGTTCAAACTCAAAAATCTTCTCAACTTCAAAAATTTTTTCTTTAAGCTTTTCTATTTTGCTTAAATCTTTTTTTATTTTCATAAGCTCTTCAAATTCTCCCTCTTTAGGAGAGATATTTTCTATTTTTTCAAGTTCAAACTTTAAAAACTCTTTCTTCTCTTTAGCTTCTTTCTCCAAAGCCACAAGCCTGTTAAGCTCTTTTTTTAGTTTTTCATACTTTTTAAACTCCTCTTTATACTCTTTTAGTAACTTTTTATAATCACCCTCTTCAATCATACTATCTAAAACATTAATAACCTCTTCGTTTTCAAACTCTTTAATCTCCCTTAAAGACAAATAGCTAATAATTTTACTCGCTATCTCCCTTACCGTTTTTTTACTTACGGCTTGGTTATTGATAAAAAACCTGTTTTTGGTCTTTTTTATCTGACGAAAAATAATTACATCCTCCTTATCAAGCCCGAACTCCTCTAAATCCAAATTAGAATAGACAACAGCCTCCCCCACTTTCGCATTCAAATCAAAATACCCGAAAATCGATAAAATACCCCTCATCAAAACCGACTTCCCGGCACCACTGGGACCGGTAAAAACTATAAGCCCTTTGCTAAATTCAAGTTCAATTTCACTAAACTCAAGCTCAACCTCATCAAACGTTACATACTCCTTTAAATAGACCCTCTCAATCATTACCTAGCCTCTCCCCAGTTAAGTTTTTCTCTTAAAACTTCAAAATAGTTCCTCTCAAGCCTATGAATTAGTTTTGCCGGGTTTTTTGCTTTTTTTATTTTAATTTTATCTTTTAAATTAAAAATCTCCTGCCCGTCTATTATAAGTTTTGCTATATTCTCTTCGACTTTAAACTCAAGCTCAAAATGACTCGGCAGCACAAGAGGTCTTTGAGTAAGAGAGTGAGGACATATGGGAGTCAAAATAAAACTCTCCGTCAACGGATAAACAACCGGACCTCCGGCACTTAAATTATAAGCGGTCGAACCGGTGGGAGTTGAGATAATAAGTCCGTCTCCGTAATATCTGTTTAAATGAGACTCATTCGTATCTACATCTATATGAATCATTGAAGATATCGTATCTTTAGTAACTACAACATCATTAAAAGCGTAAAGTTTATTTGAGTTGTATTCAATTTCTATTACCATTCTCTCATCTATTCTGTATTCGCCCTTTAAAAATTTATCCAAAAACTCATCTATATTTTCCGGATTTATATCCGTCAAAAACCCAAGTTTCCCGGCATTTATACCAAGAATCGGCTTATCATATTTATAACTTCTACGAGCCAGGGAAATTAACGTCCCGTCTCCACCAAGAGCAACTAAAAAATCAACACTCTTACACATCTGCTCAAAATCCATTCCCAAAATCCCTACAAGTTTGGCAGAAGTTACATCAATATAAACCTCAATATTCTTTTTTTCGAAAATCTTCTTTATTTTAAAAAAAAGCTCTTTTAATTTATCATCCACTATCGGTTTTAAAACAAAGCCGGCTTTCACTTTTTACCTTTTTTTTCATAATTATACCAATTAAATATTAGTTTTTCTTATAAGAAATCCTCTCCTTACAAAATTAATGCTTTTTGGTATAATTGCGCCAAAAAAGGAAATTAATGAGAACTCATTACTGTGCCGAAGTAAACGAAAATCTGGTAGGCCAAAAAGTTGAATTAGTAGGATGGGTTAACTCTCACAGAGACCACGGGGGAGTAATTTTTATAGACCTTAGAGACAGAAGCGGAATAGTTCAGATAGTTGCCGACCCAGCTGATAGCAAAAAAGCTCATAAAGTTGCAGAAGAGATAAAAGACGAGTATGTTTTAAAAGTAAAAGGATTGGTAAGATTTAGAGGAGAAGGACTTGAAAATCCAAAACTAAAAACAGGTAAAATAGAAGTAGTTGCAGAAGAGATAACAATAGAAAACAAAAGCGAAGTTTTACCTTTTCAAATCGGAGATAAAAACGTAAACGAAGAACTAAGACTTAAATACAGATATTTAGACCTAAGAAGTGCTGATATGCTTGAAACTTTTGTTTTAAGAAGCAAAGTTACAAAAGCAATAAGAGACTATTTTGACAAAAACGGATTTATAGATGTAGAAACTCCCGTACTTACAAAATCTACACCAGAAGGGGCAAGAGACTATCTGGTACCAAGCAGGGTGCATCCGGGTGAATTTTATGCACTTCCTCAATCACCTCAATTATTTAAACAAATCCTAATGGTAGCAGGGTTTGACAAATATTATCAAATTGCAAAATGTTTTAGAGACGAAGACCTAAGAGCAGATAGACAACCAGAATTTACACAAGTTGATGTTGAGATGAGCTTTGTTGAAGAAGATAATGTAATTGAAGCAATTGAAGGGATGGTAAAAGAGGCATTTAAAGTTGCAGGAATTGATGTAGCTCTTCCAATTAAAAGAATAACGTATGCAGAAGCTATGGAAAAATACGGAAGCGATAAGCCAGATTTAAGATTTGATTTGGCAATGGTAGATGTGATTGATGAGTTTGTAGATTCAAACAACGAAATTTTTGCAGAAATTGCAAAAGATAAAAAAAACAACAGATTTAAAGCTCTAAAAGTAGCGGGTGGGGATAAGTTTTATAGCAGAAAAATGCTAAAAGAGCTTGAAAATTTTGTTAGAAAATTTGGAGCAAAAGGTCTTGCATACATTCAAGTAAAAGAAGAAGGATTAAAAGGACCTATTCTTAAATTTATGAGTGAAGAGTCTTTAAATAGACTAATTGAAAAAGTAAACCCACAAGTTGGGGATATCATCTTCTTTGGTGCGGGAGATAAAAAAATAGTTCTTGATTATATGGGAAGATTAAGAGTAAAAATCGCTCAAGATATGGGACTTATTAACGAAAATGAGTATAATTTCGTATGGATTGTAGATTTTCCTATGTTTGAAAAAGACGATAATGGAAACCCAACTCCACTTCATCACCCGTTTACAATGCCGGATATGGAAACGTGGGATGAAGAAAACTTTGAAGATATTCAATCAATTGCATACGATTTAGTATGTAACGGATATGAAATCGGTGGTGGAAGTATCAGGATTCATAAAGAAGAGATTCAAGAAAAAGTATTTAAACTTCTTGGAATTGATGAGATGGAAGCAAGAGAAAAATTCGGCTTTTTACTTGATGCACTGAAATTTGGTGCACCACCTCACGGAGGATTTGCACTTGGACTGGATAGGGTTATTATGCTTATGAGAAAAACAGATAATATAAGAGATGTTATAGCATTCCCTAAAACTCAAAAAGCTCAATGTCTTTTAACAGGTGCACCAAGTGAAGTTGATAAATCACAAATAAAAGAACTTCACATCAGAATCAAAAAACCAAAAGCGGATAATGAATAAACAAGTTACGTTAACATTAGCTAATTTAAAAAAAAACGACGTTTTTAAAATTGTAGGATTTGATGAAAGTTGTAGAAATTTTAAACAAAGACTAAATGATTTGGGTTTAGCAAAAGGTCAAATCGGACAGATTATCAACAAATCTCTTTTCGGTCCGATTGAAATCGACATAGAGGGAAGAAAACTCGCCCTCGGGAGAGGTATGAGTAAAAAAATAAAAGTAAAAAAATTTGAATGTCCAATACTATAAAAGGAGTCACGATGAAAAAACTATTTTTAATTATAGGAGCACCAGGAAGTGGAAAAACAACTGACGCAGAGCTTATCGCGGAGAGAAACTCAGATAAAATTGTTCATTATTCAACAGGTGATTTACTAAGAGCAGAAGTTGCAAGTGGAAGTGAACTGGGTAAAACTATCAAAAGCTACATAGACAACGGAAACTTAGTACCACTTGAAATTGTAATCAACACAATTAAAAATGCTATCGAAAAAGCACCTAAAGATATCGTTTTAATCGACGGTTTTCCAAGAAGTGTAGAACAAATGAAAGCACTTGACGAAATGCTTAAAACCAGTAACGATATAGAACTTGTAAACGTAATTGAAGTTGAGGTTAGCGAAGACGTAGCACGCGAAAGAGTTTTAGGACGTGCAAGAGGGGCTGATGATAATGAAGAAGTGTTTAATAACAGAATGAAAGTATTTTTAGAACCTCTAAAAGATATCGAAGAGTTTTACACTGCCCAAAACAAGCTAATCAAAATCAACGGTGAAAGAACTATAGAAGAAATTGTTGAAGAAATGGAAAAAATCATTAAAGAAAAAGCAGGAATTTAATGAAAATTTTTCAAGTTATAATCGGAACCGAAATATTAAACGGTAGAAGAGAAGACAAACATTTTCAATTTTTAAAAGAAACTTTATTAAAAAGAGGCTATGAACTTTTTGCCTCTTTTATAGTAAAAGACGATCCGAATCTACTTGAAAACATCTTTTCTATTATAAAAAACACTCCAGAGTCTATGCTTTTTTGTTATGGTGGAATAGGAGCTACTCCGGATGACTTTACAAGAGAAACAGCCGCAAAAATATTTACAAACGGATTAATGGAATATAATTCGGAATTTAAAAATCTCTTAGATAAAAAATTTCCAAATGAAGATAATACAAAAAAATATCTTTTAGCTTACTGGCCTAAAAATGCAAAACCTTTAAAAAACAATCCCATAAATGATTATCCAGGATTTTATATAGAAAATAGATATTTTTTTATGCCCGGATTTCCTCAAATGGCACATCCGATGACAAAAGAAGCAATCGAAAAATTTCTACCTCAAAAAAAAATAAAAAAGCGTTACACCTTAATAGCATATGCTAAAGAATCGGAAATGTTGGATATTATGAAAAAAATACCTAAAGAAATAGAATTCTCCACTCTTCCTAAATTAGATTATCAATCTGAAATTTCTTTTACAGGAGAAAACGCCTTAAAAGTATATGAGTGGTTTAAAAAAGAGCTTATGTCTCATTCTATAAAATTTAAAGAGATAAAATGATATATTATATTATTTTATTAGTATCTTTATCAATAATTTCCATAACCTTATATAATTTCTTCAAAGCTTCAAAAGTTGAAAAAAATTTTGATAATTATCTATTTTTAATAACTACAGAAAGAGGTTATTATGTAGGTACTGTTCTTTTTTCTTTAGCTTTAATAACTATAGCAACATTTCAAGCAATGCCGTTTGTATTTGATTTAAGAGTTTTTAGTATTATCTTTTTCTTTTTTTCAGTGTTTTTGCTTTCATTGTCTCATCTTGTATACCATAACAGCATCAAAAAAAAGTGCAGTGATTACAAAGAATTTTTTAAAGAGTTTGAAATAGACTTAAATAATAAATGTCAAAGGCTTATGCTAAAACATATCTATGACAAAGAAAAAGACTTAAATAAAGTAAAAGAGATTTTTAAAAGAAACAAACATCTTTGCAAAGAAGATTAATTTTTTTCTATCTTCTTTACTTCGATAATTTCAACGTCAATAATTTCATCATCTCCGTAATGAGTATGATGATAATATTTGTGAGAGGAAAAAAGTTTTTTAGCAAAAAATCTAGCAACTCTTTCAAACATCAATAAAACACCTAAAATATCACTAAAAACCCCCGGTATAAAAAGAAGTATTCCTCCTATTAACCTAAACAGCCCTATAGACAAAAACTCCTCTTCACTCATTTCTCTTCTTAAAACTCTTTGCACACTTTCAGCTAAAGAAAAATTCAAACTTCTAATTACACTTATACCTATAATAGCAGTTAATAACACTTCAAAAAAAAGCCCAAAAGGTGTAAAAACTTTTGCGAACTCATAAGAAAAAAGAATTTCCAAAAACAAATACGCTAAAAAATAAATTAGTCCCATAATTTTTACCTTTTTAGAAGAACTAAATCCTCAACTTTTTCAAGCTAGAATTTTTTCATAAAAACCTATCATCTCTTCTTTACAATAAAGCTCAAAACCGGCAACTTTTTTACGTTTGGGATAATTAAGAACCTTATTTAATAAAATTTAACCAATACTTTCCCCTCTATAATTTTTATCCACAATTACATCAAAAATTATAGCTTTATAAACAAAATCACTCAACACCCTACAAAACGCTACCAATTTATTATCTTTAACAATACCAAAAACAAAGGTGGAGTTTTGAAGCATTTTTATTACATCTTCTTTTTTTCTTTTCTTCGTCCACCATTCGTTTTTGTAAAGATTTATTAAATCATCAATATAACTCTATCCACATTATATACTATTTCCATTTATTAGCTATTAATAAGCTCCATAATTTTCTCAAACACTTCGCCAGACTCTACCTCAAATTTTTCTCCGCTTTTCCTATCTCTTATCTCTACTTTTCCATTTTTTAATTTTTTCCCAACAATCACCCCAATAGGAAATCCAACAAGTTCAAAATCTGCAATCTTTGGACCAAATCTCTCACTTCTATCATCAAGTAGAACTTTTACTTCCGCTTTTTTAAGCTCTTCATATAAATTTGTTGCAAAATCTAACTGCTCCTCTTTTTTAACATCTCCTACAATTATATCCACTACAAAAGGTGCTATCTCTTTTGGCCAAATTATCCCTTTATCATCGTGATTTTGCTCAATTGCCGCGGCTATCAAACGGCTAACTCCTATCCCATAACATCCCATAATAAAAGGTTTTGCTTTTCCATTTTCATCAAGAAAAGTTGCATTCATAGATTCAGAATAAACAGTACCAAGCTTAAAGATATGCCCAACTTCAATACCTTTTGTAATTTTTAAAGGCTTCCCACATTTTGGGCACAAATCCCCCTCTTTTACAGCTGCAATATCTCTATAAATCGTTAAATTCCCAAGTAGATTTGCATCAAGAAGCCCTGCACCTTTTATGTGATAATCTTTTTTATTAGCACCACATACCAATTCTTCTGCCATTCTTAAATCATCATCAATTACATACTTAATATTATTACTTGGAAGCCCAAAAGGTCCTATAAACCCGGGAATAAGTCTCACTTTTTCAAGCTCTTCTTCGCTTACCTCTACAAGTTCAAGTGCCCCAACAGCATTTTTTGCTTTTGTTTCTTCTAATGTATCAGTTCCCCTCACAAAAAATACAACTATCTCCTCATCTCCATTATCATAAACAGCCTTTTTAGCAACAGCTTTTATACTAAAATAGGGGTCGATTCCTAAAAACTCACAAACTTCTTCAATAGATTTTTTATCAGGAGTATAAACTTCTTCTATTACTTCGGTTTTTACAGGATTTTCCCTTTTTTCGTTTTTTCTTTTTGCAACTTCAATATTTGCCGCATAATTACACTCTGTGCAAACTACTATATCATCTTCTCCCGTGTCAGCTAAAACCATAAACTCTTTACTACCTTTTCCACCAATAGCACCGCTATCAGCCTCAACTACTCTAAAATCCAGTCCCATTCTCTTAAAAATTTCACTATAAGTCTCTTCCATTAAGTTAAATTCTCTATCCAAATCCTCTTTTGTAGAATGAAAAGAGTAAGCATCTTTCATTATAAATTCTCTACCTCTAAGAAGCCCAAATCTAGGTCTTGCTTCATCTCTAAATTTAAGATTTATTTGATATAGATTAACCGGAAGCTGTTTATAGCTTTTAATAGTCCCTCTTACTAAATCAACTACGCTTTCTTCATTTGTAGGTGAGAGTACAAATTTTTGCCCTTTTCTATCTTCAATTCTCAGTAGCTCATCACCATACTTTTTAGCTCTTCCTGTCTCTTCCCATAATTCATATGGTGTAACAAAACTAAGCATAACTTCCTGAGCTCCGGCTTTATCCATCTCTTCTTTAATTATTTTTCTTATATTATCAAGCACCATCTTCCCAAGAGGTGCAAAATCATATATTCCGGCTGCCACTTGTTTTATGTATCCACCTCTAACTAAATATTTATGACTTGGCGTTACCGCGTCCTTTGGTACTTCTTTTAATGTATAAGCGAAAAATCTACTCCATCTCATAAAATCTCCTTTTTTA
>CAYULY010000004.1:14100-110574 GCA_964445785.1 uncultured Nautiliales bacterium
TTCTTTTAATGTATAAGCGAAAAATCTACTCCATCTCATAAAATCTCCTTTTTTAATCTTTTAAAAATTTTTTGATATTAAAAAGTATTTTAATATTAAATTGCAATTCTTTATAATTATCTTCTGTTACCATTAAACCTCCTTATAATTAATTTCTAATTCATCACTTAAAAAGTTTTCATATTTTTTAAAAGAATATCCAAAATAATCACATTTTTTTAAACTTCTTTATCTTCAAAATTTTCTAAAATATTTACATTACCATCATAAACTTTCTTGGATATTTCCTCTGCTTTTTTTGAAAAATCTTCTTTTAAATCTCTTTTTTTTAAATATAAAATTATATCGGCATTGGTGTAAAAAATTGTCCTTCGTTTTGTTTTATACCTTGGTCTAAAAAGCCTTCAAACAAATCTCCTAAAAATTGATTTTCTTCGGAATTTGTTAGATAAATATCTTGAAAAAGCAAAACAATTTTTTCTTGGATTTTTCTTTCTACTAAAGGTATCTGAATATTCAAATAATCATCCATCTGCAAATTTTTTATATTACTCATACCTGTTTGCATATCAAAAGTATATCCTTGATTATACATATAATCTAAAAGCAAAAACAGAAATTTACTCTTAAATCTATTATCTTTTAGTCTCAATCTAACCTTATTAAATTTACTTTCTTTAATATCAAGCATATCGATTAAATTACACATTTTTAAACTCTTCATTTTCTGTTTTTTCTTGCTTTTCTTTGCTTAGTTCTTTATATTTTTTTTCTTCTTTTGTCTTTTATAAATTTTAAACTCTCAAACTCTTTTTTATACTCTTTTAATTTCTCTTTAAAATTTAATCAAATTTCCTTTACATACTCTGCTTTTTTACTCTTTGGAATGGTTTTAGTTTCCGGTATTTTTAATACTTCATATTTTTTAATTCCGCTTAAATAATGAATTTCAATTATATCTCCAACTTTTACGTCTTTTGCCGGTTTTGCTTTTTTGCCGTTTATGAATACTACGCCTTCTTTACACATTTCATCCGCAATAGAGCGTCTTTTAACTATATTTACGGCATTTAAAAACTTATCTATCCTCAAACTCATCCTTTTTTTAGAAATTATATCAAATTTGATTTAATTAAATAAAAAGGTTTTTTATGTGTGCAATCGAATACTACACTCTTTTATAAAGAGTATAAAAAGTGGGAAGAGGATTGGGAATTGATAGACGGAATTCCACTTGCAATAACACCCTCACCTCTTCCTACTCATCTTAAATATCACATCAACTAAACTCTCAATTAGATAGAAGAGTGTTTAGTGTATGCCGTTTTAGGAGAAGTTGATTATAAAATAGATAAAGAGAATCTCCTAAGACCCGATTTAGTTTTAACGTGCGAAAAATTAAATAAACCTTATCTATCACTTGCACCGGAAATTGTATTTGAAGTAGTTTTCCCGTCAACTACAAGAAGAGACGAAAAGTTTAAATTTGAGCTTTATGCAAAAGAAAAAGTTAAATATTATGTCTTAGTATACCCAAACGATAAAAAAGCAAAAGTTTATAAACTAAATAACTCCAAATATGAAAAAGAGGAAGATATTATAACAAAATACGAATTTAAAGAAACAAAGTGTAAAGTTAGCGTAGATTTTGAAAAAATCTTTAAAAGACTTAGTATAATTACATAAAAAAAGGACTAAGATGAAAGTAGTATTAGCTTACTCCGGAGGACTTGATACGAGTATTATTCTTAAATGGTTACAAGATACTTACAATGCGGAAGTTGTAACATTTACAGCCGATATAGGTCAAGGTGAAGAAGTTGAAGAAGCAAGAGAAAAAGCATTGAAACTAGGTGTAAAACCGGAAAATATATTTATTGAAGATTTAAGAGAAGAATTTGTCAGAGATTATGTATTTCCTATGTTTAGAACAAACGCTATTTATGAAGGAGAATACCTGCTTGGGACTTCAATTGCAAGACCTCTCATTGCAAAAAGACAAATTGAGATTGCAAAACAAGTAGGAGCCGAAGCAGTAGCACACGGAGCAACCGGTAAAGGAAACGACCAGGTAAGATTTGAGCTTGGATATTATGCTCTAAAACCCGATATTAAAGTAATTGCCCCTTGGAGAGAGTGGGATTTAAACAGCCGCGAAAAACTTCTTGCATATGCAGAAAAACACGGGATTCCAATCAATAGACACGGAAAAAAATCTCCTTACTCAATGGACGCAAACCTTTTACATATCTCATATGAAGGTGGAATATTAGAAGACCCTTGGGCAGAACCCGAAGAAGATATGTGGAGATGGACGGTAGCCCCTGAAAAAGCCCCTGATAAACCGGAATATATCGAAATAGAATTTAAAAACGGGGACCCTATTGGAATAAACGGTACTACAATGACTCCGGCAAAACTTCTTGAAACTTTAAACGAATATGGGAAAAAACACGGAATCGGTAGACTTGATATAGTAGAAAACAGATTTGTTGGAATGAAAAGTAGAGGTTGTTATGAAACACCGGGTGGAACAATCTTGCTAAAAGCACACAGAGCAATTGAATCCATTACACTTGATAAAGGCGAAGCTCATCTTAAAGATGAAATAATGCCAAAATATGCTGAACTAATCTATAACGGATTTTGGTTTGCACCGGAAAGAGAAGCATTACAAGCATTAATTGATAAAACTCAAGAAAACTGCGAAGGAACGGTAAGACTTAAACTTTACAAAGGAAACGTCACAGTTGTTGGTAGAAAATCTCCAAAATCTCTATTTAGTCCGGAATTTGCAACATTCGAAGAAGATAGCGTATATAACCAAAAAGATGCAGAAGGATTTATTAAACTAAACGCCCTAAGATTTATAATCGAAGGGTATGTAAGAGGGAAAAAATAATCCTCTTACGTACAATTCCACTATTTTACAACTGCAAAACGATTATTTACAAATACCGGCTTTACTTCGTGTGCAAAAAGCCTATGACTTGGAAAGACTATCATCTCCCCTGCTTTCGGTTTATGAACAACTCTTTTTCCGTCTGAAAATCTTAAATGACAGAACTCAACTTCTCCACCTTCATACTCATCATTTTACACTATAAAAAGCCTTTTCAAAAATCTCTTTTATCTTTGATATTGGAGAGTGAATAATAGTTTTTCTAATATTTTCATTAACTCCACCACCAACAAGCCCGGCTTTATAATCACACTTTCCCAGAGACAAAATAACCTCTTTGAACTATTATTTTTAGAGCAGATTTTCAAAAACCAAAAAAGGATACTCGTTATAAAAACTTGCTGTCGGATATTTTTCAAAATCCATCTCCCAAATTTCATCTAAAGCATAAATTTTTGACTAATAGGAACCATTACCCCTCTTTAATCAAATCTCATAATATGCATTTTTCCCTTTTGTTTTTAAAACTTTATTTATCTCACTTCCACCTTTTGCAAATATTATATCTTTTGGCAAACTAAAATCATATTTTATCAATTTATTATCAAAATTTTCATCAATCCACCTTAAGATAATATCTTTACTATTTGGATTTATATAAATATTTTCATCTCTTAAAAACTGGGAATTAAGAGCTTTTTTCTCTTTTACAGTAACTATTTCAAAAGGCTTTTGGTTATATCTAAAATCTTCGATTAAAAACTTAAATCTCCCATTATCCGTAAAAAATCCCTCATTATAAGGAGGTTTATCAAAAACTTTTTTTCTATATAGCTCATTATCTATTTTTTCAAGTTCGGTATTTAAAATTTCATCTATATACTCATCTTCACTTCTAAGCCCTTCAAATCCAAATTTATCCATTAAATATTTAGTAAGTTCATATTCGCTTATACCACCCTTACACTCTTTGACTTTTTTTCTATTAACAAGCACATATTCATGAAAATAACTACCTCTTACATCTTTTTTACAATAAAAATCGCATGTAGGAATAAAAAGAGTAGCAATTTTTGCCGTTTCATCAAAGTATTTACCAAAAACAATAGTAGTTTTTTCTTTCAATTTTTTCCACTCATCCCTATTTACAAAACTAACCAAAGGATTTGCCCCTTGAATAAAAACTACATCAAACTCATCCAAATTTACATCAAATAAATTTACTCTGTTTTTATGCTCTATCTTAAAAGGATTATTAAGCCCATACCCACTACTCCCAAGAAAAGCCACACCTTTATCGCTTTTACCAAAATAATCAAGCATATAAAAAAGACTATCAATAGCCCAAGTGGTTTTATAGCATTCCTTGCATTTTGCAACTCCAAGCCCTGTTAATACAACAGCTCCTTCTTTTATTATCTTAAACAATTTAATTAAATCTTCATTATTAACACCACATTTTTTCATTAAATCTTCTTTGCTATAAGAAAATACCAACTTTTTAAACTCTTTAAAATTATCACTTACTTTATAACTACCATTTTCAATTACCATTTGAGAAAGTAGTATCGCCAAGTAATAATCACTATTTGGTCTTATCTGAATAAAAATATCTGAATATTTAGCAGTTTTTGTATTAATTACATCAATTGTAATAATCTTTTTATCTTTTATAAAAGGCAAAAGATGAATATTTGTAACATACGGGTTTCTTCCCCAAATTAAAATATTTTTAGCGTTTTTTATAATCCAAGTTGGAAGTATCAAAGATTTCCCACGTCCTTTTATAATCCCCTCTTCTCCTATTCCATCACAAGTACTTCCAACTGCAAATGTAGCCCCAAAACACTCAAAAAAGAGCTTTGTTACATTTTGCATAATTCCCATATTTCCTGAGCCTTTTACAAAAAGTACTTTCTTAGGTTCAGTTTTTTTTAGTATTTTATTAAGTTTTTCTAAAGCCTCACTTAACATAATATTTTTACCATTGAGTTTAGCAAATTTTTCAGGAGGGAACTTGAAGTAATTGTTTAATTTCCAGCATAAATAAGGAGTTGGTTCTAAGCCTATAAATTTATTTTCCACTAATTGCAGATTACAACTATCCCAACAATCAAGAGGACAAAACATACAATCTCCCTTAAAATATTTGGGAGATTATAACAGATTTTTATTTTTTATCAACAAACTTAACTGCCACCCCTTCTACACAAGCTTTTTGAGTCCAAGGTCCAAATCCTGGCAAAATATATAAAGCAAACCAACCCCACTCTTTTCTACAAGTTGGCATTAAAACTTTTTCCTCATCCCTTTCCCACTTAACATCAATCACTCCATCTCCACCTACTATTTGTCCATTTTGCCTTAACTTTTTTAAAGCCTCAGAGGTAATTTCTTTACAATCATCCCATATAAATCCAGAAGCACACGCTCTAATAGGAGTTATTTCTCTATAATGTCTATTACCTCCTATATAATTCGAATAAGCATTATAATGCTTATAATCAAGTGCAACATTTTTATAAGTACATCCACTAAATAACACCCCTGCACAAAAAACACTCACAACCAAAAAAGTTAGTTTTTTCATCCCCATCTCCTTGACATTTTCTGAGGAAAAAATTATACTTTCTCTCTCTCAAAGTCAAGATTAATGTAATATTAAATTTTTTTCTATAATTAAACTAAAAGGGAAGCAAGAAATGCACTTTTTCACGAATACCCCTATCAAGAAAGAAATTTAATCATAGCTATAAACTTTTTACTTGAAAATAGTGATTACTTAATAGTAAGTTACAGAAAAACTATAAAGGCTTTTTGATGAGATTATCAAAAAAAGAAGTTGAGTTTATTAAAAACACTATAAAAAAAACATATTAAAGACGCAAAGATTTATCTCTTTGACAGTATTTTAAAAGATGAAATAAAAGGTGGAGACGTTGATATTTACATCATTACCTCACAAAAGATAGATTTCTCTACAAAAGCTTTAATTAAATTTGAACTTCAAAACTATCTCTATCGCCCTGTAGATAAGGAATTAAGATTGGATTTTAATTTTTCCGTTTTCCTGAATAATCTTACCTTCTTTAATCAATTCGTTAACAGCCGATTTAAAAGCTTTTTTACTGACTTTAAAATATTTTTTAATATCTTCAGGGTTAGATTTGGTGGTTATTTTCATCTCTCCCCACTCCTTTAAAGTATTATACACTTTCTCCTTAACGTCATCCCTTGAGCCTATTTTTTGAAGTGAGAGATCAAGCTTTCCGTCATTTCGCACGTTTTTAACAAATGCTTTTTTCTTCTGTCCAACTCTTACATCTTCAAATATTTCATTATCAAAAAGCATTCCCTCATACATATCATCAACAATACATTTATATCCAAGAGGAGTTTTTGCAATTATAAGAACTTTTACTTCATCATTTCTTTCATAGTTTTTAGCTTTTTTAAGATTACGCGATAGTTTTGCATCCAAAAGAAGCCTATCGCTTTTTTCATCATAAACGATTTTACCAATAACCTTATCACCGATTTTTAGATTTTTGTTTGTATTTCCAAAAGGCAAAAACAAGTCTTTTTCCATTCCAAAATCAACAAAATATCCAAAATCGGTCTTCCCTACTACCTCAAAAATCCCAAATTCCCCATATTCATATTTTGGCTTTTTAATAGTTGCTACATATCTATCTTCTGAATCATTTACAATAAAAACTTCTATCTCATCCCCAATTTTCATATTATCTTCTATATATCTATTCGGAAGCAAAACCATATCCCCATCAAGAGCCTCAAGATATAACCCTTGAGGAGTTTTTTTTGAGATTTTTAATCTATTTAAAGAACCTAGTTTTAAATACTCTTCAATCATACATTAAACCTAAAATGCATAATATCCCCATCTTGCACTACATAATCTTTACCCTCAAGCCTCATCTTACCGGCTTCTTTTGCACCTTGTTCGCCTCCATATTTTATAAAATCATCATAGCTTATAACCTCAGCTCTAATAAATCCTTTTTCAAAATCCGTATGAATAACCCCGGCAGCTTGAGGAGCTTTTGTACCTTTTTTAATAGTCCAGCTTCTAACTTCAATTTTTCCGGCAGTAAAATAGCTTATCAAATCAAGCTTTTCATACGCTTTTTTAATAATCTGGTCAAGCCCACTCTCACTTGCCCCCATACTCTCCAAAAACTCTTTTCTCTCTTCATCACTCATTTCAACCATTTCTTCTTCAATCTTTGCACAAAGCTTAATAACTTCTCTTCCGTGTTTTTTAGCATACTCTTTTAAGGCTTTAACATATTCGTTATCCTCAGCAAGCCCCTCTTCATCAACATTTGCACCATAAAAAATCTCTTTATTTGTTAGAAAATTAAGTTCTCTTTCAAGTACTTTAAAAGCCTCTTCATCTTTTTTAGGAAAAGTCATAACAGGATTTCCATCAGCCAACCACTCCATAAGCTCATTTGCAAGTTCAAGTTGAGCTTTTGCTTCTTTGCTACCTTTTGCTTGTTTAGTTAGTTTTGCAATTCTTTTTTCAAGAGTTTGCATATCTGCATATAAAAGTTCTTGCTCAATTATTTCAACGTCTCTTATTGGGTCAACACTATTTTCAACGTGAATAACATTTGGGTCATCAAAACATCTTACCATATGTAAGATTATATCCGTCTCTCTAATGTTTGCCAAAAACTGATTTCCAAGCCCTTCACCTTTACTTGCTCCTTTTACTAATCCCGCAATATCAACAAACTCAATTGTTGAGTATTGAATCCTATCAGGATTTACAATCTTAGTAAGCTCTTCTATTCTCTCATCAGGAACCGGCACAACAGCTTTATTGGGCTCAATCGTACAAAACGGAAAGTTTGCAGCCTCTGCATTTTGAGTTTTAGTTAAAGCATTAAATGTAGTAGATTTACCTACATTTGGAAGTCCGACAATACCAACTTTCATTTATTTTTTCTCCTTATTTTCGGGATTTTCTCATTTTTGGTTACAAGTTTGTGGTTACAATTTAAACGAAAAAATTACGAAACGTAACCAAAAAAGAGAATCTATTGTTTTTATACATTTAATATAAAAATATGTGGAATTATACCTTAAAACTATTAGTTTTTATTTTTACAACCGAAATAATAAAAATTTTATACTAAAAACAACTTCAATAAACTTCTTATTCAGATTTCTCTATATAATCAAATATCAATAATGGTTTAATTTTAAATTGCAATGATGTAGGGTCCGGTGTACCTCCTTTTCTTTGCATCACTATACCATTACTAAGCTGTAAACTTGCTTTCTTTTTTTTAGTTAATTTCACGTCTCCTCTTTGAAAACAATCTAAAGCCGTATTAATATTTGTTAAAATCCATTTCGTTTCATCTTTATCCGAATCGTATCTTACAACCATTAACCATTCTGCTGCCAGAGCTCCTCGCCCTTTTATAATATCAAGTAAAATTTGAAACTTTTTGTCGCTAAAAAACTTAATTATTTTTTCTAAATATTCTGGTTTTAAATAATTTAGATAAATTCTTCTACAATCTTCAAGTTCTTCCGGTGTTATCCCACAATATTTATATAATAAGTAAGGATGTTTTACCGGTTCTATTTCTCCGGTAAATAATTTTAATATCGTCGCAATTTCGTCGTCAAACTTCCATATTTTTTGATACCTGTCTACTTTTCTCTTGTCTACTTGATTATAATTTGCATTTTTATTTGCTTTCTTAACAGAAATATTTTCTCTTTTTATAACCCCATTACTTAAAATAACCGTAATTTGAACCTGTAAGTCTGCTTTTTTAAATTGCAAATCTTCATCGTTTTCCAATCCGAGACTTCTTGCAAATTTTTTATTTATTTGTGGTGGAATTCCAATTGCCCTTACCTCTTTAATATCTTCCAATTTACAACCGAGTATTTTTAACCAAACCTGTGCTTCTTTATCATTTTTCCAATTATTAAATTTCTCAACCACTTTGTCTTCAGATGCGAAACCTCCTTTTGCCGTTGAAGAACCGAATTCAAAATCATACGCCATTTTAAAACTCCTTACAAAACATCAAATAAAACCGATTGTTCTATTTATTTTTATTTAAAAATATTTTTAAATATAGGATTTATTACGGCTTTAACAACGTTTACGGGAACGCTGTTTCCAAATAAAGAAATAGCTTTATTATAAGACACATCTTTTATTTCATAAGAATCAGGAAACCCGAAAAGCTTTTTAACTTCGTTTACGGTTAATTTTCGGATTCCTTCTGGAGTTTTATAAGCCCCTGTTTTTGAAAATACTCCCCCTGTACTATGAGAAATAGTTACTGAAGTTCCTTTAACACTATAAATTCTCTCTCCTTGTCT
Source organism: uncultured Nautiliales bacterium (assembly GCA_964445785.1). Classification (GTDB taxonomy): domain Bacteria; phylum Campylobacterota; class Campylobacteria; order Campylobacterales; family Nautiliaceae; genus Nautilia. The sequence continues at coordinate 23,381 of CAYULY010000004.1, forward strand.
TCCTTTTTTAACTTTGGCTATTTGATAAGGTCCGTGAACTCTTTCATTTGTTTCTTTTTTTATTATTTCATAATCTCCATCATAAAATAAAGTTGCGTCAACCTCTTTTTCAATAATATCTTCAAGAACAACTACATTGCAATTCTTTTTTGCATCTTCTTTTAATTTTTTAAAATCGTAAGTAAAATCATAATCTTTATGAATAGCGACTATAAAAACTCTTTCTCTACTTTGTGCTAAATTAAAAAATTTAGAATTTAAAATATCCGCATAAACATTATAGTCAAGTTCTTCAAGCAATTTTTTTACCGTGATAAAAGTATTTCCACTATCATGAGTTAAAAAATTTCTAACATTCTCCAATACCAACACCGGAGGTCTTTTAACTTCTACAATATCCCTAATATAAAAAAATAAATTTCCGTTTTTTTCGTCTTCAAAACCTTTTCTTTTACCAGCTATACTAAAAGGCTGACAAGGAAATCCGGCAAACAAAATATCAAAATCAGAAATCTCTCTTGGATTAATTTTCGTTATATCGGAATAAGGCTCATCTTTAAAATTATCTCTATATACCTTTTTAGCGTTTTTTTCTATTTCACAACTAAAAACGCATTCTCCTCCTAATTCTTCAGCAGCAATTCTAAATCCTCCGATTCCGGCAAACAAATCAACAAACTTAACACTCATAAAAAAACTTAAAAAAAAAAGAGTTACCCTTGAAGAAGAGAAACTATCGTATCAACTCCAAATCCACTAGCCCCATAAGGGTTATAGCCCCACTCTTTTTCCACAAAAGCAGGTCCTGCTATATCAAAGTGAGTCCATTTATCCAAATTCTCTTCTTCTATAAAGTTACTAAGGAAAAGTCCGGCAGTCAACGCTCCTCCGTATCTGCTTGAAGCAATATTACAAATATCGGCCACGTTACTTTTTAATAATTTTTTTAAATGTTTATTAAACGGAAGATATGCAAAACTCTCTCCTCTTTTCTCTCCTACTTCAACAGCTTTATTTATCGTATTTTTATTGTATCCCATAACACCTGCCGTATATTCTCCAAGCCCTACAACACAAGCACCTGTTAAAGTAGCAAAATCCATTATATAATCAAAATTTTTTATATTCTCTTGAGCGTAACATAAAGAGTCTGCCAAAACAAGTCTACCTTCAGCGTCTGTATTTCTTACTTCAATAGTTTTTCCATTTTTGGCTTTTAGTATGTCATCCGGCTTATAAGCGTTACCTCCTATCATATTCTCAGCCGCACCTAATATTGCGTGAACCTCAACATCAAGTTTTAGTTCGCTTATAGCTTTTATAATTCCAAGTACCGTTACGGCTCCCGATTTATCACTTTTCATAGTTACCATAAAGTCACTCGGTTTTAGACTAAGCCCTCCACTATCATATGTAAGACCTTTACCTACAAGCACCACTTTTTTCTTAGCATTTTTCGGTTTATAAGCCAGATGAATAAGTCTTGGAGGATTCGTACTCGCTTTTCCTACTGCATAAAACGCCCCATATCCGTTTTCTCTTAGCCACTCTTCATCATAAATTTCACATTCAAGATTATTTTCTTTTGCTAAATTTTCAGCAATTGCCGCAAGTTTTGCAGGAGTAATTTCATCCGGCATTGAATTTATTATATCTCTTACGAAATTTATTGCATTTGCTCTAATTTTAGATTCTTTTATAATTTCGTCAAAATCTCTTTTTGAGTTAATAGCAATAGTTTTAATAGGATGTTTCGCTTTTTCACTTTTATATTTATCAAACTCATAATCTCCTAATATAAAACCTTCAAAAAAACTTAAAAGCAAATCTTTATCTTTTGTATTCGGTGGAGTAATCTCTACACTTTCGAACTTATATTTTTTAAGAGCTTTTATAATCGTAGCAGTTGCCGTTTTTAAATTTTCGCTGTTTATTTCATCAATTCCTACATAAACTCTTTTTTTCTCCGGTAACACCAAAACTTCTCCATCTCTTCCACTAAATCCGTATTCTTCGAATTTTTTAACTCCGTTTACAACAATTTCTGCCTTAACTTGACCTTTAGCTTTAATAAAATCCATAAATCCTCCTTAACTTTCTTCTTTTTTATTTATATACCACAAAACACCCCACAAAAACAACACAAACAAAAACCCTATATACCAATGGGATTTTAACCATTTTAAAACATTTAACAACTCTTCTCCAAAATAATAAGCCGGAATTATAGTAACTGACGCCCAAACAAAAGCCGAAATTAAATTTATCAAAGCATATTTTCTAGAGTCATATCCACTAACACCTATAGCCATCGGAATAATTGTCCTCATTCCATAAATAAACCTTTGAATAAATACTACCCATCCTCCGTATTTTCTAAGAAGCAGTCTAGCTTTTGCAAATTTACGTCTATGGGCTTCAAGTTCTTTTAAAACCCAGGTTTTATTAATTCTTCCTAAATAAAAATATATCTGGTCTCCGAGAAACCCTCCAAGAGCGGCCACCAAAATGGCAAGCCACAAATTCATATCTCCGGTATGAGACAAAATCCCGGCCATTACAAGACCAGTTTCCCCCTCAAAAATAGACCAGACAAATAATATTATATATCCGTACTCTTTTAAAAGATTAACTAAGTTATCTTCGCTAAAAAATTCTTTAAACGAGTTAAAATCAAACCCGTATAAAAAACTTACAAATAAAACTGCTAATATTATCCACTTTTTCATATCTACTCTTTAAACTTTTTTAGCAAGGAATTATATCAAATTATCTAAAAACGATTAAAAACTAAGGAGCTATCGCCTCTCTTGTTTCATAATAAAAGAAATTAGTATCAAAAAACTGCTTAAAGGCAAAATATTTGATTTAGGAGATCATTTAAGGTAGTTTCCACATTTTCCACTTGCATTGTTTAGTCGAATAAATAAACAATATACTCAAACACCACAAAAACAAAAGCAAAAACAATTATACCCATAATATACAAAAACAGAAATTTTTTTGTTTCAAAAGAGTCATTAAAATTATAGTTTTCATTCGACTTATTCTTGTGTAAAAATTCCTTTTTCATATAATAATTTTATCTTTGTTTTATAATCTAGCGTTTATCTCCTCTATAATCTTAATTCCCTTTTGTGAGGTTATATTACCAAGTTCTATATCTTCTAAAATTTTTTCAATTCTTTTTTGGTCTTCTTCTTGTTTTTTTGCAAAGAAAGGGATAACTCTTTTAACCTTTTTTTAAAGTAGAATAGCTTAAAGAAAGCGACTCTGCCATTTCTTTTAAATTTCCACCATGAAAAAATAATTCTGTCAGCTTTTGTTCTTTTATGTAAAGAAGAACAAGTCTTAATAAAAAAATTTTCCCCTATAATTCGTTTTGTAAGCTTCACAATAATATTCGATTATAGTAAGATTACTACCACAAATTGAACATTTCGTCATTTTTTCCTCTTATTGAAAAATCATAACTAAGCTTTTAATTATTTTCAATTATAGGTTGCTTTTTATTTTCTCAAATTTTTAAAATAAAACATATAGATTTTTCTAGCGAAAAAGAAAAAAAGAGAGTATAATGTGGATTAAAATCAAATCTTTCTAAAATTCAAATTTTGAACCTATTCTTATCATAAACGAATCAAAATCCCAATTAGCGTCTTCACTAACACTTTTACTTACGGAGTCTTTTACCGAATGCATTTCATAACCAAAAGATATATCATAACTAACTTTAAGATAATTAACCAAATACATACTCTCTCCTACAAAAGCTCCCAGATAAAGACCGTCTTTAGATTCATCGTATCTACCACTCCCTAAAGAATTCATTTTATCATACCCTAAACATAAATCAACAAAAAAGTCCACCTTAGCAACTTTATAAACTTTAGAAGCAAAAACCCCCAAATAACCGGCACCAAAAACGTTATAATTATGAATATCCATATTTTCGGTTTTGGGATTTATTCGACCCCTTTGGTAAAAAATATAATATTTTCCGTTTTGAATATAAATTTTAGCCCCATAACTAGCTATATCGTCCGAATCCTCAAAAGGACTTGTTTTATAAGAAGAGTCTTTAATTTTAACATCTCCTTTTATACCACCCATTAATTGAATACCTACATAACTCTTAGCAAATAACAAACTTCCAAAAACCAAAAAAAACAATTTTTTCAACTTATTCTCTTTAACTAAAATCAAGCAAGTTTTTAGCTTGCATCATATCCTTATCGCCACGTCCGGAGAGGTTTACTATTACAAGTTTATCTTCTATGTCTTTTAATTTTTTAAGATAGGCTACGGCATGTGAACTTTCAAACGCAGGAATTATTCCCTCTTTTTGACTTAGCCATACAAATGCTTCAAGTGCTTCTTTGTCGGTTATATAATCATACTTTACGTTTCCTTTTTCAAAATGAAAAGCGTGTTCCGGTCCAATACCCGGATAATCAAGCCCGGCACTGATACTATGAGCTTCAAGAATTTGACCGTCCTCATCTTGAAGCAAATAACTCATTTGTCCATGAAGCACCCCTGGACTTCCGGCATTAAGACTAGCCCCGTGTTTTCCACTCTCAATCCCAAGTCCCCCGGCTTCAATTCCTATACACTCTACACTCTCTTCTTCTAAAAAGTGAGAAAAAATCCCCATTGCGTTACTTCCACCACCGATACATGCTATCACGTAATCCGGGAGGCGATTCTCTTTTTTAAGTATTTGAGCTTTCGCTTCATATCCTATTATCGCTTGAAAATCTCTTACCATCATAGGATAAGGATGAGGTCCGGCAACCGTTCCTATCACATAAAAAGTATCCCTTGCATTAGTTACCCAATATCTTATCGCTTCATTCATAGCGTCTTTAAGCGTTCTGCTCCCACTTTTTACCGGATGAACTTTTGCTCCTAAAAGCTTCATTCTAAATACGTTAAGCTCTTGTCTTTTTACGTCTTTTTCGCCCATAAATATCTCACACTCAAGCCCAAGAAGTGCTGCGGCCGTTGCCGTTGCAACTCCGTGCTGACCGGCTCCCGTTTCTGCTATCACTCTTTTTTTACCCATTTTTTTAGCAAGCAATACTTGACCTATTGTATTATTTACTTTATGAGCACCCGTGTGATTTAAATCTTCTCTTTTTAAGTAAATTTTTGCATTAAGTTCTTTGCTTAAATTAGGAGCAAAATAAAGCCCCGTCGGGCGACCTATGTACTCTTTATAATAATAATTCATCTCACGCCAAAATTCCTCGCTAAAACGAACGTTTTTATAAAACTCCTCCAATTCAAGTAAAACCGGCATAAGAGTTTCGGGTACGTATCTTCCCCCGAATTTATCAAAATGTCCTCTCTCATCCGGGTCAAAAATCGGTTTTGGTATATACATCATATTCCTTTAATATTTAACTAAACTATCAACTTTTACGCCTAGTTTTTCAAGCTTTTCTTTTCCGTCAAAAAACTCAAGCTCAATCAAAAACAAAGCAGCTTCTACATCTGCTCCCAACTTTTGAATAAGCTTAACGGCAACTTCGGCCGTCCCACCAGTTGCTATCAAATCATCTACAAGTAAAACTTTAAGATTTTTTTTATTATTAAAAGCGTCTATATGAATTTCAATTTCATCAAAGCCGTATTCAAGTGCATATTTTTCGGCAACGGTAGTATAAGGAAGCTTACCTTTTTTTCTGATAGGCACAAATCCTTTTTTTATCTTAGATGCTATAGCCGAAGCAAATATAAAACCGCGAGATTCTATTCCGCACACAAAATCTACATCTTTATATTTTTCGCTCCAAAAATCTATTACCTCACTAAAAAGTTCTCCGTTATTTAAAAAAGTGGTAATATCCTTAAAAACAATACCTTTTTGAGGAAAGTCCGGAATATCGCGAATAGCAGATTTTACTCTTGTAGCTAGGTCCATTTTATCTCCTTAAAAATAAAAAGGAGATTATTTAACTTTTTCTAAATAATCTCCCGTTCTTGTATCCACTTTGATTTTATCCCCTTCAAGTATATGACACGGCACGGTTACAACAGCACCGGTTTCAAGCTTAGCCGGTTTTCTACAAGCCCCACTTCTATCTCTGTTACTTACCGGTTGAGTTTCAACAACCTCAAGTTCTACTGTTAAAGGAAGTTCGACTCCTATTACTTTTCCATTGTGGAAAAGTACGTCAACATTCATACCTTCAAGTAAAAATCCTTTGGATTCTTCAAAAATCTTAACATCAATAGGAATCATCTCAAAGGTTTCGTTATCCATAAAATAGTAAATATCTCCCTCATTATAAGAGTATTGATACTTACGTCTTTCAAGATTCGGCTCATCCGCTTTATCCCCTGCGTGGAAAGTTTTTTCAATTACCCTTCCGTCAATTAAGTTTTTAAGTTTTGTTCTGACAAACGCCGCACCTTTTCCGGGTTTTACGTGATGATACTCAACTATTTTATAAGGAATTCCGTCAAGTTCAATATTTAGATATTTTTTTAAATCACTCATACTATATGCCATAATTTCTCCTTCAATTAAATTTCTGCATACCCTACACTTAGGGCTGCTTTTAGGTTTCTTAATTCGTTTAGTACGTTTTCATTTACATCGTTATCTACAATAATAACAGCCATTGCCTGATTTTCTTTATTTCTACCGAGTCTAAAGTCTGCTATATTGATATTATGTTTTGCAAGAGTCATACCAACTTCTCCAATAACTCCCGGTACGTCAGTGTTTTTAAAGAAAATCATTTTCCCTTTAGGTTCGAATTCCAAATCAAACCCTTTAAACTCAACGATTCTAGGATGATTTTCAAGCATTGTTCCACTAATAGAATACTCTCCCTCATCCGTAATCACTTTAATATTTACAAGGTTTTTATAAGTTTCGTTTTTAATCTCTTTCGTTTCGGTAACTATACCTTTTTCGGTAGCTAAAAACTCTGCATTTACGTAATTTACGTTATCGGTAATATTTTTAAGAAGCCCTACCAAACTAAACGTAAGAACGGATTTGTTTTCTTTGCTGATATCCCCACTAAGGGCTACTTTTACTTTTTTAATAGGTTTATTGATAATCTGACTCAAAATATATCCCATTTTTTGAGAAAGTTCTAAATATTTAATTACCCATTCAGGCGTATTTGCAGTGTTTATAGGAAGGTTTAAAGCATTCGGATAACTGCTTCCCCTTAGTGCTTCTATAATAGCTTCAGCAGCTTGAATAGCGATTCTCTCTTGAGATTCGCGAGTATTAGCTCCTATATGAGGTGTAACGGAAGTGTTTTCAAGCTCAAAGAAAGGATGTTCCGTTAAAGGTTCTTTATTAAATACGTCTATACCAAGCCACGCTATTTTTCCGGATTTAAGTCCTTCCGCTACGTCTTCTTCGTTATAAAGCCCACCTCTTGCACAATTAATTAAAACAACACCGTCTTTCATTTTTTCAATCTCTTTTTTTGTAATCATATTGATAGTTTCAGGAGTTTTAGGAGTATGGATTGTAATAAAATCACATTTTAAAATCTCTTCAAAATCCGTCGTATATTTACACCCAAGGTCAGTAGCTTTGCTAGGGTCAATGTACGGGTCGTATGCAATTACGTCCATTTCAAGTGCTTTAGCTCTAATCCCTACACGGCTACCGATATTACCAAACCCTATAATCCCTAGTTTTTTCCCAGCAAGTTCGATTCCAAGCCATTTTTCCCTATTCCATTCGTGTTCTTTTTTAAGGTTCCATACGGCATTAGTAAAACTTCTCGCAGCCGTAAGTAAATGAGCCATAGTAAGCTCCACTGCTGCTAAAGTATTAGCAGTAGGTACGTTCATTACAATTACCCCTCTTTTACTTGCAGCTTCCATATCTACATTGTCAACACCAACTCCGGCTCTTACCACGGCTTTTAGTTTTTTAGCGTGAGATAGAAATTTTTCATCTACAGGAGTAGGACTTCTTGTAATTACTCCATCTGCATCTTCGATAACTTTTAATAACTCGTCTTTTTGAGTTCTGCTTGCGTCTACAAGTTCTATATCTTTAGCTTTTTTTAAAATTTCAAATCCAGCTTCGTGAATCGGGTCACATACTACTACTTTCATTTAAATCCTTTTTACTATTTTTTCTATTTCTACGTTAAAACGATAACTTTTAAAAAGTTTAATAATCCTATCAGCTTGTGAAAGTGATTTAAACAATATAAAAACTTCTACCTCTTTATTTTCAATTAAAGAATACGGAATATTCTCATTTTCCAAAATCGATTTAATATTAAACAAAGCAAATTTGTCGTTTGCTTTTATTACTATTTTATAAAGGATAACGTTTTTATACTCTCTAAAATCAATTTTAATAAATAATTCTCTTGCCGGAAAATTAAAAGTTTTAAAAGAGAGCTTAAACCCTTCTTTTTTCGTTTCCCATGAAAAATTCATCTCTTTTTTTACAACCGGAAAATCCGGTTGCGAAATTTTATCATAAGTAATAACCATTGCTGCAATAATAATTAAAATAAAAAACGAAATTAATATTTTCATTCAGCAAGTTTTACTCTCTCTCCGTTAATTTCTATAATTTTACCCTTAAAAACATCCCCTATATCATATTTGTTTTCAAAATCTTCTTTTCTAACAAGGGCTTCAATATCCCCAAGGTCTATAAACATCCCAAAATTCGTTATGTATTTCACTTTACCTTCCACTTCGTCCCCTACGTTATGAGTTTGAGCAAAACTGTCGTAAGGATTCGGCATAGCGTCTTTTCTCGAAACTATAACTTTATTTTCTTCAGGAGAAATAGTAATAACCTTAAATTGCAATCTATCTCCTATATTAAATATGTCACTGGCTTTTTCTCCTTTTTTATAAGAAGCAAATTTATTAGGTAAAAGCGTACTTATTCCGTCAATTTCTACAAACGCCCCTACATTTATAAATTTCGTAATAATACCTTCAACCACATCTCCGACCTCGTGAGTTTGAGCAAAAATTACAGCAGGTTTAGTTAAAAGATTCTTTCTGCTAACTCTAAGTTTTTCTTCTTCCGGATTAATTTCAACAATCTCCACCTCAATTTCATCTCCAAGCGTCAAGTCGTTAATCCCATCCCAATTAATTTCACTGATATGCAAAAATCCTTCAACTCCGTTTCCTAAATCCACAAACGCTCCGTAATCGGTAATATGAGATACGCTTACCTTTACAACATCACCGATATTAAGTTCTTTTACTTCATCCCAAGGATTAGGAAGCGTCTTTTTAATAGAAAAAATTCTTCTAACAGGGTCTATTAATTTTACTTGAACTTCATCACCTTCGCTTATATATTGGCGATGGTCTATCTTTTTATAAAAAATTTCATCTTTAGGAACAAATCCACTGATACCGTCAACATCAATAATCAAACCTTTAGGTTTTACCTTTGTTACCACAGCCGTTAAGACTTCATCAGCTTTACTTTCCAATTTCTCTTTTACTTCGTTTAAATAAGCTTTTCTATCAACCACCACAGAGTTTTGTTTAAACTCTTTTACTTTTGCTTTAACAACTTTACCTATTACGCTTTCATCTTCTTTTAATCCACTTAAACTTTTAGGCAAGAAAATCTCTTGCCCGTCAACATAACCGACAAAACCACCTTTGATTAATTTGTCGATTTTAAACTCAACCACATCACCTATTTTTAATTCACTCATGCTAATTCCTTTATCTTTGAGATTATTTTTTCAACCAACCATTCAGGCGTGGATGCACCGGCACTTATACCACAGTGCTTTTTACCTTCGAACCACTCTTTTTTCAACTCTTCTTCACTCTCTATCAAATAAGCCTCGCTATATTCGCTTGCTATATTATACAACTGTTTTGTATTTGATGAGTTTTTACCGCCTATTATTATCATAATATCGGCTTTTTTAGCCAATTCCCTTACTGCGTCTTGATTTTCAAAAGTAGCGTTACATATAGTATTAAATACTCTGACTTCTTTATGGTTTCTGATAAGATAATCCGTTATTTTTAAATAATCGTTTATTTTTCTAGTGGTTTGAGCTACGGTTGCTATTTTTTCTTTTAATTTTATGTTTTTAAGCTCTTCTTCACTTAAAACAACATAAACCCTATTATGAACGGAATAACTCATAACTCCTTTTATTTCCGGATGGTTTTTATCACCGAAAATAACAATATCATACCCTAAAGAACTCATCTCCTCTACAATCTCTTGAGGTTTTTTTACAAAAGGGCAGGTAGCGTCTATTATTTCTATATTTTTGAATTTAAGCTCTTCTAGCTTGTCTTTTGGAATACCGTGAGTTCTTACTATCACTCTTTTTACGTTTTCGTCTATATCTTCCAAAGAATCCACATATTTAACATTATAATTTTCAGCCAAACGGTTAATCTCAAGAGGATTATGAATAAGAGGACCTAGAGTTACGGCGTTTTTGGAGTTTTCTGCAATTTCAACGGCTCTTTTTACCCCGAAACAAAATCCATGACTCTTAGCTTTTTCAATTATCATCACTTATCCTAAAATCAGCAATTTTTTCAAAAAGTTTAAAAAAGTTAGGAAAAGAGGTGTTAATACTTTCCGCTTTTTTTATTTTCATCCCACATAAAAGCCCAAGCACTGCAAAGCTCATAGCAATTCTATGGTCTCCGTGAGAATCAATTACAGCCTTTTTAGGAATTCCTCCTATAATCTCATACCCGTCTTCAAACTCTTTAGCTTCGATTCCACACTCTTTAAGAGAATTTACAACAGTTGAAATTCTATCTGACTCTTTTACTCTAAGTTCTTTAGCGTTTTTAACACTACTTTTACCTTCGGCAACTGCCATAGCCATAGCAAGAGCCGGTAATTCGTCTATTAGCCAAGGTATATTGCTATCTACTTCAACACCTTTTAATCTAGCTCCCGTTACAATTATATCTCCAATCGGTTCATATTTGTTTTCTTTTAAAACATACTCTATTTCAGCTCCCATTTTTTCCAAAACTTTATAAGCCTCTATTCTTGTAGGATTTAAAGTTACGTTTTTAATAATTGCTTTTGAATCGGTAATAGCGGCAGCCACTGCAAAGAAAAACGCACTGCTAGGGTCGTTTGGAACTTCAATGTCAAGAGGAGATAGTCTTTCTTTTAAAGGATGTATAGTAATTTTACAACCCTTATCCACACTGCTCTTTATTTTAGCCCCCATACCTCTTAACATTCTTTCGGTGTGGTCGCGACTAAGCATAGGTTCTTCATAGTAAGACTCTTTATCGGCATTTAAAGCCGCTAAAATCATAGCCGATTTTACTTGAGCCGATGCAATTTTACTTTTATAATTAAAAGAAGAAAGCTTACCACCCCTTACAGCTAAAGGAGCAAGCTCTCCGTTTTTTCTTCCGTCAATCTTAGCTCCTATGCTTCTTAAAGGATCGGCAACCCTTCTCATAGGACGTCTTCTTAAATATTCATCTCCCGTTAAAACGTAAAATCCGTCTATTCCGGCCAAAAGCCCCATATAAATTCTAATAGTGGTTCCCGAATTCCCACAATAAAGCACATCTTCAGCTTCTTTAAACTCACTAGGAGCTTCAATCGTTATAACGCCGTCTTTATTTTCAACCTTAGCCCCCAAAGCTTTTGCAATTTCCAAAGAATTTAAAGTATCTTCGGCTCTTAAATAGTTTTTTATAACGTTTTTTCCGCTTGTTAAAAGAGAAAAAATAGCACATCTATGCGAAATAGACTTATCTGCATCAACCAAAAACTCTTCTTCAAACTTTCTGCCACCTACTACTTCCAGCATCATCTAAGTTTTATTCCTTTTTCGTTTAATGCTTTTAAAATTTTATCCATTATAGCATTTATTTCTTCATCCGTTAATGTTTTTTGACCTTGAATTACAAATCTGATAGTAATTGAGTTACTCTCTCCCAAATCATAAATATCTATCGGATAAAATTCCACCAACTCGTTTAATTCCAACTTATTAATAATATCAAAAATTTCCTTATAAGAGATAGCTTTATCCACTACTAAACTCAAATCTCTTGTTACTTTTGGAAACTTATTAATATCTTTTGCCAGTTTTTTACTCTCTTTTGGAGCAATTTCTATTTCGGCAAAATAGGTATCATCTATATCAAAATCTTTTGCGACTTTCGGATGAAGCTTTGCAAGCACTCCTATAATTTTCCCGTCTTTTACTATTTTCGCATTTTGATAAGGATGTGCTATAGGATGAGAATCGTTTTCAACAAGCTCGAACTCTCCTATAATTTGAGATAGTTTATCCACCAACGTTTTAAAAGAAACTTTTTGAGGTTTTCCGTGATTTATAGGATTTTCATAATCCTCAAATCCGTTTAAAACAAACGCAAGTTTTGTTTTTTCATTTCTTTCTCTGTCATAAACGCTTCCTATTGTAAATAGGAAAACTCTTTTATATCCGTTTGCTTTATTTCTTGAGATATCTTCTAAAAGCTGCAATAAAAGAGTGGTTCTTAACGTATCAAGTTCTTTTACAATAGGATTTATTAAATCCAAATTCTCATCCACCACCTCAAAACCATACTTTTTAAGTCTCTCTTTATCGTCAAATACAAAATGAATAACTTCATAAAACCCGTTCGCAACGGCTTTTAATCTTAAAGAGTTTAAAATTTCGTGAGCTATTATGTTATCATTTATTCTGTTTTTCTCTTCAAATTCCAAAGGTTTTGAAAGAACTTCGTCAATTCCGTAAACCCTTAAAACCTCTTCTGCAATATCCTGAATGTTTTTTATATCACTTCTGAACTCCGGAACTTTTACTCTTAAAACATCTTCACTTAAAACTTCAATTTCAAATTGAAGTTTTTTTAATATATCCACTACTGCTTTTTCGGCAATATCATAGCCTATTATGTCTCTTAGTTCTTTTATACTTATTTTTATAAACTTAGCTTCAAATTCTTTACTTAAATCAATCTCTCCGGCATAAACAAGCAGTTTCGCTTCATTTAAAAAATAATTCATTCCGAATTTTAAATCCGGATTACTTCCACGACTAGCCCTAAAGAAATATTCATCCGTTTTTAATCCGTTAATAAATACTATTTCGCTTACATATTCCGGTTCTATGTAATTTGCGTTAATAATAAAACTATTATCATCTTCAAGTTTAATTGAATTCTTAATACCTACTAGGTACTCTCCCGAAATGGTTTCATAAATATCCACTCCCTTTTCGTTTTCAAAAGAGATTTCACCTAAATTACTAAGAACTAATAAAACCCCTGTTGCATGAGTTGCATATTTTAGTAACTTATCACTATCTTTTTTTGCTTCTATATTGCATATAGCCAATCTTAAATCTATTTTAACATTTGAATTAAACGTCCCTTTTAAACCTCTTAAAAGATGAGAAGAGTATTTTAGTTCGCTTTTTGAAATATTTACAACTCTTCCTATACCCTCTTGAAGTTCGTTATAAAAATACTCTTTTCCCTGTAAGTCGACATTTAATCCGGCACTAAGTTCTCTGGCAATTCCGTAAATACTAAAACAATCTCCTCTATTTGCCGTAACTCCAAGTTCTATTACTTCGTCGTTTAAATACTCTCCAGCCCACTTTCCTATCTCAAGCTCACCTAAAGATTCATCCATTATTAAAATACCGTCATGAAAATCCGGAAGCCCTATTTCTCTTGCGGCACATATCATTCCGTAACTCTCAACACCTCTAAGTTTGGCTTTTTTTATTTTAAAATTACCAGGAAGCACTGCACCGATTTTCGCCACAACCACATATTCCGCATTTACAACGTTACTAGCACCACAAACAATTTGTAAAACCTCATCCCCAACATCCACTTTACATACGTTTAATTTATCCGCATTCGGATGTTTTTGACACTCAATCACTTTTCCTATAACTACATTTTGAGGAATATCATATTTCGTATAACTCTCTACCTCTTGTCCTATTCTGTTTAAAGTTTCTATAATCGTTTGGGTAGAAATTCTATCTAAATTAATAAACTCCTCTAGCCATTTTCTTGTTACTATCATTTAAACTGCTCCATTAATCTGATATCTCCTTCATACATACTTCTAAGGTCGTTAATTCTATTTAGAAGCATAGCAAACCTTTCAACTCCAAGTCCAAAAGCGTATCCACTTACGTTTTCATATCCTACGGCTTTGAATACATTCGGGTCTACAACACCACATCCCAACACTTCAAGCCATCCGGTATGCGAACACACCCTACACCCTTTACCTTCACAGAAAATACAACTAATATCCACTTCCGCACTAGGCTCGGTAAAAGGAAAAAAACTAGGTCTGAATCTAACCTTAACATCCCCGAACATATGCACTAAAAAGCTCTCAAGAATAAATTTTAAATTAGCAAAACTTACTTTTCCGGCTTCATCTACGACAAGTCCTTCAACCTGATGAAACATAGGAGTGTGGGTCAAATCGTAATCTCTCCTAAAAACAGCCCCCGGGCTTATCATTCTAATAGGAGGTTTTTGTTTTAGCATAGTTCTAATCTGTACGGGAGAAGTATGGGTTCTAAGTAAACTTCCGTCTTTGAAATAAAAAGTATCCTGCATATCGCGTGCCGGGTGGTATTTCGGAAGGTTTAAAGCTTCAAAGTTATGAAAATCGTCTTCAACCAAAGGTCCCGTTTCTATAGAAAAATTTAATTTCGTAAAAAAGTCTATAATTTTATTCATAGTATCCGTTATAGGATGAACTGCTCCGGTGGTTTTAGGTACGAAGCTGGTTACGTCTATTTTTTCTTTTCTTAACTGTTCTTCTAAAAGTTTCTCTTCAAATTCAAGTTTTTTTTCCAAAATTAACTGCTGAGCTTTTTCTTTTAATTCGTTAAGCTCTTTTGCTACCTTTTTTCTCTCTTCTGCACTGTAATTTTTAAGCTCTTTAAATTTTTGAGTAATAATTCCGTTTTTACCAAGAAGCTTGATTCTTATTTTTTCAAGTTCGTCTAAATTTAAAACTTTACTAATTTCTGATAAATCCACCAAATTAGTCCTTTTATTTTTTAGGTATAATACTACCAAAAAAAAAGGAGCCTTTCAATGGAATGCATATTTTGTAAAATAGTAAAAGGTGAAATTCCAAGCAAAAAAGTTTTAGAAAACGATAAATTTTTAGCTTTTCACGATATAAACCCTTCAGCACCGATTCACGTATTAATCATCCCCAAAGAACATTACAAAAACTTTGCAACCACTCCTAGCGAAATATTTAAAGAAATGGCAGAATTTATAAAAGAAGTTGCAAAAAAACTGGATATTGAAGATTACAGACTAATTACCAACAACGGTAAAAACGCCGGTCAAGAAATTTTCCACACTCATATACATCTTCTATCAAATCCAAACGGCAAATTAAAGTGGCCTAAACTCGTTTAAAGGATATTAATGAAATTTGTAGGAGCACATGTCAGTGCAAGTGGTGGTGTGGAAAATGCCGTAAAAAATGCAGTAGAAATAGGGGCAAATGGATTTGCCCTTTTTACCAAAAACCAAAGACAATGGAAAGCAAAACCCCTTAGCGAAAAAAACATCTCAAAATTTAAAGAATTTATGCAAGAACACGGTTTTACAAAAGATATGGTTTTACCTCACGACAGTTATTTAATAAACCTAGGACATCCGGAAATAGAAAAAAGAGAAAAGTCCCTAGAATCTTTTATAGACGAAGCAAAAAGAGTGGAAACACTAGAATTAAAATATTTAAACTTTCATCCGGGAAGCCACTTAAAAAAAATTTCGGAAGAAGAGTGTCTTGATTTAATAAGCGAAAGCGTCAATAAAGCCATAAAAGAAACCGAATCTTGCGTATTCGTACTGGAAACAACTGCAGGACAAGGAAGTAATTTAGGTTACAAATTCGAACATTTGGCATACATTATAGACAAAATAGAAGATAAAAGCAGAATCGGTGTATGTATAGACACGGCTCATATATTCGCAGCCGGATACGATTTAAGAACAAAAGAGGCATACGAAGAGACAATGAAAAAGTTTGACAAAACTATAGGATTTAAATATTTAAAAGGTATGCATATAAACGACTCTAAAGCCAAATTCGCATCCCGTGTGGACAGACATCACTCTTTAGGAAAAGGTGAAATAGGACTTGAGGCTTTTAAATTTATTATGCAAGATAAGAGAATAGATAATATTCCTTTGATTTTAGAAACAATTGAACCTCAAATCTGGCCGGATGAAATAAAACTTCTTAAAAGCTTTGAAAATGTATAAGTATCTAAATATAAAACAGGTAGACAAACTAAAAGGCTCTATTAAAATAAGTGGAGCTAAAAACGCGGCTTTACCGGTTATAGCTTCCACTATATTATCGGACAACGAAGTTACTTTAACAAACGTCCCGGAAGTTGCAGACGTCAAAACGTTATTAAAACTTTTCAATCTACTTGGTAGCGAATACTCTTTTAAAAAAAATATTCTAAAAATAAACACAAAACCCATCCACAACACAATAGCAGTTTATGAAATAGTAAAAACTATGAGAGCTTCAATTTTGGTTTTAGGTCCTCTTTTAAGTAGATTTGGAGAGTGTAAAGTAAGTTTACCAGGTGGATGTGCCATAGGTGCAAGACCGGTTGATTTACATTTAAAAGCCCTAAATTTAATGGGGGCAGATATAAAAATAGAAGCCGGTTATATCCACGCCAAAGGAAAATTAAAAGGGTGTGATATTATATTTGATAAAATAACCGTAACCGGAACAGAAAACATAGTAATGGCAGCGGCACTTGCAAAAGGTAAAACAAGAATTATAAATGCTGCAAAAGAACCAGAAGTAATACAACTTTGCAAATTTTTAAAAAAAGGTGGTGTTGATATTGAAGGGATAGGTACAAACGAAATTATTATAACCGGAACCGACGGAGAGCTTTTAAAATTAAAAGAAGAAAAAATTATCCCCGATAGAATAGAAGCCGGTACCTATTTAGCCGCCGGGGCTATTACAAACTCTAAAATAACCATAAAAGAAGTAATACCGTCTCATTTAGAAAGCGTTCTTGTAAAATTTAGCGAAATGGGCTTTAAAATAGAATCCACAAAAAACGAAATAATAATCCATTCTGCAAAAAAAATCAATCCGACAAACATTTCAACTACAGAATTTCCAGGCTTTCCTACCGATATGCAAGCTCAATTTATGGCAATAGCCACCCAGGCTGAAGGAGTAAGTATTATTGAAGAGAGACTTTTTGAAAACAGATTTATGCACGTAGCGGAATTAAACCGTTTAGGGGCTAACATAAAAATCCAACAAAGCAAAATAGCAACCGTTTACGGTCCGACTCCACTGATAGGTGCCGATGTAATGGCTACCGATTTGAGAGCTTCTTCGGCTTTAGTGTTAGCAGGACTCATAGCCAAAGGAGAAACAAACGTTCATAGAATCTATCATCTTTTTAGAGGTTATGAAAAATTAATCGATAAATTCAAAGCCTTAGGAGCTCAAATGGAGCTAAGAGAAGAAACCTCACCTTAAAATTTCAAAGTAGTAATTCGCTACTTTTTTTCTATTTAGTTTTTTATTCAAAAACAATTCCATTGCCAAAACCCCTTGATACACAAGCATATCAATACCACTTTTTGTAATAAGATTATACTCTTTGGCCAATTTTAAAAAAGGAGTATCTCTCCCGTAAATCACATCCACTGCATATTTAGCGTTACTAAAAAGCTTTTCCAAAACTTCTTTAGGTGCCGGTAAATTATTATCATTAAGGCCGGCAGAAGTAGTGTTTATAATTAAATCGTAATTAAAATTATTAAACTCATCCCAAGTAAAAGTTTTTTTGCCTTTTAATTTGAAATACTTTAGTCTTTTTGAAGAACGGTTTAGAATATCGGCATTTGGTAACACCAAACTTAAAGCTTTAGCAGTACCTCCGGCCCCTATTATTAAAACATTTTTATAATCAAACTCCTTTATAGCTTCTAAAAACCCAGGAGCATCGGTATTATATCCTATAACTTTATCATCTTCCAAAACAAGAGTATTTACAGCCCCTATCTCTTTAGCAATTCCTCTAACTTCATCGACTAACCTAAAAGCAGCCTCTTTATGAGGTACCGTTACATTGGCTCCTTTTATTTTAAGTGCTTTAAATTTCTCAATAATCTCATTTCCGTTTTCTAAACAAAACCTCCCGTAACACTCATTGATATTCTCTTTTTTAAAAAAATAGTTATGCATAAGAGGAGATTTTGAGTGACTAACCGGATTTCCGAAAATCAAAAACATCTTTTCACCTTGTCAAATAAAAATAGAATTCTTCATCATCAAAATAAAACTTAACTTCAATAGCCTTTTTTTCGGCTACCAAACTCTTTAAGCTCTCAAGCTCGTCAAACACTTTAGGAAGAGTCATATGAATTTCTGTATCGTGCTTTGCAAACTCCGTTTTGGTATTACCTACTATTATATTCGCAAATTCAGAAACAATATCGTGGAGTTCTTCTTTATCTTTCAGTTTTTCCCCTAAAAGAATTTCGGCAATTTTTTCAGTCAACTTTTCACTAAAAATCAAAACCACCATTCCGTCTATATCACCGTAAAATCCAAGACCACTTGCCACATATTTAGTCGATTCCAAATCAAGTTGGATTTTTGTAAGTTCGGGTTTTTCTTTTTTAGCTTTAATTCCCGTCATCATCTCTATCGTATCGATAGTGGAATTAATAAAATAAGGCAATAAATTAACCAAATCTTTTGTAATTCTTTTTTGTTTTTTATAGATAACATCCATATTTTCAATAGCTTCTTTTAAAACATCCGAATTTAAAAGCTCTTCTTCGTGTGTAAAAAACAAAAACCCGACATCCTCTAAATCCTGCAGCATTCTTTTTTGGATATTTTTTGCACTAAGCCCCACAATAGCCATTAACGCCCCATATTCTGCACTCTCAACTCCAAGTTTTGAGAGAAAATTAACGGCGTGAATGTTTAAACCTTTAACATTTGACATATCAAAAATAAAAACTTTAAATCCTATACTAAGACTTCTTCTAAAATACTCCATATCAAATTTGTGAGAAACGCTGGTATCTAAAAAGCCGTCAAAATAAAAATAAATCATATTGTTTTTTACAACGGCACTAACTCTGTCTGCAAATTTGGAAATTAAACTATCTTTTATAATAACTGCTTTGCTTTTATCTTTAATAGCATCCAAAGAATCCACAATGACCGGGAAATAACCCTTTTTTACCAAATTATAAATAATTAAATTTTTATTTTCGTCATTATTCATACAACAAAGATAAACATTTTTTTCCACCAACTCTTCACTGGTAAAAACCTTCTCAACCTCTTCTGATTCATAAACGTTAAAATATCTGCTCTCAAGTTTTGAGACCAAATTAAAAACGTTTTTATTAAGATTAAAAAAACAACCCTCTATGTCTTTTTTATATAAAATATCAAAAATATCGTTTAAAAATCTTATGGCGTTAATATTTGCACTTATAACTTTTTTGAAATCTATACTGACGTATTTTATGTTTTTTTTGACTAGATTATTAATATCGTTTGGAGTGATAATCAAAGAAGCGTTACTTGTATCCAAAAAACCTTGAGGTCTATAGTAGACCTTTTTACCTATAAAACTTTTAACAACCCCCATTACTCTTCCAATTCCTTTAGTGTTGTTACAAGAGCCTGAAGTTTGTTTTTAACTTCTTTATACTCAAGTTCCTCTTTAGAATCGGCTACAACTCCCGCTCCTGCCTGGAAAATAATCTCATCTCCTTTAATAAGTGCCGTTCTTATAGTAATAGCCGTATCCATATTACCATCAAACCCGAAATACCCGATACTTCCGGCATAATAGCCTCTTTTTAATCCTTCATATTTTGCAATAAGCTCCATTGCTTTAATTTTCGGAGCTCCGGTCATCGTCCCTGCTGTAAAAGTCGCTTTAAATAAATCAAACATATCGTATTTATCATCAAGCTCTCCCACGACGTCACTTACCATATGCATAACGTGAGAATATCTTTCAACTCTCATAAGCTCCTCAACTTTTACACTTCCGGCTTTACTTACACGTCCTACATCGTTTCTTCCCAAATCTACAAGCATAATGTGTTCTGCTGCTTCTTTTGGGTCATTAATCATCTCTTCTTCAAGCTCTAAATCTCTTTTTAAATTCTCTCCTCTTTTCCTAGTCCCAGCAATCGGTCTTAAAAGAATCATATTATCGTTTAATCTAACCATAACTTCCGGAGAACTTCCAACAATTGCAAAATCGTCAATATCTAAAAAGTAAAGATAAGGAGAAGGATTTTTACTTCTAAGTTTTCTATAAAAAGAAAACCTATCTAAAATCGCTTTTACTTTTAATCTGTTAGATAAAACTATCTGAAAAATATCTCCGTTTTTTATATGCTCTTTCGCAATTCTTACCATTTCAAAAAATTTCTCTTGAGAAAAAACGAATTTAGGTTCTTTTAAAATTTTAGCTTTTTTTAACGGCAGATGCTTATAAGAAGAATTAATCACATCCTTTATGATATAAAGATAGTCTTTATAACTTTCGTCGTTAATAATAACCGTTAATTCCGATGATTTATGAGAAAAACCCAAAACAATTTTTGGTCTTATCATATAAAAATCCGGTATATCGGTTTCATCTTTTAAATTATCCATTACATTTTTTAAAACCGGCTCAAACACTTTTACCATATCATAACCGATATACCCTACAAACCCGTCTACAAAGCCTATTTTTAATTTTTTTGCAATCTCTTTATAAGAATTAAAATCGATTTTTTTATAATACTCTTTTATAAAAGAAAAAGGGTCAGTATTAAAAATTTTTTCTTCTTTTCCGTCAAAATAGTAAGTTTTGTCATCCTTGTATTTAATTCTTTCTCTCTCTCCTACAAACAAAAACGTATAATTTCCGTCACTGTTGTTAATAACGCTTTCAAATAAAAAAAGCCTCTCATTTTTAAAAAGAGTTTTTATTTGGTTATAAATGGCAATTGGAGAAAATTCATCAACTAAAAACTTATCGTAAACCATTATTTTACCTTATAAATAAAAGCGTTTTGAGTAATAGTGTCTTTTATTTTTCTAAGCTCTTTTGTTACTTCATCTTTTGTAAAAGGACCTATTAAAACTTTTACTATTTCTATTTTCTTACCGCCTTTTACATAGTAAGTGTGATAAAGTTTATAATCAAATCCCTCTTTTTTTATAAGCTCTAAAAATTTTTTATTCGGTTCTTTATGTTTAATAAGAGCAGCTACTTGAATATAATAATTTGCTTTATGGGTTTGTTTTTTAACTTCTTTAGGTTTTTTAACTTCTTTTACTTCTTCAACTTTAGGTTTTTCTTCATTAATCTGCGTTTCTTTCGGTTGAGCTTCTTTTATTTGAAGCTTTGGTTGTTGGATAGGTAAAGTTTCTTCTTTTTTCTCTTCATTTGCTATTAATTTATCGGCCAATGTAGTATTATTTTTTTCTTCTACATTGGTGTCTGTATCAATCGGTACGTCTTTAAACATATCATCATTATTTTTCTGTTGATTTTCTTCAATTTGCGGTGGAATCACTACGTTTTCGTTTTTAGAAGTCGGATTAAAAAGAGCGAACACCACTACCCCTATAATAAACACAAGCAGCCCGGTAGCTCCGTAAATTAAAGGTTTTTTTAAGTTTTTTTTACCGTTTTCATCTAAATTCAAAAAATCATCTCCTGCCATTTTATCTCCTTTTTACATATGACGAGCCCAAGAAGCCCCTCTTTCTTTTTTATAAATCCCATAAGGCAAATTCAAAATATTAAATTCACTAGGCAATTCATCTGTTGGAAACACTCTCCACTGTTTCGGAATCTTTGTAGCAAGTTTCATTGAAAGTGCTTTTCCAAGCTGAATAGCTTCACTAAGCGTAGTATGCCCCTTATGAATATAAAGGTGCAAATGTCCTGGTGTTTTTGAATTATATGCCGTAAAATTTAAAAACCCTTCCTCTCTTAAAAGTAAACTGGCCCTATTCCAAAATCTCTCTGGATCTCTTCCATTATAATCAAATACGATATTTTCAACTATATTTCTATCTCTGTTGATTAAATCGTGAGCCACTATTATTTTTCTTTCTATATGCTCGTTCATTACCTGAAAAGTCAAAGGTTTTTCAACTTTTTCATATTTATCAAAAAACGTCCTACCCTTATAAACAATCTTATTGACAATTGTACCTTTATATTCATAATAGTAACGTTTATTCATTTTAATAAGCGAAATATCAACCGTATAAGCCACTTTTTCTCCTTTTATAACTAGGAGGAAATCCCTCCTAAAAATTAATAAGTCGGTCTGTCATAAATTACGAATTTGCTTGCAAGTTCTTTAAGTTCTGCCGCTACTTTTTCTTGAAGTTCAAGGTTATAGATATCATCAAGAACATCTGCTATTCTTGTAGCTATAAGTCTAAATTCATCCTCTTTCATGCCTCTTGCCGTAAGTGCCGGGCTTCCGATTCTAATACCCGAAGTAACAAAAGGACTTCTTTTTTCACCAGGAACTGTGTTTTTATTTACGGTAATTCCGGCTCTTCCTAGTGCTTCTTCCGCTTCTTTTCCACTAAATTCTTTATTTAGGAAACTTACAAGCACTAAGTGGTTGTCAGTACCTCCACTTACAATATCATAGCCTCTCTCAAGAAGTACTTCTGCAAGTACTTTTGCGTTTTTCTTAACTTGTTTAGCATAATCCTTCCAACTATCTTCAAGATTCATTTTAAACCCTACTGCTTTTGCGGCAATTACGTGTACAAGCGGTCCGCCTTGGATTCCAGGGAATATTGCACTGTTTATTTTTTTAGCATATTCTTCGTTATTTGTAAGGATAAGTCCTCCTCTAGGCCCCCTTAGAGTTTTGTGAGTTGTAGTTGTTACTACATCACAATGAGGGAATGGATTTGGATGTTCGCCTGCTACTACAAGCCCGGCAATATGAGCAATATCTGCCATTAAGATAGCACCGACCTCATCTGCAATTTCACGGAATTTTGCAAAGTCAATCTCCCTTGGATATGCACTCGCACCACAAACAATCATTTTCGGTTTAGTAATTTTTGCAATATCTCTTACTCTATCGTAATCGATTCTTCCTGTTTTTTCATCAATTCCGTAAGAGAAACTATGATAATGTTTACCGGAAAAGTTAACTTTAGCACCGTGAGTTAAATGTCCTCCGTTGCTTAAATCCATTCCAAGTAATTTATCAAGTGGTTTTAAAAGTGCAACATACACGGCTCCGTTTGCTTGAGAACCGCTATGCGGCTGAACGTTTGCATATTCACATCCGAACAGTTTTTTCGCTCTATCAATTGCAAGCTGTTCGATTAAATCCGCATACTCACAACCACCATAATATCTTTTATTAGGATAACCTTCAGCATATTTATTAGTAAACACACTTCCCATAGCTTCCATAACTTCCGGAAGAGTGAAATTTTCACTCGCTATCATTTCAAGATGGTCCGTTTGTCTTTTTAACTCTTTTTCCAAAATCGAATAAACATCTTGGTCATAATTTTTAAGTAAACTCATTATTTCTCCTTTTTTAAATTTAATAAAAACATTTTAACAAAAAAACACCCGATTAATGAATATCATCACTGTCTTTTATCTCTTTTTTCGGTTTCATTGTCGGGAATAAGATTACGTCTTTAATAGAATGTGCGTTAGTTAAAAGCATTACAAGTCTGTCAATTCCTATTCCCTCCCCTGCAGTAGGAGGCATTCCGTATTGAAGTGCACGGATATAGTCATAATCCATATCCATTCCCTCTTCATCACCTTTGGCTTTTGCTTCAAGCTGTGCTTTAAATCTTTCATACTGGTCAACTGGGTCATTGAGTTCGTTAAATCCGTTTGCAATTTCGCGTCCGGCAATAAACAGTTCAAATCTCTCTGCAATTTCCGGATTTTCGTCACTTCTTCTGGCAAGAGGTGAAATATCAATAGGAAAATCCGTTACAAAAGTAGGATTTATAAGTTTATCTTCAACAAACTCATCAAAAAGTTCGGCCCAAAGCTTACCTTTGCTATCAATATGTTCTTCTAATTCAATCCCGTTTTCTTTTAAATATTTTTTCATAGCTTCAACATCTTCAAGAATGTCTTCCGGGACTTTTCCTATCTCAACTAAAGCATCACGGTAAGATACGGTTTTCCAGTCATCAAAATCAATAACTATATCCCCGTAAGGAAGTTTTTTAGGTAGGTGAAGTTTTTCAAACAGATAATCAAAAAGTTCTTTTGTAATTTTTATTAAATCTTCTTTAGTATGATAAGCCCAGTAAAACTCTATCATAGTAAATTCCGGATTATGGGTGTGGTCTATTCCTTCATTTCTAAAGTTTCTGTTTATCTCAAAAACAGCTTCAAATCCACCTACGATTAACCTTTTTAAAAACAGCTCCGGTGCGATTCTAAGGTTCATATCGATATCAAGAGCATTATGATGAGTCATAAAAGGTCTTGCGTTCGCCCCACCCACAACCGTATGAAGCATAGGGGTCTCAACCTCAAGAAAACCTTTATTTAAGAAAAATTCCCTTACAAGACTTACGATTTGACTTCTTAATTTAAATCTGTCACGCGTTTCTTTATTCATAATCATATCAAGATATCTTTGACGATACTTAGTTTCAATATCCTGAAGACCGTGGAATTTTTCCGGCAGCGGATGGATGGCTTTTGTAAGGATGTTTACATCATCCGCATGAATGGAAAGTTCACCCGTTTTAGTAACGAAAGGGAATCCCGTTACTTCTACGATATCCCCAACTTCTAAATTTTTTTTCAAGATATTAAACTTATCGCCTAAGTCGTTTTTTGACATATAAACTTGTAAAATTCCATTCATATCTTCAATTTTAAAAAATGCGGCTTTTCCCATAAGTCTTAAAAACTTAACACGTCCTGCCACCGTAAATTTACGAGATTCGTCTCTTCTGTTTTCAAGTTCCAAAACATCTTTGTTTTTTTCCAAAAACTCCATAACGGTTGTATTTCTTTGAGAATTATGCCCGTAAGGATTAATTCCCAATTCTTTTAAAGTTTGAGCTTTTTGCATTCTTTGTTTTACGTATTCATTACTAAACATATACGTCCTTTAAATTTTTTAATTATGTAATTTTAACATTTTTAGTAATTTTTTCTAAATCTTGAGGTGTTATATTAATAACTTTTTTCCCTGCCTTTACCAAAATAGGAAAAATTATACTATTAGAAATATACGGCTTCAACTTTTCATTAATAAAAGCCACTTGAGAAAGCATTGCAACTATTACACTTACAAGCAAAAAAAACTTAGCCCCGGCAAATAAAAATCCCAAGCTCTTATCAAGCCACCCTAAAGCACTGATTTTTAATATTTTCCCAAGTAAAAATCCTATAAAAATACTCACAACCCAAAATCCGAAAAAAACCGCTATAAAACCGACCAAAAAAATTGCTGATTTATTAGGAATTTGAAAAAGGTTTTCATTAATATAAATCCCAACCTGAGCATAAAATTTAGAAGCTAAAATCAAACCTCCTATAATCCCTACAAGCCCGGCTATTTCCTTTACAACTCCGTTAAAAAAACCTTTTATTGCCAAAAGTAATGTAATAACAATAATAACCGCATCAAAATAGTTCATTTTATTCCTTTACAACAAAAATATTTTTAGTTTTTTAGCTTCTCTTAAAGCTTCATCCGCTTTTTGAAAAAGCTATCTGCATCATATCCTTTTTTAAATACCGTTATACCACCGCATAAAGACAATTTTATAAAATCTTCTTTATAGTTAAAAGAAGTTTTACTTATCTTTTCTAAAATATTTTTCATTACTTCTTTTGCATTGTTTATTGATGTACAATTAAAAATTATAACAAATTCACCCCCTCCGTATCTATATCTCTTTTTAAAAAGTTTTTTAACATTTCCGCTATTACATTAATCAATAAAATTAAACTACTCAAAAATCCCTCCTCTTTTACAAGCTCTACAAATACGTTTTTACAGTAAAGAGGATACGGGGCTTTGTGAGCCTTTTTCAATTCTTCAAAAGTTTTTTGAGAAATTTTTAAAATAATTTCTTCCATTATTTAGCCTTTTTTGTTACTATAAATCAAAATTTTTCGAATTATACAAAAATAAAGGAGATATATTGAGATTAACCAAACAAGAAGCCATAGATTTACTTAAAAACGAAGATTTAATAACCCTTGGAAAAATGGCTTTGACAAAAAAAAGAGAACTCCACCCTAAAAAAATAACCACTTTTATAGTAGACAGAAACATAAACTATACAAATATCTGTTGGGTGGATTGTAAATTCTGTGCATTTTACAGACACAAAAAAGATAAAAACGCTTATATTTTAAGTTTTGAAGAGATTGACAAAAAAATAGAAGAGTTAATCAAAATAGGAGGTACTCAAATTCTATTTCAAGGAGGGGTTCATCCTAATTTAAAAATAGATTTTTATGAAAATTTAGTAGAGCATATCCACAAAAAATATCCTCAAATCACAATCCACGGATTTTCAGCCCCGGAGATTGATTACATATCAAAAATCTCAAAAATTTCCATTAAAGAAGTTCTTGAAAGATTAAAAGAAAAAGGTTTAAGCTCAATCCCGGGAGCCGGAGCCGAAATTTTAAGTGATAGAGTAAGAGACATAATAGCCCCTAAAAAAATAGACTCCGATAGATGGCTTGAAATTCACAAAACAGCTCATAAAATCGGAATGAAAACCACTGCCACTATGATGTTCGGAACGGTTGAGACGATAGAAGAAGTAGTGGAACACTGGGAAAAAATAAGAAATCTTCAAGATGAAACGGGAGGTTTTAGAGCTTTTATTATGTGGTCTTTTCAACCGAAAAACACAGCCCTTTACAAAGAAGGAATAGTAAAACATAAAACATCTTCAAACAGATACTTAAGATATTTAGCGGTTAGCAGACTCTTTCTTGATAACTTCAAAAACATCCAAAGCTCCTGGGTTACTCAAGGAAGTTACATAGGTCAACTAGCCCTAAAATACGGAGCAAACGATTTAGGCTCTACAATGATGGAAGAGAATGTGGTAAGAAGTGCCGGTGCCCAAAATCAAATGAACCAAAAAGAGATGATAGAACTAATAAAAGACGTAGGAGAAATTCCGGCAAAAAGAAACACGGCTTATGAAATACTGGAGATTTTTAATTAAATTCAATCTTTTTTGAGAGCTTAAAAAACTTCCACTCTCTTCTTGAATCTTTAATAAACTCTTTATCAATATAGCTTATTAAAAGTTCTTCTTTTGAGCCCAGAGAATTTACCAAATTTCCATCTGAATTGACTATAAAACTTTTACCGTAAAACTTCCACTCTTTCCAACTACCAACTCTATTAACCCTAGCTACGTACATATTTTTTATAAATGCAAAACTCTTTAACATCTCATACCATCTTTTATGAGAATTAAAAGTCCCCACACTGCAAATTACAGCCAAATCAACTCTTTTTTGAAAGAAATAATCCCAAAACTGTGTAAAATGAGCTTCAAATCCAAACATAGCCCCGATTCTTATTTTACCTATGCTAAAAACAAGGGGTTTATTTTCTTTTGCATCAAAAAAAGCCTCTTCATTCCAGTGAGAATAAGGCATTAAAACGTTTTGATAATAATACCTGGCTTTTCCGTTGTAAAATTTAACCAACGCTTTATATTTTTTGTTTCCTTTAATTACAACTAAAGGAGCCAAAATTACTATATTATAAGCAAGAGAGAGTTTTTTTAAAAGTTTCGTTTGATGTTTTGTCTGGTCTTTTATAAAATTAATAGGAGTTATTTCTAAATCTTTAAAAAATCTATTAAGTACATATTCCGGCAAGACGAACAGCTTTGCGTTTTCTCTTTTTGCAATATTTAAATAATAATTAAGCTTAGCTTTATCAAACGGGAGTTCGGCACTTTGTAAAAGAGCTATTTTCATTTTATTTCTTCAAATTCAAGTTTTGCCTCTTCTATCATTTTTGTAGCTTCTTCTAAAAGTTTTATTCCTTTTTTATAATACTGCATCGCTTCATAAAGAGTAATTTCCGGGTCGTTTAGTTTATCTAAAAGTTCTTTTGCCTCTTTTAGTTTTTTTTCGAAATCTTTCATTTCAGTCCTTTAAAATATCTTTAATAATAAAATCAAATTTATCCAGCTCAACCAAAAAGCTATCGTGTCCGTAATCACTCTCTATTTCGTAATAATTACAATCTCCCCCTACTTTATCCATATAAGCTTTTATATCCCTCATCTCTTGAGGGAAAAACAGAGTATCCCCACTAAACGATATTAAGTGCATTTTATCGGTAATTTGAGAAAAAGCATCCTCTAAAGAGTTAAATCCTCTACTTATATCAAAAAGAGAGATAGCTTTTAATATATAAATATAACTCAAAGGATCAAACCATTTAGGAAACATAGCTCCATTATATTCTAAATAACTCTCAACCTGAAAACGCCCAAAAAGCTCAAACATTCCATCAGTTTTTACGTATTCTCTTCCAAATTTTCTTTCAAATGTTTTTGGAGAAATATAGTTTAAATATCCTATCATCCTAGCGGCTGCCAAACCTTTTAAACCTTTTCTTTTAATCTCATTCGGGTCATAATTTCCGTTTTTAAATTCACAATCAGCCCTAATAGCTTCTATCATCGATTTATTAATAGCTATTACGTAAGGTTTTGTTTGATAAGTAGTCGCTATAGGCACTATATTTTCGCAAAACCCCGGGAAATCAACGGCAAACCTTAAAGCCTGCATTCCCCCCATACTACCACCTATAACGGCTTTTATATGTCTTATACCAAGAGAATCCAATAAAATCTTTTGAGCTTTTACCATATCTTTTATAGTAATTACCGGGAATTTCAGTCTATATCTCTCATTGCTTCCGGGATACATAGGAGACATAGGAGAAGTTGACCCAAAACAGCTCCCTATTACGTTTGTGGAAATTACAAAATATTTAGTAGTATCAATAGCTTTCCCATCTCCTATAAGTCCGTCCCACCATCCCGGTTTTCTATCGCCTTCATACATTCCGGCTGCGTGATGCGACCCTGAAAGGGCGTGGGTAATTAATACTACGTTGTTCTTTTGTTCATTAAGCTCCCCGTATGTTTCATATATAATCTGCCACGGCTCTAATATTCTACCACTCTCAAGATACAAAGGTTTAGTAAAATGAGCTATTTTCGTTTCAAGTTTCATAGTTTCCTTTTTTTAATGCAATTTTATCAAAAGGTAGAGATTTACAAAAATAATAACCCTGAAAATAATCAACTCCTACTTCTTTTAATTTATTTAAAATCTCTTCATTTTCTACAAATTCCGCAATCGTTTTTATATTGAATTTTTTAGAAAAAGTACAGATAAGTTTGATTATTTCAAAATACTCCTCTTTATCTATATTTTTAACAAGCGTCCCGTCAATTTTTACATAATCCGGCTCAAGTGCCAAAATGTTAATAAAGTTGGAATATCCACTTCCAAAATCGTCAATAGCTATCTTAGCTCCGAACTGTTTAACGTCTTTTATAAATTTTTTAATTTCTTCAAAATTTTGAATACTCTCACTCTCTAAAATCTCAAACGTAATTCTATCTCCTACAAAAAAACTTCTTAAAAGATTTAAAATAAGCGTTCTTGTCTCTTTATTGGCAATATCTATAAAAGATAAGTTAATCGAAACTTTATCTATTTTTTGAGTCACTAAATGAGAAAAAACTTTTTTTATCATTACATTTGAAAATTCTTCATAAAGTCTTGCTTCTTTTATTAAATCCATAAACATAAAAGGAGAAAGGATCTCACCTTTATATTTAAGCCTCATTAAAGATTCGTATTTGAGCAATTTACCGTTTTTATCAACAATACATTGATAATAAGGTTCTATATCTTCATTGTGAAGAATAGTTTTTAATTTTTGAAGGAGTTTTACTCTATGAAGCTGTTCTTCTTTAAATTTTTTATCGTAAAGAAGATATTTTATATTTTTCTTTCTAGCGGTTTTTAAAGCGTTTTCGGCAGTAATATATAAATCTTTAATATTACTAGCCCCTATCGTAAACATAAGCTCAAAATTTTCACATTTAAACTCAAAAGATGAAAACTCTTTTAAAAACTCCTCTTTTATTTCTTTATTAAAAGGTATACCGAATTCATCATCCCCTATTTTATAGACGTTATCAAAACTCTTTTTTAATGTAGTCGCTACACAATTTAATATATAATTTCCGAAATTAAATCCGTAAAGATTATTAATATTCGCAAAATCGTCAATATCTATAATTATAAGACTTTTATAATTATCCAAATCCTCTAAAAGTTTGAATTTATTAGGAAGTTTAGTAACTTTATCAAAATAAACTTTTTCATATAAAAGAGCTTTGGATTTTTTATAATTATTTTTTAATTTTTCATAATCCTCAATTATTCTTTTCATTATTTTTTGAGATATCAAATAGGCCACAAAAAAACTAAAAGCCCCAAAAACAATCATTATAATAATGGTTCCGATAAATACTTTTTTAGCTTCCTTTTCTATTTGGGATTTTATATAATTAATATCTTTTGTAATATCTGAAAAATAATACCCTTTCATAAAAGTTAAATTATAAGGTCTGTAAATAGTAAAATAACTTATTTTCTTTTCAACTTTACCAGTTAAAGGATTTTTATAAAAATATGTTAAAAAACAACTATCTTTTACTTTTAAACAATTAAAATATTCCTTTCTGAAATAATTTCCTTTTACATCCGGTTTATTTAATAAAAGAGGCTTACCTATAAATGATTTAATAGGATGATAAACAATCTTCCCAAAAACATTCCCTTTAGGGTTCCAATCTGTTACCATTCCCACTGCTATATAAGAATGAAGTTCATTTACTCTCTCTAAATACTTAAAGATATCTTTTTTAATAAAACTATCTACTATAGAAAGCTTAAAAGCTACACCTATAATAGTACCATCTTTAAAACGTTTCTCTACTGCTAAGTAGCTAACATTATTTTTAATAACGATTAAATGCTTAGTGTGTCCTGTTTTTATATAAGTTCTTTTTAATTTAGGATATATATTTTTTTTAGAAATTATATAAAAAAACAAATCTTTATTTTGATGGTTTTTAAAAAACTTCACAAGTCCTTTCGAATAATATTTATAATTATGAAGAACAACATCCAACAAAGCTTGAAGATTTCTTTCAGTCAAAAGGTAACTACTTAATCTTATCTCTTCTATAGCTTTTATTATAGAATCAAGTTCTGTTTTTAAATAGTTTTTTTTATTTTGAATTACTATATCTTTGGCTTTTGTTAATTCTTTTTGGGTTATCTCATTGATAAAAAAGAAGTAATAAACACCAAACAATGCAAATGTAAAAAACAGAAATAAAAAAGGAATGATAAAAATTTGATTAATTAAACGCTTCATTTAAATCCTTAATCAAATCTCCCGTATCTTCAAGCCCTATACTAAGTCTAATAAGACCTTCCGGTACTCCCGCTTCTATTAATTCTTTATGACTTAATTGCTGATGAGTGGTACTTGCCGGATGGGTTACAAGAGATTTACTATCTCCTATATTCGTTACTAAAGAGAAGATTTTAAGTTTACTTACAAAGTCTTTAGCCTCTTTGTAACTTCCCAGTTCAAAACTGATAATTCCACCTGCATATTGTAAATATTTTTTTGCTTTTTCATAATTTTTATCCCCCTCTAATAACGGATAATTTACATTTTTCACTTTCGAATGCGATTTTAAAAATCTGGCTATTTCAAGTGCCGAAGTCGAATGTTGCTTAATTCTTAAATGTAAATGTTCAAGTCCCTGTAATAAAAGCCAAGAATTAAAAGGAGAAATAACGGCCCCGTAATCTCTTAAAAGTGCAAGTCTTGCCCTTGCTATAAAAGGAGAGTTAAATTTTTCATTATAAATAAGTCCGTGATAACTCTCATCCGGTTCATTAAATTGAGGATATCTGTTTGATTTTAATTTCTCTCTTGCAAAAGGAGCCTCAATAATACACCCGGCAATGGCACTCCCGTTTCCCACTATATATTTACTTGCACTATGTACCACTATATCGACTCCAAATTCAATTGGTTTTACCCCATAAGGAGTCGCTATTGTATTGTCACACGCGATAATAACCCCGTATTTATTAGCAATTTTTACAATTTCTTCAAAATCGGCTACATTAAGTGCCGGATTGGCAATACTCTCTATTAAAATAAGTTTTGTTTTTTCGTCTATTACATCTTCTAACGTAAGAGGATTGTCTATATCAAAATATCTGCTTTGTATCCCAAACTGTTGAAGAGTTTGGGTTGATAAAGTAATACTGCCTCCGTAAAGCTTATTTGAAATAACTATATTATCATCTTTTCCCACCAAATTGGAAATAGTATAAAAAATAGCGGACATTCCACTAGCCGTAGCTAAGGCGTCAATTCCCCTCTCAAGGGCTGCTATTCTTTTTTCAAATACTCTTGTTGTAGGGTTTCCTATACGCGTATAGATATTACCCTCTTCCTGTAAATCAAAAAGTCTAGCTGCGTGGTCGGTATCTTCATATTCATAAGCCGTAGTCATATAAATAGGTACTTGCATACTTTTTTGAGAGTCCTTTTCATATCCTGCGTGGATAGCTAACGTAGCATCTTTCATAAAAATAACCTTTATGATAAAATTTCTTAAGTAATTATACCAAAGGATAAAAGTGGAAGACAAAGTTTTTAATAAACCTATCAAAAAACAGTTCGAATTTGACGAAGAAGTGGCAAGTGTTTTTGACGATATGCTAAATAGAAGCGTTCCTTTTTACAAAGAAAACCTAAACTTACAAATAGACATCCTAAAAAATTTCTTAAATCCAAACGACAAAATAGTGGATTTGGGAAGTTCTACTGGTACGTTTCTTATAGAATTAGCTAAAAAATTTACTTCCGAGCTTAACCTAATAGGTATAGACAATTCCCCTGCTATGATTAAACGAGCCACAAACAAAGCAAAAGCCTTCGGAGTAAATATAGAATTTATAGAGGATGACTTTTTAAATTACGATTTCTCAAACTCAAAAGCCGTTATAGCAAACTACACCATTCAATTTATAAGACCTTTAAAAAGAGAAAAGCTAATCAAAAAGATATTCAACTCCTTAACAAACGACGGGATATTTTTAATGAGTGAAAAATTAATAACCGAAAATAAAAAATTAAACAAAATTATGATAGATATCTACTATGAATACAAAAAGAAAATGGGTTATAGCGAATTTGAAATAGCCCAAAAAAGAGAAGCCTTAGAAAACGTCTTAATTCCTTATACTATGAACGAAAACATAGAAATGCTAAAAAACGCCGGTTTTAAGGAAATAGAAGTAATTTTCAGATGGAATAATTTTGCAACGTTTATAGCTTTTAAGAGTTAAAGTTAATACTTATACTTCCAAGCACTTCAAATTTAGCATTCGGGTCTATTTCGGCGTGAGACAACACCACAACATCCACTCCGAATCTCTCAAGTATTTCGGCAAGCGGTTTTCTTATAAGAGGATCTACTATCAACACCACCGGGGCAATTCCTTTATTTACAATTTCGGCAGCCGCGTTACTAATCTCCTCTACAAGTTTATTCATTTCGGCAACCGTTAAAAGAAACTGCTTTTGTTCTCCTTGTTTTTGGAGTTTATTCATAAGATACTGCTCTGTCGCAGCGTCAAACGTAATTAATTTAAGAGTTCCGTCTTCACTCTCATAAAGTTTCGTAATAACACGGCTTAAAGCACTTCTTACGTGTTCGACAATCACATCAACATTTTTGGTATATTCAGCTACATCCGCAATGGTCTCAAGAATAGTTATCATATCTTTAATAGGTATTTTTTCGTGAAGAAGAGACTTAAGCACTCTTTGAATAAGCCCGATACTTGCAACTTTAAGAGCATCTTCTACAATAGCCGGAAAATCTTTTTTAACTCTATCAAGCAGAGCTTGAACATCTTGACGGGTGAGAAGTTCTTCTGCGTATTTTTTAATTATTTCACTAATATGCGTAACTATCACGGTAGAAGCGTCAACAACAGTATATCCATTCATCAAAGCCTCTTCTTTTTTATCTTCATCAATCCATATGGCCTCTATTCCAAAAGCCGGTTCTTTTACTTTTATCCCTTCAATCTCCTCTATTACCATAGGAGTTGACATAGCAAGATATTTATCCGGATAAATCTCCCCTCTTGCAACCTCAACACCTTTTAATAAAATCTGATACTCATTAGGATTTAAATGCAAATTATCCTTAATTCTGATTTGAGGTACTAAAAACCCGAAGTCTTGAGCTATTTTCTTTCTCATAGTTTTTATCCTATCAAGCAAATCCCCTCCCTGATTAGGGTCGGCTATTTTAATTAACTGATACCCTATATTAAGCTCTAAAAGTTCAACTTTTAATATATCCTCCAAAACTTTTTCTTCTTCTTTTGCAAGTTCTTCCGGAGATTTTTTCGGTTTTTGGACCTCTTTTTTAGCACCGTCAGATTTTTTGGCTTGAGTCGAATCTTTTTTAGGAGAAGTAGAAGGTGGTTTTTTTCTAAATTTAGCCAGCAATTCGCCTATAGGGTCAACACCTTTTTCACTCTCCATCATTAAATATCCCGTTACCAAAAACACAAACCCCACAAAAAGCATACTCCCCGTAGGAAACCCCGGAATAAACGCCATAAAAATCAATATAGTCCCCACTATCAAAACAACTTTATAATCTCTTATTAACTGCTTGATAACACCTTCCGCAAAGTTTGTTTCATCTTTTGTAGCTCTTGTGATAATAATACCCGTTGCCGTAGATATCATAAGAGCCGGAATCTGCCCTACAAGTCCGTCTCCTACGGTCAATATCGTATACGTAGAAGCCGCCTGGGATAAGCTAAGACCGTGTTGAAAAACACCTATCAAAAACCCGGCTATTATATTTACAAGTGTAATAATAATCCCGGCAACCGCATCACCTTTTACAAACTTACTAGCCCCATCCATAGCCCCGTAGAAGTTCGCTTCTTTTATAAGCTCGGCCCTTCTTCTTTTGGCTTCCTCTTCATCAATAAGCCCGGCGTTTAAATCGGCGTCAATAGCCATCTGTTTCCCGGGCATCGCATCAAGCGTAAATCTTGCAGCAACTTCAGCAACCCTTGTAGAACCTTGGGTAATTACCATAAAGTTGATAATCACCAAAATAATAAAAACAATTATTCCTATTACGTAGTTTCCTCCAATTACGAAATTCCCAAAAGCCGTAATAATTTCACTAACAGATTGTGGACCTTCGTGACCTCTGCTTAGAATCATTCTGGTTGTGGCTACATTTAAAGAGAGTCTGTATAAAGTAACAATCAAAATAATAGTAGGAAAAGTGGTAAAATCGGTAGGTTTTGGAATATATAAACTTAAAAGTAAAATTAAAACCCCAACCGATAAAGAAATAGTAAGAAAAAAATCTAGTATTCCGCTTGGAAGCGGAACGATAATAATTAAAAGTATCGCAAAAACAAAGACAACAACACCTAAATCAGTAATCTCACTAAAAAACCTTAGTGATTTTTTAACCTTATTTACCAGATTTCATCCTTATTACATCTTCTAAAGTATAATCTTTAATAACATCTAAAAGCTTTTCTTCCAAAAACGAAAAAAAGGGTCTTAAAACACATATTCCGGCTCTATCTCTTACACAGTCGCTTTCTTCTTGAGAACAGTAAAAAACTAAAGAATTTTTATCTTCCATCGCTTTAAAAAGCTCTAAAATTTTAATTTCTCTTGGAGATTTAGATAAAATAAAACCTCCGTGAATTCCTTTATAAGATTTTACAAAACCCTTTTTTGAGAGAGTTTGTAAAAGTTTAGCTAAAAAAGGCTTCGGTAAATCGGTAATCTCAGCTAAATAACTAACATCTACCGGTTTATCAAATCTAGATAATTCAACTAAAGCGTGTAAAGTATAAACCGTAGATTTGGTAAATAACAATTTATATCCTTTTTATAAAATTATACCTAAATTATCCTTTTTTATTAAACTTTATATAAAAAATTACTCTGTCTCTCGTATTTTTTACGTCTATAACGGCATCAAAATATTTTTTTACAATAATCTTAGACATATAAAGCCTTATTCCCGTACCTTTTTCTTCTTTGGTAGTGAAATTGAGAATTTAAATTTTCTACAATATTTGTAAATTTTGATTTTTTTTGAGTGGCTTTTCTCCCATATATATTATCATATTTTGGTAAATCTAAATTGAAATTAAATAAAGCATCGGTCAGTGCCTATTTTACAATAATTTGCTTTTTTTTCCAAAACCTTGTATACTTTCAATTCAATTCAAAGAAATTTGAAAATTTACCAATCAGGAGGCTAAGATGGCTTTAGATTCGGCGAAAAAAAGAGAAATTATCGCTAAATTCGGAAATGATGAAAAAGATACCGGAAGTCCTGCGGTTCAAATCGCACTTTTGACTGAAAGAATCAATGAAATCAACGAACATTTACAAAAACACAAACACGACCATTCAAGCAGACTAGGTTTACTTAAATTAGTTGGACAAAGAAAGAGACTTATGAGATATTTAAAAAGAAAAGACCACGATAAATATCTTGAAGTTATCGCAGCTCTTAACTTAAGAGACAGAGTTTAATCTCTTCTCTTATTTATTTAAAGCATCTTTTTCCAGCTCATCTAAAATCTTCGTAAATTCTATATTTTTAGGCAGAATACTTCCGTGAAAATAATCAAAAAGTTTTTTATTTCTGTTTTTATGGATAAGTACCTTTTTAAAAAACTCCAAAGAAACCTTTTGATTACTTTTAACATCAAACTTTTGATTATAAAGCATTAAAGCACTAAGCAAATCGTTTGCGTTTGATTTCGGATTGGAAGCTATATTTAATAAATCCTGCAACGTTATCTCTTTTTTGGTCTCTTTTTTGGAAGAAGAAAACTTTCTTTTAAGCCAAAAAATAAACATCACACAAAAAAGAGTAAATACAAAAAGATAAACCAAAAAAGCAAAAGGAGTATTTGGAGTAATATCCAAAATCCTTTCGCTTATAAAAGATAAAACTTT
This sequence comes from uncultured Nautiliales bacterium, assembly GCA_964445785.1. Lineage (GTDB taxonomy): Bacteria > Campylobacterota > Campylobacteria > Campylobacterales > Nautiliaceae > Nautilia. The sequence continues at coordinate 60,614 of CAYULY010000004.1, forward strand.
CAATTATTTAAGTCTCTCAAGAACAGATTTTTCGTGAGCCGTAAGCCCTTCCGTATGGGCTAAAACGGTACATTCTTTACCCATTTGTAAAATAGCTTCTTTTGAAAACGAAATAATAGAAGATTTTTTCATAAAAACCTCAACACTAAGAGGAGAATAAAACTTAGCCGTACCACCCGTTGGGAGCGTATGATTAGGTCCTGCTATATAATCCCCTATAGGTTCCGGGGTGTTTTCTCCAAGGAAAATAGCCCCTGCGTTTTTTATTTTCGGTAAAAGCTCAAAAGGATTTGAAGTTACTATCTCCAAATGCTCCGGTGCTATCTGATTCATAAGATTAACAGCCTCTTGAATATTCTTTGATACGATAATAGCACCTCTGTCTTCTATAGATTTTTGAGCTATCTCTTTTCTCTCAAGCTCATTTAAAAATCTATAAACCTCATCTTTTACCCTACTAGCCAAATCCTCGTCATTGGTAATTAAAATGGAACTCGCCATTTCGTCGTGTTCGGCTTGAGAGAGTAAATCAATTGCAAGATAGTTGGCTTTTGCACTTTTATCGGCGATAATACCGATTTCACTAGGACCTGCTATCATATCTATATTTACTTCTCCGTATACAAGTTTTTTGGCAGTCGCTACGAATATATTCCCGGGACCCGTAATTACATTGACTTTAGGTATTGTTTGAGTCCCATACGCCATAGCGGCAACGGCACTGGCTCCCCCTACTTTAAAAGTCCTAGGACATCCACAAATATATAAAGCCCCTAGTAAAAGGGCATTAGGTCTATTTTCAATAACCGGAGTGGTTACTACAATATCCTTAACCCCTGCCACAATAGCCGGAATTACGTTCATTAAAAGAGAACTCGGATAAAACGCCTTACCTCCCGGTACATACACCCCAGCTTTTTCAACCGGCATTACTTTCTGTCCTAAAATAGTTCCGTTTTCTTCAAAATCAAGCCAAGATTTAGGAAGCTGCTTTTCGTGATACGTTTTTATTCTATCAAACGCCAAATGAAGAGCTTTTTTCAACTCTTCGTCTAAATTTTCATAAGCTTTTTTCATTTCATCTTTGGAAATTTCCAAATCCTCATCTGTTTTCGGTTCCCATTTGTCAAATTTGGCTATATGTCTAAAAAGTGCTTTATTTCCTTCGCTTCTTACTTCGTTAATAATCCCTTTAACAATCCCCTCAACATTTTCAATATCCATTTTACCACGGGCTAAAATTTCGTTAAACTCTTTTTCAAATTCAGAAGAAGTGGTTTTGATTATTTTCATAACTTCCCTTTTTTTAAGAAATTGTATCAAAATTAACCCATAAATGTTAAAATTCCGAAAAAAGGAGAGTAATGCAGTTTGATTTAATAACCTTTAGTTTTATTTTAGTTTTAATTCCGTTAATTATTTCATACAAATACAAAATAGGAATAGAAAAAGAGCTTTTTTTTAATTCAATAAGGGCGTTTTTACAATTAACTGTTTTAGGGTTTGTGCTAGGGTTTGTTTTTAAAATAAAAAACCCTCTTTTTTATATTCCAATAATTTTTCTAATGCTTTTATACTCATCTTATATAGCCCAAAAAAGAACTAATTTTTCTTTTAAAGCGGCTTTTTACTCTTTAAGTTTAAGTACTACGATTATTCTTTTAATTTTAATAGTTTTTAAAATTATTTCTCTAAAACCCAACGAATTTATACCTATTGCCGGAATGATTATAGGAAATTCACTAAATACCTATACCCTTACGATTGAGAGAATAAAAAGAGAACTCGAACTTCAAAAAGAACTGATAGAAGCCTTTATAGCAATAGGTGCCAATATAAAAGAAGCGTTTAAAATTATGCAACGTCAAGCTATAAAAGCGGCTTTAATTCCCGTTAACAATATGCTTCAGACAATAGGTGTAGTGGCAATTCCCGGAATTACTACTGGAATGCTTTTAACCGGTGCCTCTCCTTTAAAAGCAGTAAGTTATCAGATAGTTATTATTTATATGCTAGTAAGTATTAATCTATTTAGTGCGTTATTTGGGAGTTTCTTTTTTATAAAAAACAAATATTCAAACGATTAAGGAGAAAGCCTCCTTAATCTATATTGTACACGTTTTTGATACGAAGAGCTTCGTCAAACTCATATACTCTAGGAACTCCCGTTGCAATTTCAAATTTAGGAATATCCTCGTCACTAATTCCGTCAAGTTCTTTTACCATACCTCTAATAGTATTTCCGTGAGCCGTAATAAGTACGTCTTTTCCTTCTACAAGTAAAGGTGCCACTCTTTCGTGAAAAGCAGCCATCGCTCTTATTTGATTATCTTTTAAACTTTCGGTACTTGGCAGCAAATCTTGAGGAAAGTTTTTATAATGAGGGTCAAATCTCGGATGTCTTTTATCATCAAGACTCAAAGGTGGAGGTGGTACGTCATAACTTCTTCTATAAAGTAAAAACTTCTCTTCTCCAACTTCCGCTTTTACTTCGTCTTTATTAAGCCCAGTTAAAGCCCCGTAATGTCTTTCGTTAAATCTCCAGTCTTTTAAATGGTCGATATAAAGCAAATCAAGCTCTTCTAAAATTATAATTCCTGTTTTAATCGCTCTTTTAAGATATGAAGAAAAACATATATCAAAACTAAATCCAGCTTCTTTTAATTTTTGCCCGGCTTTTTTCGCTTCTTCAACTCCTTCCGGTGCTAAATCAACATCCACCCATCCTGTGAATCTATTTTGTTTGTTCCATTCACTTTTTCCGTGTCTAACAAGTACAAGTTTTGCCATTTAATCTCCTTTTTAATTTAATAGTGAAATTTTAACAAAATTTTAATTCCTGCTCTATTTTTCCATTCTGCAAGTTTTACTAAAGCCAAATTCACATCATACTCTTTACTTATCATAGGAAAAATAACCTCCCCTTTTATCGCAATAAAAAACATATCGCTAAACTCTTTTTTATCTTTTCTTTGGGGAATTAAATAAGTAAGAGAATTATCTAAAATTCTGGGAACGGATTTATCTATACAAACGCCTATCTGTTCTCTCATAAACGCATTTAAAGCCTTCATATAATTTAAAACCACATCCTCCCAGCTAAGCTCTTCTTTTAAAGAGTTAAATATTCTAACTTCGTTTAGTTTAAGTCTGTTTTTATCTTCCACCCAAACCCCCACGTCATAAACCGGCAATTTTTCTTTAAACTTTTCAAAATCCTCCTCCACATCGGCTAAATAAAAAGGGTAATTTGATAAAATTTTAATATTAATATCGTCTCTTAGATATTTTTCGTACATAATTTATCCTTTGAAGTAAGAAGTAAAAAGTTATAACGGAATTTTAATAAATTGAAGGAGAAAAATGAAAATTTTAATAACAAATGACGACTCTTTTGAGGCTAAAGGGCTTGAAGTTTTATATGAAGCCGTAAAAGATTTGGGAAAAGTAACGATAGCAGCCCCTGCATTTCCCAAAAGTGCCTGTTCGCACTCTCTTACCCTTACAGAGCCTCTAAGATTTATAAAAATAAAAGAAAATTTCTATAAACTTGACGACGGAACCCCGACAGACTGTGTTTATTTGTCGTTTGAAGAGTTTTTTAAAGGAGAAAAACCCGATTTAGTATTAAGTGGAATTAACCATGGAGCAAATTTAGGAGAAGACGTCACATATTCCGGTACCGCCGGTGGTGCTATGGAAGGGGCTCTTCACGGAATTCCTTCAATCGCCTTTTCTCAAGTTTTAAAAAGCTTCGACACCCCACCGACCGAAATTAACTGGGAAAACGCAAAAAAAGCAGTCAGAGAAATTGCAAAAAAAGTAATAGAAAATAAAATAACAATACCTCATCGCCATATCCTAAACGTAAATATTCCGAACACTAAAGAGATAAAAGGTTTTAAAGCCACAAAACTTGCCTACAGACTCTACGGAAACGATGCTCATAAACACACAAACCCAAGAGGGGAAGAGTACTACTGGATAGGACTACATCCACTCGCTTTTAAAGAAGAAAAAGGAAGCGACTTTGAGGCTATCAAGCAAGGTTACGTATCCATAACTCCTATAAAACTGGATATGACCGGATATGAAGCACTTGAAAAATTAAAAGAAGAAATATGAAAAATTTTTTCAAACAAATAAACTTAATACCTATAGAAAACACCTCGACATTTAAAAACGTACATTTAGCCCAAATTTTTCTTTTAAAAATTAACTTTTTCTCTTTTGGAAAAGGCTTTAGCAAAGAAGAGGCTTTAACTTCTGCTTACGGGGAGATGTGTGAGAGGATTTTAACAAGAAATTTTTTGGAAGAGTATTATATCCCCACACTTCATAAAGACGCCATAATAACCGAAAGGTTTTTAACTCAAAAACTTGATGATATTTACAAAATAAAAGAGCTTGAAAAAGAGGATTTAATAGATTTTAACACTGATATATTTGAAATACTCTCTATTCCATTTATAAACCCAAAAACTGAAGAAACTGTCTATTTCCCTATCAACTTGATTCAAAATTTATACGCAAGTAACGGAATGGCTTTTCATACGGATTTAAAAAAAGCCTACTATAATGCAAAAACTGAAATAATAGAAAGATTTGTAAAATATGAAGTCGTAAAATACGGACTTTCTCTTCCTAAAATCGACCACCCCTTAAATAGTGACAAAATACAAATATATGACGCCACACTCGGAAACAAATATCCGGTAATAGCCGCTTTATACAAAAACCACAATGAAATTATTTTATCTTTCGGATGTGATTTAAATTTTGAAACAGCTGTTAAAAAAGCGTATCTTGAGCTTATGCAAACCTCTTTAAAAAACACCGGAAAAATTTGCGAAGATATAGAAAGCGTAAAAGACTCGGCAAATCTTATCAGACACTTTATAGATTTAAGTGGAAATATCCATAGTAACTTTTTTAAAAAGCCCTACTTTAAAACATCAAAATGGAACTTTAAAGATTTAAACGTGTTTAAAGAAGATGAATTCATAAGAATTTATAAATATAAAAATTACCAAGCCGTCCATTTAATAATTCCTTCAATCAGCGAAGTTTATCCCATTGAAGATTTGGCATACAACAACATCAACAGAGGCAAATTCATAAGAGCCGATATCCTAAACAGAACCAATAAAGAGTACGTTTTAGATTATTTAAATCAACATATGGTCGTAGACATAGGAGCCTTTATAGGAGTAAAATTCGATAAACACTATTTTCCTCAAGATATAGACGAACTTTATGAGGGTTATAAATTTGCAGATTCATATCTTCAAATACAAAAATTAGCAAAGGTTTTAAATGAGATTTGACAGATGTAAAAAACTTTTTTCTAAATTCGAACATCTCCAAAACTTAAAAATACTCATATGTGGAGTCGGGGGAGTCGGGGGATATGCTCTTGATTGTTTATACAGAAGTGGAGTAAAAAACATAACTGTTATAGATTTTGATACGTTTGATAAAACAAACCAAAACCGTCAAATAGGAAGTGAATTCGTAGGAGAAAAAAAAGTTGAGGTACTGGCAAAACTATACCCCTCAATAACTCCCATAGATATGAAATTATCCCCTCAAAACATTGAGACTTTGGATTTAACTCCATATGACATAATAATAGACGCAATTGACGATTTAAACGCAAAAATAGCTCTTATAAAAAAAGCTTATCCCAAAATAATCTCTTCAATGGGAGCCGCAAAAAGAATAGACCCTACCAAAATAAAAATAGATAGTATTTGGAAAACTCAAAACGACCCCTTTGCCAAAAAAGTAAGAGACAAATTAAAAAAAGAAAAATTCAAAAAAGATTTTAAGGTGGTTTTTTCGCTAGAAAAGCCTATTAACTGCGATATGGGAAGTTTTGTAGGAGTAACGGGGGCTTTCGGATTTGCTTTATGCAGTGAAGTTTTAAAAGATTTCATATAATGCAAATCCCAAAAGGGATTAGCTATCGTATTTAAAATCAGCGTCTCTTGCATCCAAGAACCATTTAGCTCCGACATCAGTCCATTTTCTTGTATCCGGGAAGAATTGTTGAATATTTTCATACACTTTAGCAAAATCTCTATTTTTATTGGCGTTTTCTTCAAGAATTTTTTTAATCGCTTTTTTAGCAGCTTCATTAACGTCTTTTGGAAATTCACAAAGTTTTACTCCATATTTTCCATTCATTATCTGTTTTAAAGCCATACCGTTTCTGTATTGGAACTCTGCAAGCATTCTTGCATTCATCTCATTTGCAGCAGTTTCAATAATTGCTTTATGCTCTTTAGAAAGTCTTTCAAATTTTCTTTTGTTAAATGTAAGTTCAAGGTTTGTACCAGGTTCGTGCCAACCGGAATAATAATATTTCGCAACTTTATAAAATCCCATCTTAATATCAAGAGCCGGTCCTACCCATTCAGTCGCGTCAATTACGCCTCTCTCAAGTGAAGTATAAAGCTCACCTGCCGGGATATTTACCGGTTTTACTCCAAGAGCCGCCATTACTTCTCCTCCAAGCCCCGGAATTCTCATTTTAAGACCTTTTAAGTCTTTTAAAGATTTAATAGGTTTTCTAAACCAACCACCCATTTGATTACCGGTATTTCCCCCTTTAAAAGGAATTAAATTATATTTAGCGTAAAGTTCTCTCCAAACTTCCATTCCTCCACCAAAATCAAGCCAAGCCATCATTTCATCCGCTATCATTCCGAAAGGATACGCCGTAAATAAACTAAATGCCGGATTTTTACCTTTCCAATAATATGGACCCGAATGAAACCCGTCTATAAGTCCGTTACGACAAGCATCAAACACTTGAAGTGCCGGTACAAGTTCGTTTGCTCCGTATACTTTTATTTTTAAACTTCCACCACTAAGTTCTTCTACTCTTTTTGCAAAATATAAAATCCCATCGCCCATAATAGGTAAAGTTTTTGGCCAAGATAGTGCAATTTTTAGGGTTTTAGTTGTTTTAGCATACAAATTAGTAGTAAAGCCACTTGCAACAACCGCACCGATTCCGGCAGTTTTTAAAAACTTTCTTCTATCCATTTTTTCTCCTTTTGTCGAATTTTTACACGATAATAATACCAAAGTTTTTAATTTTCAGTATAATATAACAAAAATTTTACAAAAAAGAGAGAAAATGAGCGAGGAGATTATTAATATAGAAAGTGATTACGACACTCTAAAAGAAGAAAATAAAAAACTAAAAAAGGAAATAAACTACCTAAGACAGATAAAAGACGCCTTGGATAAAACCATAATTATCTCCAAAACAGATACAAAAGGAATTATAACCGATGTAAACCCTATGTTTGAAAAAATATCCGGATACACAAAAGATGAACTGATAAATAAAAATCACAACATAGTAAGACACCCCGATATGCCGAAATCTTTATTCAAAAAACTCTGGTCTACTATAAAATCCGGAAAAATTTTTAAAGGGGTTATCAAAAATAGAAAAAAAAACGGAGATTCATATTATGTTTTAGCAAATGTAATTCCTATAAAAGACGAAAAAGGAAACATAATCGAATACATCGCAATTAGGCAAGATATTACAAAAAGAATGCTACTTTTAGAAGAAAAAGAGAAATTTACCAATTCGTTAATTAAGTATTTTTTAAATAAATTAAAAGAACCTACTTTAGTAATAAATAAAAATAGCGATACAATTTCTCAAGAATTACAAAAAGAAAGTCCTGATTTAGAAACGATAAAAAAGGCGAATTTAGAAATAAAAAAAGAAGGATTAATTTTAAAAAGAAGTTATGAAGTTCTGTTTTTTATATTAAAAATCAAAAGTAAAAATATAAAATTAAGCATAGAACCTTTAAAAGTAACTTCTATTTTAAAACATCTTTGCAATAAATTTGCTCCTGTATACCCTCAAAAAAAGATAGATATAAAATTTTTAAAAAAAGATTTAATAATAAATACTGACAAAACTCTTTTTATATTAATGCTTGAAATTTTACTTATGAATGCACTAACTTACTCCAAATCGGAAGTAAAAGTAGAAGTATTCTTAGAAAATTCAAAACCATTTATCACTATAGACCATGACGGAGAACCTATAAAAAATCCTCAAAAAATATTTGACTTTTTTAATCAAATAAAAAATTCTCAAAATGTAGGAATGGGAATGTTTTTAGTTAAAAAAATATGTGACATACTAGGATACGATATAAAAATAAAAAAGACAAAAATCTTTTTGGAATTAAGAATCTTGCCTCCTAAATTTTAATAAAAAACAGCTATAACTGCATAGCTTAAGAAAATCATAAGGTGAGAGAGACCTTCAAGATAGTTTGTCTCTCCGTCTTCCGTTGTTTTCCAAACGAGTAAAATAGTAAGCAATAAAGCTCCAACCTGAAGAGGAGTGAAATCTAAAGTAAGTTTAACTCCTACTAAAATAGAAAGAAAAATCAAAGCCGGCACCGTTAAAAGAATACTAACTGTACTAGCCCCCATAGCGATATTTATAACTCTTTGCATTTCATCGTTTTTAGCTGCTCTAATTGCCGTAAAAAGCTCCGGAGCAACCGTTACGAACGCTATTAAAATCCCAACAAACCCGGCAGTCAAACCAAATTCCTTAAAAACAATTACCCCGTCATTTGCAAATATTTCGGAGAGAATTCCTATCAATACTAATAAAAAAACTAAAAACAAAATATTAAACAAATTTGATTTTTTATCAAAATAATAATCATCATCCTCATCTTCTTTTATATATCTTTTAACACGGCTTCTTTTTTTAAATTTAAAAAAATGAACATGTGTATCCGTCTGAAATCTGAAAATAAAAAAATAAAAAACAACTAAAAGAACGGCTATAATTACGCTGGCTTTAAATAAAGCCTCTTCGCTTGAATGAAGAGATATCGTAGTAGGGACCAAAAGCATAGCCGCTGCAACAAAAAGAACGGTAGTATAACTTGCCGAAGTATCCTCGTTATGAACCTGTTCTTTAAAACTAAGTCCCCCTACAAATACGGCAAGTCCTAAAAGAGCATTTAAATCCACTATAACGGTGGCAACTATACCGTTTTTAACCGTTTCTAGCACTTCGGGATGATGTTTTGCTTCCAAAATAACCATAAAAAGAATTAATATCTCAACTAAAACGGCGCTAAACGTTAAAATCATACTGCCAAAAGGTTCTCCGAATCTCTCAGCCAAAATTTCGGCTATTTCCGAAATAGTAACCGCAAGACTTCCTATACCTATAGCCGCAAAAAGAGTAGCTAAAATATGAAATCCTTTAAGATGAAAAACAATAGCAAAAGGAAGAGAAGAAAAACCAACTATTATATCCCAATAATCCTTAAAAATCTCAATATACCTGTTTTCTTCGATTTTCTGCCGCTGGTGCAATTTAACTCCTTAAAAAATGATTTGCTTTTTTTATAAAATACACGTCTCCATACGGTTTAAAAAACTTATAGGCTTTTTTTAAAGCCAAAATTTTATCATATTCTCCTAGGAATATTTCTATATTTATACCTTTAACTCTTTTTATTTTTTCCCAATTAAAAGTAAAAAGCCTTTTTAAATCCTCTTCTGTGCATTCTCCTAAAAACTTTTCATTAAAAAATCCGGCTTTTTTAAAGAAATTTTCAATATACTTCTTTTTATCGTTTTTAAAAGCTTTTAAATTAATTTCTATAATCTTGGGAGGATAATCGAAAAAAGCCGGAGAGAGAAGTTGGAGTTTATCTATTCTCTTAGACGAATTTAAAACATAATCCAAAGCCTTTTGAGCACCATAACTAAACCCGGCCACCACAAATTCACCATCTTCCAAATAATCCTTAAAAAGAACAGATTCGTTTTTTAAACAAAACCCACTAAAATATTTCATTTTTCAGTTTCTCAAAATCTTCTTTATGAATTACCTCTTTTTCCAGCAAAACTTTATAAACCTTTTCTATTAAATTCACATTTGAGCTGTAAAGAACCTTAACTTCAGAGTAAGCGTCATTTAAAATTTTAGCGACTTCTGCATCGTTTGCGACTAAACTATCCCCCATAGCATAATCTTGAACCATTTTTATTGCAAGTTCTCTGGCTTTTTTTAAATCCAAATGAGCGTTTGAATATTTTTCGCTAAACTTCTCTTCAACCCCCACTCTTCCTGCCAAATAAACCTGAATTTTATTCATCATTTCCGTTTTTGAAACTATCTCTTTGTCTTCTTCTTTAAAATCGTCCTTTACAAGAGAAATTCTCTCAAAATCCACACTAAGCCACTCCGCCACTACGGCTTTACAAGCTTGATAATAACTTAATATCTCTTTTTCTTTAGGGTTATAGGTTTGAAGTCTCTTTTTACCTACCAAAACTTTATCTTTTACGGCATAAAAATCACTTTCTTCAACATAATGTTTACCCTGTTTTAAAGCATAAATACTAGCCTCATTTACAAGACTCGCAAGTGCCGCCCCACTAAATCCGACCGTCATTTTAGCTATGTTTTCAAGGTTGCCTTTAAAAGGTTTATTTTTTAAATGCACTCTTAAAATCTCAATCCTGTCTTTTAATCCCGGAAGTTCGACATAAACTCTCCTATCAAACCTTCCCGGTCTAAGAAGAGCTTCGTCTAAAAGCTCCACTTTATTCGTAGCACCTATTACAATAACACCCTCACTTCCTTCAAATCCGTCCATTTCTGTTAACAACTGATTAAGAGTCGATTCTCTTTCGTCGTTTCTCATATTTCCCCTGGCTTTTCCTATAGCATCAATCTCATCTATAAAAATAATACTAGGAGCCATAACTTTTGCCTTAGAAAACAAATCCCTAACTCTTTTAGCCCCCACACCTACATACATCTGCACAAAACTACTCCCACTCTGATAAAAAAACGGAACACCGGCTTCTCCGGCCAGAGCTTTTGCAATTAACGTTTTACCGACTCCCGGAGGTCCTACAAGAAGCACACCTTTTGGAAGATTAATTCCAAAAGCTTTATATTTTTGAGGATTTTTTAAAAAGTCCACAATCTCAACCAATTCTTCTTTCACTTCGCTAATTCCTGCCACATCTTTAAATGTTACGTTTGACGTTGTAGGTTTTATTACAAAGTCTTTATCTATCCCCGTATCCATTTGAACCTGGACTTGTTGAGGAGGAGGTGCTTTTGGTAACGATTTTCTCAAAAGCACAATCAAAAGCACAAAAAAGCCTATTATAATTGTAAAAGCGATAAGCTGGGTAATTATTGCCTTTATATCAACTCCATCGTACTTAATCACTGCAGCTAAAAGTAACGATAATAAAATGGAAACGATTACCCACACCACAAGTGAATTTTTATTCTTCTGCATAGTTTACTTCCTTTATTTCATAGTCTTTTATTTTTACCCACGCCCCTTTTAAATCCCTTTGAGATTTAATTCTCATTTTATTATAGTATTCGTCATACCCTTCGAAATAATCGTTTTTATAATTCTCCACGTGCACTAAAAGAGGATGTTTATGGCTTTTTCTAAATTCGTAATTACTCTTTTTTACTATCTCTTTTATAATTTTAGCACGTTTTTTCGATACGTCTCCTCTTACGTCCATTTTTAAAGTAGCCGACAAAGTCCCCTCCCTTGGCGTAAATCTAAATACATGAATATGTGTTAAAGGGTATTTTTTAAAATTTTCCAAAGCCTCTTTAAAAATCTCTTCGCTCTCTCCCGGATGTCCGACGATAAAATCGGTACCTAAAGCTATACCTTTAGAAGCCAGTTTCTCAAAAAGAGGCAATGTGGTTGAAACTCTGTTTCTTCTTTTCATAATCCTAAGCATCTTATCGCTTGTATGCTGTAAAGCAATATGAAGATGTTTTTCTAAAATCCCGTTTTGGGTAAGTTCTATCAGCCTATCGTCAATTTGAGTCGGTTCTAAAGAACCCAGTCTTATTCTTTTAACACCTCTTATATTACTCATCTTTTCTATAAGCTCGGATAAAGAAGTGCCCGTATCCTTTCCGTAACTTCCCATATTAATCCCCGTTAATACAAACTCACTAATTCCGTTTCTTGCCAAAACCTCAACCTGATTTAAAATAACCTCCTCTTTTAAAGACCTTGAACGTCCTCTGACTTTCGGAATAATACAATAAGCACACTCAAAATCACAGCCTTCTTGAATTTTTATAAAAGCTTTGGTTTTCGAAAAATTTGTTATTATTTTACCATTTACAAAATCAAAATCCCCTAATTTAATCCCTTCAAAATCTAAAAACTTATCTATCTCTTCTTTATATTTATGCCCCAAAACAGCTTTTACCTTTTTTTCTTTAAAAAGCTTTTCTCCTTGAGTATAAGCTGCACAACCAGTTAAAATAATCTTTTTATCACTGTGTTTATTAATATATTGTCTTAAATCCCTATCGGCAAAATTCGTAACCGTACAAGAGTTAATAATAATTAAATCAGCTTCCTCTTCACTGGAGATATTACCCAATAAGTTTTTCATAATTTCACTATCATACAAATTACTCCTACATCCAAACGTCTTTATATAAATTTTCATTTCACTCCTATTTATGCAACAGTTTTTTTCTTAAAACATAATAAAATATCGGTAAATAAAAGAGATTTAACAATGTTCCCCATGCTAATCCAAATCCCAAAGCAATAGCCAAAGGCTGAAGAATAGCCGATTGACCAAACGGAAAAAACATCAGCGTAATTAAACCAAAAAACGTAGTAATTGAAGTTAAAAGTACCGGTCTTAATCTATGAGATGCAAATTCAAGCACTTCTTCGATATTTTTTGCCCTCTTTATAAAATCTATCATTACAATCCCATCATTTACCACAACTCCGGCAAGTCCTACTATACCTATCATTCCAAGCATTGTCATATTCATACCCATAATAATATTCCCTACAATCACCCCTAAAAACGAAAGAGGAATAACGGAAATAATAACAAACGGCAACACTGCCGAATTAAACATTAGCACAAGGACCAAGAAAATAAGTAAAACGGCAACTACCATAGCCTCTTTCAAATCTTTCATAAACTCTTCTGAAGTCTTAGAGGCTCCTCCTATTATGATAGTGTATCCCTCTTTTTTAAGTTTATTTAAAAGAGAATCTATTTTTTTATAAAACTCTGCTGTTGTTATAACCTTTTTATTTAAAGTAGCATACACGGTCTTTGCTGCAATTCCTTCATATTTGTGAATTTTTTTAAAAGATTTAGTCACTATAAAATCACAAACTTTATCAAGCCTTATGTAAGAGTTCGTATTAGGAATATTTACTCTAAATTTTTTTAGTTCTTCAAAAGAATCTTTATTTTTATCTTTTAAAATAATTTTAACAATTCCATTTTTATCAAAACTTTTATCAAATTCGGCTTCTGCGAAAAAGCCTCTTAGTTCGTTAAAAATCCCTACTTGAGTAAATCCTAACTCCTGTCCGTAAGGATTTATTTTCAATTTAAGTTCATCAGCCCCAAGCTCTGCATCGTCATAGATATTATAAACACCTTTAATAGTCTTTATTTTAGATTCAAGCTCTTTTATAGCTTTTATAATCTCTTCTTGAGACTTTCCACCTATACTAATTACAATATCACTTTTAACAACCCCAGCTTGAGGCACTATTACGTTTAACTCTTTAAGGCCGGAGATTTTTATATGTTTAAAGTCGTTTTTAAACTCTTTTGCAAGCTCTTGGGCAGAGTGTATTCTTAATTGTTTTTCAACATTTATAGGCTGAAATATAGGGGCTATGTATTTATTATAAAAATCGGTCGGTTTTTTATCGTTTAAATCCACAAAAATATGAAAATAATTCTCTCCAACATTCGCTTCACCTTTATTATTCATCTGCATACCAACAACAGTTGTAAATCCTTCTACATCTTTTCCTAAATATTTTTTCAAATCTTTCTCTATCTTGGTAATAGCTTTTGCTGTTTGTGTAATAGTATAATTACTTTCAAACTTTCCGTTAACATATATTTGACTTGCATCAAAATCCGGGAAAAGCTGAAATTTAGAGTGTTTCATCCCAACGGCAATCAAAACCGGTACGACAACTAAAAAGAAAATTAAAGACAAATACCTAAACCTAAAGAAAAAAGCCAAAGCTTTTTTATATTTTAAAGCAAACTTTTGCCAAAAAATATCTTTTTTTGAAGGTTCTACCTTTAGTATCTCTTTAGAATGAAGCGGTAAAAACACAAATGCCTCAAAAAGAGAACTGAATATCAAAATAGTAATCATAATCGGCAAAATTTTTATAAAAACACCTATTTCTCCTTTGATTAAAAGCATAGGTAAAAAGGCTAAAATAGTAGTCATAGCAGCGGCGACAACCGGCCAAAAGACTTCTGCCGTTCCGTCAATTGCAGCCTCGATTTTACTTTTACCCATTTGCATATGTCTGTAAATGTTTTCTCCCACAACTATAGCCTCATCCACAATCATTCCAAGTGCTATCAAAGCCCCTAACATCGAAAGTAAATTTAAAGAAAACTTATAATAATCAAGTGCAATCATAGCAATGGCAAAAGATGTCGGAATTCCAAGGGTTACTACTAAAGATATTCTCCAGTTTAAAAACAGCCACATTATAAAAAACACCAAAATAAGCCCGAAAATTATATTACTAACAACCGTATTAAATCTGTTTCTAACCCATTTACTGGTATCGGTTGAAATACCAAAAGTCACTTGAGGGTGTTTTTGATGATACTCTTTTAAAAGCTCTCTTATTCTTTTACTAATCGCAATAGCGTCTCCACTTTCGCCTTTTCTAACATCGATAGTAATATTTGGTATTCCATTGTATTTTCCTATTTGAGTCGGAGTTGCGTATTTTTTTACTACTTTTGCAATATCGCAAAGCCTTAACTTTATCCCGCCTACGTTAATTATCATATTTTTAAAATCTTTAATATCCTTAGGATACATTGAGATAAAATAGTGGGTTTTTCCTTCTATTTTCCCCACCGGAAAAATAGTTGAAACTTGAGAAAGAACGTTAATTAGTTGAGATTTGTTAATTCCTAAAGCTTCTATTTTTTGGTTATCAAGTTCTATATAGATGTTTTTGTCACTGTCTCCTCTTATATCGATTTGGGTTAAATCTTTAATTTGAGAAAGCAACTTTTTTATATTATCTGCGTGTTTTAAAAGTTCGTCTTTATTTAAAGTATCACTTGCAATAGAAATAAACATCAAAGGAAACGCTTTTTTAGCTATTGTAACACTAGGTTCGTTCATATCGCTTGGAAGGTCTTTTTTTAAATTTGAAGTTATAGTTTTAAATTCACTTAAAAGCTCCAGTTTATTTGCGTTTGGTTTTAAATTTACGGTTACGGTAAAACTTCCGTTTCTTATAACACTCTCAATCGAAGAAACTTCCTGGTAAGATTTTAAATCATCCTCTATTTGAGTTACCGCCATTTTATCAAGAGTTTGAGGACTAGCCCCCGGATATGAGCCTTGAATTAAAATTTTATCAAGGGTTGCCGGCGGAAAAAGCTCTTTTGCTACGTTTTTATAAGCAATAAAAGAAGAGATAATAACAATCAAAAACAGTACGTGAGTAAAAACTGCATTTTTAATAAAAAACTCTATAAATTTTTTCATCTATTCTCTTTTTTACGGGTATTTTACCAAAAATGAATTAATAAATAGTAATTAATCAAAAAGAAAGCTTTTGTAGTTGATTTTTAAACTTAATCTTTTCTATTTTAGAAACAAGCAAAGAATGTTCGGCTTTTAAAGAGTAATATTCATTTAAAAGTTTATTAATTTGAACGGACTTTATATAAATATGAGACGAAATATAAATTTTAGGCAATAAAAGTACAAGAGTAACCGTAATTGCAATTATAAGATTTCTAATAACCGAAAACGATATACTATATTCGATTTCCCCTTCTATACTATCAAGAAGTTGTTGTTTTTCTTTTACAGTTACTCTTTCTTTCATTTTAAACCTTTAAAAATTCAAACCCCCTAAGCTTTGCACTTCTACTTCTCGGATTTCGTTTTATTTCTTCTTGTGTTGCCGTTATCGGCTTTTTAGTTAAGATTCTTCCTCTACTATTATTTCCTCCGCATTCACATTTTATAACTTCTGGAGGACATATACATTTTCTCGACCACTCTTTAAATCTGTTTTTAACGATTCTATCCTCTAAAGAATGGAACGAAATTATACCTAAAACTGTCTTTTTTTTGACTAATTTTTCAGAATTTTCCAAAATTTTTTCAAGCTCGTTTAACTCATTGTTTACTTCAATTCTTATAGCTTGAAAAATTTTAGCCAAATCTTTTTTACTTTTTATACCTACGCTCCCTAATATATCGGTAAGTTCTTTATTTGACTTTATAGGTCTTTTTGACATTATAGCTTTTACAACTTTTTTACTTTTTTTACATTCTCCGTACTCTTTAATAATTCTCTCCAAATCTTCTTTCGAATAAAAGTTTAATACCTCTCTTGCACTAAGTTCTTGATTTTTATTCATTCTCATATCAAGCTCTTCACTATCGAAAGTAAAACCTCTTTCTTTATTATCAAGCTGATAACTGCTAACCCCTATATCAGCTAAAATTCCACTAATATTTAAATTTTTTTCTTTTAACTCCTCTAAAGCTTCACTTGCCCTTTTATTAATAAACATAACCCTATCTTTAAATTTTGAGAGTCTTTTTTTAGCAAATTCCATAGCTTCTTTATCTTGATCTATTCCTATCAATTTTATATTTTTAAAATTTTCCAAAATAGCCTCGCTATGCCCCCCAAAACCCAACGTACAATCAATAAAATAACCCTCGTCAATCATATAAGTTTTATAAAGATTAACAGTTTCTTTTAACAAAACCGGAATATGCGGTATATTTGTCATAATTTTTCTCCATTTTTTCGAACTTCTTGATATAATTGTATCAAAAAAGGGCTTTTATTGGTTATCAAAACAATTAAAGACGAATATAAATTAACCGCTCAATTATTATACGAAAAAAATATGTTAAATTTAGCAGTAGGTAGTATCTCTTTAAAAATAGAAAACGATAAAATGATTATAAACAACCAAAACAAATCAGTATACGAAGAAGATTTTTGTAAAATAGTACATATTAATAAAAAAGACTTATCGTGGAAAGAAACATCAAACGATATCGAAATACACGCAAGAATTTATAAAGACATCTCTTATGCAAAAACCGTTTTAAACGTATTTCCTTTAAATATTATCACTTACTCATTGCAACATACTATGTTTAAACCCATTGATTATCAAGGTCAGCAAATCATAGACAAAGTAAAAATAATAGAAATAGGAGACATCCAAAAGTGGGAGGAGAATAAAGAATTTATAATTACCAATCACCTAAAAGAAAAAAACATCATAATAATAAGAGGTTTTGGAGTGTTTATCATAGCAAGAGACATAAAAGAAGCGATAAAAAAAGCCATTATTTTGGAAAATTCGGCTACAATACTTTTAAACAGTCAACATTAAAGGAAAAAAATGGTAATTTTTGAACAAGACAACCTCGGAAGAACTATTCTGGAAATCGTAATAAAAAACAGTGGAAGTATATACGCAAAAGAAGGAGTGGCTTATTTTTTAACACATCTTTTAAATACCAAAGGAACATTAAATAAAAAAGAAAAAATCTACTCTTTAATGGAAGAGGAGGCAATTGAGTTTCATTCAAGCGTAAATAAAGAGTTCTTAAGCCTTTCTATTAAATTTTTAAATGAAAAAGAATCTAAAGCCAAAAAATTTTTACAAGAACTTTTAACAAACTTAAATATCTCCGAAGACTCTTTTAAAAAGTCAAAAAAAGAAATTTTCGCAAAAATTCAAAATAAAAAAAACGATAACGACTACATAGCAAGTAAAAACCTCTTTAAAGCGATATTCAAAAACACTCCTCTTGAAAAACCAACAATGGGAGAAGATATAGAAAACTTAAATTTAAACGATATAAAAGAGTTTTATAAATCAATTTTCGAAAAAGAAATTATCATCGTAAACGGAGGAGAAAAAACCGATACAAAAGAGATTGAAACCCTTTTTAAAAACACTCCTTCAAAAGAACTTTTCTTTAGCACGAAGAAAAGTGATAATGTAAAAGAGATAAAAAACGTAGAACAAAGCTATATCCACTTTGCCTCACCTTTTAACGTAGACTATAAAACCGAACTTCATCTTGCCAAAATTGCCACTTTTATACTCGGTGCCGGAGGTTTCGGAAGCAGAATGATGGAAGAGATTAGAGTCAAAAGAGGCTACGCATATAGTGCTTACGCCACAAATTCATTCAAAAAAAGCTACAAAATCTTAAGTGGATACCTTCAAACAAAACTTGAAAACACAAAAGACGCATTAAGCTTAGTAAAAGAGCTTATCGACTCTTTCCATGAAAAAGGAATTACCCAAGAAGAGTTAACTCAAGCAAAACAGTTTTTAATAGGAAGCGAACCTTTAAGAAACGAAACACTCTCTCAAAGACTTTTAAAAAAATTTAACGAGCATTATTTAAATTTGGAAGAAAATCACTATGAAAAAGAGTTAAAATTAATTCAAAACACCACTCTAGACGAAGTAAACGCATTTATAAAAAAACATAAAGAAATTAAAGATATAACCTTTTCAATAGTTACGAAAGAGTAAAATGACAAAAGAGGATTTGGAAAAACTAAAAAAAATAGGAGTAAAATCCCCTCTTGAACTTGCTTTAATAAAACCGAAAGAGTGGGAAGACAACTTTTTATACCCTTATATAACCTTTTCTCCTCAAGCATTTGAAGCCCAAGTACTGGAAATAAGACAGTCAAAAGTTACAAGAGTTAAATTTTTCTTAAAAAACATCAACCAAATAATGTGGGGAGTCTTTTTTCAATTTAAAAAATGGCACGAAGGGGTTTTTAAAGAAGGAAACACCCTCTATATAAGAGGAGAAATAAGACAAAATCAGTTAATCCAACCAAAACCTATATCAAGAATAAACGAAATTACCCCTATTTACAAAACATCACTTAATCAAAGAACCTTAAAATCCCTTATCAAAAAATACGTAACTTTAAATAATTTATCACAACTACCTCAAAATATAGCAACAAGACTCTTTTTTATGCATTTTCCAAGAAACAAAGAAGACATAAACGAAAAAGAGATAACCTATGCCCTCAAATGGGCTGAAATTTACAACCACTTAAAAAAACTATCCTTTAAAAAAAAGAGTTTTTCATCAATTCCCGTTCAATCCGACCCTAAAGAGTTTATAAATTCCCTTCCTTTTACACTTACAAACGACCAGTTAAAAGTAATAAAAGAGATTCAACAAGACATCTCAAAAAAGACTCAAGCAAGAAGAGTTATAATAGGAGATGTCGGAAGTGGAAAAACCATAGTAATGCTTGCAACTGCGTTTATGGCAAAAAAATCGATTATTATGTGTCCTACTTCTATCTTAGCAAATCAAATATATGAAGAAGCAAATAAATTCCTAAAAAAATTTAATTTTAAAATTACACTTGTTACTCAAAAAAGTAAATTCAAAAAAGAAGATATCCAAACCTCAAACCTTCTAATAGGAACCCACGCACTTCTATATCAAAACCTACCCCGGGTAAACGTCGTAATGGTAGACGAACAACACAAATTCGGAACAAACCAAAGAGCACAGCTTGAAAAATTAACATCACAAGGAAATATACTGCCTCACTATTTCCAATTTAGTGCCACTCCCATTCCAAGAACCCAGGCACTGATTATGAGCAGTTTTGTAAACGTAAGCTTAATAAAAGAACTTCCCTTTAAAAAAGATATAAAAACTCAAATAATTTCAAAAGAGGACTTTAAAGACCTCATAAACCACATCCAAAACGAAATATCTAAAGGGAATCAAATAGTAATCGTTTATCCTTTAGTGGAAGAGTCAAAAAACTTCAAATACCAAAGCATAGAAGAAGGAAAGGATTTTTGGCTTAAATATTTCGATAAAGTCTACATAACCCACGGAAAAGACAAAAATAAAGAAGATATCTTAGTAGAATTTAGAGACAAAGGAAATATCCTTATTACAACAACCGTAATTGAAGTGGGAATTTCTCTACCAAGACTAACTACCATCGTAATAGTAGGAGCCGAAAGGCTAGGATTAGCGACACTTCATCAATTAAGAGGAAGAGTCGGCAGATACGGTCAAAAAGGGTATTGCTTCTTATACACTCACGATAAAAACAATAAAAGATTAAAAGCCTTCGCTTCAACGCTTGACGGATTTAAAATAGCCGAACTTGATTTAGAATTTAGAAAATCGGGTGATTTGCTTGACGGGAAAGCTCAAAGTGGAGAGAGCTTTAAATATTTCGATGAAGTAAGAGACCTCCATATTTTAGAAGAGGTAAAAAGATATCTTACTTCACATAATTCTTAAAGAATCTATCAAAATCCTCACTTTTTATTAACAAAAATGTTTTTGAATCAAATTTAAACGCTATTCCGTATTTTAGATTGTGTTTATTTTCTTTTGTTACTTCACAACGGTATTTAGGAAGTGCGATTAAAAACTTTTTAGCTATAGTTATAAAAAGAAATAATTTCCTAAACAATAAACAGTCAAATAATCAAATTTTTTGTAATCTCCACTTTAATCTTTTCTTAATTGATAGGTAATATCCCCTGCTCCGAAACCTATAATTAATCCTTTGTCGTAAGATTTAATGATATTTTTTTGCTTATCAGTTAACATAATATTTTTACTTTGGGTTTTTGCTTTTTCAGCAAAAATAGGCTCGTATTTAGAAAACAGCGTTTCGAAATCTATCTCCACCCTCTCTTCCCCAGCTTCCCATACTGGCAAAATAACAAGTTCGTCAACCCCTTCAAAACACTCTATAAAAGCATCCAAATTATCAATAGTACGCGAATATTTATGAGGTTGCCAAATTACTATAATTTTATCTATTCCGTTTAGCTTAGCAAAAGTCCTTGCACTCTTTAGCGTAGCTTTTATTTCCGTAGGATGATGACCGTAATCGTCAATTAAAATAAAATCATCCTCTTTTTGCAAAACATCAAAACGTTTTTTAATACCTCTATAGTTTTTAATATTTCTCTGAATTTCTTCTAAGGATATAAGCTCGTTTGCAGCTTCTATAGCAAGTAAAGCATCTAAAACAAGATGTTCTCCAAATCCATATACTTCAAACTCAAACCCTCTGTATTCAAAAATAGTCTTAGGCTGATTCTCTTTTATTTCGTATCTTATGTTTTTAGCATCTTTTAAAAAGACTCTTTTTATATCCAAATCCAAGCTTTTAATAAACTCGTCATCTCCGTTTGCAACCCTAATTTGAGCCTTTTTTAAAAATTTTTCATAATGGGCATAAAACAGCTTTAAGTCGTAATTATAAAACTCCATATGTTCGGGTTCTGTGTTTGTTACGATAGAAATATAAGGATTTGAGTCTATAAAACTTCCGTCACTCTCATCTGCTTCAAACACCAAATAATCACTCCCCGTATATCTCATATTTGAACCAAAATCTTTACTTTCCGCCCCTATTATAGCGTTTGTATCCGGCAAAATAGAAGCCAAAATGGCAGAAGTGGTACTTTTGCCGTGAGCCCCACACACTGCCAATACTTTTTTATCGTTTACTACACAAGGTAAAAACTCTCTTCTACTTAAAACTTTTATTCCTCTTTTTTTAGCTTCCACTATTTCCGGGTTATCGGGTTTGGCAACTGCCGTATGAACCACTATGTCTTGATTTGAAATATTACCGGCACTGTGAGGAATAAAAACTCTTATACCCTCTTTTTCAAGTGCTTTAGTGATTTTTGTTTTTGCAATATCACTCCCACTTACTATATGGGAATTTTTTTTCATATATCTTGCAAGTCCACTAAGCCCAATCCCACCTATTCCTACAAAATGTATTCTCAAGAGCTAAACTCCTCTTTAAATTTATCTCTGTATTTTTCTACAAGAGAATCTATTTTATCGTCAAATTCAGCAAAAAACATATCTTTATAAACTTTATGCGTTTTTACATATTTTTCAAAGAATTCATCCAGACCAAGCCCTGCTAACATTCCTATTACGAACATACTAAACATCTCTTTTAATTTTTTATCTTCTACAAGATAAACCATATCATACCCAACCGCTTTTGCTTCATCTATTGCACCTTCATCCCAAAGCTCAAGCATATATTCAAACATAGCCCTAATTGCAGCAGCTTCCTCCGGATTATTTACATCAAGTGTTTTTTGATTTTCAATTTTTTCATTAATTAATTTAAAAGCCTCTTCTAAAATCCCCCTAAAAACTTCATTAATTTCTTCATCCCTGTTTTTATTCATCAACTCTTCTAATTTTTCATACTTTTTTACAATACTCATAACAACTCCTTTAATATTTTTAACGCTTCTTTCGTTTGTTTTTCATCATACACAAGGGCAATTCTTACATACCCGATTCCTGCCCCCCTTCTCCCCATAAAACGTCCGGGCATTACTTTAACACCTCTTTTATAAGCTTCTTTTGTAAATTCTATATCATCATCTACCTCAAGCCATACATAAAAGGTAGCTTTTGGAATATCAACTCCCAAAATCTCTTTTGCAATTTCAAAGTTTTTCTTATAAGCTTTTCTAAATTCATCTACGTGAGAATCCTCACTCCACGCTTTCGCAGCGGCAAGTTGAAGAGGAAGAGGAGAAGCACACCCCACATACGTTCTAAACTGAAGATAGTTTTTAAGGATATTTCTATCTCCCGCAATGTACCCGCTTCTAAGCCCAGGAGCTGAACTTCTTTTTGATATTGAGTTTATTGCAAGTATATTTTTAAACTCTTTATTCCCTACATTTATTGAAGCTTCTAAAATACTTGGAGGTTTTTCATCAAAATATAACTCACTGTAACACTCGTCACTTAAAATTACAATATCTTTTTTCAGAGCGTATTCCACCCATTCACTAAGTTCGTCCAAACTCATAACACTCGCTGTAGGATTGTTTGGAGAATTTAAAATAACAAAATCTTCATCCCCTTCTAATTGAGAGATAGTGTTTTTAAAGTTATTCTCTTTTTCTAACTCCATATAATTAATCTTGCTTCCAGCTGCAATTGCCGCACCTTCGTATATCTGATAAAAAGGATTTGGAAAAGCCATTTTTTTAGGTCTTAAAAAAAGTGGGAAATTAAATAAAAGCTCCCTTGTGCCGAATGTCGGTAAAAGTTCATCTTCTGTTAATTCAATGCCGTATCTTCTTTTTACAAAATCCCTCTGTGATTCTTTTAAAACCTCTTCACCGGCAGTTTTTGGATATTTGTTTAGATATTTAGAATTTTCGCATAAAGCCTCTTTTATAAAAGAAGGAGTCTCAAATTGAGGCTCTCCTATAGTCAAAGAATAAATTTTATCGCTACTAGGTTTTACATCTTTTAAAAGTTCGTTTAGTTTTTCAAAAGGATATTTCTCAAACATTTTATTCCTCTAATGCAAGTTCTATTTTAAATCCGCTTTGAGATAGAACTTTTACTTTTATTTTATCTCCTACATTAAAATCGCTAGGATTTTTTCCGTTTAATTTAGACTTATGTAAAAGCCCCTCAACCCCCGGAGCTATCTCAATAAACATTCCAAAATCAACTATTCTTTTTATTTCACCCTCAAGTACTTTTCCAATTTCAAACTCCGGAATTTTAGGTTTATCATCTTTACATACTACGTTAAGAATATAATCTTTAGCTCCGTTTAAAGATTCGTGGTCGTCTCCATAGATTTTAACTTTTCCGGTTTCTCTATCAAGGTCTATGGTTACTCCGAATTTTGCGATAATCTCTTTTACGGTTTTACCTGCAGTTCCTATGATATCTATAATTTTTTCCGGCTCAACTTTAAAACTTACGGCTTTTGGCAAGATATCTTCGTTATATTTTATCTCTTTTGCTGCATTTTCCATTATCTCCAAAATAAACGCCCTAGCGTCTCTTGCCTGATAAAGAGCCTCTTTTAAGACATCAAGAGAAATACCACCCAGTTTTATATCCATTTGCATCGCAGTAATTCCGTCAAACGTTCCTGCTACTTTAAAATCCATATCTCCGTCGTGGTCCTCAAGTCCCATAATATCAGTTAAAATCGCATATCTATCACCTTCTGTAATAAGCCCCATCGCAATACCGGCCGCCATTTTAAGAAGAGGCACTTTTGCAGCTTTTAAAGCAAGCGAACTCGCACAAACAGTCGCCATTGAAGAACTTCCGTTACTCTCAAGTATTTCACTTACAACCCTTACCGTTTCGTCAAATTCTGGGTCAAGCAAAGGTTCTATCGCTCTTTTTGCAAGGTTTCCGTGACCTAGCTCACGTCTGCTTGGAGGTCCAAGTCTCTCGGCTTCACCTACACTAAATGAAGGAAAATTATAATGAAGCATAAATTTTTCAAGTTTTTCTTCTTTATCGGTCAAATTACCGTAAACTTGGGCATCCATATCTCCACCACGGGTTGCAACTGCCAGTGCTTGAGTCTGTCCTCTTGTAAACAAACAGCTTCCGTGTGCTCTTGGAAGTAAATTCGTTTCTATAGTAATAGGTCTGATTTCATCAAGTTTTCTCCCGTCAGCCCTAATTCCTTCGTCTAAAATCATACTTCTTACAATTTCTCTTTTTACTTGTTTAACAGCTTTTAAAATATTTTCAAACTCATCTTCATTTATAGTTTTAGCTATTTTCCTAGCAAACTGTTTTAGTAAATAATCCCTTTCGCTTTTACTTAAGTGTTTAATAATCTCTCTTAATTCATTTGAATATTTTTCTTTAATTAATTTAACATATTCGCTAACATCCGATTCTTTTTTCTCTTCAAATTCAATAGGTTCTTTTTTAAACTCTTTAAGAGCCTCTTCATAAACACTCGCACCCTCTTTTATGGCTTCTTGAACTTTTGTTAAAATTTCTATAAGCTCGTCTTCTTTTATTTCGTTAATTTTATATTTTACCAACGTATTCTCAACCGGGGCCCCATCTAATAACACATCATCAACCGGGATAACCTCAACCTCTTCCTGTCCTTGAGCCGCAAACTCTATCATTAAAAGTTCGTCTTTAGTACCTGTAACAAAAAGATTAAAATCCCCTTCTTCAAGTTGAGAGAGTGTAGGGTTTATAATAAGCTCTCCGTTAATTCTAGTAGCCCTTACTCCATATACCATTTTCGCAAAAGGAAGTTCACTCAAATAAATACACGCCGCAGCGGCATTCATAGCAGCCGTTTGCAAGTCACTGTTTTCATCGGCACTTAAAGCCATAACGGTCATTACTGTATTGTATCCATACTCTTTAGGAAAAAGCGGTCTAAGACTTCTATCTACAATTCTTGCCGTTAACGTTTCAAAATCTCCGGGTTTTTGCTCCCTTTTTACAAATCCGGCTGGAATTTTTCCCACTGCATACGCTTTTTCTACATATTGAACTACAAAAGGAACAAAATCCTCTTCCACAAGCTCATCCGGATTATAAGTTAAAGTAGCAAGCATTACGGTATTTCCGTCTTCAAACCACACAGAAGACGCAGCTTGTTTCGCTACTTTATTTAAAACAAATTTTTGTTTTCGATTGTTTACGTTTACTACTACTTCACAACTCATTATTTCTCCTTAAAATAAAAATCTGTATCAATGAAATCCTCTATTTCATAAACAAAGAAGGTATTATCAACTAATTTTTCAACTACCTTAGCCGTTTCTTTCGCAATAACCGGTATAGCTACGTTTATACTAGCGGCTTTTTTTGAAATACAGCTTTTAATAGCACATAAAAGAGTAAGACCGGTATTAGCCCCTTCGTCTACTAATAAAACATTTCTATTGTGTAATGAAATTATACTCTCTCCACCACGAAATTTATATACATTTTGCAAAATTTTTTCCTCATAAACCCTTTCAGCCTCAGAAAATATATAATCATCCGTTATCTCAAAAGATTCAACAAGCTCTTCTATCAAAATATAATCTTTAGTCTCACTAATAGCCGCTAAAGAAGTTTCTTTATTTTCCGGAGATTTTATCTCTTCTATAAACAAAAAATCCCCTTCTAAAAATCCGCCTCTAATTCCTATTTCTCTAGCGTAAAAGTTTCCGTTTTCACTAATACTTAATACAACAACATCCTCCATTTTAGAAAAATCTATAATATCTAAAAGTTTATTTAAAGCTTCTTCTTTATTTACAAATTGTTTCATCATCAAACCTTAAAGTTTTTTAAAAATTCCCCCGGATACTGTCTTTTTATCTCATCTTCAGAAAAACTAAACCTGTAATTTTTAATATACTCTTTTAGAATTTCATACGCCCTGTTTATCTCTGTAATTTTATCATTTTTTTGTGAAATATCGGGATGATACTTTTTTACCAGTTTTTTATATTTATCAGTTATTTCTTCAAATGTACTCAAAGGAGCTATCCCTAAAACTTCACAAGCCCACTTTATTTCATCTATTTTAGAAACGATTTCGCACCTCCGCTAAGAATTGTTTTTAAGTCGTTATCTTTAAACTTAACACCAACTCCCAAGAAAAACGTCCTAGCATCTACATTTAAAATATTATCGACTCCTCCTATTAATTGAATATGTTTTAAAAACGTATAAGCAGCCTTTAAATCCAAATGAGGATTATTTCCTCTTATATCGTTAATTGCATTAAAGTCATATATATCCCCACTAAACACCAACCTGTCTTGTTTCATAAAATAATCAAATCCTAAGCCTCCCGTATTTTGAATAATACCACCTCTTAACATTAAATTATCAAATCTCTTTCCGTATTCCGCACTTACGTACACTTTATCTTTTTCGTTAATACTATCAGAAGTTTCGTAATTTTTAGTACTTGTAATTCCGAAAATATAATATTTAGTAGGAACTGGCAAATAAGCAATATAAGCACCGGTTTTAAAATAATCGTCTTTTATCATATAATTACTTTGAATATTCACTAAAATTTGACTTTTAGTTAAAGCCCCCAAGTAATTATCAAGTTTCTTAAAGCTATCTCCTCCTCTAGCAAAAAAATATTCGGCTTTCTTTATAGCTTTTTTTAAAGAATCGTTATTTTCGGTTAAAATATCGTTAGCATTTCTTCCCAAATAAGTATATTCTTTTAAAAGAGGTTTTAACTCCAAATTAAGAACAGAACCTACTTTATTAAGTTTTGTAAAGAAAGAATCCGTTTTATTTAAAATCAAAGGAAGTTTCTTATTAACATTCATTCCTATTTTTTTATATTCATATAAGCTATCATTCGCATTTTTAAACAATTTAGGTAATTTAACATTCAAATCGTTTAAAACCTTTTTCAAATAAATAGAAGAATCTTTAATATTAGATACCGTCTCTTTCAAATCGTTTAAAGATTTTTTATCCAATAATTTATTAGCTTTTCTCATAAACACACGAAAATCGTTTACCGCGTTGTTAAAATTATTCATCACGTCATTCAAAGAAGGTATTGTTAAATATATTGTAATAATATCTTCCGGTTCTAAAAAGGTCTCTTTTTTAGAGGGAATTATCTTTAAATATTTACTTCCTAAAAAATTATCTTGAGCTAACGTAATTAAAGAATCTTTAGGAATTTTTATCCCTTTTTTAATAAACAATTTCAGTTTAACACCGTTATTAATTAAAATCAAATCATTGATACAACCTATATTAACTCCTCTCATTTTTACTTTTGCTTTTTTAGTAAGACCGCTGGCATCATTTATAACCGCATATATATAATAACCCTTTTTATTAAAATTTTGTAAACTATTAACCTGAAACGTAAGAAAAACTAAAGACAATAATCCCAAAAATAAAAAAATCCCCACTTTTACTTCTGTTTTCATTCTTTCCCTTTAAATATAAAAGTTTGATTAACCCCTCCCAACGGGATCAATTCGATGCTTAAAGATATGATATCATCTTTTTTATAAGAAATACCGTCATTTTTTAATACCGGAATTCTCGACTCTTTAAAACTAATATTATATTTCCAACACTTCTTATTTAATTTAACCCCTACCAACCAATATTTTACATATTTATTCTCCATATCATAACTATGAGAAAAATAAAGCTTTTTAAAAGAATTTATATTATAACCTAAATCAGTTACAATAGTACGAGATGAATCTTTTTTATAAATATGATTCAATGACACGGAAAAAGGATTATTCGAATAACTTATTTTAAAATTATTATATACAACATCACTCTTTTCTAAAGAGAATTTATTATTCTCAGACAAAGAGAAATTACCTATTTTTATATTAAGAATATTTTCTAAATCCGAGTATCTTTTTAATTTTAAGTAATAAGTTTCGTTTAATGTATGTGTTAAACTGAAAGTTTCATTCTCAAAAATCTGAAACAGATTCAAATTAACATAATCCTGTAAATTCGAAACACTAATTAAATCAGAGTATATCTCAGATTTGGTATAGTTTTTTAAATTAAAAGTCAAAGACGGATTTATAATATGAATCGATTTACCTTTTTTCCTTACTAAAGAGTCATAAAATTTTATTTGAGTAGAAAGACTCATATATCTTGAACGGTTTGAATCTTCCTGATAATAAAACCCGTATCCTCCGTCAAAAAGTTCCGTTACTTTTACTTTTAAATAATCATCAAAAAAACTCCAATAATAAGAAACCGGAAGTAAAATATCACCGACTAAATAGTTTGAATCCTTTTTCCTATAATAATTGTAAACGTTTAAATCATAAGAAGTTAAAAAACCTTTTGTATTAGATAAAAACCTATGCAGATTCAATTGAGGCAAAATCTGCCAAGTATCGTCGTTATTTATTTTTGAAGTATCTATAAAATATTTAAAATAAACTCCATAAAGCATAGTGGATGTCGGATAGATGTAGTTAATATTAGAAGTTATAATTTTATCTAACAAATAAGCCGTATTAAATTTATAGTTATAAGCATCCAAATAAAAATAATCAACATCGTTTGCATATTTTAAATTAACATACAAAGAGTCCGGATTAAAAATAAGAGAACTTCTTTCATAAAAAATAGTATACCCGTAATGTTGTTGATGGGCTAAATTGTTTTTTTCATAATATTTCTTGTAATCTTTAAAATACCCACCTTTTATATATCCGTTTGAATGTGGAGAGTCTACAAACCTAAAAGTCGCATAAACTCCTCTTCCTCTTAAATTACGAATAGTAGGAGTAATTTCCAAATCTGTATTAATAGAAGTTACGAAATAGATAGGTTGAGAATACAAAACTCCCTCACTATTCGAATATCCTACATAAGGCCTTAAAAACCCGCTTCTTCTTGTTTTATCAAAATTCAAATAAAGATAAGGAAGATAAAAAACAGGTATCTTATTAATAACCAAAATTAAATTATAAAGCCTTAAAGATTTATCCTTTTTATTATAATCGGCTTTCGAAGCTTTCATATACCAATCCGGGTTTTTAACGCAACACGTTGAAAAATAGTTTTTTTTAAAATGTATAATATTATTTAAAGAGTGAGCATAATTAGCAATAAGCCACCCTTGTATATTAAAGTCGTAAAAAAAGACGTCTTTTAAGGTAATATCTTTTGAAGAGTAAGCAATTAAAGAATCTGCAGAAATTACAGACTGATTTTTTCTATAAATAAAAACCTTATCTTTTAAAATAATTTTCCTTTTATTTAATACTACTCCCTCTTTTGCTTGAATAATAGCATCTTTATAAAAGATAATAGGATTAAATAAAATAATTTTATTTTTTTTATCAATTGCTTTAGTAGCCAGTATTTTTGTTTGAGCAAACAAAAAAGAGGCAAAAAAAATTAAAAAGCTAATCCTCAATAACAACACATTTCCCTACAATATCGTGAATTGCCCTATTAAGCGGGTCAACTATCGCATAAGCCATTCCCATATAAAAAAACATCTCATCTAAATTTCTTACAAGACTTCTCAAAAATGCCCTCAAATGAGAAGGATTATCAAGAGTCTCAATATCCACAACCCTTATTTTAGTAACCATTTTACCGATTGTTTTGCCATATAATGCTACAAAAATCCAATGATAAATAGTATAAGCTATAAATATAAAACCAAAAAGTTTATCAACTAAAATCATCATCTCCTCATACGTTTTCGCATTAGCAAAAGAGTTGAAAAAAGCAATTACGATTAAAAGCGAAATAAGCATATCGTCAATTGTCATCGCTATAATTCTTTTAGAAAGAGAAGCTATTTTTAACTCTTCTCTTTCTAGTTTTGTAATAATATCTTCCATTATTTCTCCAACGCCTGATATGCTATGTCACGTCTATACTTTTTACCATCAAAATGAACTTTATCTACAATCTTATAAGCCTCATCCCTTGCTTCTTTTACATCTTTTCCAAATCCTACACAAACAAGCACTCTACCACCTGTTGCCATTAATTTTCCGTCAATCTTTTTAACTCCGGCATATGCTATATATCCATTACAATCGCTTAAATCATCCACTTTAATCTCAGCCGGTTCGCTACTTGAATACGGATAATTTTTACTTGCACAAACAACCCCTACTGCTACCATATCTTTTATTTTTACATCAATTTTATCAAGCTGTTTTGTAGCCGCGTTTTTAAACATATCATATAAACTGCTATCAATCAATGCCATAAGCTCTTCACACTCCGGGTCTCCAAATCTTACATTATATTCAAGCACATACGGTTCATTATCCACTATCATAAGCCCGATAAACAATACTCCCTCAAACGGAGCTTTTTCTTTTTGCATTCCTTTTAATGTCGGACGAATAATTTTTGCCTTTACTTTTTCATACAATTCATCGTTTACAAGAGGAGTCGGTGCGTATGCTCCCATTCCACCGGTATTTGGTCCTTTATCTCCATCAAGAAGTCTTTTATGGTCTTGGGCTGCCGGTAAAAGTACAAAATCCTCTCCATCACAAATTGCAAACATACTAAGCTCATACCCATCTAAAAACTCTTCTACAATTACCCTCTTACCGGCATTACCAAACATCTCCCCGCTAAGCATTCCGTCAACCGCTTTTTTGGCGTCTTCTTTCGATTCAGCAATAATTACCCCTTTTCCAGCACAAAGTCCGTCAGCTTTTACAACAATAGGAGTCTTTTTACACTCATCTATAAATTTATACGCATCTTCTTTGCTTGAAGTTTCTATATATTTTGCAGTAGGGATATTATATTTTTTTAAAAAGTTTTTCATATAAACTTTACTACCTTCAAGCTGTGCAGCCTCTTTGCTTGGACCAAAAATTGTAAGCCCCTCTTCTTTAAAGATATCAACTATTCCCTCAACTAACGGAGCTTCCGGACCAACAATCGTAAGGTCAATACTATTTTCTTTTGCCCAACTTGCTAACTCTTTAAAATCTTTTATATCAATATTCGTAGCAAACTCTTCTGTCGCTCCGTTTCCAGGTGCATAAAAAATTTCCGCCTCATCTTTTAAAAAATATCCTATACTATATTCTCTTCCACCACTTCCTATAATCAAAATTCTTTTCATACTAGCCCTTTTTTACGAAATTATAACAAATTATTATCTTAAATGCTGACCTGTTATTATCGCATAAACAACCGGCCAAATTAACAATAAAATCATAAAAACGGCAAAAACGACAGCCCAGATATTCGGTTTTGCTTTTTGTTTTAAACATTCGATATCTGATAAGTGAACTCCCCCGCATCTGTCAACATCGGTTGAAAATTTATTAAGATATAAAAAATAGTAACAAAACCCACCAAGTATAGAATTTACAACAACCATTCCCGGTAAATAAAAATACCCGACCATTAAAGAAATTAAAAGAACGGCAATAGCTTCCAAATAAGCCCTTCTGTATAAAAGATAAAACCACCCGAATAAAAATCCCCATAAATTAAATCTGGGCTTACACTCCCCCAGTCCGTCATCCCTTATAAGCTCCTTAAAAACCTTTTCGTCTTTAGGAGTTAAGTTAGGGTAAATTTTTTTTAAAATATTTAAATACTTTTCTTTCATTTTTGACCTTTTTAAGCTGAAGTTAATCAAAATAGTTTTACAAAATTTAGTAAAATTATAATAAAAAAGGTAGCTTATGAGTATAAAAGTCCCAAAAAGTATAGATTTAAATGTAAAAAACTCCGAAAGTGTAGGAAGAATTGCCGCTGCTTCAAAAAACGGGGGAGTTGAGGCGGCTTTAATGATACCTCGTCATAAACCAATCTACGACAAGCTCCACTTAGCTTACAACTTAAAAAGGGCTAATGAAGAGAATTTCAAACTCTTAGTGGCAATAGAAGGAATACACGAAAACAGATTATCCGATATCTCCATATTAAAAAACAAAGGTGCAAGTGCAATTTATATAAATTCCGACGAAGATATGAACTTAATTAAAAGAGTCTTTGAGTATGCAGAGTTTTTGGATATCCCTATATTCGTAAACTGCAACAACAAAGCTCTAAGCAGTGGGGTAATGAATGACAGTGAAATAGCCTACTCTTTGGGTGTAAGTGGAATTCCGTCTTATGCAGAGAGTGTAGAAGTGGCAAAAATATACGAACTCTCAAAACATTTTAAAGCAAAAGTAGTATTCCAAAGCATTACCGCAAAAGAATCCCTTGAAATCCTTAAAAACAAACCTTCCAATATCTTCATAGACGTATGTATAGACAATCTCTATTTTAGCGATGAAAATTTAAAAGAGTTTAACTCTTTATTCAAAACTTTTCCACCTCTTAGAAGCGAAGAAGATAAAGAAGCCTTATTAAAAGCCTGCGAAGACGAAACAGTGGATTTTATATCCTCAAACCATATAGCCACAAATCAAAAAGACGTACCTTTAGAAGAGGCGGAGTTTGGAATAAGCAAACTAGATATCTTCACTCAACTTGCATACTCACTTCCCCTAAACCCTAAAACAATTACAAAGCTCATATCAACAAACCCGGCAAAACTGTTTAATATCCAAATAAAAGAGTATATTACCCTGGAAGAAGGTGAGTTTGAAGTTTCTCTTCAAAATTTCGCAAGCAAAGGCAAAAACTCTCCTTATAAAAAACTAAAATATCAAATAGTTTAGTCCAAATAACTAAACTTTTCTCATCTATCTCATTTGCTTCTTCTTCTCTTTTTGATATAATATATAAAACCAAAGGAGCTCTTATGAACTACTATCAACCGATTAATAACAAAATAAAATGTCTTCTTTGTCGCCACCACTGCTTACTTAAAGATAGCCAAATAGGTATTTGTGGCGTCAATATGAATAAAAACGGTAAACTTGTAAATTTAGTATACGGGCACCCAAGTTCAATAAATGTAGACCCTATTGAGAAAAAACCTCTATTTCACTTTTTACCAGATACGTCCGTTTTATCGTTTGGAACTGTCGGGTGCAACTTTAAGTGTCCTTTTTGCCAAAACTGGCAAATAGCTCACACAAACAAAGTAAATGAATCAGTTTATGTAAGCCCGGAAGAAATGGTAGCACTTGCCCTAAAATACAACTCAAAATCTATCGCATACACTTATAACGAACCAAGTATATTTTACCCTTATGCAAGAGATGTGGGAATACTTGCAAAAAAAGCCGGACTTAAAAACGTATTTGTAACAAACGGATTTGAAAGTGTATATGAGATTGAAGATATGAAAGAGTGGGTGGACGCTTGCAATGTGGATTTAAAAAGTTTCAAACCGGAATATTACAAAAAAGTACTAAAAGGAAACCTTGAATATGTACTTGATACTATTAAAAGATTAAATGAAGTTAGAATCTGGCAAGAGATTACGACATTAGTAGTACCGGGAGACAACGACAGCGAAGAAGAATTAACTCAAATTGCAGAATTTATCGCAAGCGTAGATAAAGACATACCTTGGCATATTACAAGGTTTCATCCAGATTACAAAATACAAGACAAACCGCCAACTCCAATGGAGACTATAATAAAAGCATATGAAATTGGGAAAAAAGCCGGACTTAAATATGTATATCTTGGAAATGTGGCACTCCCTGTTATAACATACTGCCCAACTTGCAATGAAGAGCTTATAGTTCGCTCAATCTATAGGGTTGAGAAAAACATCTTAAAAGTAAAAGAAAGCAAAGGATACTGCCCTAAATGTAACACTGAAATAAAAGGAGTATGGAAATGAGAAAAGCAATGTTTAAAGAGTGGTATGGAGGTAGTTGTGAAGCGGTTGAGAATTATATAGCTCATTTTAATAAAATAATAGATGAAAATGTAGATAAAAATAAAGCTGAAGAAATTTTTAATTTAAAACCAAAAGCCCTAATCGTTCCTCACGCCGGATGGGTATACAGTGGCTTTACTGCAAATTTTGCATATAGAATAGTAGCCGATAAAGCCCAAAAAATAGCTGTAATAGGACCTTCTCATAAATTTATATTTGACGGAATTAGCATAACATTGGAAGAAGAATACGAAACTCCTTGTGGAAATTTAAAAATAGACACTTCTCTTGCAAAAGAGTTAATAGAAAAATTTGATGTTCAAAACTTAGAGTACGTCCATACCGAACACTCGACTGAAGTTCAAATGCCTTTTATCAAACACTATTTTAAAAATCCTCAAGTAATAGAACTTATCTATTCAAACTATTCGCCTTTTAAATTAAAAGAAATAATCAATTATCTACTATCAAAAAACGTTGTAATAATTATAAGCAGTGATTTAAGCCATTATTACGATTTGGAAACGGCTAAAGCTTTAGATGCAAACTGTCTAGAAGCGGTAATAAATGAAGAAACGAAATTTTTAAAAAATTGCGAAGCCTGTGGAAAAATAGGAATAGAAGCAATTATTTTAAGTGCGAAAGAAAAACAATTAACTTCTTTTATAGTAGATTATAGAACAAGTGCCGAAATAAACAAAGACACAAAACAAGTCGTAGGATATATGAGTGCAATTTTTATTTAATATAATTTTTTGTTATAATTATATCCGTTAACTTCCAAGAAAAGGAGGTAGTATGGCTAGAGGAAAATTCAAAATGAAAAGAAAAAGAAGAAGAGTTTTATATTCAAAATAAGCTTCTTTTTTTCTTTCTATAAAACCAAAAAGACTTTTAAAGAGATTTAATTATCTTACTTGCTAATCCTAAATCTATATCGCCTCTTTGTTTAAGTCTTTTCATAATTTCACCCATATTTTTACCACCGATTTCATCGATAATATCTTTTATAATTTTAGCAGTTTCCTCTTCATTTAACATTTTCGGTAAGAAACTCTCATATATTTCAAGCTCTTTTTTAGCTTCTTCAATTCCCGCCTCAATTGATTCTTTTGCCATTTTAGCAAGTTTTTTTGCAGCTTCTTCAATTATCTTTTCATCAACTTCAACGCCTTTTTCTTTTGCTATTTTTTGAGCTGTATCCACTAACATCATCAAAGCGTTTGCTTTTGTTTTATCCTCTTTTTTTGCTTTCATCATCATTTTTTTAAGTTCAAGTAGTGTCATTTTATCTCCTTTCGTTTTATTTTCCTACACAAAAACTGCCAAACATCTTATCAAGCATTTCATCATATTCAAAAGGTTTAGTAATTTCACTAATAGCTTTTATAGCGTCTTGAATATGATAACTAAACAGTTCAAGCTCACCCGTTAATAAAAACTCTTTAGATTCTTTAATAGAATTTAAAGCCTTTTCAACGGCATAAATTTGACGCGTAGAAATTAAAATATGTTCATCTTCACTCGAATAACTATCCAAAATCTCTTCTAAAGCATTTATAAGTTTGGAAATATCTTTTTTTGCAGAAATTTGAACTACCTTAAAACCTTCAAAAATAGATAAATCTATACTTACACCCTTATCAATTTTATTAACAACAACCAATCCGTCCTTATCACTGCTTTTAATAAGGTCTAAAATCTCTTCATCTTCTTTAGTAAAATCATTCGCATCAAATACGCCTAAAACTATATCAGCCTCATTCATAGCCTTTTTACTTCTCTCAACACCTATCTTTTCAATCTCATCACTAGCTTCTCTAATTCCTGCAGTATCTATAATTTTTATTAAGTGTGAGCCTATTTGAATATCCTCTTCAATAGTATCTCTTGTAGTACCAGCTATACTGCTTACTATTGCTCTTTGTTTATTAAGCAAAGAGTTTAATATCGAACTTTTCCCAACATTAGGTTTTCCTATTATAGCTATTTTATAGCCGCTAAGCATACCTTCTCTTCTTTTTGAAACTTTGAGAGTGTGATTTAGAAGAGATTCTATCTTTTTTAGTCTTTCTTCTATTTCATATCCAAGCGTTTGAGGCAAATCCTCTTCTGCATAATCTATAAAAACTTCAGTATAAGCCATTATTTCAATTAATTTTTCTCTTACCTCATCTACAAATTTAGCTAAATCACCATCTAGCTGTCTTGTTAAAAGCTTAGCACCCTCACGCGAACGAGTTTCAATTAATTTAGCTATGGCTTCGGCTTGAGAAGCGTCTATTTTTCCGTTTAAAAAAGCCCTTTTTGTAAACTCTCCGGGCATTGCAATTCTAGCCCCGTATTTTAAAAGAGTCTCAAGCAACACTTTGCTTACAACAACACCACCATGACACTGAAACTCTACAATATCCTCACCCGTAAACGAATTAGGAGATTTAAAATAAATAACAAGCCCTATATCTACAAGTTCATCATTTTCATCATATAAACGACTTAAGGTAGCGACTCTTGGAGTAAGTTCTTTTTTAGTTATCTTTTTTGCAATATCTAAAGCTTTACTACCTGAAAGCCTGACTATAGAAATAGCTCCAACGCCGTTAGGCGTCGCTATCGCTGCTATTGTATCCATGTTTTTCACCTACCACTACGAATTTTTCTTTATTTCTCTCTTTAATGGCGACATATTTATCCGGAAACTCCTCTCTTAAAATTTCAAGAGCGATAAAAGCTAAAATTCCATCAAAAGGTCTTGTTTTTCCATAACCTCTCTCTTTTACTTTTTCAATAAAAGGAGCTAAAAAATTTCTTAACATCTCTTCTTGGATTTTTAAAAATTCGGCAATTTCAAGCCTTACTTTATATCCGTACTTTTGGTTAATCCAGTTATAAAGCATAAAGTTTAAAGCATTATATCTATAGCCTTCCTTACCTATAAGAAGAGCGGCGTCTTCTCCGTCAATTTTAATAAAAATAGTATCTTCATTCCATTTTTTAACTTCAAACGTATCGATATTAAAACAAGAAGAAGAGAAAAGCTGTTTTAGACCCTCTTTAACTTCATCAATTACATCCTCTATATTTTTTTGAATATTTTCATTTACTTCTATTATTGCGTTTTTAGCAAAAAGCCCTAAAAAACCTTTTGAAGGATGTTGAATAATCTTTACATCCAAATCTGTAACAGAACAATTAAGACGTTTAGCCGCTTCAAAATAAGCTTCATCCAACGTCTTAGCTTCTATTCTCATTTTTTTGCCTTTTTTGATTCCATAATTTTATTAATCAACCATTGTTGAGCTATTGACAAGACGTTGTTTGTTGTCCAATAAAGCACAAGACCTGCCGGGAATGTAGCCATCATAGCCGTAAAAATTAAAGGTAAAAACTTAAATACTTTCTCTTGCATAGGGTCTTGAAAATTTGTAGGAGTTAATTTTTGATGAATATACATCGTAATACCCATTAAAATAGGTAATATAAAATAAGGGTCCATACCGCTTAAATCGCGAATCCATAAAAATGAAGCTCCTTTAAGCTCAATAGCGTATAAAAGCAGTTTATAAATACCGTAAAATATAGGAATTTGTAAAAGCAAAGGTAAACATCCCCCAAGTGGATTTGCTCCATGTTCTTTATAAAGTTTCATCATATGCATTTGTAATTTTTGAGGGTCTTTTTTATATCTCTCTTGAATCTCTTTCATTTTCGGAGCAAGTTCTTTTAATTTGTACATACTTACCATTCCCTTGTAAGTTAAAGGGAAAAGAACGATTCTTACCAAAATAACAAGTAAAATAATAGCAACTCCCCAATTTCCTACCATTTTATAAAACCAGTCAAGCAAGAAAAAGAGGTTTTTAGCAAAAAATGTTCCCACTCCATACTGAACTACATCTACCAACTTTTTATTTATAGAAGCCAAAGTATCTACGAATTTAGGACCTATATAACCCGTAAACTCACTATTGGTTGATTGTTGGATATATACAACCGGATTTTCTTCTTTATCAGGAGTTACTACAACACTAAAAGGTTTTTTAGAAAATAGAAGTGTCGTATAATATCTGTCAAATCCCGCTGCAAAAATCGCATTAGGAATCGTTTGTGGTTTTGCGTCCGAATCTTCTATGATAGACAAAGTACCGTCGGATTTTTTAATTACAACTCCGTGAATCGTAAGATTATCTATAGAAACATTCGGTCTATATCCGGGTGAAACATAATAAACCGTAGGAGTTGAAAGATTAATTTTTACCTCATAATGTCCGTCCGGATAAAACGTAATTACTTTAGTTAAAGTAATGTTATTTAGTTTTTGAGTTAAAGTTACGCTGGTTGGTTTCGTAACATCTATTTTGGTTTTATCTACCGCAACCGGTGTTGAGAATGCCAATTTATTTAGCTTTTCATCCTGGAATCTAACCTCTAAAGGCTTAGGAAATTTTGGATTTACAAGTTCTAAATGTTTCCCGTCTTTATTAAATTTATTCTGTTTTAAAATAAAACTACTTATTCTTCCTAGTGAATCTATTTTCGCTTCATAATTTTCAGACTCCACCACACATACGGTAGAAATCTTCATTTTAGTATTTTTACTTTTAATTTCTTGATTTTTAGTTATTTCTCTATTTTTAATTGAAGTGGTTTTATTCTGTTCTACCATTTGAGTTTGAGGTGCCAATACAAAATAATCATATGCAAAGAAAAACGCAAACGATATAACAGTTGCTATAATAATTCTTCTTAATTGCCCGTTATTGTCCATTTTCTACCTTTATTACTATATATTCTTCTTTTTTATCAGTTGGTACAAACCAATATTTTATTTCTGCTTTTTTATAAGTATAATACGTTATTTTCTTTTTAACTACCGGAAAATCTATTCCCCCTCTAAAGAGTTGGTTACAAGATAAAATCCTTTTGCTTGTTTTAAATATGGCCCTTATGAAATTATCATGCTTAAACTCTAAAAGGGCATACTCCGAACAACTGGGATAATATCTGCAATTATTCCCTAGCATCGGACTTATAAAAAGCTGATAAAATCTAATTAATTTTACAAATAAGTTTTTCAAGTTCATTTCGAACTTCTTTAAAATCAATTTCGGAAATGTCTTTTTTTACAACTATAGCAAAACTACCTACACTTAAAAGCTCTTTGGCTAAGTGTCTTACTCTTCTTTTTATTTTATTTCTTACAACAGCTTTTTTGGAAATTTTTTTAGATACGACAGGTGATATTTTTAGTGATTGGGAAGGAAGATAAAAAATTAAAAAATAATTATTACTTACTCTCTTCCCTTTTTTAAATACGTGCTTTATTTCTTTACTGTTAAGGCTTAAACTGCTAATCTTTTTCTACCTTTAGCTCTTCTTCTAGCTAGTACTTTTCTTCCGTTTTTAGTTTTCATTCTAGCTCTAAAACCGTGAGTTCTTTTTCTTCTAATTTTACTTGGTTGATATGTTCTTTTCATCTACACTCCTTTTTTGGACGAAATTTTAGCACAATTTTTAATATAATCCTAATTTTCCGTCTTTTCTTCTATAAATTACTCTTTTTTCACCTTCGGTATCTCTAAATACCATAAAATAAAGTCCGGATTTTTTAAACTCTTCCACCGCTTCATCAATACTCAAAGGTTTTTCAACATCAAGAGGCATTTCGATTATTTCATCTTCTTGAGCTTCAGTTACCAAATCTATTATTTTATCTTTTTTATGATGGTCCACTTTTTTATCGTGATATCTTCTTAAAAGTTTTTCCAATTTATCTTTTGCTTTATCAAGTGCTGCATACATATCCTTATCTTTATAATGAACTACAACAACCCCTTTTTCCGGAACATTCATAATAATTTCTATCGTAAAGAAATCTCTTTTATCTTTATCTATTATTACATCAGCGTGTAAAATTCCTAAATTGTATTTTTCTATTTCATTTACCACTCTTGAAATATGGTCTTTCATCGCTTCTGTCAATTCTACGTGTCTTCCGATAATTGTAACGTTCATAGGACTCCTTTTTATTAAAATCCTCTTATTATAACATAAAACTTTAAGGATTTTGTAAAGTAACTCTTACTTTTCTTATATGAAAATTGGGATTTCTAGATGTAACGGTTACATAAATTAATACACTTCCATTAGTATCTTTTGTAGCAATATGAGAACATTTACATCCGCTCCATTTAGAAGAAGAACAATCATCGGTGGTAAAATAGTGATAAGTGATATTTACATCAAAAAAATTATCTCCACCGGTGTAATTAATGGAATTTAAACACCCGCCGCTAAAATCGTGCCCTTGTAAAGCCAAGATAGCGTATTCGGTAGCACTTTTTAACATTAAATCGGCTCTCGTAGATACGAAACTTCTACTTGTATTACTTACCGTAGCAGCACTAAATTGCAATAT
The DNA here is from genome assembly GCA_964445785.1 of uncultured Nautiliales bacterium. Classification (GTDB taxonomy): domain Bacteria; phylum Campylobacterota; class Campylobacteria; order Campylobacterales; family Nautiliaceae; genus Nautilia. The sequence goes on from CAYULY010000004.1 coordinate 101,282, forward strand.
TAAATACCCTATCACGGACATTATTACCATAAAAACAATACTAACAAGTAAACTGAAAGATTTTCTCAAAAGACAACCTTTTCTTTACAAATCGTTAAATTATAATCATTAAATTTTACGTTCGGAGAAGAAATACACATATAAATTCTAAGAACTCCTTTCTCCTCTTTAAATTTAAATTGAGTTACATGAGAAGCTAATACCGAAACATTACCATCCATATAATTTTGATGATTCCAAGGAAAATAATTAAATCTTAACGTCAAATTATAATCATTATATTTCGAAATATAAACCGGTACTACAGCCATAGCCCCTCTTACAAGATAATACCCCTCATAAACGGTAGAAGAATTGGACTCGGTAAACGCCTTTAAATTCAATTCCGTATCGTTTAGTTTTTTTATTTTGAATACTCTAGTCGCATTCATATCATAATATCCGTACGAACTATTCATATCTTTAAAATCCCCTCTCCCGTCGCTTCCACTAAAAACCAAAACGGTAATATTAGAATCAAAAACATTATTAAATCCTCTAACTCCCCAAGATTGAGAATAATTACCGTCTATATATTGAACTATCGTAAAATTACTATCGGGTGTAGAAATATTATATTCGTCTCCGGAAGATATATTGGTTTCTTTTAAATCCACAAATCCGCTCCATCCCGGTTGTACATAACCTTTCTTATCATCCCACCACATTCCTTTTTTCGAGTAAGAAGAAACGTAAAGCCATTCCAAAACAGGATATTTATCACTATTATTACTAACTCCTATCCTACTTATAGAAATAAAATTTTTATTTCCGTTGTATAAACAACTATCAGAACTTGCAGAATTGAGATTCGAAGCGTTACACTCTACCGCTATCACACTATTTTTTATTCTATTTCTTAATTTAGCCGCTAAAATATTTAAAGCATTATCAGTTTTAATAGATAATTTACTCAATTCTCTTGAAACTATATAATCTTTATATACCCTTTGTAAAATCTCTACCGAAATAATACCCAACATTCCCATAATGATAATAACCACTATTAATTCGAATAAAGTAAAAGCTTTATTCATCTTGAAATTTCCTCTAATGATAAAAATTTACTAGCACCTATATTTGAAGTAGGATATCTTAAAGTAACATTCACATCCCCAACTTCTGCCCATACGGTAATTAGTTTTATATTGGTTAAAGCGTTTACTTTTGTATAATTTAAATTAAAATCGGTAATGTTATTATCCGAATAAGTAGCGTTATCATCGATATAATAAACGTTTACGTGCAGTTTAACGCTATTTCCTGAAATCTCTTCCGTATATCCGTTAAAATCATCAATATCATCATATGTGAAAGTGTCTCCGCTTATCTCTCCACTATCAAGCCCAATCTTTGAAACGGTATCGTTACATCCACTTCTGTAGATATTGTTATCAATTCGAGTTTTACCTATTTTACTGTAAGAACTTGTATATTTGGAAGAGTAGTTATTGTAAAGTTCGTCATCTCCACCGCTTGCGTTTAAATCTTTATAAAAGTTATCTTTAATAGTATTATTTTCGTCAAAGTATCTGGAGTTTATTAAAGAAAGCATAGAAAACTCCTGAAAAAACGCTTCTTGAGCCAATGCGACTCTATTGGAATTCGTCATATTTTGAAAAATAAAAGGAAAAGAACTCATTACAATTGCTAAAATCACAATTGAAATTAATAATTCGATTAAAGTAAATCCTTTAAATGTTTTTGGACTTTTCATAAGTTTTTTTTACCGCCTTAATAATTTCTCCCCTAACCCCTTCTTCTTCTAAAGTATAAATCCCTTCCGCCGTCGTACCTTTAGGTGACATAACCGCGTCTTTAATTTTATTAAAATTTTCGTCAATTGTAGCAAAACTTTCAAACAAACCTTTAGTAAGTTCTATAGCTTTTTCTCTTTTTAGCCCTATATACACTCCTCCGTCGCTAAAAGCCTCGGCAATAAGAGCCAAAAAAGCCGGTCCGCTTCCTATAATAGCCGTTGCCATATCTATTTCATCATCATTTTGCATTACGACAACTCTTCCTATTTTAGAGAATATCTCTTCAGCTATCTTTAAAGCCCTTTCATCTCCGGTAATAGCAGTTGTAGAAGCTTTATATTTAGCAGCGACATTCGGCATAGCACGTACATAAGAAGAAGCTTTTATATATTTTTGAAGTTCCACCAAAGATTTACCGGCTAAAATAGAAATTAAAATATCGGCTTTCCCTTCTATTCTCATAGAAACTTCTTGCAAAGCATAAGGTTTTATAGTGAGTAAAACGGTTTTATTTGAAATATCAAACCCGTCAAGCATAAAATATTCACACTCGAACTCTTTTGCAAATTCTTTTAATTTCTCTTCGTTTCTACCAACCACGGCAAACTTTTCATACCCTTTTAACCCAGCGGCAATAGCCTTAGCCATTGCCCCATATCCTATTATATAAATCATTGCTTACTCTTTACAAAGTTTTTTAAAGGTTCGGTTAAGCCGTAATTGCTTTTATCCAAAATAACCTGCCCCATCAGTTTTTCATCAACATTAAAAATCAAAGGTGCGGCAAAATTTACGGTAGAGTCTATAAAAGGCTCTTTTACTATCATTATATTAAGTACGATAAAATCGGTGTCGTTTTTTATTTTCAACGCTTTTTGTTCTTCTTTTGTAATTTCAAAATCGTAATCGTTTCTTATTAAAAAAGGATTTATAAGAGTAAAACAGACATCTTTTTCTTCATTTTTTAACTTATAAAAATTATCTTCAATAGGAGTTAACTCGAACTCTTTAACATCCTTAAACCCCAGTATAGGCAAAACAACCTTAAATTTCATACTTTTCCTTTGATCTATTTACTTCGCTAATTATAACACATTTTTTAATAAAAATAAGAAAAGCCCCTTGCTGCAAACTTTATAAGTTTAATTTATTGTATAATTGCACTAAAAACTAAAAAAGGATTTTTTAATGAAAGAATATAATCCTAAACAACTGGAAAAAGAGTTTTATCAAACTTGGGAGAGAGAAGGATTTTTTGAAGTGGATTATTCAAAAGAAAAAAACTTCTGTATTATGATGCCACCTCCCAATGTAACCGGAAAACTTCACATAGGTCACGCTCTTACGTTTACGCTGCAAGATATTATGGTAAGATACAAAAGAATGGACGGATACGCAACGCTTTGGCAACCTGGTACCGACCACGCCGGAATCGCGACCCAAAACGTAGTTGAAAAACAGATTTTAGCCGAAGGAAAAACAAAAGAAGAATTAGGACGCAAAGAGTTTTTGAAAAGAGTATGGGAATGGAAAAAATATAGCGGAGGAACAATTACCAAACAACTAAGAAGCCTTGGAGCAAGTCCTGCTTGGAGCAGAGAACGTTTCACTATGGATGAAGGGCTTCAAAGGGCTGTTAGGGTTGCTTTTAAAAAACTTTACGACGAAGGGCTTATAGTAAAAGGCAACTATATGGTTAACTGGTGTCCGAAAGACGGGGCACTAAGCGATATAGAGGTGGAATACGAAACTCACAAAGGTAAGCTTGTTCATATTAAATATCCTATTAAAGACAGCAATGAATACATAGTAGTAGCCACTACAAGACCGGAAACATATTTCGGAGATACCGCCGTTATGGTAAACCCGGAAGATGAAAGATACAAACACCTAATCGATAAAAAAGTAATTCTTCCTCTTGTAAACAGAGAAATTCCTATAATCGCCGATGAGTACGTAGATATGGAATTCGGAACCGGGGCTGTAAAAGTTACACCTGCTCACGACCCGAACGACTATGAAGTGGGACTTAGACACAATCTTGAAATTATAAAAGTATTCGACGAAAAAGGTATATTAAACGAACACGCCCTTGAATTTAAAGGCCGCGACAGAATAGAAGCAAGAGAAGATATAATCAAAAAACTTGAAAACGAAGGCTTTATAGAAAAAATAGAAGAACACACTCATCAAGTAGGCCACTGCTACAGATGTAAAAGCGTAATAGAACCTTACGTATCGACTCAATGGTTTTTAAAAAAAGAAGTAGCCATTCCGGCTATAGAAGCCGCAAACAGAGGGGATGTAAAATTTCACCCGGCTCAATGGAAAAACAACTATGACGCCTGGATGAGAGAACTTAGAGACTGGTGTATAAGTCGTCAGCTTTGGTGGGGGCATCAGATTCCCGTATATTACTGCGACGAATGTAAACACGAATGGGCAAGTGTTGAAGAACCGAAAGAGTGTCCTAAATGTAAAAGTAAGAATTTCCATCAAGACCCCGACGTTCTTGATACGTGGTTTAGTTCCGCCCTTTGGCCTTTTTCGACACTGGGATGGGAAAACGGCAAATGGGGTAAAGGCGAAAAATGGCAACCTCAAGACCTTGAGAGATTTTACCCTAATAACCTCTTAATTACCGGATTTGATATTCTTTTCTTCTGGGTTGCAAGAATGATGATGATGGGGGTACATTTCCTTAAAGACGTACCTTTTAAAGACGTATACCTTCACGCCCTGGTTCGCGACGAACACGGACAAAAAATGAGCAAAAGCAAAGGTAACGTAATAGACCCTCTTGAAGTTATAGAAAAATATTCTGCCGATGCTTTAAGATTTACTTTGGCAATTCTAGCCGTACAAGGTAGGGATATTAAACTTAGCGAAAATAAAATCATAGAAAGTAGAAACTTTACAAACAAACTCTATAACGCGGCAAGATTTTTAAAAATGCATAATGATAAATTCGAAGACCTAGAAAACATCCAAATCAAAACGGAACTTGGAAAATGGATGCTTTATAAACTAAACGAAGCCGTTAAAAACGTAAGACACGAACTTGATGAATACAGATTTAATGACGCTGCTATGACTTTATATAGATTTTTATGGCAAGATTTTTGCGACTGGGGAATAGAACTTAGCAAAGTAAGCAAAGATTCTATCAGTGAACTTGGAAGTATTTATAAAGAAGCTATGAAACTGCTACATCCGTTTATGCCGTTTATTACGGAATTTTTATATCAAGAGTTGTCTTTAGGGGATATAAAATCAAATACTATTATGCTAAAAGAATTCCCAAAAGTAAAAGAAGTAAGCAAACCGGCAGACTTTGATTTAATTATAGAAGCAATTGTAAGCCTTAGAAGAATAAAAGCCCTAACAGGAGCCAAAGAGATTAAAAAAGCTTACGTTTTGGCAAATCTTCCGGAACTTGCAAAAGAATACATTAAAAAACTAGCAAAAGTTGAAGACGTAGAGTTTATAACAACACCTATCGAAAACGCAATAAGAGACATTTCAGACAACCTTGAAACAATGGTAAGCAAAGATGAAGTGGATATTACACCTCTAATTGAAAGACTTTCAAAACAGAAAGAAAAACTTTCTAAAGAGATAGAAAAACTAGAAAAAAAACTCTCAAATAAAAATTTCGTAGAACGTGCCCCAAAAGAAGTAGTGGAAAAAAATCAAAAAGAACTTAAAGAACTTAAAGAAAAATTTGAAAAAATAGAAGATGAGTTAAGGAAATTAAATGCGTAAGCTCTTTTTTCTTTTTCCCCTTATATTTCTTGCGTGTTCTAAAACCACTCCCACAAAAGAGAATTTAACGGCTCTAAAATGGCATACGGAAATTTATAAAAACATTCAAGTAAAAAACCTAGACGCAGCCGATAACGACTTAATCTCCTTAGAAGCCGAACACCCTACTTCAATTTACATAAAAACTGATCTTTTAGCACTCTTTTTAGCTCATTTGAAAAATGAAGAATATGATTTAAGCGAATTTTATTTAAAACAATACGAAAAAAGATTTGCATCCTTAAAAGACATAGAGTGGATAGAATATCAAAAAGTCAAACTCCACTTCTTAAAATACCAAAACCCTTACACCGACCAAAAGGCAATTTTAGACCTTATAAAAGAGTGCAATAATTACATCTCTTCATATCCTAATTCAAAATACAAATTTGAAGTAGCTACAATACTGGCAAAAGCCGATTTGACAAAGAGATATTTAAATGATAAAATATATAAACTATACAAAAAATTAAATAAACCAAAAGCTGCTAAATTTTACAAAACAAAAATCCCTAAAAATTCAAAACCACCGGTAGTTCCTTGGTACAAAAAACTATTTTATTGGTAAGGAGAAAATTTGACGTTAGAAAACTATAAAGAATTACCTAATATTATTCCAGTATTAAAAGAAAAAGAACTAATCTACCCTTTTATGATTATTCCAATTTTCTTAGAAGATAAAAATGATATTATCGCCGTTCAAAAAGCAATAAACGACCACTCTTTACTTTTTGTTTCAATTAACGATGAAGTAGGTACATACGGAACAATAGGTACAATAATAAGAAAAGTAACACTTCCTGAAGGAAAAGTTAAAATCCTTTTTCAAGGGCTTACAAGAGGTAAAATTTTAGAAATTACCGATAAAAATCCTACTATGGCTTTAATTGATAAAGTAATCCCTTCAACAGAAGTTGATAAAAAAGAGATAAACGCTCTGCTTGATACTTTAAAAGAGCACATAATCACACTAAGCGAACTTAGTCCATTTTTTCCTAAAGACTTCATAAAAATAATAGACAACAATTCAGACCCTGACAGAATTATAGATATTATCGCAAGTTCTTTAAAACTTCCGAACGAAAAAGGTTATGAGCTATTTAAAGAAACCGATACTTACCAAAGACTAATAAAACTAATACACTTTATTTTAGAGGAGATAGAGTCTATAAAGTTAAAAAACGAACTATCCAAAAAAGTAATGGAGCAAGTCCAAGAAGTAAACCGTGAACATCTCTTAAAACAACAGCTTAAATTAATTCAACAAGAACTGGGCTTGACAAATGAAATAGAAGAAGAGATTAAAGAATACTATGAAAAATTAGAAAAACTCAAACCTCATATGCCTCAAAGTGCCTATAAAGAGATAAAAAAACAAATAGACAGATTAAGAAGAATGCACCCGGACAGCTCCGAAGCCACAACGACTCAAAACTATATCGAATGGGCACTTGAAATACCTTTTGGTAAATACGCAAAAGAAGAATTCAGTATAGAAGAGTTACAACAAAGACTGGATAAAGACCACTGGGGGCTTAAAAAGCCTAAAGAGAGGATAGTGGAATATTTCGCGGCAAAAGAACTTGCAAAACTTAGAAACAACGAATTTAGTGGGGCTATTTTATGTTTTGTGGGGCCTCCTGGAGTCGGTAAAACGAGTCTTGCAAATTCTATCGCAAAATCTCTTGACAGAGAACTTGTAAGAATAGCTCTTGGAGGGCTTGAAGACGTAAACGAACTAAGAGGTCACAGACGTACATACATAGGGGCAATGCCAGGGCGTATAGCTCAAGGACTTATAAATGCAAAACAGATGAACCCCGTGATGGTACTTGACGAAATAGATAAAATAGCAAGATACAGAGGAGACCCTACGGCAGTTTTACTGGAAATCTTAGACCCGGAACAAAACAAAGAATTCAGAGATTTATACCTAAACTTTGATTTGGATTTAAGTAAAGTTTTATTTATAGCAACGGCAAACAACCCTAGCACTATCCCCGGACCTCTTAAAGACAGAATGGAGATGATATTCGTAGGAAGCTATACTCCTCAAGAAAAATTTGAAATTGCCAAAAGATATCTGATTCCTCAAGAGATGAAAAAACATTCTCTTAAAAAAAGCGAAGTTTCAATAAGCGATAAAGCTTTAATCGAAATTATAGACAAATACACCAAAGAAGCCGGGGTTAGAAATTTAAGAAGAGTTATAGCAAAACTTATGAGAAAAGCGGCTCTTGAGATATTAAAAGGAAAAGAAAAAGTAAGAATCAGCATCAAAAATCTGCACGAATACTTGGAAAAACCACTATTTGGAATAGAAAGCGTAGATAAAAAAGACAAAGTAGGCGTTGTAAACGGTCTTGCGTGGACGCCGGTTGGCGGAGACGTACTTAAAGTTGAAGCCGTAAAATACAGAGGAAGAGGTCAAGTGATATTAACCGGTCAATTAGGCGATGTAATGAAAGAATCGGCTCATATCGCGTACACTCTTATAAAAGTTTTAATAGACAACAAAAAAATAAAAACAACCGAACGTTCAAAAGAACCGATTTACTCAAAATACAATATCCACATTCACGTCCCAGAAGGTGCCATACCAAAAGACGGACCTAGTGCCGGTATAACAATGACAACAGCAATTGCCAGTCTTTTTACGAATAAAAAAGTAAAATCCGACGTAGCAATGACCGGGGAAATTACTTTAACAGGTGAGGTATTACCTATCGGAGGATTAAAAGAAAAACTGATAGCAGCTTACAAAGCCAAAATCAAAACCGTATTAATACCTCAAAAAAATTACGAAAGAGACCTTGACGATATCCCGGAAGAAGTAAAAAAAGGTCTTGAAATAATACCGGTAAAAAGAATAGAAGAAGTGCTAGATAATGCATTGGTTAATAATAACTAGCCTTTTTTCCTTGCTCTTTGCCGATATAAACTCAAAAATTATAAACTTTTATAAATATTACTACCCAAAAATTCATATTAAACAGATAATCTCCAATAAACCGTTTCCAAACAAGTATAAAAAAGTGGATTTAAGTATGTTAAACCCGAAACTTTCAAACGGACTTATCAAAATAGACAACTCCTACTACTCCATTAAAATAGATGCAACTATATTAGCTTATGTAGCCAATAAAACAATAAAAATAAACGAATTTATAGAACCGAACGTAAGTTTAAAAGAGATAAAATTCAGAGTCTTTTACTCCCCTCTTGTCTATAACGTAAAAAATTTAGTAGCCAAACAGATTATTTCCAAAAACGGGGTTATTACAAAAAACAACACCAAAAAAGCTCCGGACGTATTTAAAAATCAAAGCGTCCAGGTAATTATAAAATCCCCCAACATAGACATAATAACATCTGCTGTAGCATTAAATGACGGAAACGTAGGAGAATTTATCAAAATAAAACTAAACAATAAAATTCTAAACGCACAAATCATAAAACCAGGCGTCGTAACAATAAAATAGGAGAAAAGATGAAAGTTTTGGTATGTGTAAGCGGAGCTAGTGGAGCTAGTCTCGGATTAAAACTATACAATTTAATTCCACCTAAATACGAACGATTTTTAGTGGTAAGCAAACATGCAAAAACAGTGCTTGAAAAAGAAGAAGGCTTTTTTTTAAACGACGATATAGCAGCTCCTCCGGCAAGCGGAAGTTTTGGAATAGATATAAC
>CAYULY010000005.1:0-109748 GCA_964445785.1 uncultured Nautiliales bacterium
ATAGATAAAAAAACACAAAAAAAGTAATAACGGGAACAAATAAAACGGTTGCTACGATATATCGGAATTCTATAAACTTTCCGGTAGAATAAGTAAAAACAAGAGGCTCTAGAAAATACCATGCTATGCTAAATGCAATAACACTTGCAAGTATCAGATAGCCGGCAAAATCCCTGACAAATTCATAAGCCAGATTTTCTATAGCAAACATTATTCCAGTAACGGGAGACACGAAAACAGCGGCTATTCCACTGCTGGCACCTATGCTTAGAGAAACATTTAGAAGATTTCTTGGAAGTTTTAAAAATTCATGTATTTTATTGGATATCATTGCCCCTATGGCGGCACTTGGACCTTCGTTTCCAATGGCAAATCCGCTCGCTATTGACAAAGAAGATGCAAAAATTTTTAAAAACAAATCCTTAATACCGAAAATCAGTCTGTTTTTCTCAACAGCTTCCGCTATTTCCCTAACTCCGTATTCTTTTACCACCTCATTTCTTGAAATCATATAATTAACGATAAAAATGGAAACCATAGGTACTAAATAAACATACCACACGGGAAGTTCAGGCACGGTTTCAAAAGGGTCGCCTAAAAAAAGCACAAAAGATAAAAATTTCGTTAAAAGACCGTATACTACAATGAATACACCTGATACCGTTCCGCTAAGAATAGCTAAAAGTATAAGCTTGGCAACCACAACTCCTCCTAAATTTCAAGCCATAAATACTTAATTCCCCCGACCAAAAACAAAAAAGCCACAGCCCCGATAATAAGCCCCATAAGTCTCGTAACTATTTTCAAACCGTTAACGCCTAACATTTTTGAAATATAAACCGCATTTCTAAGAGTTATGTAAACAATAAAAGAAGAAAGTAAAATAGAAATCAATAATATAGCTTTTTCTTTAAAAGAATGGGCTTTTTCGCTTAATACTATAATGGTGGTAATAACTCCCGGACCAAATAACACTGGAATGGCAAGAGGAATAATTGCGACATCATCCCTGTTTTCAGCTGCACTATGTTCTTCTTGCGTAGTGTTTGTAGGAGCTGTCTCTTTACCTTGAATCATATGTAGGGCTATAATAAGCAAAACAACTCCACCGATTGCCTTTATTGAAGGTATATTTATTCCAAAAATTTTTAAAATAAATCCCCCTCCTACCATTGTAATAACACTTGCCGCTAAAACGGTAAAGCTTGTTTTTTTTGCAACATCCGGAATATCGGAAAATTTTACAAGAGACATCATAATAGCCGCAGCCGCTATTGGATTTAATATCGTTATAAGAGAAACGGTATCAAACATTAATTCTTTCAACATTTATAACACCTTTATAACACCTTTTTTCAAAATTATATCACAAACAAAATATCCTGATTTTTCATTTGGTATAATTCTTAAAAAAAAGGCTCTTAATTGGTTTTAGCTCTTAAATACAGGCCTAAAAGATTTGAAGAAATCATTGGCCAAGACGCAATAGTAAAAACCCTCTCCAACGCACTTGATACAAAAAGAATAGTCCACGCTTATCTCTTTTCCGGTCTTAGGGGAAGTGGAAAGACAACTACGGCTAGAATATTTGCAAAATCTCTTCAATGCGAACATGGTCCTACTTCGTCCCCTTGTGAGAAGTGTGAAAACTGCCTGTTATACTAATTCCAAGATATTTAATAACTTTGATATAATAACGATATGGGAATGCTAAGATATGATAGATTAATCAAAGAGAGTAAAGAAGAGTTGGAGGAGTTATTAAAAAAAAGAGAAATGTAATGGTACATAGAAGAATAAAAGTTATTTATCTATTAAAAAAACACCAAAGATTTTTTCAATGCATATGTCGCATTTAGATAGTGTTTGTTTTAATGAATATTTAAAAAATTTAAGTGAAAAATTTAAAAACGATAATATAGTTTTAATAATGGATAATGCAAGTTTTCATAAATCTAAACAACTGAAAGTCCCTAAAAATATCAAAATTGAGTATCTTCCTCCATATTTACCAGAGTTAAATCCACAGGAAAGAAGATTTGAAGATATAAAAAAATTTTTAAAGAATATAACATTTAAAACAATAGAAGAATTAGAAAAAAAGTTACAGAAATTCTTTTTTCATATACAAAAAAGCAAATCAAATCTTTGGTTTCTTATAACTATATTATAAAGGCTATGAATATATGAGAATTGGTATTATCAGGAAGTTTTGAGAATTGATAGATGTTTTCAGACGCCCTAAAAAATCTTCCTTGATAGAAGATTTTATAAAGACGCATATTGCTTAAAAATTCAAAGCCTTCCTGGTAAGTAAATATCATAAAAGGTTTTTGTCTTATTGTTTACATTTCTTTTCAAACTCTTGGTAGAGTTTTTCGTTTTCCATACATCCGTTTGCACACACTATTCCTACGGCTTCAACCACTTTTTTTTGAGACTCCTTGCTTATATTCGGGTTTTTTTCTTTTAATTTGGCTACGAAAGAAGTTCCGGCAACCAGACCTAGTTGTATGCATTTGTCTTTGTTTTTTGTAATGTTTTCTTTTATAGCTTGTTTTTTACAAAGAGAGTATATTTTTGCATAAAAACAAGCCGCATTTTTTGTTGAGTTCATATTGGTATCTTTTGCAAATGAAAAAGATATTGCTACAACTCCTATTAGTAATAATTTTTTCATATTGTTCCTTTCGAAAAATAAAAAGCGTTATTTCGCAAACGCTTTTATGTAGTTTATAACCATGGCTATTGTAAATAACCAAAATCCGCTTACCATTGTAATTTCAAGACATTGATGTAGTTGCGGTAGTTGCATTTTTCCTCCTTTTTTTGTTTATTGTAGCATATATTAAAAAATAAAAAAAGCTTATTTAAGTTCCCCCCATCTTTTGCCAAAACTTATACCTACTTTTAAAGGTATTTTTAGTTTAAATACGTTTTGCATAATTTCTTGGTATTGATACGCTTCCTCTTTTGATGTTATATCAAAAATTAGTTCGTCGTGGATTTGTAAAATCATTTTGGATTTTGGGAATTGGGTTTTTATCTCTATCATTGCTTTTTTAATTATATCCGCCGCACTTCCTTGGAAAATTGTATTTACGGCTTCCCTTTCGAAGTTTGCTATAGTCCTTGCGTTTGCTGCTGCAAAATCGAAAAATCTTCTTCTTTTAAGAAGAGTTTCAACATATCCTCTCTCTCTTGCCAGGGCTTTTGTTTTTTCCAAAAAGCTTTTAACGGTAGGGAAAGTGGCGAAATATTTTTCGATAAACTTTTTTGCCTCTTTTGTGGAGACGTTTATGGTTTCACTAAGTTTTTTAGGTCCCATTCCGTAGATAAGACCGAAGTTTATCGATTTTGCTATGTGGCGTTTTTCTTTGGCTTTCTCTTCTCCGAAGATTTTTATAGCCGTTTCAAGGTGAATGTCTTTGTCTTCTAAAAAGGCGTTTATTAAATGTTCGTCTTCACTGAAATGAGCGAGAAGTCTTAATTCTATTTGAGAGTAATCAAGACTTACGAATAGATTTTGGGCTATAAATGCCTCACGAATATTTATATCTGTTGATGTAGGGATATTTTGTAGGTTTGGGTTTTTGCTAGAGAGTCTTCCAGTAGCAGTTCCGGTTTGTAAAAAATTTGTGTAGATTTTGTGGTTTTTGTTTTTCTTTGCGTACTCTTGAAGAGGTAAAATGTAAGTATTTAAAAGTTTTTCAAGTTTTCTGTATTCTAAGATTTTCGGGATTATAGGGTGGGTTTCTTTTAAAGAGTTTAACACTTTTTCATCTGTGGAATAGCCCGTTTTTGTTTTTTTCTTTGCCGGAAGTTTTAAGAGTTCAAATAAAACATAAGAGAGTTGTTTTGTGGATTTGATGTTAAATTCTCTTCCTGCTAAAGAGTATATCTCTTTTGTAAGTTCTTCAAGTTTTGAAGAGACTTTTTTTTCAAGGGTTTGCATATATTTGATATCTAGTGTGATTCCCTCAAGTTCCATATCTATTAGAAGATTTATAAAAGGCATTTCAATGTTTTCTATATCCCATTTAACCTCATCCCATATTTTTTCTTTTAATACTTTATAGAGTTTTAGAGTGATTATTGCGTCTTCCGCTGCATATTTTGTAGCTTCTTTTATATTCACTTCGGAAAAGTTTTTGTTTTTGCCTACGACTTCTTTGTATTTTATGTTTTGGTGGTTTAGATATCTTTTTGCCACACTATCAAGTCCTACGGGTGAATCCGGGTCTAAAATCCACGCCAAAATCATCGTATCGGATAGAGGAGTAGGGGGGGGTAGGTCGTATTTTTTTAACATTTTAAAATCGAATTTTAAGTTATGGCCTATTACTTTTTTTTGTAAAATAAGTTCTATGGCTTTTAAGGCACTTTCTTGATTGATTTGTTGGGTAACTCCTAAATAAAAGTGGTTTATTGGTACGTAGTAGGCTTTGTTTTCTTCAAAAGCGAAGCTGAATCCTACTATATTGGGATTTTCAAGAGAGTCGGTTTCCGTATCAAAAGCTACTATTTTATCTCCTATTTTTTCTATCGTTTCGAAAAGCTCTTTTTCGTTTTCGATTAAAACGGCGTCAAATTTTATTTGGGTGTTTGGCATTTGGGTTTTGACATAAAGCCCTTCTTTTTTTACTCTGTTTAAAACCGAAGTTATATCCAAATCCATAAGTTTATCGGCTACTTTTAAAATAGGGTTTATTTGAGGGTATTTAAACTCTTCCAGGTTTATATCTTTAAAAAGGTCTGTTTTTAGGGTTACTAATTTTCTGCTTAAAAACGCGTTTTCTTTGCCTTCTAGCAGTTTTTTCTTTAAAGCCCCTTTTATTTCGTCTATGTGAGCATATATGTTTTCTAGGGTGTGGTATTTGTTTATAAGTTTTGCAGCGGTTTTTACTCCTATTCCTTTAACGCCCGGTATATTGTCGCTACTATCTCCTACAAGTGCCTGGAAATTCGTAAAGTCTTTAGGGTGAACTCCGAATTTTTCCATACATTTTTGTTCGTTTATTTCCACTTTTTTGATAGGGTCAAAAATTACTATTTTGTCATCGTCTATTAGCTGGTACATATCTTTATCGTGGCTTACTATTTTAACTTTTATACCTTTGCCTGCCGCTAGTTTTGCAAGACTTGCTATTATGTCGTCGCTTTCGTATCCCGGTATTTCTATCATTTTAAAGCCCATATCTTTTATAAGCTCAACGGCTATCGGAAGTTGGGCTTTTAGCTCTTGTGGGGCTTCAGGGCGGTTGGCTTTGTAGTCTTTGAAAATCTCTTTTCTGAATGTTTCTTTTTCTTTACTGTCTAAAGTAAAGACGATATAGTCCGTTTCAAAATCTCTTCCAAGTGAAGCTATAAAGTTTAAAAATCCGGTTAGCATTCCGGTTGGAAAGCCTTTTTTGCTTTTTAGAGGAGGAAGTGCGTAAAAGTTTCTAAATAAAAATCCGAAAGTATCGATTATAGTTAAAGTCATAAAAAACCTTTTTTGATAAAATGTTAACATAAATTTAGAAGGAGTTATTTTGCAGCCTATAAAAATTATTAATTTAAAAGCGGCGGTTAGCAAGATTAGATATATAGGAGAGGGGAGAATTTGTGTAGTTGATGAGGATAATACGGTTAGAATTTACGATTTGAAAGAGTTTAAATTAGTAGGAGGATTTAGAATTAAACTTCCTAAAAATAATGTTTTTTCAAATGAAACTTCTATTTCTAAAAACGGTAATTTAGTAGCTATTGCCGTAAGAGGAAAACATAAAGTGACCGTTTGGGATGTAAATAAAAAACAACTTTTATATACGCTCGGTTGGCATAAGGGAGATATATTAAGTGTGGATTTCGATTCGGAAGAGAAATATCTTTTAAGCGGAGGAGAAGACGGAAGAGCTTATATGTGGTCTATGAAAACGGGGAAAATGGTCTCGTCTCTTCCTCCTCATGCGGATTATGTTACAAGTGTCGCTTTTTCTAAAAATTCCTTGTGGGCGGCTACCGGAAGTTACGATAAATCGGTTTGTATTACGAATATATCCTCAATGGGGGTAAGTTATAAAAAAAGAATTCATAAAGGTGCCGTTACTTGTTTGAACTTTTTAAGTAAACAAAAACTTATAAGCGGCGATAAAAGCGGAGAGATAGCTTTATGGAATTATGCTAAAGGAACGGTTGAGAATAGATTTATCGGTATGACAGATATGATAGTTAGCGTTGTTTTCGATGTAAATGAAAAGTATATGTTCGTTGCGGCTAAAGGAAATAAAAAAATAGCTCTTTATTCTTTAGAAAATAACGAATTAATAACAGATTCTTTTATTAAAGTGCTTGAAATTCCTAGTGAATTGGAGTATATAGCGGAATTTAATTATCTGGTAATAGGGACTGTTGACGGAAATATATATGTTTATGATTTGTATGCGGATGAGAAAAAATTAATTTCGTTTGTTTCTTCCAACGATTTGTCCGCGGCTTATGAATTGGTAATTCGTAATCCTTTTTTAAAATCTACGAAAACATATGAACTTATGGAAAAAAAATGGGAAGAAATTTTAAGTAAATCTCAACAACTTTTGGAAAGAGGAGAAATAAACGCCGCAAAACAGATATTGTCTCCTTATTTAAAAGTGGCTTTAAAAAGAAATTTTATTCAATCTTTAATTAACGATTTTAATGAATTCGAAAAATTTAAAAACGCGGTAATAAATAAAAGATATCCTTTAGCTTACTCTATAGTTGCAAAATATCCTTTTTTAAAAAATACCGTTTATTATAAAAAAATGGAGGATATTTGGAAACAGGCTTTTAATAAAGCTAAAACTTTGATTATGAAAAAAGGAAGTGACGAAGAAGTAAAAGAGCTTTTAAAGCCTTTTAGAGGAGTTACTCAAAAGACTCCTTTTATTCAGTCTCTTTTTAATCAAAAACAACTCTTTCATCTTTTGTCCCAAAAGCTTGCTAAAAGGGATTTTACCGAATTTTTTATGTTGGTAAACAGATACCCTTTTTTATCTGAAAGCGAAGAGTATCAAAAAGCGGTTTCATACGGAGAAAATTTACTGAAAAAAGCTTACGAGCTGTTAAAAAAGGGAGAATATAAAAAAGTATTGCATATAGCGGAGATGTTAAAAAGTTTTCCTAATTATAAAGAAGAAGTGAAAGAGTTGGAAAAACAAGCCAAAACTCTTATAGAGTTTCACAGGCTTTTAGCCGAAAAAGATCTTGGTAAAATAGAAAAATTCGTATACGAACATCCGTTTTTAGAAGATAACGAAGATTATAAAAAATTACAAAAAGAGTGGTCGGAGGCACTTGAAAAGGCTGAGAAATTTGCTTCTAAAGGGGATATATCAAGTATTTTCGAAACCGTTAAGCCTTATATAAACATAAGAGTAAAAGCGGCAAAAATAGGTCAAATTTTAAGAAGTGCTTATTTAAATCAGATTTTATCTTTGCTTGCTAAAGTTTTAAAAGGAGAAAAAAAAGAAACTATTCAAACTTATCTTCAAAAAGCGGTTGATAATTATATTAAACTTTTCGGATACGATTCTGAAATAGAAGATTTGGTACAAAAAGCTAATAAATTAGGTATGAAAATAAAAATTTTTCACACTAACGAATCGAATGTTTTAAATTGGGTTTCTTATAAACTTCCTTCTAAAATCTGGGACGATTTAGAAGAGGTTTGATTTTTTCAAACTCTTCTTGAGTGTTTATATTAAATGTATTTTTAATTTTTATTTTTTTAGGATTTATTGGAAAAACTCTTAAGGAGGTAAAATTTTTAAGCATTGTGTAGTCATAGTATCCTATTAAGGGATTGTCTTTTGCGACGGCTTTTCGTTTTAAAAGTTTTTGTAAAGACTTAATATCTACAAGAGGAGTATCCACACTTAAGACAAATACTTTTTTGTGTTTTTTTATTATCTCTTTTAAAGCAAAAACGGGAGCGTAAGTTTTTGATTTTTCTATAAAAAAGGGATAGTTTTTAAATTTTTTTTCTTTTGCTACGAAGTAGACGTTTTTAAATAGTTTTTTACATTTTTTGTATTGATGTTTATAAAAGAGTTTGGATTTGTCTTTTTTAAATCGGGATGATTTTCCTCCTACTAAAATAAAACAGGGGATATTAGTCTCTTTTGAATATCCCACTTTTTCCACCTTCTTTATATAAAAGTTTAATATCATTTATAACCATTTCTCTATCTATAGCCTTTGCCATATCGTAAATCGTTAAAAGTCCTATTGAGGTTGCTGTTAGAGCTTCCATTTCTATACCGGTTTTGGATGAGGTTTTTGCAGTAACTTTTATTTCGAATCCTTCTTCAAACTCTTCTACATTCACATCCACGCCGTCAATTAGTATGTTATGACACATAGGGATTAATTCGCTTGTTTTTTTACTTCCCATAATAGCCGCTATTATTGCAGTTTGAAGTACGGCTCCTTTTTTTGTTTGTTCGTTTAAGATAGCTTCTTTCGTTTCTTTTTTCATATATATTTTTCCACTTGCGACTGCTACTCTTTTAGTAACTTCCTTATCTCCTACATCTACCATTTTCGGATTGTGTTTTTCGTTTATGTGTGTTAGCATTTTAAATCCTTTTTTAACTTTTTTAAAATGATACTAAATATTAGCCCTGTTTCATATCAATAGCTCTTTTTATCATTTCGTCGCTTGTTGTAACGGCTTTTGCCGCAGATGAAAAGGCTTTTTGAGTTACTATAAGTTCGGTCATAGCTTGAGTAAAATTGACGTTTGAGTCTTCAAGAGTGGATGAGAGTACTTTAGCTCCTGGTATATAGGTGTTGTTGTTTTGGTATAAAAACGCCTGGTTTGAATTATCGGTCTGTTTGAAAAGACTATCTCCCATACTCTCAAGCCCCTGGTTGTTTTGAAAATGAAATATCGGAATTTGACCGAACGTTACGGTTTGATTGTTGGAAAAAATCCCTTTTATCTCTCCGTTTTCGGTTATTTCATAATTTTTTAGATATCCCTCTTCCATACCGTCTTGTTCGAACGTATAGGTAGGTGCGTTTTGGTCTTTTTGGTATGAAGTAAGGTTTAAAGTAAGAGTTATATTTTGAGGAGAAGATATTTTTACGGTATTTGAGGAGACTAAGTTTCCTACCGAATTAAAAGTAAAATCTTGGGTTTGAGATGATATTAAATTACCTTCGTTGTCCGAAATATTAATTTTTCCTTTCCAAATAATAGAATCGTTTAAAACTTCTTTTTTCGTAAAAGTAACGGATAAAGTGTTTTTATTGCCGTTTGTATCGTAAATTACTCCTCCAAAACTTTGAGAATTCGATAAAAATTCCGAACTTTTCGCACTTGTACGGGCTATTATCGTATTTGCCGCATTGTATAGATTATTAAAAAATTCTTCGTTTGTATTTGAAGCTTTCAAAATTCTAGTGTCTATCGTATCGTTTGATAAATTACTGACTGTAATTTGTCCGTTATCTTCCAGATATACTTTACTCATACCGGGATAAACGTCGTTTAGTACGCTTTGCATTTGGGATATTAAATCGTTTACGGTTGCGAATTCGTTGTTGTTTATAGGGTTGTTTTTATAAACTAATACTTTGGCTTCGGAACTTTTGGTAAATGATGAGTTTGATATTAGTTTTAAATCGTTATCGGTTGTTGAGAATGAAATTCCGTTTGTTGTTTTTTCGTATTTGATGTTTGCTTTTTGTAGTTTGGTTGAAATATCCGGAGTTTGGAGGTAATTATATAAAGCGTCTCGGATTTCTTCCTTTGTAGAACCGTCCGGTAGGTTTAGTTTTATATCAACCCCGCTTACGCTAAAGTCTATATTTACCTCTTTTCCGTCTTTAAAATCATTGTTAATACAAACTTCTCTCGATAAAACACCGTTTGAATAATTGCTTTTTTCTCCTACATTATATACGAAGTCGTCATAATCTCTTATATTCATATTTTCACCGTCTTTATTGTAAAGGGCACTAAAGTAACTATTCGTTGAAGCCGGTTTGGTGTATGTTATTTGATTTGAATCGTTTAAATTTGTAACGATTTTTACGTTTTTGGTCGCAAGGGCGGGAAGAATTACGTTATTGGGAAGAGATATTTTTGATAGAGGTCTTGTTTGGGTTAGGTTTGTCGTGTCAATGTTTCTATCCACTATATAACCGTCTTGGGTTGGAATTAGATTGTTTGCGTTTGCTACTAGTAAATATCCTCCGTTATCGTTTACTAAATTACCGTTTGCGTCTCTTGTAAAACTTCCGGTTCTTGAATAAAAAGTTTGATTGTTTTTTAAAATTCCAAACCATCCTTTACCCTCTAATGCCAAATCAAAAGGATTGTCGGTTTTTATTAAGCTGCCTTGAGAAGTGTCCATAGCAGTTGATGAAAGTTTAGAACCCATTCCTATATCGGAACTTACGGCGTTGGTTTCTAGAGTTTGGGCGAAAAGCGTAGAAAATTCGGGGATATTTTCTTTATATCCTACGGTATTTACGTTTGATATATTATCTCCCCAGATATCTATTCCGTTTTGAAAACTTTTAAGTCCTATAACTCCGTTATAAAAAGATGTAGTCATCTTTACCCTTGCCACTCGTATATTTCTTGAATTTTGCTAAACGGATAGTAGTTGTTTCCTAATTTTGCGTAAGGCTCTCCGTTTTCGAATTTTACGGATTCGATAGGATACGCTCCCAGTTTCGTTTCGTGTTCGGTGCCGTCCGGTGATGTATAAGTTGCCGTTACTTCGTATGTATCGCTAGGTACTCTCTCTCCATTGTCACCTATTAAATCCCAGTCGAAGTTTAATACGCCTTTTGTATGGGCTTGTAGGGGGAATGTTTTTACTACGTTTCCGGATTTGTCTTTTATTTGAATTTTTCCGTTTGAAATGTCGTTTCCAAAGTATAAATCAAAATTAATACTGCTATCATCATCCGTTACGTTTATGTATCTGTATCCGGTGTCTCCCATTTTACCGATAGCGGCTATTGTATTAAACTGTGTTGAAGTACTTAAGGTTTTATTTAAAGAATCAAGAGTGGTTTGCATATTTTGGTTCATTTCCATTGTGGATAGTTGGGCTGTTTGGTCCAGCATTTTATCCGTATCCATAGGGTCTGTAGGGTCTTGGTATTGAAGTTCGGTTAAAAACAGTTGCATAAATTGGTCGTTTGTTAGTTGAGAGTTCGGGTTGTATACGAAATCATTTGTAGAAGTAGTCGTTTGAGAGACTGAAGTAACTGCCATAGTAAACCTTTTTTATTTAATTAAGCAAAAAACGTGCCGTTAAGCGTATTGATAAGGTATTTCTATTATTAGTTCTTCATCTTCTTGAGTGTATTTTTTTTGTTGGTTTTGGTTGTTGTGTTTTTGTTGCTGATTTTGGCTGTTTGAATTAAAACTCATATTTACTTCGTTGTAGCCCATATTGATTAGGTTTTGTTTTAGTTCTTGCTGGTGGGTGTTTAAAAGGTTTATTGCCGTATTGTTTGAATTTATCTGAATTTGAAGATTGTCTCCTCTATGAATTAGGGTAACTTCAACTTTTCCTATCTCTTTAGGATTCATTTCTATTGATATTTTAGAAATTGGCGGTTTATACTCTTCAATGCTTTTTTGTAAGGATGTAGCGAAATGTTTTATTGTTTCTCTTGCTTTTTTGATGTTGGTTTTTAGTTCGTTTATAATATTAACATTTTGCGGTCGGTTTTCTAAATGAGTAGTCGGAGGTTTTTGATTTTTAGTTTCTTTGCTGTCTGTTTTTTCGATTTTATCCGGTTTATTAAAATTTTTGTCCGTATTTTTCATATTTTCTTCAAGAGAGTTTAAACGGAAATTTTCCGTATTCTCCTGAGAATTTTTAGTCGAAAGTTGAGGATGTTTTTTAGTGGAAGAATCTTTTTGTAGTAAAACGGATAGGGCGGAGGGTAAAGAATTTGATTTTTTATTTTGAGATTGATGTTTAGGAATTTCGGTTTTTTTTAGATTAAGAGTTGCTATTTTGGGTTTGGGAGAATTGATTTTTAGTTGCGATTTTGAAGTATTGTTTTTAGAATGTTCGATTATTATTTTTTTAATATTCAATTTTTTTTTATCGGCAAAAGCGATTAATTCTTTAAAAGATTTAATATTTTGAAACTCTTTAGTTTCTTTTTCGTTTAATATTGTATATTTTAATTTTATTTCTGATTCGACTATTTTTTTTGTAAATTCAAGTTTCTCTTCTTTGGATAGGGTTTGAAGTTGGGTGGATGTATTTAGTATTTTTAAAATTTCTTCTTGAGTAATTTGTGAGGGCGGATTTTGTAAATGCTGGTTATTTGATTTTTTCGGTTCTTTTGTAAGTGGTTTGTTTTCTGTTTTTTTTATATTCGTATCGATACTTAATTTTATATTTTTGGATGTTTTCGGGTTTTCTTTTGAGAGTTTTAATAATTCGTCTAAAAAGTTTATATTTTCGGAGTTGTCTTTTTTAGTTGATTTTTGTGGTTTTAAAGACAAAAGAGATTCTAATACCCCCTCGATCATCGACATAAAAAAGCCTTTTTAGGAAACAAGCAAAACTTGTTCCTAAAAGATTAAATTTTTTTTACGTTGAATGTATGAATAAGGTTGAGGTTGTCTAAAAGTTCATATAAAATATCAGAACCTATCTCAAGTGAAATTTGTTTTCCTTCGTCTTTTAGTTTTACAAGATATCCTATAATACTGCTTGGCATTCCGAAACTGTCTTTTACTTTAAGAATAATATAATCGCTGTTGATAGTTTTTAAAGCGTCTATTACGCTTTCGGCGTTTGCTATGGTTTTAATTACACCTTCTATTTCTATTGTATTTCCGTGTTGATGAATATTAAATTCCATAATTTCTCCTTATAAAAAATTTGACCGTGTCTCCGTTGGGAGAGTATGCGGTCGCACTGGTAAAAAAATTAACCATTAATATTCCTCTGCCGGAATATTTTTTTAATCTTTCCTGTTTGAAAATTTCACTTATGTTAAAGTTTGTTTTTTTGTTTTCTTTAATTTCGAATTTTACGTATTCTTTTGATAAGAATACTGATATTTTAACATAAGTCTTTTCATTTTCTATAGTTTTGTTTTCTTTAATAAGTTTTTCTTTGTTTATGATTTTTTGGTGTTCGAATATATTTAGTAAAAGTTCTATTAAAATGAGGGATATTATCTCGAACTTTTCAAGATTTAGATTTTTTATATCTTCTAAAATTATATCGACGTCTTGTTTTTGAAACGAATACTCTTTTTCAAATATTTTTCGGTATCTGAAATTTTCTTTCGTAACGGATATTATAGTGACGTCGTCGTCGAAATTTTCTATTTGTTTATTTATTTCTTTCATAATATCGTTTAAGAAATAGTGTTTTTTTAAAAGTTGAGGAAAAATTTTAAAAAGTAAAGTTCCGTTTATCTCCTTTTCTAAAAGACCGTCTGATAACATAAGCATCATATCGAAATTTTCTTTGTATTCATTTATTTGTATGTTATTGGAATTAAAAGTATCTATTAGCGGAAGATTATTGGGTTTTAATTTTATGATGTTTTGATTTTTTTTTATATAAATAGGGGGCATTGAAAAGTTTACGTATTTTATTTTTTTTTCTCCGCATTCCACGAACATAATACATAAAGCTTCGTCTTTTAAAAGAATTGTTTTTATGTAATCTATGGTTTTTTTTACGTATGTTTCGAAGTTGTATTTTATAGTTTGGAAAAGATAAGATAAAAAACTTATACTAAGTATTGCGGTAAGCGATGCACTAAGTCCTTTACCCATAGAGTCTACTATACAAAAGAAGTTTTTCGAATTGTTGATTCTTATGGCGAAATAAGAGTCTCCGCTTAAAATATCTTTCGGTTGAAAATAGATACTTACTATTTTATCTTTAAAAAATTTCATATTGACGTCGTCTTTGATAATTTTTAATTGTTTATTAAGAGCTAAGTCTTCTTGTTTGTCTTTATATTTTATTGCTTGTTGCAGTTCTTTTGCGTAGCGGATTATTTTATTTTCAAGTTTTTTAAATGAAATTAACGTTTCTAGACTCAATGTGAAGTCGTCTTTATCGGCACTTTTTAATAAAACCGATTTTGCTCCTTTTTTTATATATTTTAAAAATCTGTCTTTGTCTATAGTTGAAGTTAAAACCGCAAAAATCAAGGTGTTGTTTATCAAATGTCTATAAGTTCGAAAATATTCTTCGTCTATAAAGAGCAAATCCAGATTATTTATAAATTCGCAAAATGAAGTGAAAGTGTAAATATTTTTAAAACCTTCTTCTTTTAAATAAGTCTCGAATTTATAATTTAAAAATTTGGATGTAAAAATTCCTATTTTTAAATCTTCTCTTTTCATTTTTTACTCTTTTTTAAAATTATAATTAAAGAATCGGGTTGTGTCTTGAGTTTAAAAGAGATATTGAACTCTTGGGTCAATATGTTTTTGGCTACTAGCATTCTTATATCTTTAGAACGTAAAGATAAAATATTTTTTAAATTCGGAAGTGTTGAAGTGGTTATTATTATAGAATTATTTTCTGTTGTTATTGTGATTTTTTTTTCTTTTTTATTTTGGATTTCGTCTCTTAAATAAAAAATAATTCCTATTAATGCCGAATAAAATAGAGATATATTTCCGGATATGTAAAAGTCGTCCTTTGTTTCTATTTTGAAATCTATTTTTCTGTTGTATAGTTGAATAGAGAGTATTTTGCTTATTTTTAATAAAATTTTGGATATTTTTATATATTTGGTTTTATTATCGAAAGGAAAAAAATCGTTAATCGTTTGAGATATGTTTATGCATTGGTTTTGAATGAATTTTGAAATTTCTTCCACTTCTTTCGGGTTTAATTTATTAAATTTAGCATTTAAGGATAAATTACTCATAGCTATGGCTATAGAATTTAAAGGTTGCCTTAATTGATGTGAAAATAAAGCTACTGTTTCTTTTGTGTAAATTTCATTTAATTGAGTGTAAAAAAGTCTTTGGAGTTTTAATAATTTTTCATATTTTTTGCTTATGATTTTTTGAACTTGAAGATTTTTTTTATTTAATTCCGATGAAATTTTAACGGCTGCTTTTAATAAAAAATGCTTCGTAACTTCCGAATCATCGAAATAAACTTCGTCTTCAAACGAAAAATTTTTGTCCGATTTTAAAGCTAAAAGCGATAAAGAATTAGTAACGAAAATGTATTTGTTTTCTTTTAAAAACATTTCGCCGTAACCTACAAAACCTATCATTTTAATATCTAGTTTTCGAAGTTCTTTTTTTATTTCTTCTTCCATAATTAGTTTTTTTCCGTAAGAGAAAGTTAAAAGACCTTGTTTTATTTCTTTCGCTTCTATTTGTTTTAAGGCTTGAAATTTATTTATAAAAGATATGACGTCTGGAAGACCAAATGAGGCTATTTTTGATAGGACGTTTCCTAGTAAAACTATATGAGATTTATTAATTTTTAGTATACTTCTTGGAATGTTGTTAAACATAATGGGAATGGAAAAAGTCGATTTTATATTTGCATTTTCTATTTTTTCTCCAAAATATTCTTTTAAAAATTCCGATGCTGGTTTATGGTTAATCGAATATATTTTGTTTTTTTTATATTTGTTAATTTCAAAAAACGCTTTGGCATTTATGTATTCTAAAATCGAAAAATTGAAAGTGCTTACATTTTCTATTAAAGCCACTATCGCTGCGTGTTTGTGTATTTTATTTTTGCTTATTATCATACTTTCCGGTAATATGCCGTTATCTGCCGCTAAAGCTCCGAAAAGAGGAGGTTTAAGCTCGGATTTGTTTAATTTTTTTAAAAACTCATCCGGGTTAAATTTATAAGGGTCGGCGTATATTATCATAGCGGATGTAGAAGGAGAAATTAGAGATTTTACTTTTTTTCCTATTTCTTCCGAAGATATTTTTAAAAGGTCGAATTCTTTTACCGTTATGGGATTGTTAGTAAAAGTAAAAGAGATTAAAATTTTTTCGTTTAGGATTTCTCTATTGTAAATTTCTGCGGCACTGCTAAGTCCTATTATTTCCACTTTTTCAAAATACTCTTTTAAAGTTTTTATAATAATTCGTAAAACTTGTTTTTCATAAACTCCCGCAAAAATTTGTATAAAGCAAAATTCATTTTTATTGAATTTTAATAAAAACCTTTCTAAATCTTCTATTGATGAGAATATTTTATTATAAATTTTCAAATTTTCTCCTTAAATATCGTAATCTCTTTAATAAGAGGTTTGGATATGAAATTTTCTTCTTTTATATTACTTTCGTATTTTTCGAAACATTTGTCGTTTATAAAGAATATTTTGTCTTTATCTTTTGCGAACATAGGGATATCGCAAAAATTCATTAAATCTATTATTACCGATTTAATTTCTTCTTTTCTTGCTTTTTTAGTATTAAGATAAGAGTAGGCTTTTACGAAATCTCTATTGTGAAATTTAATAAGTTCTTTTGAGAGAACTTCTAAAAAGTTATCAAAAGTTATAGGTTTTACTAAAAAACCGTCTACTCCTATTTTTATTAAATTTATTAAATCTTCGGTTTGAGTGTAAGCTGTAATTATTATAACTGAAATGTCTTTATTTAAGTTTTTTATAAATTCGCTCAGTTCTATTCCGTCCATTCTAGGCATTTTTAAATCTGTAATTACAATATCTATGTGGTTTTCTTGTAAGACTTTTATCGCTTCTTCTCCGTTTACGGAGAGATATATGTTTTTGAATGAAAAGTTGGATAAAAGTTTATTCATCTGTTTGAGTATCGCTTCGTCGTCATCTACTATTAAAAGCGAATATTGAGAAGCTAAGTTTTTTATATCTTCAACTTTCAAAATTAATCTCCTTTTTAGGTTTTGAAAAATAGTATCCCTGAGCGTATTCTATTCCTATTTCTTCTATTTTTTTTAAGATGGTTTCGTTTTCTACGAATTCGGCTATTACTTGTGCTCCTATTGAGTGAGCTAAAATATTAATAGACATCACTATTTTATGCGAATTTTTTTCGTTTAATAAAGTTTTTATGAATTTGCCGTCTATTTTTATATAATCTGGAGAAATTTGTAAAATTCTTTCAAAATTCGAATATCCACTTCCAAAATCATCAATCGCTATTTTAAAACCGTTTTTTTGAAGTTTTTTTAGGTTGTTCATATTTGTTTTATTAAATGTTGAAATATCTTCTAAAATTTCCAATGTTATGTTTTGAGGAGGGATATTTCTTCTTTGTGTTTCTTTTATAATGAAGTTTATAAGTTCCGAATGGTTTAAATCCATATCTGTGATATTTATGGATAAAGGAAAATTTTTGGCTTTATCTAAAGATTTGATAAAAATTTGTTTGGTTAATTCATGAATGAGTCCGGCTCTTTTTATATCTTCTATAAATTCGAAAGGATTATAAATTTTATTTTCGTCTATAATTCTCGCTAGTACTTCGTATTTAATCGTTTTTTTAGTTTTTACATTCACTATAGGTTGAAAAAAAGGCTCTACTTTGTTTTCTTTTAAGAGTTTTAGAGTAAAAGAGAGTTTTTTATTTTTATCAGAAGCTTTTTTTAGTTTTTTTTCATCTATAAATATAGCAGTGTTTACAAGAGAATTTTCTTTTAAATAGTCTGTTACTTTTGTTATGTTGTTTATTAAGTTTTTCCCTTCTGAAAAGAAACTGACTATAGAGTATGTAATAATAACCGGCAATTCGTTAAAATATATTTTAGTGTTTTCAAGAGAGCGTTTTATTTTTTCGAATTCTTTTACGTTTTTTAAGATTAATATGAATTGGTCACTTCCTATTCTATAGATTTTATCTGAAAAAAGTTTTAATTTATTGGCAGTCTCTTTTAATACTCTGTTTCCGAATTCAAATCCGAAAGCAGAATTTATTTTTTTGAATCTGTTTATATCTATTAAAACTATGAAATATTTGTTTTTGTCTTTAAATTCCATATTCATTTTAGCTATATTTCCTATACCGGTAATAGGGTCGGTTATGAGTTCTTTATTTTTTTCTTCTATAATTTTTAATAGATTTTTTTTTAGATTTTCGTTTTCTTTTTCTATTTGTATTATTTGGATAATTTTATTTAGAATTTTTAAAAAGTCTTCAAGTAAAAAAGGTTTAAATAAAAAACCGTCCGCTCCAACTTCTATCGCTTTTAATAAAAATTTATTGTCGTTATATGCGGATATGAAAATGACTTTTAATTTCTGAGATTTTTGTTTGAATTCTTCAGCTAATTCGATTCCGTTTTTTTCAGGAAGTGAAATATCGGTAATTAAAAGCTCTATTTTGTCGTTAAATATCTCTTTAGCTTCCGAATAAGAGCGAACGGAAAATACGTTTTTAAATAATTTTTTTAGTAAAGTGGTTGTAGCTTTATTTGTTTCTTCGTGGTCTTCTATGTATAAAACCGATACTTTTTTTGAAATTTCCAATAGTTCTTGCACTTCTTTGCCTTTTTTATTACAATAATTATACATAAATGATATCAAAAAAATAGATCGAAAGTGAAGTAAATGAAAAAATTTTTAAAAATAATAATGTTTTTGATGGGATTTTATCTATTTGGGGTTATAATTTTACTCTTTATTAATTCTCAAATAAATTTTCATAAATTTGTTAACGAACTTCAAAAAATTATTTTAAAATTCGAAAAAACTCATACGAAAGAGTGTCTTGAAAATATTCAGGTTGTTTATGAAGGTCTTCTTTATCAAAATTTTCCTCCGGAAAAGATAAAAAAAGTGTTGCAAGAGATAATAGAAAAGAAGAATTCTAAAGAAATCCATAAGTATATTTTTGTTTATGAAATTTATAATATTAACGGAGGAAAGAAATTTGCTAAAATGCTTATTAATCCAAATGTGAAAAATTTGGAAGGAAAGTTTATTGATAGTGATTTTAAAGATGTAAAAGGTAAAGCTTTTAGAGAGGAGATGTTAAAAATTGCAAGAAGTGTTCAAAAAGGCTTTATAACTTATTATTATTTAGATCCTTTAACCAGAAAAGTTTTTAAAAAATTGACTTATATGATTTATTTACCTAAAATTCATTGGATTGTAGCTTCGGGAATTTATGTGAATTATATAAATGGTATTACTGAACATTATAAAAAATCTCTTTTAAGATATATTTTTACGACGATGGCTATAGTGTTCGGTTTTATGATTATTGTAGCTTTGATAATTTTTTATTGGCATAAAAAATTGTTAGACGAATTACAAGAAGAGATAATTCACGAAAAGGATATTTTAACTTTAATTCCTTTGATGGATGAGGATATTATGAAATTTAATTTTGATTCTCCTTATTTAAAGGAGATTTTTAATTTAATAGATATTAAAAAATTCGGAATTTTTGAAAACGGAAAAAAAATTTTCGGAGATGTTTTATGGGATGAAAAAAATGTTATTAAGTATAGAAATTATCATTTTGTATTCAAAGAAAAAAAAGAGGAGTATCTTTTTATTTTAAATCATATAGCTTCTATTTTTTATTTGGCGTTTAATAAGAAAAAGTATGAGAAAAAATTAAGAAAAAAAATTAAACAACAAATAAAGGAGATTAAGGAAAAAAATAAAGAGCTTATTCTAAAAGAAAAAACAGCGGCACTCGGAGAAGTTGTTGGAAATATTGCTCATCAATGGAAACAACCTTTAAATGCTATTTCAAATATTATAAATAACGTTTTATTGGACCTTGAGCTTGGAGTGTGTGATAAGGAGGGATTTAAGGCTTCTTTGAGAGAAGTTCAAAAAATTACTAAAAATATGGCTTGTATTATTGATATTTTTAAAAATTTATATAAAATTTCCGGAAAAAAAGAGTTGATTACTTTAAAGGAGGTTTTTGATAATGTGTTTTTGATTTTTGATACTTCCGATGTTAAAATACATAAAAATATAAAAGATTGTGAGTTTTTAGGTTATTTGAATGAATTAGAGCAAGTAATTTTAGCTATTTTAACTAATGCTAAAGACGAATTTAAAAGGAAAAATATAAAAGGCGAAATTTTTATTACCAGTTATTGTGATGATAAAACGGTAAGAATAGAAATAGAAGATAACGCGGGAGGAGTTCCGGAAGAACTTAAAGAAAAAATATTTAAAGAATTTTTTTCCACTAAAGATTCAACCGGTTTGGGGCTTGCTTTTAGTAAAAAGATTATAGAACAGAATTTTAAAGGAAAAATCTGGGTTGAAAATACCCAAAGAGGAGCTAAGTTTATTATAACTTTACCCCCTCTCCAATTAAAAAGGAGTAAACGTGAAAAGTAGGCTGTATTACAGTTCAAAAGATGTTTTGTTTTTAGCTCTTGAAGAACTTTATACTAAGATTAAAGAAGACGAATTTTTAGAAGATTATGATTTTATTTTTTTTGCAATTTCTCCTAAATATAATCCAAAAGATGTTAATATCAGTATAAAAAAAGTATTTAATACGGATAACTATTTCGCTTTTAACGCTATTAATGCTTTCAATAATGATAAAGTTGTAGAAGGTGTAGTGGGACTTTTTATCAAATTTGAAAGAAATGGAGAAATTGTAATAAACAAACCAGATAAAAACGGATTAAATTTAGTTTTTTTACCTTATATGGAAAATAGAAGTGAGTGTGAATTTTTAAATAAAATACCAAATTTGAGTATAGGCGGTATAGCTTCTGGGGAAAGGGCTTATTTATATTATGATAATAAAATCGTTAAAGACGATTATGTAGTGCTTACTTTTAAAAACGTTGATTATCGATTTGGAATATCTTTGGGGTATAAGCCTATAGGTCCCACTTATAAAGTTCAAGTTACGAAAAAAGAAAAAGTTTACGTAATTAATTATGAAGATGCTTCCTTGATAGCAAAGAGACTTTTAAAAAATCTTGATGACGATATAAAAAATTTATGGTATTCTCCCGTCATTATCATTTCAAAGAAAGGATATGTGGATTTTGTTCGGACTTTTAAAAAAATAAAAGAGAATGAGTATGTAGAATTTTTTGGAAATATAGAAGTAGGAGATATGTTAAAACTCTCTTTTGCTACGGAAAAAATGCTTTTAGAAGAAGATAAAAAAGTGGCTCTTAATTTAAGAGAAAATATGGAATATGTGGAACTTGCTTTTAATTTTTCTTGTGTGGCTAGAGAGTATGTTTTGGGTAAATATCAAGAAGAAGAACCGAAAATTTATTCTCAAATTTTAAATGCTCCTCTTTTTGGATTTTTTACATACGGAGAAATAGGTCCTAATTTCGATTTTTCGTCAGTTAGGCTTTATAATCAGTCTTCATTAGTAGTAGCGTTAAAGGAGAAATGATGAAAGACGTTCAAATTCAAGTTTTGCTTAATATTTTGGATGAGGTTACTCAAAGATATGATGAAATTTTCGAAATTAAAGAAAGACTTTTAAGAGAAGCTAATTATAAATCAACTCACGATTTATTGACGAATTTGTATAATAGGTCTTATTTCGAAACTAAGGTTAAAACTTTAATTAGAAAGAAAGAGCCTTTCACTTTGGCGTTTATGGATTTGGATAATTTTAAATTCGTAAATGATACTTACGGACATAAAGTTGGGGATGAGGTTTTAATTCAGGTTTCTGAAATTTTAAAGAAAAATTTAAAAGGCGGTGATATTATAGCTAGATTCGGAGGTGATGAATTTGTAATTGCGATAAGAGAATGTTCTAAAAAAGACGCTTTTAAATTATTTCAAGAGATAATAAACGAAATTAAAAAAGTATTAAGAATTTATCATATAACGGCTAGTGTAGGGATAGTTTATTATCCCGAAATTAAAAATTATAACGATTTGTTAAGAATTGCGGATGAAAGAATGTATGAAGCTAAAAGAAAAGGGAAAGATAGGATAGTTTTTTAAATTACGAATTTGTCTGTTTTATTTTCCAAATTTTGAATTATATGTTTTAAAGATGTTGAGATGTGTTTTAATTGTGTTGATATCTCTTTTGAGGTTTTGCTCTCTTGTACAAGTCCTTCCACTGCTTCTATCAGCATTCTTACGTGGGTATTTATTCTTGTGGTTTCATTTAATGCTTTTTGAGATATAACAATAGTTACGTCTAAAGAGTTTTTGGTATTATCTGTTTTTTCCATTAGTTGAACTGTTTCTTCTGATAGTTTACTAAACTCTTTTGCGTTTTCTTCTATTTCATGTTGCGATTCAAGAACTCCTTGAACTATTAAATTAACAGCGGCGTCAATTTCTCCTAGAGATTTTTGGGTACGTTCTGCTAGTTTTCTGACTTCATCAGCAACTACTGCAAAACCGCGTCCGTGTTCTCCGGCACGTGCCGCTTCAATTGCCGCATTTAATGCAAGTAGGTTTGTCTGGTCTGCTATTTCTTTAATTATTGAAATAACATCTTTAATTTGATTTGACTGTTGAGCTAGAGAAGAGATTTTATTTGAAATTTCAATCTCTTTTTGAGAATCTTTTTCTATCTCTTTTATAACTTTCTTTAAAGAGTTCATCATATCTTCTAATGATGTACTGGTTTTTTGGATATCATTTACAGTTTGAATAACTTTTTCTTCTGCAATTCCTAAGTCTTCTTCAATTTCTGATGTATGGACTTTTACACTCTTTACTAAATCTGCTTGGGTTTGTACGCTTTTATCTATTTGGGTGGATATATCATCGGTTCTTTGGGCGAGAGATAACGTTTTTTGGATGGTTAGTTTAATATCTTTTATAACTTGGGCTAAATTTTCTATAAATTTGTTTATAGCTCTTGCGATTAAATTAATTTCTTTAGAGCCTTTTTCCTCTAAGTGAATTGTTAAATCGTCTTCTTTTTGAGTAAGTATTTGAGCATATTCTTTTACCGGTTGTATGATATTTCTCTCAAAGAATATGTTAATTGCAATTATGATTATTACGATAAATACGATTATTGCAATAATACCTCCGATAATCATATACTTTTCTGTTTTTTGAATAGATTTTTTTACTTGTATCATAGGAATTTCTACACTTACCATTCCTCTAACATCGCCTACTTTATAATTAAACGCTACGTTTCCGTAATCTTTTACCAACGCTTTATAAAGATTAGCCGGTACGTCTTTGTAAGGTATACCGTGACATTTTAAACAGACCGGTTTTATAAAAAGAGGTTTTGCGTATCTAATTACTGTTTCACCCTTAGAGTTTTTGTCTATTTCCCAATACTCTTTTAGATGTTTTTGTTCGATTAATTTTAAAATTTTTGCCTCTTCCGGGGTAGGTTTGTTTAGAGGGTTTCTGTATTTAAGAGAAGTTTGTTTAATATAAAATCCGGATTTTTGAGTAACTTCTTTTGCTACTTCTCTACCGGAGAATGCCGGTGTTGCCGCCCATCTTGACATATTAGGATTTATGATTTTTACGTTTGGAGCTAGTTTTGCCATATAGTGACGCATAGCTATTAGTTCTTCAGCCGCTTTTCTGGCTTTATCGATATTTTCTTGTTTGGCTAGGTTGAAAATTTGTTTTTTTACTATTATATATCCGGGAATTAAAATTAGAATTAAGGATATTACCACTATTAAAATAATTTTAAATTTCGAACTCATAGTAACTCTTTTTTCTAATTATAACAATTTTTGTAATGTTGTATTTCGATTTTTCAATCTAAAGCGATTAAAAAACGTACGTTTTGTAATAATAGTGTCAAATTTTTTATATTTAGGGAATTGATGTATAATTCTGAAAAAAAAGGTATTATATGAAAAATATTAGAAATATTGCGGTAATAGCTCACGTTGACCACGGGAAAACCACTCTTGTGGATGAGCTGCTTAAACAATCCGGTACTCTTGATGAGAGAAAAGAACTTGGTGAGAGAGTAATGGATAGTAACGACCTTGAAAAAGAAAGAGGAATTACTATTCTTTCTAAAAATACTGCTATTAGATGGAAAGATTATAAAATCAATATTATTGATACGCCGGGGCATAGCGATTTCGGTGGAGAAGTAGAGAGGGTTTTAAAAATGGTTGATGGGGTTTTACTTCTTGTAGATGCACAAGAGGGTGTAATGCCACAAACTAAATTCGTTGTAAAAAAGGCTTTGTCTCTTGGACTTAAGCCGATTCTTGTAGTAAATAAAATCGATAAACCGGCAGCAGAACCGGATAGAGTTGTGGATGAGGTTTTTGATTTATTCGTAAGTATGGGGGCTGATGAAGACCAGCTTGATTTTCCTATTATTTACGCAGCGGCAAAAAACGGTATAGCAAAATGGGATTTGGAAGACGATAACGAAGATATGACTCCGATTTTTGAAGCGATTGTAGAGCATATTCCGGCACCGGCCGGAGATGAAAACGCTCCACTTCAAATGCAGGTATTTACACTTGATTACGATAATTATGTAGGAAGAATCGGGATTGTCAGAATTTTTAACGGACGCGTTAAAAAAGGTGAAAACGTAACTTTGGTAAAAGCCGATGGAGAAAAAATAAATGGAAGAATTACAAAGCTTTTAGGATTTATAGGGCTTGACAGAATGGAAATAGACGAAGCTAGTGCTGGGGATATCGTAGCGGTTGCCGGGTTTGACGCACTTGATGTAGGAGATACTATTGCCGATAAAGATAATCCGGTAGGACTTGATCCGCTTCATATAGAAGAGCCGACAATCAGCGTAATTATGAGTGTAAACGATTCACCACTTGCCGGGACTGAAGGTAAAAACGTAACGGCTCCGAAACTTAGAGATAGACTATTTAAAGAGATGGAAACAAATATTGCGATGAAAATAGAAGAACTAGGTGAGGGTAAATTTAAAGTAAGTGGAAGAGGTGAACTTCAAATTGCCATCCTTGCGGAAAATTTAAGAAGAGAAGATTTTGAATTTTCATTATCAAGACCGGAAGTAATTATAAAAGAAGAAAACGGAGTAAAACTTGAACCTTATGAATATGTTGTTGTAGATGTTCCTGATGAATATAGCGGAGCGGTAATTGAAAAGCTTGGAACGCGTGGTGGAATTATGAAAAATATGATGCCGTTAAGTGACGGTAGTACAAGAATCGAATTTGAAATGCCGGCACGCGGGCTTATAGGTTATAGAGGCGAATTTATGACGGATACTAAAGGTGAAGGGGTGTTAAACTCAAGCTTTTTAGAATTCCGTCCAGCAACTACTAAGCCTTACACAAGAAAAAACGGAGCGTTAATTTCTATGGAAAACGGAGTTGCCGTTGGATATGCGATTTTTAACCTTCAAGATAGAGGTAGAATGTTTATAAAACCGGGTGATAAGGTTTATAACGGAATGATAGTGGGAGAACACAGTAGAAGTAATGACCTTGAGGTTAACCCTATTAAAGGTAAAAACCTTACAAACGTTCGTGCTAGTGGGAGTGATGAGGCGATTAAACTTGTACCTCCCGTTGAAATGACTCTTGAAAAAGCTCTTGAATGGATTGAAGAAGATGAACTTGTGGAAGTTACTCCAAAATCAATTCGCGTTAGAAAAAAATATCTTGACCCTACGGTTAGAAAAAGAATGAGTAGAAATAAAAAATAACTCCTCTTTTCTCTTCTTGTTATAACTTTTTCTTATATTCATTCGAAACTTTAAAGCTTTTGATAAAATTTGACAAAATGATTAAAGGAGCGGTATGAGAAAGTTTTTTATTCTTTCAGCCGCTTTGTCGAGTATGCTTTTGGCTAAGAGTGTAAATTTTGATACGGTTTTAAAAGAGACGTTACAAAATAACCTTGAATTAAAGGCAAAAAAGCTTAATATCGACAAAGCGAAAGCACAATTAGAAGAAGCTAAGGGATATGATTGGGGTAAATTAATATTTAGTGAGGAAGTAAGTAGAACTAATAACGCAATGTATGTATTTGGAATGAAACTTGAGAGTCGTGAGGCTACTTTTAAAGATTTCGGGTTTGGTGATTTTTTAGGTGGGGTGGTTAATGTTTTAAATCAATCGAATACATTTACCGATTTTAAAAACAAAATGACCGATTCGGCAATGGCGGCTCAACTTTTATCTACGCAACCTAAAGATTTAAACTATCCGGATGCCAGGACTAATTTTAAAACGAAGTTTGTGTATGAGGTGCCTCTTTTTACCGGTTTTAAATTGAAATACGCAAAAGAGATATCAAAACTTCAAGTATTTGCCAATAAATTTAAATACGCACACGATAAAAATAAACTTGCGATAGAGGTTTTAAAAGCCTATAACGGGGCTGTAGCTGCTAAATATTTTATAAACGCTTTAGAAAAAGCGAAAGAGACAACCTCTAGTTTTGTAAAAATGGTACGAGATTTTAAAAATGTGGGAATGGCTACCGAAACGGATTTGTTACAAGCTGAGAAAAGAGACAGTGAAGTTGATGCAATGCTTATAGAAGCTAAAAATAAATACGCTTTGGCACTTTCTTATCTTAAATTTTTAAGCGGAGATAAGGAGATAAGCGATGTCGGAGATTTTAAAGTGATAGTGTCTCCGAAATTGGATTTAAACGATTTGAAAAAAGAAGCCTTAAAAAACAGAAACGATTTAAAATGG
Source organism: uncultured Nautiliales bacterium (assembly GCA_964445785.1). Taxonomy (GTDB): domain Bacteria; phylum Campylobacterota; class Campylobacteria; order Campylobacterales; family Nautiliaceae; genus Nautilia. Next base: position 26,580 of record CAYULY010000005.1, read on the forward strand.
ATGCAAAAAAACGTAGAAACTATGCAAAAGAAAGTTAAAATGGACGAATCCGTAAAATATCCTATGGTAGGGGCTCATATCGAATACGGATGGAATGACGATACGTTTAAACTTAACCGTAATAAAGATTACTATTTAGGTGCTATAGGAATTAATTACGCTATTTTTAATAAATCTCAAACCGCAAGACTTCAAAAGAGTAAAATAGAAGCTATGCAAACGGGGTATTATTATAAATATATGAAAAAAGGTATAGCCCTTGAAGTTGAGCAAAAATATCTTGATTTAAAATCAAAAGCTTCCGTGCTTAAAAATAAATTTTTAAATAAAGAGTTGGCTCAAAAGATACTTAAAAAGTATGAATTTATGTATAAACAGGGAATGGTAAACGTAACTATATTGCTTATGAAAGAGGCTGATGCAAGAAAAGCGGAAGCCGAACTTATAAAAGCAAAATATGACGAGGCTTTGGCTGCTGCTGAACTTAAAGCGGCACTAGGAGATTTAGTAAAGGAGAGTAAATGATTAAAAAGTTAACTTTAATTTCAATCGCGGTTGCCGGTTTGTTTGCGTTTGAAACGGCTGTCGCTCAAAAAAAAGAGATAGAAATTAAAAAAGAGTATGTAGCGGATATCTATTCGCCAAAACAAATTATGGTGGCTACCAGAGTTATGGGATACATTAAAAAAATAAACGTAGAAGAGGGTGATGTTATAAAAAAAGGTCAAGAACTTTTTGTTGTTGATCCTAGTGACGTTTATTCTATGTTAAATCAGGCAAGAGGAGCGTTGCTCCAAGCGAAAAGTGGTGTGTTAATGGCTGAAATGTCTTATGCCGATGCTAAAAAAGATTATGAGAGATTTAAAAATCTTTATTCTCACGGAGCGGTTAGTAAAAGAGATTTTGAAAAAATGAAACTTATGATGGATATTAGAAAAAAACAAGTGGATATGGCAAAAGGTATGCTAAAACAAGCCGAAGCCGGTCTTAGTATGGCTAAAAATCAATTAAAATACGCAAAAGTGGTATCTCCGATTGACGGGGTTGTAACTTCAAAAATGAAAAAAGTTGCCGAAATGTCTTTACCAGGATATCCGGTTTTAGTATTAAGCGATATTCACAGTTTAAAAGCAAAAAGTTTCGTAAAAGAGAGCGATATAGATAAATTCAAACTAAATATGCCGGTTAAAATAAAAGTCCCGGCGTTAAAAAAAGAGTTTAACGCAACAGTCGCTACGATTATTCCTAGTGCAGACCCGGCTACACATTCTTATATCGTAAAGTATACGTTTAAAAATGTAAAAGGTCTGCTTCCGGGGATGTATGCAAAAGCTAAAGTGGTAGTGGATAAAAAAAAGGCGGTTTTGGTACCTTTTAGTGCTTTGACTACAAGAAGTGGTGTTGTGGGTGTATTTGTGGATGATAATTCGGTAGCCCATTTTGTGCCTGTTAAACAAATCTCCCAAGAAAAAGATTTTATAGCTGTTAAAGGTTTAAGAGGAGGGGAGAGAGTTATTTTATATCCTCCAGCTAATTTAACGGATGGACAAAAATTATAGGAGTGGCAATGGAGCGTCTTGAAAAATTAAAAGCTCAATTCGAAGAAAAAAGAAGAGAGCTGGAAGAAAAAAGAAGTTTTTTTGATGAAGAAGAAATGATAAAAAAAGAAGAGGAACTTAAAAGTATTGAAAAAGAAATAAAAAAACAAGAAAAAGAACTTAAGGCTATTGAGGAGGAGTTGTCTTTAAATATTGCCGGTAAACTTGCCAGAACGTTTCTTAAAAACCCTTTAACGTCGGTAATTGCTTTAACTATTATGTTAATGGGGTTTATTGCGGTTCTTTTTACACCAAGAGAAGAAAACCCTCAAATAGACGTACCCGCTGCAAACGTTATTGTTATGTATCCGGGGGCTAGTTCTAAAGAGGTTCAAAACATTATTGTAGACCCTCTTGAGAGAACGTTAAAAGCTATGACCGGAGTTAAACACGTTTATGGTATGGCTATGAACAGTGTAGGGATTGTAACGGTTAGATTTAAAATCGGAGAAGATAAAGTTAAAAGTATGTCAAAACTCTATGATAGAGTTATGCAAAACTTAGACAAACTTCCTAAAAGTGTAATGCCACCTCTTGTAAAACCTATAGATATTGACGAAGTACCTATTGTTACGTTGGCACTTTCAAGTAAAAAATATAACGATGCCCAGCTTTACAGAATAGCTCAAAGACTTTTATCTCCGTTAGCGGCTGTTAAAAATGTAAGTATTATAGGAATAAAAGGCGGTCATAAAAGGCAGTTTAATATCATTATAGACCCGGAAAAACTTGCGGCTTATCACTTATCGATTGGTCAAATAGCTATGGCTCTTAAAGGGGGTAATGTCAATTATCCTTTAGGAGGGATTGATAGTACAAAATATTCGATTCCCGTTGAATTTGACGGATTTATAAAATCAATTAAAGACGTAAAAAACATTATAGTTGCAAACTATATGGGAAGACCTATTTATATTAAAGATATAGCGAAAGTTGAAGACGGGGTTGATTTCCAAAACAAACACGAAACGACTTTTGTAGGTGGAAAAGCCTTTTATGAAGACCCTAAGTTAACCGGAAAAATTGAAGAAAAATTCCCGGTGGGAGAAAAACTTAATCAAGTTACTATTTTCTTAGGTAAAAAAAGAGGAACAAATGCCGTATTTGTTGCAAACGATGTACTTAAAAAAGTTGAGGAACTTAAAAAAATTCTTCCAAAAGACGTTGAAATTTACGTAACCAGAAATGACGGTAAAAAGGCAAATCACGCAGTAAATGAGTTGATTTATCACTTATTGATTTCTCTTGGAATTATCGTAATTTTACTTATTGTAATGCTTGGATGGAGAGAAGCGTTAATAGTTGCATTTACCGTTCCGCTTATTCTTTCGATTACATTATTTATAGGTATGCTTGCCGGACAGACAATTAACAGAATTACATTATTCGCACTTATTTTATCACTTGGTCTTTTGGTTGACAGTGCAATTATCGTTATAGAAAATATCCATAGACATTTTGAAATTGGAGACAAATCAAGAGAATGTGCGGCAATTTACGCAACCAACGAAATAGGAAATCCTACAAATATTGCTACTCTTGCGATTATTTTAGCATTCGTTCCTATGTTTTTCGTAACGGGAATGATGGGACCTTATATGAGACCGATTCCGTTTAACGTACCGGTAGCGATGATAGCTTCACTTGTGATTGCTTATATGTTTACGCCGTGGGCTGCTGTTAAATTTTTACCGGAACATAAAAAAGAAGCTAATCACGAACCTTTTGATATCAGAAAAACAAAAACATATAAAATTTTCTATAATATCCTAAATCCTTTACTTACTTCAACTCCGAAAAGGGTTGTATTTTTTGTGGGATTAATCGTACTTCTTGTAGGTTCTATGGCACTTCCGGCGTTTAAAATAGTTTTATTTAAAATGCTTCCGAGTGCCAATAAAAATACATTTAATATTACTATCGACCTTCCAAAAGGAAGCAATATCGAATCAACTAAAGAAGTTAGCGACTGTGTGGCTTCTATATTGAAAAAAGAGCCTGAAATTCACGATTTCGAACAGTTTATAGGAACTGCCGGAGTGGTTGATTTTAACGGTCTGCTTAGAGGTAGCAGTATGAAAAGAGGGGAAAATATAGGTGAGATTAGAGTAAATCTTTTCCCTAAAGAAGAGGGCAGAATTGAAAGCTCAATCGATATGGTTTCACGTTTAAGACCTATTATTCAAAGTCAATGTAGTTTCCATAACGCAAACATTAAACTTGTAGAGGACCCTCCAGGACCACCGGTAATTGCTACATTACTTATGCAAGTATTCGGTGGGGATGAAAACGGAAGAGTTAAACTTGCAGAAGAGATTAAAAAGCTATATAAACATACAAAAAAAGTTGTTGATATAGATATTATGAGAGATAAGGAAATCGTTAAATATAAAATAGTTCCCGACAAAGAAAAAGCCGCTTTAGCCGGAATTTCTACGGAGCAGATAGCGAAAGTGTTAGGAGCGGGATTAAGAGGAGCGGTGGTTAGTGTCGCTCATATTCCTAATGAAAAAGACCAGGTAGGAATATTCGTAAGATTTGAAAAAAATGCAAGAAATTCAATCGAAGCACTTGATAAGATTAAATTAATGTCTATGACAACGCATAGGTTGGTGCCTTTAAAAGAGGTTGTAAAAGTAGTGCCGGTTGCATATGATGGAATAATTACAAGTAAAGATTTAAGACCTATGGTAATGGTTACGGGTGAGATGGATAAAAGAGGTAGTTTATATGCATTGCTTGATATATTTAGCGAATTAAAAGACAAAGGAATTCCGGGGTATAGAATTACTTATGACGGTAACCCTAGACTTAACCTTAAAGCCATTGACGAAAAAACCGGTAAAACGTATGATTTAATTTGGGGAGGAGAATGGGAGCTTACGTTTGACGTATTCAGAGACCTAGGAAGTGCGTTCGGTGTTGCTGTAATTCTTATTTATCTGTTGATGGTGGCTTATTATAAAAACTTCAGAGTGCCTAGAATCGTACTTGCGGCTGTACCGCTTACGTTTATAGGTGTGCTTCCGGGGCACGCTGTTATGAACTGGATTACGTTGACGTTTTTACATTCTAAAACATACTTTACCTCAACAAGTATGATAGGGTTTATCGCACTGGCCGGTATTGTCGTTAGAAATTCACTGTTGCTTATAGACTTTACAAACGAACTTATAAAACAGGGTAGAACGATTAATGAAGCCGTAATTGAAACCGCGGCTACAAGATTCAGACCGATTATTTTAACAGCACTTGCTATTATTCTAGCGTCATTTGTAATCGTACTTGATCCGGTATGGCAGGGACTTGCGGTTGCATTAATTTTTGGTGTGCTTGCCTCTACATTGCTTTCGGTAATTGTAATACCGGTGCTTTACTGGAGATATCTCGTATCTAAACACAAAAAAGAAAAACACGTAAAATACGGACTAGGAGAAGTTTAGTCTCCTAATTTTTCTTTGATATAATTCCCCCAAAAAAAGGTTATAAATTGAAATTTATAATTTTGTTGTTTGCTGTTTTTTTGTATGCCGAAGATTATGTGCAGCTTTACAGGTTAAAAGGAGAGAAGGCGGTCGTTAAGTATCTGGAAGCTCTTTTGCAAAGCAAATCTTACTGGATGAATAGATTAAAAGACGAAAACGTCAGTTTCGGATATTATGAATCCCCTAAAGATATTTTGGTATGTATTAAAAGAAGTAAAATTTTGAATGTTTATAAATTTAAGGATTTGAGTCTGAAAAAAGTGGATACCATTAAGGTGCTGACCGGACTTGACGGGGATAAAAAGGAAGAAGGAGATTTGAAGACGCCTATAGGTGTGTATAAATTAACGGCTTTTTTAGACAAAGTGGACTCATTTTACGGACCTTTTGCGTTTGAGACCGGGTATCCTAATTTATTTGACAGGGTAAGGGATAAAGACGGACACGGTATTTGGATACACGGGGTGCCTTTAAGAAGAAAAAGAGATTCTAATAACACCAAAGGCTGTATCGTTATGCAAAACGATAAATTGGAAAATTTAAAAAATGAAATAGATTTTAAAGACACTTATCTTTTGATAAGCGAAAATAAACCTTTTAAAAGCACCAAAAACGAAATAGCTTCATTGCTTGCTTTTATTTATAAATGGAGATATGCGTGGGAAAAGAGCGATTTTGAAAAATATAAAAACTTTTACGATAAGACGTTTAAGAGATTTGACGGTAAAAATTTAAAGGAGTTTTTGGAGTATAAAAAAAGGGTGTTTGAAAATAAAAAAAATCAAAAAGTCAGTATAATTTTTAAAGATATAAGCATTGTTCCCTATCAAAACCTTTCTAATGAAAAAATTTTCAGGATTAATATGTATGAAATTTACTCTTCGAGAAGTTTTAAATACAGGGGAAATAAAGAGCTTTACGTAAAAATGGATAAAAGTGGTATAAAAATTTTAACGGAGAAATAGTAATGAAAAAGTTATTGATTTTTTTTGGTGTAATATTGTTCGGGGCAAATTTGCATTTTAGCTTGTACAAAAAAGAAGCACTTCCGGGAAATACTCTTCTTGTTATAGGCGGTATTCACGGAAATGAACCGGGAGGATATTACGCGGCTTCTTTTTTGGTAAAGTATTACCATATAACAAAAGGGGCTTTGTGGGTTGTACCTAATTTGAATTTTGATTCTATTATTAAATTTAGAAGAGGAATTTACGGGGATATGAATAGAAAATTCGATTTTATATCCCTTAGGGATAAAGATTATAAGATAGTACAAGATATAAAAAAGATTATTTTAAATCCTCAGGTGGATATGGTTTTAAATCTTCACGACGGACACGGGTTTTACAGGGATTCCTGGCAAAATTCCATTTTTAACCCTTCTGCGTGGGGACAGACGTGTATAATAGACCAGGAAAAAATAAAAACCAACAAATTCGGAAATTTAGGGGATATTGCAAGAAAAGTCTCTCAAAATTTGAATAAGGATTTAAAGAAAGATTATCACTGTTTTAATGTAAAAAACACAAAAACAAAGTTTAAAGACGAGCAGATGAGGCTTTCTCTTACATATTTTGCCATTACCCACAATAAACCGGCTTTTGCGATAGAGACTAGTAAAAACATAAAAGAACTGCCTCTTAAAATTTATTATCAGTTAAAGGCGATTGAAGAGTATATGAAAATTATGAATATAGGGTATAAAAGGGACTTTAATTTAAGTGTGGAAGAGATAAAAACTTTGCTGAAAAAACAGGAGTATGTAGTTATTAACAATAATACGATTTTACCTCTTAAAGGTTTGGTTAAAGTTATAAGATATTTTCCTTTTAATTCCAGAAAAATATCTTATTATTCCAAAAATCCTTTGGTTGCTGTGGTAAAAGAACACTATTATTATATATTGTATGAAGGAAATCACCGTTTGGCGGTTATTTATCCTCAATATTTTAATAATTATTGCAGATTAAAATCTCTAAAGGTTATTGCGGACGGAAAAGAGAAGGATGTTAAGTTGCCTTCGGTTATAGAGGTAAAAGATTATTTTGAAGTTGAAAATCTTAACAGAAGAGTTAACGTTATAGGTTTTAGTTCCAAAGACGGAGAGACGGGTGTAAAAATTACCAAAAATATGTTGCCGCCGAAATTCAGTGTGGATGTGAATCATTCTATTTATAGGGTGGAAATTTATGATAAAAAAAGTTTTTGCGGAATGTTTTTAGTTAGATTTAAAGGAGAAAAATGAAAATAGTAGTCGCAAGTTCCAATAAAGGGAAAATTAAAGAGATTAAAAGTTTTTTTAAAGATATAGAAGCTGTCTCTTTTTTGGAAATTATGGAGCCTTTTGAAATAGAAGAAAACGGAAAAAGTTTTAAGGAAAACGCCGTTATAAAAGCAAAAGCCATTTATGAAAAAATACCGGGAAATATTGTTTTAGCCGATGACAGCGGTATAAGCGTTCCTGTTTTAGGGGGAATCCCCGGGATATATTCCGCAAGATTTGCCGGAAAGAATGCAGGTGATAAGGATAATTTATACAAACTTATAAATGAATTGAAAAAGCATAACCTAAGAAAAACACCAGCTTTTTATACGGCGGCTATTGCACTTGCAACACCTTACGGGGTTTTTACAACTCATGGCTTTATGAGAGGGGAAGTTATTGATGAAGCTAGAGGCGATAAAGGTTTCGGATATGATCCTATGTTTATTCCAAAAGGTTTTGAGAAGACTTTAGGTGAATTGGACGAAAGTGTGAAAGCGAAAATTTCTCATCGTTTTAAGGCTTTGAGTTTAGCTAAGATTATTTTAAATACTATAAAATAATTTCTATTTTTCCTTTATCTTCTTTTATTTTTCCGATTTCCGAGAAAATTTCTTTTGCTAAGTCTATATAAATCGGTTCGTTATGAAAAAGAAAAATAATTTTTAATTGATTGTCTTTAAAAGAAAGCATTATTTCATACTCTTTTATTTGAGTTAAAATATTGTTAAAAGCTTTTTCCAGCCATATTTTATCGAAAAGAATCGCCTTATCTTCGCAATTTAAGTTAATATTCGTTAATTTTTGCAGTAAAGATACGATATAAATTTCTTCTTTGTTTAAAGTTGATTTCTTAAATTTATCTATTTCCGAAAATATTTCAAAAAGTTCTATAGCTTCGTTTGCAGCTTCTTTGAGATTGTTGATAATAATGTCTTTTTTATGAGAAGGGATGTTTTTTTTGTTTAAAACTGAAGAAGCAAACTTTATAGCTCCTAATTTGTTTTTAATCGTATGTACAAGTCTTCTTTCCATTGTTTTCTCTTAAAATAAAATATATCCTAAATCTCTTTTTGAGATTATTATATCTTTTTTGCCTATTTTTTCTCTTATTCTCTTTATTAGCACCGTTAAGGTGTTTTTAGGAACTGGTTCTTCCCATATGGCATTTATTAAATAATCGGCAGATAAAATTTGACCTCTATTTTTTAGGAATACTTCGAGTAATTTAGATTCTTTTTTTGTAAGAAGAATATTTTTACCGTTTTTAATTAATGCTTTAGAATTAAAATCATAATAAATATTATCAGTAATTTTTTGTTTTTTAAGATGAAAAATTTTGTTTATTCTTAAAATTATTTCTTCATAATCAAAAGGTTTTTTAATGAAATCTTCCGCACCTATGTTAAAGGCCTTTTTGATATTTTCTATATCCGTTTTGGCGGATATTATTATAACTTTTACATTTTGAGCCAAATGAGGATATTTTTTTAATTCTTGTAAAAAATTTCCATCGGGTAAAAGCACGTCCCCTATTATTAAATCTATGTCTTGATAATTTTTTATAGATGAAAAAAACTCTTTTAAGCTGTAAAAAGATTTTACTTCATATCCTTCGCTTTCAAGATAAATAGTTAAAGCGTCGTTTAAATTTTTCTCATCTTCTAATACCGCTATTTTCATAAACCCCCTTTTTTAGCTGAGAATTCAGAATTATAACAATTCGGATTGTTATAATTCAAGGTGTTTTTAGCGTTATAAAATTAATTTCGAACTAACCGAACATACTGCGGTTTCACTTCTTAAAATAAAGCCGTTTAAACGTAAGATTTTTGTAAAATATGTCTTTTCTTTGTCACTAAATCCCCCTTCGGGTCCTATTAACACCGGAGAGTTTATATTTTCCGTTATTTCTTTTCCGTTAAAGTCTAAAGCGTAAAAATCGGGATATTTTTTAAAAAACTCTTTTGAAGAGTTTAAAATTTCTATTTCTATTATATCGCTTCTTCCGCATTGTTGAGAAGAATTTATTAAAATTTTTTCAATTCTGGATAATTTTAATTTGAAGTTCTTTTGAGAAAAATCGCAATATACGAAACTTATTTTACTTACTCCTATTTCGTTTAAAGAGGGTAAAATTTTTTCTATATTTTTAGGGTCTATTATGCACCAGCCAATATGAAGAAATTTATGAGGTTTATTCGGTTTTAATTTTTTATCTATCAAAGATAAATAAGCTTCTTTTTTGTTAATTGCGGTTATTTTGTATATATAAAGATAATCGTCTTTTAAGTTTCTTATGTTTACCGATTCGTTCGGTTTCGTTCTTCTTACTTTGAAAAGATATTTATGTTCTTCCCCGGTTAGAATTAAGTTTGTTTTAGGGTCGGGATGATAAAGAAACTGCATATCGAACCTTTTTTTGATAGAATTATAATATATTCGTTTAAAGGAAATTAATGCTAAAAGAAATAAAGCTGTTTTTAACTAATCCGGAACAAAGTAATATAACGAAAATTTTAAATTCTGATTATAATGAATTAAAAATTCTTCAAAAAATGTTAAGCGTTTATTTGGAATCGGGAGAAGAGGTTAAAGTTAGGGAAATTTTAAGAGAAGTATTTAAAGTCGAAGGACTGGAAGCTTTAGAAAAAACGGAGCATATAACAACTCTTTTAAAAGAGGGATGGATTGTTTTGGATTCTTTTAATAGAGTAAACGATAATTTGACTACGCTTGAGCTTTTTAACTCTTCCGTTTCTTTATCCGTCTCTTTTTTAAAACTTTTAGAAGGAAAGGAATCCGATTTGGTAATTCCTGAAAAAACGCCTTATAAAGAACATTCGGAGTTTTTACGCGACGAATTTTTAAGGGTAAAACTTTACGAGAGATTATACTCTTTAAAATCCGATTTTTTAAAAGAATCCGCAAGTATAAAGAGAGTGAAAAATAAATTAAAATTGATAGAAGATATAATTGAAGAAAAAATAAAAAAAACTAAAATAGATTTACCGGTTTTAAATTTTATCCGAGAACGTGAATTCGACGAAAAAGAGGAACTGATATTTTTGGCTCTTTTAAAAGAGGAATATACTTCCGGTAACGAACGACTAAGAGAACAAAATTATCTTTTGAGTTTAATTAGTGAGAATGAAATAGAAAGGATAAAAAACAGAAGTTTGCTTGATGATAATTCGAAATTAGTGGGAGAGGGTGTTTTGGAATATGATGAGCTTTTTAGCGTGACGGGAGGATATACGAAAGTGTTTTTTATTAATGAGGATCTTTTAAAAGAACTTGTTTATCCTAAGAAAAAGCATAAAATAGAACATATTCTAAAAGAGAGTATATTTGATTTTTGTGAGCCGGTAAAAGGATTTGAAGAGGTGGTGTTGCCTAAAGCTACGAAAGAGACCGTTGTTAGACTTTTAAAGCAAGCGGATAAAAAGGTTCTTAAACTTTTAAAAGAGTGGGGAATTAAAACCTCAAACGATATTGAAGCGAAGGTTATATTTTACGGACCGCCGGGTACGGGTAAAACTTTAACCGCTTATGCTATCGCTAAAGAACTTGATAAGCCGATTTTGAGTTTGGATTCTAGTAAAATACTTTCGATGTATGTAGGAGAGAGCGAAAAAAACGTAAGAAGAATGTTTGATGAATATTATTCCATATGTGAAAAATTAAAGACCAAAGCTATTTTACTGTTGAATGAAGCCGACCAATTTTTAAGTACAAGAACGAGTGCTTCTTTTAGCAGTGCGGATAAAATGCATAATCAAATGCAAAATATTTTTTTGGAACAATTGGAAAAATTCGACGGATTTTTAATAGCAACTACCAATTTGCTCGAAACTTTGGATGGTGCTTTTTCAAGAAGATTCGATTATAAAATAAAATTCGAAAAACCTTCTTTTAAAGAGAGAAAAAGGTTGTGGGATATGAAACTTCCTAAAAATGCCGAATATGAAAAAAACTTTAGTACGGAAATTTTAAGTCGATATGAATTAAGCGGTGCCCAAATAGAGGTTGTTATTAAAAATACCGCTTTAAAAACGGCTTTAAGAAAAGAACCAGTATTTAAAATGAAAGATTTTGTAGAAGAAATAGAAAGAGAACAAAAAAACGCTTTTGATTCTCAAAATGAATTGGGTTTTAAGATTTGAAGATTTTGTATGTTTAAACGAAAAAATAAGTTTATTAAATTTGAACGCTTCACTGAATAGTTATTTATTACCCATGGTAACTAGCTTGAAAATAACTTTCAAAATTCGGATAATATTTGTTTTATTAAGTTTTTTCTTTTATAATATGAGAGTGCTTACATTTTTAATAAGGAGTGATAATGGAAATTATTATGTTTTTTGCATTGGGTATTTTAGTGGGAGTAATATTATTATATTTAATAGGTATAGCGGTTGCACCTTTAAATCCTGGGGAAATTAAAAACGATCACTTTGAGTGTGGTTTGCCGCCTAGTTCGGAAGTACCTATGAAAGCGAATTTTGGATATTTTATATTTGCTATCGCCTTTATCGTATTCGATATGGCGGGGTTATTTTTTAGTTTATTCGTATTTGCTGATACAAATGAGGCTTTAAATTGGGCTATGGTATTTGGAATTTTATTGTTTGCAGCTATTACGATTAGTATGAAGGAGTATAGAAATGTTAAAAGTGCTTGATTTTTTTAATTACGCAAGAAGTAAATCTCCGTGGATTGTACATTTTTGTAGCGGGTGTTGTTCTCTTGAAATATTGGCAGCTATGGGACCTAGATACGATTGGGAGAGATACGGTTATATTATGACTCCGACTCCAAGACAGGCTGATATTATGTTTATTACAGGGCTTGTTAGTAAAAAGATTCTTCCGGCTCTTCTTAGAACTTATGAGCAAATGCCGGAGCCTAGATATGTAATAGCGATAGGTGCTTGTGCTTATGATGGAGGTCCTTATAACGATTCTGAAGCCGTTATTAAAAATATGACGGAAATTTTACCGGCTGATGTGTTTGTTGCCGGATGTCCTCCAAGACCTGAGGCTATTATTGCCGGACTTGAAGAGTTGAAAGAAAAAATCAAAAGAGGCGAACCTTCCGCATCCAGTCAAGGCGGACTTTGGAAACAAATGAAATTTTAAGGAAAGACTATGGAGAAAATTAAAGAGATTTTAAACAAATACGATACGGAATATGTAGAAGATTACAAAACTACGTGGGTTAAAGCAAAACTTAAAAATAGAGAAGATTTATTAAAAGTAGTTCGAGATTTAATGAATGAAGGTGTAAAAACTTGTTCTACAGTTTCTCCTACCGATTTTATTGATGAAAATAAAATAGAGGTTAACTATTTTCTTGAAGATTTATTTAATAAAAAAAACGTATGGTTAAAAGTGGATGTTCCAAGGGAGCTTGAAAATTGTGAAATTGATTCGATTACTCCTTTAATACCGAGTGCCGATTGGCACGAACTTGAAGCTTATTCCACTTACGGAGTTAAGTTTAAAGGGCATCCGAATCTTAGATACTTTTTAATCAGTAGAGATTATTACGGTAAGTTTCCTTTTAGAAAAGATTTTGACTGGAAAAAGCACGAAGAAAATTTAGTGGAAAATATAAATGCAATTACCGAAGAGTATTTTGAAGAGTATGAAGAGTATGAAAGTAATAACGGACATCAAGGTAGTAAGACGGTTTTGAACTGGGGACCTACACATCCGGCTAGCGGGCCTATTAGATTAAAAGTTTATATAGACGGAGAAAAAATAGAAAAAGTTCAACCAGATATAGGTTATGTATGGAGAGCTTTGGAGCATTTGGCTGAGAGAAAAGACTTTATAGGGACTATTATAGCTGTCGAGAGAATCTGTTTTATGGATAATCCGAATCCGATGATTTGTTATTCTCAAGCCGTTGAAGAAATTGCCGGGAAAGAGATTACACCGTTTGCTAAATATATGAGAGTGATTTTAGGTGAAACTGGAAGAATTGCGTCTCACTTAATTTCTCTTGGCGGATTTTTCGGTACTATTGGGCTTCATACTTTTATGATGTGGTGTCTTGATATCAGAGAATATTTCCTTGATGTTTTGGAAGATTACAGTGGAGCTAGAATTGCCACTGCTTGTATAGAACCGGGAGGAGTTAGGTATCCACTTGAAGATCCCCAAAAATGGTTTGATTCTTTAGAGAGGGCTATGAATAAATTTGAAGAAACAAAAGATGATATTACCGATATTTTCTTAAAAAACCCTATTATGAATACAAGAGCTAAAGGAGTTGGTGTATTTACGATTGAAGATGTTGAAAAATATTATTTAGCAGGTCCTATAGCAAGAGCAAGTGGAGCTAAAATTGATGTAAGAATAGATGAACCTTATGCCGGGTACGATGATTTAAAAATGGATTATGTAACTTGTGAAAACGGAGATACTAGAGATAGGCTGTTTATTATCTTTAAAGAAATTGAGCAATCTATTGATTTAATTAAACAGGCTCTTGAGAAAATTAAAACGGGAATAGAATCCGGTGAAATTGATCCTAAAAAAGACCATTTAATCAGAATGCCAAAAAGAATGCCGGCAGGTGAGGCAGTAACCAGAGTTGAATGGGCAAGAGGTGAAATGCTTATGCATTTGGTTACGGAAGAAAAAGCAACAAGCCCTTATAGATTAAAGCTTAAAGCACCTAGTGTAAATCATACTATGGTACTTGATAAATTATTAAAAGGTAAATCCCTATCGGATATTCCGCTTCTGTATGGAAGTATGCATATCTGTCAGGGTGACCTTGATAGGTAAGGAGAGAAAATGAGTGTAGGAAGTATGTTATTTTATATTTTTGTTTTTCCGGGATTACTTTTTTTGCTTGTTTGGACGTTTTTTGTATTTTATTTTGCAAGAAAGGTGTTAGCTTATATTCATAAAAGAGTGGGACCTCACTTTAACGGACCGGCGGGTACTTTGCAAACTTTTTACGATATAGTGAAACTTTTGACAAAAGAATCAATTACTCCTAAAAGTGCCGACCCTTATCTTTTTAATATTATTCCGATTATTACACCTCTTGTAGCAGCATTGCCGGTTATTTTGATTCCTTGGACTCCGCTTATTAACAACGGACACGGGATTTTGGATACTCAATACGGAGTGCTCGGACTTGTCGTATTAATTGGGATTGAACCTTTCTTACTGTTCTTAACGGGGTTTGGTTCCGATAATAAATATTCTTTTTTAGGAGGTATGAGAATTTTAGCTCAAATGATTTCAATGGAAGCACCGTTTTTCTTAGCCGCACTTTCACCGGCACTTCTTTTTGGTACGATGAATTTATATGATATTATGTATTCGAATACGTGGCTTACGGCTTTGATTTTACTTCCGGGAGCTATTATATTTATTATAGCAATGCTTGGAATTCTTGAACAACCTCCTTTTAATATTCCGGATGCGGAACAAGAGATTGTTTACGGGTTTTATACCGAATATTCGGGAACGAATTACGTACTTTTAAAATTTGCCGAATTTACCGAAATGTTAGTGGTAAGTGCAGCTGCGGTTACTCTTTTTTTCGGAGGGTATAGAGGGCTGTTTTTTGACAGTTTTTGGTGTTTGTTTTTAAAAATTGCTTTACTTGCATTGATAATGGTTGTTATTAGGGCGGCAAATCCGAGACTTAGACTTGATCAAATGCTTAAATTTTGTTGGAGTTGGTTGACACCTCTTGCGGTTTTAAATTTAGTTTGGATAATTTTTGCAAAAATATATATTTTAGGAGTATAGGATGTTTTTTAATATTATTGAAAAAGCTTTTAAAGTTACGAAAGCTTTTAAAGAACCTAGAATCGCTACGAAAGATGTTAGTAAGGACGTTATGCATTATTCTCCTATGTTTAGAGGAAAACACGAAATTAAATATGAAATTTGTACCGGATGTTCTGCTTGTGAAAAAATCTGTCCGGTTGATGCGATTAAAATGGAGCCGCTTCCGATTAAAAGACCAAAAGCATTGCCTGAAGTTAATCTGGGAATTTGTATTTTTTGCGGACTTTGTGAGGATGTTTGTCCCACTAAGCCGGAAAAAGCTATTAAGCTTAGCGGCGGTACGTTTGAAATGATTACCGGTGGTACGAATGAGGATTTAGATAAATATTGGGTTAAATGTGATGTACCTAAAGAGTGGATAGAGCAGAAGAAAAAAGAAGAAGAAAAAGTGAGAAAAAAAAGAGAAATGATGGCTAAGAAAAAAGCGGAAGCTGCTAAAGGAGAGGCGTAATGAGTGTATTGATTTTAGCATTGGCAGTGGTACTTGCCGTTATGTCTTTAACTCAAAAAAATACGGTACCGGCGGTACTTTCGTTTGTTATGATGATGTTTTTGTTGGGGATTTACTATATTTTAATGGATGAAAAACTACTTGGACTTTTCCAAATTTTCGTATATACGGGTGGTATTGTAGTTTTAACTCTATTTGGTGTTACTGTAATAGGGTCGAAGTTTCCTAAATTTGAAATAAGACCTTGGGCTGTAGCTGTTGTTACTGTAGTAGTTATAGGGCTTTTGATTATTCCGTTTATTTTACCTCCTATTCATTATGAAGCCAAAGCTTTACCTTTGAAAGAACAAGTGAAAATTTTTACCGATTTTTATTCTGAAATCGCAATTTTTATGGGTGTGGTAGCGGCTAGCGTGTTATACGGAAGTATTAGAATGTTACATACTTTAAAGCATGAAAAGGAATAAAAATGATAGGTTTTTATATTGATACGATTTTTGCGATTATTTTGTTCGGAGTGGGATTATACGGGGTAACAAGCAAAAGCGATTTTTTAAAAATTTTCTTTTCTTTGGAAATTTTACTTAATGCGGTTATTTTATTTCTAGCTAGCGGTGCTTATCATTTCGGATTAACTAAAGGTTTGGCGATAGCTTATGTAATTATAGTGATAGCTACTTTAGAAGCTGCGGCGGGAGTACTTATTTTCTTATTGAGTTATAGAATAACCGGAGAAATTATTCCAGATAAATTAGATAAGGCGGTGAGTGATGAGTAATGCGGTATTAGTGTTATTAGCAGCTCCGTTTATAGGAGCTGTTTTGGCGTATGTATTGGGAAAAATTAAAATCAATTTAGCGTTTTGGGTAGCGGAAATTGTGGGAATTATGCTTTTTATCGCTAGTTTAGTGATATTTACGATTCATAGCGGGTTACCGATTGATATTGATTATACGTGGATAGCGTATGGGGACTTGAGACTTCCTTTTGGTATTTATATTGACCGTTTAAGTATAGTAATGCTTTTAATTGCAACAGGTCTTGGATTGGCTGATATTCATTTTGCCCATGATTATATGGGAGATGACCCGGACCAACCTAGGTATTATGCAAAAGTTTTATTCTTTATTGGAGGTATGATTTTACTTGTTATTACCAAAGATTTAATCGGTGCTTTTGTCGGTTGGGAATTTATGGGGTTTGCTTCTTATGCATTGATTAGTTTTTGGTATTATAAAAATTCAGCTGCAGATGCCGGTATGCAGGCGTTTTTATATACAAGATTCGGTGATATTTTTATTTTAGCGGCTATCGGTTTACTTGTTTATTATGTAGGTACTTTAAATTTAGTTGAGTTAAACGAACTTGCAAATGCGGGAGAAATAAATAAAACCGTAGCTTTAATAGTGGCACTGTTTATTTTTATGGGTGCTGTCGGTAAATCAGGTCAGTTTCCACTATACCCTTGGCTTATGAACGCAATGGAAGGTCCTACAACCGTTTCGGCACTTATTCACGGTGCTACAATGGTTAATTCCGGTATTTATATCGTAGCTAGACTTTTTGATTTCTTTGCTTATACCGATGCTTTGTTTATAGTTGCGAATGTTGCGGCACTTTCAGCGTTTATCGGTGCTACTTCGGCTCTTGTTCAAAAAGAGATTAAAAAAATCCTTGCATATTCGACTATGTCTCACTTATCGATAGCATTTGTGGGGCTTGGAGTCGGAAGTCTTGCAGCCGGAATGCTTCATCTTGTGAACCACGCAATCTTTAAAGCGTTACTTTTCTTAAGTGCGGGGGCTGTAATTTATATAGCACATCATATAAAAGACGCTTGGAAACTCGGCGGGCTTATTAAAATGGCTCCTTTTGTGGCATTATTTATGGCGATGGGGTCACTAAGTCTTGCCGGTGTACCTCCGTTTAGCGGATTTTTTTCAAAAGAGATGGTTGTTTCTGCGGCGTGGGTTCACGGAAACGAATTTACAAAAGTGTTTGTAACTATTGCAGCACTTTTATCAATTGCATATATTACGAGGCTTTGGATTTTAATCTTCTTAGGAGAACCTAGAAATGAAGATATAGCGGGAAGCGTTCACGCTCCAAGTAATCTTTGGATGAGGTTACCTCTTGGTGTTTTAGCGGTAATAACTTTGGCAATTTCAATTTGGCAAAGCGATATAGTTCGTTTTATTTTAAATGGAAAAGAGGAAGTTGAACCTTATATTGCAGGTTTAACGGCATTTATGTTAACATGTATGCTTATTATTTTCTTAATTGTGGTTGGGCTTTATGTTAAAAGTCTTAATTTACTATACAAAATTGCATCACATCATTTCGTACAAACAATTCATCAGATTTTATTTAACGGATATTATGTAGAAAGAATGATTACGTGGATTTCAAAAACAATTGTTGTAAACTCTTTAGCAAAAGCGGCTAAATGGTTTGATACGAACGTAATTGATTATATCGTTAATTTAACCGTTGATATTTCTTTTGGTGTTTATAAAATACTTAAAAAAGGTCATAGCGGTAAAATAGGGACTTATATGGGGCAATTCGTAGTTGGTGTTGCAATTATAGTTATTGCTATCTTAATAATTGTAAAGGGTCTGTAATGGTAGCTGTAGATATAATTTTCGCTCCGATTTTCTTGTCGGTGCTTTTGTATTTTATAACAAGAAATAATCAAGAACTCGCAAAGTATATTGCACTGGGGTGGTTTGTCGTTCAGTTAATTATTGTGATTAGTTGGTATAACGCTTTACCGGCGGAGGGTTTTTATAATTTGGGTACATTTTTAAAAGTGCCTTATTTTGATTTTTCTTTAACTTTAAAAATTGACGCTTTAAGTGTAGCGATGCTTATATTAACGGCTGTACTTCTTATTTTAGTTATATTTACATCTTGGGAAGAAAAAAACCAAGCGGCTTATTTTAGTTTGTTGGTACTATTTAGCGGTCCGATTTTTGGTGTATTTATGACTACGAACGTATTATGGTTTTTTATGTTTTGGGAATTGACTTTGGTTCCTATGTTTTTTCTTGTCGGTTTTTGGGGCGGTAAGAGAAGAATTTATGCAGCGATTAAATTCTTTTTATATACGCACGTTGCAAGTATGTTTATGTTTATAGGATTTTATCTTCTTTATAAACAAACTGGTTATTGGGACTTAAGTGAAATAAAAGAAGTTATGCTTGCGACCCCGGCACTTATTTGGTGGTTGATGTTTATAGGGTTTGCGGCGAAACTTCCGGTATTTCCGTTTCATACGTGGTTACCTGACGCACACGTTGAGGCACCTAGTTCTATTTCGGTACTTCTTGCCGGAGTACTTCTTAAAATGGGTGCTTACGGTTTAATTAGATTTACGGTTGAGCTTATGCCTTATACGACTATTGAATTTTCAAATTGGATGTTGATTATAGGTATTAATACTACACTTTTTGCCGGTATGCTTGCGATTTATGAAAGACATATTAAAAAAATGGTTGCATACAGTTCCATTTCGCATATGGGGCTTGTTGTAGTTGCAATTGCTACAATGACTTATGACGGTTTAAGTGCGGCACTTTATGAAATGATAGGACACGCACTTGTGATTTCGCCACTCTTTTTAATTGCCGGATGGCTTCATCATAAAACTCATACGTGGTATATGGATGAGATGGGTGGAATTATGAAAAAAGCTCCTTATGTGAGTGCAATTTTTATTTTAGCCGGTATGGCGGCTCTTGGACTTCCCGGTACTATGGGGTTTGTAGGTGAGCTTACCATTATAGTGTCGGCTGTTAAATCGTTTGGTTGGTGGGTTGTGGTAATTGCAATAGCTTCTTTAATCAGTGCCGGGTATATTATTTGGGCGGTTAGACGTGCAATTCACGGAGAGATGTCTCCGATTGTGCAAAAAGCGGATTTTACTATGAGTTTTCCTGAAAAACTTGCTTTGGGTGTATTTGCGGTTATGATTGTATATTTCGGTATTCAACCGCAACCTATTTTTGATTTGGCAAATAAAGCGTTTAGCTTTCTTGGAGGGATGTGATGAGTTTTATAATATTAGTAGCGACGGGATTACTTGTTCCGGTATTTTATAAAAGTAATATTTTTATTGCTAAGTTAATAGCGATAGCGGCGTTTATTGCCAGTGCTATAGCGATTTATAACGGTGCGGGTTTAAATAGTGTGTTCCCTTTTTTCGTATCGGATGATTCGATTAAGTTAATGGAGTATGTATTGCTTGCGACTTTGGCGGCAGTTACTCTTTCTTTAACGGGATTTGAGAGACCTTTAATCGCTCAAATGCTTTTTGTGGCAAGTGCAAGTATTGCGATTTTAGAGACAAATAACTTTTTCTTATTTATTATTTTGTTTGAGGTAATTGCTATTATTTCTTATGTTTTAGTTGCAGATATCAGAAATTTCTATAATGCCGAAGGTGCTATAAAAGCTTTTATAGCAGGTGCAGTTGCGAGTGGTATTATTTTGCTAGGTTTTGTTCTTTTTAGTTTTGTAACGGATAGTTTTAATTACGAAACTATGAATGTAGAGGGAAAATTTACTTTAATTGCGGTTGCCATTATGCTTGCTGGTATTTTTTATAAGCTTACAATTGTTCCTATGCACGGATGGGCGGCTGATGCTTACGCTCAAGTAAACCACGCGGCAGCCGCTATTTTAAGCGGGGTTATTAAGAGTGTAATGTTAGTGGCTGTATTTAAAGCGTTTTATAAGTTTTTAATCGCATATCCTTTATCAACCGTTTTAATTTTCAGTTTCTTTGCAATTCTTACAATGACGCTTGCAAACTTTATGGCATTGTGGCAAAAAAGAATTTCAAAAATTTTGGCATATTCTTCAATTGCTCATAGTGGGTATGCTTTAATTCCTTTTGCGGCGGCAGCTAGTATGTATGCTTATACGGGGGTCCTTTATTATGCGATTGCATATATTTTTATGCAAACAAGTGTATTTTTACTTCTTAACGATTTAAGAAGAGAAGCTGGTGTGAAATATCTTGAAGATATTAAAGGACTTGGTAAGAGAGCACCGGTTCACGCACTGTTTTTTACGTTACAACTATTTTCTTTAGCGGGTATTCCTTTACTTGCTGGATTTTTATCTAAAGCAGTAGCGTTTTATGCGGGTGTTGATGCCGGACTTTGGTGGGTTGTATTGATTGCTCTTTTAAATTCGGCTTTGGCAGTTGCTTATTATGCTTGGATAATAAAACATATTTACTTTGATAAAGCTATTGTAAAAGATAAAATCAATGTTTCAAGCGGAAGCTTAATAGGGCAGTTGATTTTATTAGCTGGTACTATCTATTTCGGTATCGTAGCTGCTGATGTTTTTGCTACGACGGTTCCGCTTTCAATGTAGTCTTTTGATATAATTATCAAAAAAAGGCTACATTTGAGAATTCTTTTCTCTTTTTTATTATTTGTATTTTCTTTTGGATTAGAAATTAATGTGGATTATGCAAAAAATTATGAAATACTGACTCTTTATAATACTTTTCCTTTTCATTGTATGCGTTTACAAAAAGAAGTGGTTTGTGAATTTGATAAAACTCCTTCTACTCCGGTTTTTAAAGCTGATACGATTTATTTTAGTATCAATCCTATTTTTAAAAAGAAATTTTTTTTAGATATAAAAGTTAAAAAACCTTTTGTTTTAAAGTCTTTAGGAGATAACTTATATAATGCTCCTTTAATTGGTAAGAAGATAAAAAAATCTAGAAAATGGGTTATTTTGGTTGGAGTTAGTTTAAAAGAAGATAATAAAGGGCTTAATTTTTATTACCGTAATTCTCCGAAACTTTACGTAGGGACAATCGATGAAAACGGAAATCCTATAAACATTAATCAAGAAGCAGCCGATGTTGTAAAGTATTTTGAACTTCAAAAGTTTTTTTTACAAGGTAAAGATATTTTAGATGATTTGGATTCTTTTTTAAAGAAGTATTCTCATTCAGTTTTTATACCGGATGTTTTGTTTATGAAGCTTAAACTATTAGATAAAAAAAATATGCCCGATAATGTAATTAAACTTGGAAAAGAGTGGATTAAAAAATATTCTTTTAATGAAAATTTACCGAAAGTTTTGCTTTTAATTGCAAAAAATTATACAAAACTTGGATTTTTAACTGATGCTAGTTATTTTTATCAAAGGATAATTATTGAATATCCAAAAAGTGATGAAGCTTACTTAGCTATGATTTATTGGGCAGATCAACTTTATATGACGGGAGAGAGTAAAAAAGCATTGATTTTATACAAAAGAGCTTTATATTCTACTAAAAATATGGAAGTGGCTTCACTTGCCGCTATGAGACTTGCTCAAAGATATATGGATAAAGGTGATATAAAAACTGCGATTGAATACTACAAAAAAGTGTATGAAGCCAATAAAGATTTTGTTTTAAGGGATAAATTAAAAGCTTTTGATTTGGCGAAAAACCTAGCTTCTCATAAAATGTACTCTTTTGCTATTGATATAGGTTCTGATTTATTAAAAAGACTTAAAAAACTTGATGATTTGTATGAGCCGTTGGAGTATTATTTGGCTCTTTGGGCGTATGAAGATAAAAATTATAAATTATCTGCTTATTATATAAATGAATATTTGAAAAATTTTCCCTATGGAGATTATAGCGATAAAATAGGCGATTTAAGAGATAAGGTGCTTTTTGAAGTGCCGGACGATAACGTAACAGCTCAATTGCAAAAGATAGATGAAGTAATTGAAAAATATAAAGGTCTTCCTATTGCCAAAAAGGCACTTTATAAAAAAGTTATGCTTTTGTATAAGCTTAAAAAATATAAAGAGATTTTAAGTTTAAAAGATGAAATTTTAAAGCTTGACGAATTTAAAGACGGTAAGTTTTTGGAAAAAGTGGCAAAAGAGTATGTAAAAGAGCTTTTAAAAAAGAAAAAATGTTTTAAGATTGTAAAACTTTTAAAAGAGTAT
This sequence comes from uncultured Nautiliales bacterium, assembly GCA_964445785.1. Lineage (GTDB taxonomy): Bacteria > Campylobacterota > Campylobacteria > Campylobacterales > Nautiliaceae > Nautilia. Next base: position 49,178 of record CAYULY010000005.1, read on the forward strand.
AAAATAAAACTTGAAAAGAAATATGACGATGAAATATATAAGTGTGCTATGAAAACGAAAAATTACTCTTTAGCTTCAATTGTTTGTAATAAATATTTAACTTCACCGGATGATAAAGTATTTATTAAGTGGATGAAAAGAAAAATAGACGCTTTATGGGGAATGGGGGATTATGAAGATGTTATAACGGGGGTTGATGATTTATGTGAAGCGGCTAAAGAATGTTTGGAGTATAAACTTAAAAAGTTTTTTGCTCTTTGGAAATTAAAAAGATTTAAAGAAGCTTTAAAGGTTGCTTATGAGCTTGATAAATATGACGATATAAGAGTAAGTGACGTGTTTATTAAAGTGGTGAATTACGCTTTATCTCACAACAATCCTCTCTTAGCCGCTCAATATGCAAAAAAGATTATATATTTACAAAACAAATACCATACTTATGTTTATTCTCCTTTTGTTGAGTTCACTTATGCTCAATACACTAAAAACAAAAAAGAAGCGATTAAAGTTTTAAAATCTTTGCTTAAAAGAGTAAAAGGTGAAGATAAGGCTAGGGCTTATTATATGCTTGCTAGTTTGAGTGAAAACAAAGATTATCTTAAAAAATGTATAGAGATAAAAGGTTCTAAATTGTGGAGAGGTCTTTGTGAAGATGCTTTAAATCTTTTTTAGGATAATCTCTTCAAGATTTTCAAGAGGAGCTGAAATTTTTTGGGGGAATTGGGTTTTGTTAAAAATTTGTTGTCTTTTTGCCAGTCTGCTTGTGTTTGTGATAATTTTTTCTTTTAGTTCTTTTAAAGAGTATTTTCCGTTAAAGTATTCAAGCACTTCTTTAACTCCTATGGCTTTTAGTGCCGGAAGTCTTCTGTCTTTATATGTTTTTTCCAAAAAAGAGACCTCTTCTATTAGACCTTTTTGGAACATCTTTTGGGTTCTTTTTTCTATTCTTTTTCTTAAAACATTTCTTTTTACGTCTATTTCAAAAATCGGGATATTTTTGATTATAGGTATTGGAGGGTTTTTTTGAAAATATAATGTAGGAGGTATATTTGTAGCTAAGTATATTTCTAAGCCTTTTTGAATTCTATAAGTATCTTTAGGAGATATTTTAGAAGCAAAGAGAGGGTCTGTTTTTTGTAAAAATTCATAATTTAATTTTTTTACTTGTTGTTTTATCTCTTCGCTTATTTTAGGCATAGGAGATATGCCGTCTATCATAGCTTTTAGGTAAAAGCTGCTTCCTCCTACTATAATGATATTTTTGTGAGGGATTTTTTTGTATATTTCTATAAATTTTGAGACGTCAAACTTTTCATTAGGATAAATTTCATTTATTCCGTAATGTTTAACTAGTGCTAATTCTTCTTTTGAAGGTTTGGCGGAGGCTATATCTATCTGTTTATAAATACTTAAAGAATCAAGAGATAAAATTTCATAATTTAGTTTTAGTGCCAGTTTTATGGCTAAATCGCTTTTTCCACTTGCAGTAGGACCTATTATAGCAAACATCGTTACCTTTTTTGTTACAATTATACAATAAATCCAAAGGAAAAAGATGTTAAAAAAATATATGGAACTTGTAAAATTTTCTCATACGATTTTTAGTATACCTTTTATTTTAATTTCTATGATTGTGGCAGCTAACGGTTGGTTTGGATTTAGGCTGTTGTTTTTAGGTATTTTGGCGGCTGTGAGTGCCAGAAATTTTGCCATGGCGGTAAACAGGCTTGTAGATAAAGATATAGACGCTAAAAATCCGCGAACTCAAAATAGAATTTCGGTAACGGGAGAGATTAGTGAATCTCAAATAAAGCTTTTTATTATTGCAAACGCTTTAATTTTTATAGGAATTGCTTATTTGATTAATCCTTTGGCTTTTAAGCTTTCCATTCCTATTTTGGCAGTGCTTGGAGGGTATAGTTATTTTAAACGTTTTAGCGAGTATGCTCATTTGATTTTGGGTGTTGCTTTAGGACTTGCTCCTATTGCGGGTGTTATAGCGATAAAAGAGTCTGTTCCTTGCTGGTCTGTGTTTTTAGCGTTGGGGGTTATGTTTTGGGTTGGAGGATTTGATATTTTATATTCTCTTCAGGATATGGAGTTTGATAAAAAAGAGGGGCTTTATTCTATTCCGTCGGTTGTCGGAGAGAAGGGAGCTATTTTTATTTCAGGGATGTTTCATCTTTTTAGTGTTGTATTTTGGGCTTTGTTTGCAGCTTACGCAAAGCTTGGCTTTTTCGGATGGCTTGCTGTATTTATAGCCGCTTTAATTCTTTATTACGAACATAGATTGGTAAAAAAAGATTTTAAAAATATTCCAAAAGCATTTTTTGACGTAAATGGGTTTTTGGGAATTATATTTTTAATTTTAATTATTTTAGATAAGGTTTGATATGCCAAGACTTATACCGGCTTATATAGATTTTGAGTTTAGTGTTTATAACGATGAGTTAAAAGAGGAGTTTGATAAACTAGGAAGTGAGACTGATGACCCTATAGGTCAATATATAAAACTTGCAAAAGCAAGAGGAGAAACAAAAGATACCGACCCAGTGTTACTGGAACTTTTAATAGCACTTCACAGGAAAGTGGACGAACTTAGTGCATATGTGAAAAATGAAAAAAAAGAGTTTGTGAAACTTGACTTTGCTACTCGTATAATAAAAATAGGGTTTGAATATTTTGAAATAGAAGATAATCTTTTAAAAAAAGGGATGAAATATTACGGGAGAATGCAGCTTCCCGTATTTCCTCAAAGAGAAGTAGGAGTTGTTTTTGAAGCTGAAGAAGAAAATTTGGCTAAAATCTTGTTAATGCACGAAAGAGATATTAAAGACTATAACGCTTATATTATGGCAAGAGAGAGGGCTATTATTCGAGAAATGAAGAAGGCTAACAATGGATAAAATGATCGTAATTATAATGTTTTTAGGGCTTAGTGGGTTTTTATTTTTTTTGTTCTTATATATAATGAAAAGAGATAAATTTATAGAAGAAAAAGCGGCTGCTTTCGAAAGAAGTTTGGATACTTTAAATCAAGAGGTATATTTTTTAAAAGAAGAGCTTAAAAAAAGAAATATAAACGCTTCTTTACAAGAAATAGAAAAAATTATTAATCGTTTAATTAATGATATTAAAAAGCTTGAGACGAAGCATTTAACTCATATTCAACGACTTGAACAGAAAATGATGAGTATAGAGTCTTCCGTAAAAACCAAAACCATAGATTTTAGTAATATTACGAAAAGTGACGAACAAAAAATCGTTTCGATGTATAAAAACGGTTATACGATAGAAGAGATATCAAAAGAACTTCGTATTCCGGCAGGGGAGGTTGAGCTTGTTATTAAGTTCCAAGGACTTTGACGTTTCCTTAAAGTTTACTTAAATTAAGTTTTTTTTAAGGTTTCTAAACTACAATTCCATACCTAAAAAATTCACAAAAGGTGTGATAATGAAATTTACTAAATCAATTAGAGAAGAAGATGTAAAAAGAGATTGGATTTTAATAGATGCGAAAGATAAGACTTTCGGTAGATTGATTACTGAAATTGCAACTTTACTTAGAGGTAAACATAAACCATACTTTACACCTCATGTAGATTGTGGTGATTATGTTGTAGTAATTAACGCTGATAAAGTTAGATTTTCAACTAGTAAAAAACTTGAAAACAAATACTATAGACATACCGGTTATTTCGGTAGCGTAAAAGAAGAAACGGTTGAAAAATTACTAAAAGAAAACCCGGAAAAATTATTTAAATTGGCAACAAGAGGAATGCTTCCGAAAACTAAACTAGGAAGAAAAATGCTTAAAAAATTAAAAGTTTACGCTGGTGAAAATCATCCTCATACAGCTCAAATAAAGGGTAACTAATGAAAATGCACGGAAGAATCTACGCAACAGGTAAAAGAAAAGAGGCGGTAGCTAAAGTTTGGCTAAAAGCAGGTAGCGGAAACATTACGGTAAACGGAAAAGCTTTAGATGAGTTTTTAGGTGGTAGAGAAGCTTTAAAACTTAGAGTTAGATGGCCGTTAATGCTTACTAAACAAGAAAACGCGGTTGATATTGATGTGAAAGTATTCGGTGGTGGGTTTGCCGCTCAAGCTGACGCAGTAAAACACGGTATTTCAAAAGCACTTGTAGAATATGCTCCGGAATTTAGAAGTATTCTAAAACCGGCTGGACTTCTTACAAGAGACGCAAGAAAAGTTGAAAGAAAAAAATACGGAAAGAAAAAAGCGAGAAAATCTCCACAATTCTCAAAAAGATAATTTTTCTTTCTTTTTTTCTTTTTCATATTCTTCAGTGTCTGGCACGATTTAAGAAATTTATCTCTTTTCCGATTTGGAATAAAAGTTGCTTATTTTGATAAACTTCCAAGGACGGAATATGAGGGTTACCCAATTTACTCAATATAATAACTTTATTTTAAATCAGCAAAAAACTCTAGATGATTTAAATACCGTTCAAACTCAAATCTCAACCGGCGAAAAAATTCAAAATATGTATGAAGACCCGGCGGTATATACTAAATTTTTGAAATTAAACGAAGAAATAACATCTTTAACGCAAGTAAAAGATTCCGCAACGTTTGCCCAAACCTTTGCTAATGAAACGGATACTACTTTAAATGATTTTGTAAATACTTTAGGTACGTTTAAAACGAATCTCTTAAAAGCTGCAAACGAAACAAACGATGAAACCTCAAGAGAAGCTATCGTAAGCGAACTTGAAAGTGAACTTGCCCATTTAAAGGATTTGGCTAATACTTCAATTGACGGAAAATATCTTTTTAGTGGAAGCAAATTCAATACTAAACCTATTGACGATAATTACGAATATCAGGGAAACGACCAGTATGTAAAGGCATTCTTAGGTGCCGGGGTTGAGAGAGAGTATAATATTCCGGGAAGTGAGTTGTTTTTAGGTAGAGATAACGATTATGTAAAACATATTTCAACAAACGTAGTCCAATACGATAAAATGAAAGCAAATCCGGAGTTTGTTGTAAGAGGTGCTGACGGAAATTTATATATCGATAAAGATTTAACTCACGATAGTAACGGAAATATTTATATTTCCCAAGCGGATAGCGACAATTCTCCTATTAACGAACCTATTACGGGTGAGAGTCAAATAAGAATGTTAACGGGGGTTGCCGATATAGACAATGGAGACGGTACTTATAGTGACGGGAAAAGTTATTTTTATATAAAAGGAAAAAAAGCAAACGGTGAGACTATAGATGTTACAAATCCTCCTTTGGAGCTTTCAAATTCCGCTACGGTTAACGATTTGCTTGATAAAATAGGTGAATTGTACGGTAATACGGCTACTTCTAAAGTTGTGGATGTAAGTTTAAACGATATGGGCGAAATTCAAATTAAAGATATAGTAAGTGGTAAGATGTTAACCGATTTTTATATGGTGGCGAGTGATACTAAAGAAAGCAGTATCGATGATTTAGTAAAAAACGGGGATTATATAGTTGAATTTCAAAAAAGTGGTTTTAATTCCATAAGAAACCAATCTACAATAGAGGCTAATAACTCTTATTTTGATAATAGAGTATTTAAATTCGGAGCCGTTTTTAAAACTATAGATACGAAAAGAGACGCTTTAGCAGAGGATAAAGTTTATAATATATTGGGAAGTGAAGGAATTAGTGATATTGATGGGACTGTGCAGCCTTTGAATAGTATAAGTTTTACCGGAACGGATACTAGTGGAAACAATGTAAATTCAACTTTACACATTACAAGTGCAACGACTATGCATGATATTTTGAATGAAATAAAAAGTCTTTACGGGAATGTTGATGTTAAACTTGAAAACGGAGAGATTATAGTAACCGATAATAGTGTAGAAAAAACTCAAGGTTCCAGTTTAAGTATTAAAATGCAGGCACTAGATACAAACGGAAATCCTTTGGAGGTATTTGCAAATAAAGATGTTGCGAATTTTGATAAACTTTATATGGATAAATCCGGAAATGAAATAAAAGGCAACGTATCTCAAATTCAAAACGATTATAGAGTTTATTTTAAAGATAATGAAAAAATTATAGAAAAAAATCCTTTTGCCCAGCAATATGCCACAAACGATACTTCTATAATAGATACGATGGGAGACGATACTCTTCCAAAAACCATTAATCTTAAATTCAAAGATATAAACGGAAATTTAAAAACTGCAGTAATTGAACTTAGAGATACGCCCGATGTAAACGGGCATTTGAGTAATTTGTGGGTTGATAGCAACAATGACGGTATAAAAGAAGATAGTGAGGTTTACGATATTTTTGAACCGAACGGCGATTTAACCCCGGGGCATACTCAAATTACCACAACAACGGCAATAGACCCGGTTACTTGTGAGGCTTGTACTGTGGAAAATACACAAAAAGGTCTTACTTATCAGCAGTTAAGCGATGTTGTGGCTATGGTTGTAACCAATAATCTGCCGTCTTCCAATAGTGCGGATGATTATAATCAGGCTGTTAAAAGTGCAAGAGAGATTGTTGATGCCGGGGTTGATGAGAAAGGGAGATTTTATTTAAAAGATAAAAGCAATTCCGCAACACCTATAGATTTAAGTATTTCGACGGATGACAGCTCTTTATATTTTCAGGCTAATAACGCAATTACTATAGATTCTCCGGAAGTTGATTTTTTTGATACGTTGCAAAAAGCAATAGATGCTGTTAAAAACGGAATGAATTATCCGGATTCCGAAAAAAACCCTAGAAATTTCGGTATACAAGGAGCAATAGAAGCGATTGGCCACGTGACCGACCACATAAGACGCGAACACGCTAAAATAGGGGCTGTTAGTAATGAATTTGAGATGACTATTCAAAGAGTAGATATGTTAACCCTAAACGTTCAGCAATTACAATCGGATAATATCGATACTGATTTGGGAGAAGCCGCTATGCAGCTTTCTTCACTTCAGACTTCATATCAGGCTCTTTTGGCATCTATTGCAAAAATTAACAATTTAACATTACTTAACTATTTGTGATAAAATTTCATTAAAAAGGTTGGGTTTGAAAAAAAGCGTGTATATTTTTCTTTTTTCTTCTCTTTTTTATCTGTTTGTATCCACTCTTTTTCCAAAAATTTCGGTTGTAGGAAAAGTGGGGGCTTTTTTAGGTAAAACTTCTTTTTTACTTTTTGGATATTTATCTTATATTTTTCCGTTTTTACTTGGTGTTTTGCTGCTTTTAGCTTATAAAAAGAGGTTTGATTATACGATTTCCCTTAGGGTTTTAGGAGGTGTGTTTTTGTTTTTTGATTTGTTGTTTTTTCAGGCTATGGTGTTTAAAGTTGGAGTTATAGGGAATTTATTTGTAAACACCCTTAAATTTTATATAGGTTTAGTGGGAGTTGGTTTATTGGTACTTGTGATTTTTATATGGAGTCTGTTTTTGCTTTTTGAAGAAGAGATAATAAATAAAATCTATGAATTAAAAAACAGATATCAAACTCTTAAAATTTCGAATTTGGTTGAATTTGGTACAGCTAAAAATGAAATAAAACAGGATTTTGATAGTTTAAAAGAAACTCCTAAAACAGAGGTTGAATCTCAAATAAGAACTGAAGAGATAAAAGAAGTTTTTGATTTTTCTGATTTTGACGTAAGTAATGTTTTGTTGGATGAAAATGATGTAAAAGCGTTTAAAAAAGCTCAAGAAAAAAATATGGAAGAATTAAATGTTGAAGTGAAAAAGGATTCTTTTAAAGAAAATGATACCAAAACTGTTAAAATAAAAAATAATGAAATTAAAATAAAAAATAATGAAATTCAAAACAATATGCTTAAAGATAATGAGATAAAAGAGATTAAAATTGAAGAAAAAATTAAAGATACTAAAGATGAAATTCAAGAATCTCAAGTTGAGAAAGCTCAATCGGCTTCGAAAGTAACTCATGTAGAAGAGCTTGAAGATACTAAAAAGCTTTTATCGGAAATTGAAACGGGAGAGAGAGAAAAACCTAATGATTGGGTGTTTCCTCCACTTGACTTTCTTAAAAAACCACCGGCTAAGAAAAAAGAGGTAAACGAAGCCGAAATTGATAAAAAAATTAAAACTTTAATCGAAAAACTAAAACAGTTTAAGATAGAGGGGGATGTTGTTAGGTATTATGTGGGACCGGTTGTTACGACATTTGAGTTTAAGCCTCTTCCTCATATAAAAGTAAGTAAAATTTTAGCGTTGCAAGATGACTTGGCAATGGCTCTAAAGGCACAATCAATTCGTATTCAAGCTCCTATCCCCGGAAAAGACGTTGTAGGAATAGAGATACCCAACGATGAGGTCGAAACGATTTATTTGAGAGAGATACTTGAGAGTGATATATTTAAAAAAGCCAAATCCCCTTTGACTCTAGCCCTTGGAAAAGATATAGTAGGGGCTCCCTTTGTTACGGATTTAAAAAAGCTTCCTCACTTGCTAATTGCCGGTACTACCGGAAGTGGGAAGAGTGTGGGGATTAATGCGATGATTTTATCTTTGCTTTATAGAAATTCTCCGGATGAGCTTAAATTTGTAATGATAGACCCTAAAATGCTTGAATTTTCCATATTTAACGATATTCCTCATCTTTTAACGCCGGTAATTACGGAACCTAAAAAAGCCATTACAGCTTTAAATGCTATGGTAAAAGAGATGGAGAAACGCTATAAGCTTATGGCAAAAGCTAGGGTTAAAAATATTGAAAATTATAATAACAAAGTTTCAAAAGAAGAAAAACTGCCTTATATTGTGATTATTATAGATGAACTTGCGGATTTAATGATGACAAGCGGTAAGGATGTAGAGTATTCCATAGCAAGACTTGCTCAAATGGCACGGGCTAGTGGAATTCATCTGATTGTAGCCACTCAAAGACCAAGCGTTGATGTCGTAACGGGGCTTATTAAAGCCAATCTTCCAAGCAGAATAAGTTTTAAAGTAGGGCAAAAGATAGACAGTAAGGTAATTTTAGACCAATATGGGGCTGAAACTCTTTTAGGAAGAGGGGATATGCTTTTTACGCCTCCAGGAATTAGTGGACTTATTAGGCTTCACGCACCTTTTACCAGTGAAGATGAGATAGAAAAAGTTGTGGAGTATTTAAAATCTCAAAGAGAAGCCGATTATGATACGACTATTATTTCTCAAGAGAGTGAAGTTTTAGAAGAGGTTGAAGGTTTGGATGAATTGTTTGAAGAAGCTAAAGAAATTATATTAAAAGAGAAAAGAACAAGTATCTCTTATCTTCAAAGAAGACTTCAAATTGGGTATAATAGAGCAGCTAATATAATAGAACAGATGGAGAGAATGGGGATTTTATCACCTCCTAATTCAAAAGGACAAAGAGAGATATTAATATGAAAGGAAAAAAAATGAAAAGAGTAATTATTACATCGATTATAGCGGCTTTTTTTGTCGGATGTTCTACTAAAAGTGAGCCTATGGCGACATCCGTTGTGCAGTTGGTTGGGAATCAAGAGGTTGTAGGTTGGAACTCTCCGGAGCCGGAAAAACCTAAAGTGAAAGTTGTTGTAAAAGAGGTTGTTAAATATAAACCGGTCGTTAAGACAGTTGTAAAATATAAAACTAAAACTGTTGTAAAAACTGTTGTAAAGTATAAAACCGAACACGATAATGACGGAGACTGGGTACCGGATAGTGTGGACAAATGTCCTAATACTCCGAAAAATTTAGTGGTGGACCATAACGGATGTCCTATTATTACCACTTTAAGAATTAATTTCGATACGAACAGTTATAAAATTAAAAAAATCTATTATCCGGATATTCAAAGAGTTGCGGAAGTTTTAAAAAGTAATCCTTCTTTAAAAATTGAGGTTGCTGGATATACGGATGATAAAGGGAGTAAGACATACAATATTAAACTCTCTCAAAAAAGAGCGGAAGCGGTAAAAGAGATTTTAGTAAAGAAATTCAAAATAGACCCTAAAAGAATTGTTGCTAAAGGATATGGAGAAGCTTATCCGTTAGTGCCTAATACAAGCGATACCAACAGAGCCTTAAATAGGAGAGTTGAAATAGTAGATATTACCAATAGAATAGAATCCAGTGAAGCTAAAAAAACTGCAGAAAACATAAATAAAGTTAAAAAAGAGATTTTGAAAAAAGAAAGCAAAAACACTAAAGAAAAAAAAGTTTCTAAAGCCTTAGAAGCTAAAAAAGCTCCGATTAAAATTAAAACTCCGGTTAAAACGGAAAAAATTGCAAAAGATGTGAATTTATCGAAAACAACTAATTTATCTAAAAATTTGAAAACTAAAAAAGCAGAAAACAACTCTACTAAAAAATAGAGGTTTAAACCTCTTTTCCGTTTATATAAAGAGTGTCTACTTTTGTGGTGTGTAGAATTATCTGAAGAGGTAGTAAGTTTAGATTTTTTACTTTGTTTGGAAGTTTAAATGTAATTATGTCCGCGTCTTTTCCTTCTTCTAATACACCGTTATTTAATCCTAAAGAGTTTGCGGCGTTTATCGTAACTGCTTTTATTAAATCTTTTGCAAGATATTTAGGATGTAAATCCGTATGCATTAAAAGGGCTGCTCTTATTTCTTTAAAGAGATTTAAAGAAAAGTTAGAACTTTTCCCATCAGTTGCCACACTGTAAGGAATTGAGAAGTTTTTTACGCTTTCTAAGTCTAAAAGTCCTACGTTTAAGAGTCTGTTTGAAATAGGGCAGTGGGTTATGTTTGCATTTATTTCGCTTATTTTCTGAAGCTCTTGTTCGTTTGCGTGAACGCAGTGGATAAAATTGACGTTTGTGTTTTTAAACATTTCTATAAATTCTAAAGGTTTTATTAAGGGTTTTGCGTTTTTAAAGTGCTTTTTAAAGAAAATTTTAAACTCTCCCTCTCCTTTATCAAGCCATTTTCTTTCGGCTTTGCTTTCCATAAAGTGGGCTTGAAGTGGGAGATTGTCTTTTTTAGCTATATCTATTATTTTTCTCATTAAAAAAGGGTGTACGGAATAAGGAGAGTGAATTGAGATTCCTACTTTAAACTTTTCGTTTGCTATTTTTGTAGACTCTTCAAGCCTTCCTAAAAAATCTTGGTAAATCATATCGGCAGCTGCAGGGTTTGTACCTATTATTTCATTAAAGTAGACAACTTTTAATGGAGAGTATTTTAGGTATTTTAAGTCGTTTCCGGTAGAACTTATTTCTCCAAAGGCACACACTCCACTTTTTTTCATTTCTTTTATGGCGTTTTTAAAACATTCGCTTTTACAGTCGCTAAATAGCTCTTCTCTTGAATCTATGACGGAATTTAACCAGCACATAAAATCGCCGTATTCGAGTAAGGTTTGATTGTTGCTAAATTCAAGATGTGTGTGGGTGTTTATTAAAGCTGGCATAATTACCGAATTTTTTCCCAGATATTTTGAGTCTTTTGAAGTGGTTTTTGAAATTGATATTATTTTTTTATCAAATACTATTTCGGCATCTTTTAGAATTTCATATTTTTCGTTTACGGTTAATATATAATCTGCCCTTAGTTTTGTCAAAATTTATCCTTTTTGTATTTATTAGCAAAAGTTATACCAAATTATAGTAAAATAACAAAAAAAAAGGAGTAAAATATGAAAATCAAGGTAATTCACGGACCGAATCTTAATATGTTGGGAGTTAGAGAAGTAAATATCTACGGACCTATGAAACTTGAAGATATAAATAAAAACATGGAAACTTTTGCTAAACAAAACGGATTTGAAATTGAATTTTACCAATCAAACCACGAGGGTGATATAGTAGACGCTATTCAGGAGTGTTTAAACGAGGGAGTTGATGGAATTATTATAAATCCGGCTGCATTGACTCACTACTCTATTGCCATAAGAGACGCTATTAAAGCAGTGGCACTTCCTACGGTTGAAGTTCATATGTCAAATATCGCAGCAAGAGAGGAATTTAGACATAAATCTTTTATTTCCGACGTTGTTGCCGGTACTATTACGGGATTTGGACCTTTTAGTTATCATTTGGCTTTAATTGCTATGATTCAGATTTTAAACGAAGTAAAAATGGTAAAAGAGGCACAGGGAGTTAAAAAATAATGAATTATATTCTTAACAAAGAGAATGAAATTTATTATGAGTGCGGATGGAGTAGTGATAATGCTATTTTTTTAAAACTAGGCGATTATAAGTATGTAATTACGGACGGAAGATATACTCTTGAAGCAAAAGAGGAAGCAAAAGCGGAAGTTATTGAGGCTAGGGATTTGGTTAAAAAAGCAAGGGAGCTTATTTTAAAGCACAGAGTAAAAAGGGTTGTTTTGGACCCTTTGAATTGGAGTTTTAAAGAGTATGAAGAACTTGGAAGGCTTGTTTCTTTAAAAGAAGAGAAGTATTTTTCTCATAAAAAAAGAATGATAAAAACCGATAAAGAACTTGAACTTATAAAAGAAGCCGTAAAAGAGGGGGCTATTGCTTTTAAGGAGTTTATAAAAACCATTCACACCGGACTTGATGAGTATGAGCTTAGTTTTAGATTTAAAGAGTTTTTAACTCAAAGAGGAAGAAGAGAACTTAGTTTCGAACCTATTGTAGCTATTAATGAAAATGCCGCAAAACCTCACGCAAGGGTTAGTGAAAAAAGCTTGAAAAAAGGAGATTTATTGCTTCTTGATGCCGGGATTAAGTATAAAAGATACTGTTCGGATAGAACCAGAACTATTAATGTCGATAATTTAAGCGACGGTAAAATTCAAAAGTTTTCTCCTAAAATTCAGAAAGTTTACGATGTAGTGTTAAAAGCTCAAAAAAAGGCTATTGAAGCTATAAAAATAGGTATGCCTATTTGTGAGCTTGATAAGATAGCAAGAGATGAGATAAAAAAAGAGGGTTTCGGTGAATTTTTCGTGCACTCTTTAGGTCACGGAGTAGGGCTTGATATTCACGAATGGCCTTATGTCAATTCAAGAAACGGTATAAAAATTCAAGAGGGTATGGTCTTTACAATAGAACCCGGAATTTATATTCCTAATGAATTCGGAATTAGAATTGAAGATATGATTATGATAACGCATGACGGAAAAGTTGAGGTTTTAAGTGAGGAGATTTAATGAGTATCAGTAAAATAAGAACTTTTCTTTATAAAACTGCAAAATATTTAGGAGATGTAAACGCTATTAAAAAAGCTTTAAAAAAAGGAGATTTAACTCCTATTATTAAACGCATTTTAAGAAGAATTTACGGGTATATAACTTCTAAAGGGATGCCTAAATAATGAGAAAAATCATAAAAACAACCTATTTCCCGGCAAAAATTAAAAAAAGCAATAAAAAAAACAGAGTTTTAATAGGAATTGGTTGTAATGTCGGTAACTGTATAAGAAGATTTAAAAAAGTTTATCGTTTTTTAAATTCTCACCCTAAGATAGATGTAATTCAAACCTCAATTATTTATCAAAATCCTCCTTTTGGGTATTTAAACCAACCCGATTTTTTTAATTCCATTTTAGTGATAAAAACCGATTTTTCTCCGCTTGAATTGTTAAATTTTTTACTTTATACGGAGAAAAAATTTAATAGAAAGAGAAGTTTTAAAAATGCTCCTAGGACGTTGGATTTGGATATAATTATGTTTAATAATATAAAATTAAGTCATAAAAGATTAATTGTGCCGCATCCGTATTTTAAAGAAAGAGATTCGGTTTTAGTACCATTAGCGTTAAAGGATTAGATTGAAACTAAAGACATTTAGAGGCTCAACTCATCAAGAGGTTTTAGCTAAGGTTAAAGCGGAATTAGGAGAAGAAGCGTTAATCGTATCTACAAAAGAAATAAAAAAAAAGACTTTAACTTCTCCGGGACTTTATGAAATAGTAGCGGTTGTAGAAGAAACTAAACATCAAGAAAAAAATGAAAATATCTCTTTAAGAAAAAAAGAAACAAGCGATAAAGAACATGTAGAAGAAGTAATGCTTAAATTAAGTTCGGCTGCAAAAGAGATAAACTCTTTGTCGATGGAATCCGATTTTATAGAAAAGAATTTCGAAAAAGAAATTAAGGAAAAAAATTTATGTGATGAGGATTTGCTGAAAATAAAGCAGCAAATTCAAAATATGCAAGATACTTTAAAGTTTTTGCAAGCTACTATTTGGAGTATTACAAATAAAAACGACGACCTAGAGTTGCCTCCCGAATTTAGTGAAATATACGCACTCTCTCGTGCTAGTGGTATGAGTGAGAAGCATTTGGATGAGATTATGAAACTTACTATTAAATATATGCCTATGAAAATGAGACAAAGAAGAGAGTCGATTATAAGATATTTTCACACTCTTTTAAAAAAGATGATTCCTATTAGAATAGAAAGAGAAATAGTCCCTCCTCATAAAAAAATTATGATGTTTGTAGGACCTACGGGAGTTGGTAAAACAACTACCATAGCAAAACTTGCGGCAAGATATGCTTATCAATTATCAAGAAGACATAAAGTGGGGATTATCACTCTTGATACTTATAGAATAGGAGCGGTTGAGCAGTTAATGACTTATGCTAAAATGATGAAACTACCGATTGAAACAGTAGTTGACCCTACCGATTTTGAAGAGGCTTTAAATACCTTAAGGCATAATGATTATATTTTAATAGATACGGTGGGAAGTTCTCAACATGACAAAGAAAAAATAGAAAAACTGAAGAGTTTTTTAAAGGTTGATACGTTTGCCGAAATTAATATAAATTTAGTGCTATCGGCAGTTACAAAATATGAAGATTTGCTTGATATTTATAAAAACTTCTCCATATTGCCGATAGATACTTTTGTATTTACAAAACTTGACGAAACGAAAACTTATGGTAATATATTTTCACTTCTTATAGAAGTGAAAAAGCCGGTAAGTTATTTTTCAATAGGACAGGAAGTTCCGGATGATTTAATTGAGGCGGGGGCAGATTATTTATTAAAAGGAATATTAAATAAGGAGTTTAATTGAAAACTCAAGCAGATAAATTAAAAGAGTTGGTAAAAGAAGATATTCGAAAGCACCCCTCAAATACAAGGATTATAGCGATTACAAGTGGTAAAGGTGGAGTTGGTAAAACCACTATTACTGCTAATTTAGGGTATGCTTTACATAAACTTGGCTTTAAAGTGGCACTTTTTGATGCAGATATAGGTCTTGCTAATTTAGATGTTATTTTAAAGGTAAATACCGATAAAAATATCTATCACGTATTAAAAAACGAATGCTCTTTAAAAGATATTATAGTGGAAATTGAAAAGGATTTTATTCTAATTCCGGGTAAAAGTGGTGATGAGATTATGGAATTTGCGGATGAGGTAAATTTAAGTAGGTTTTTTAACGAACTTGATACTTTAAAAGATTTTGACTTTTTTTTAATCGATACGGGTGCTGGAATTGATAAAAAGGTTCAAATGTGGCTTGAATCTGCCGATGATGTTATAGTAGTAACAGTACCCGAACCGGCCGCTATTACCGATGCGTATGCGATGGTAAAGATTATTAGTGAAAAAAAAGATTTGGCCTTTATGCTTTTAAATGAAGTTAGCAGTGAAAAAGAGGCTTTAAATATTTTTTCTAAAATAAAAAGAGTGGCATTTGATAATTTAAGTGCGGCTTTTAGGCTTCAAATGATAGGATATTTAAAAAAGGATAATTTAGTTTCTAATTCTTCAATAAAAAGAACTCTTTTTGTAAAAGAGTCTCCTTATTCGGTTGTAAGCGAGCAGATTTTTTTAATTGCTAAAAAACTTGCTAAAATTTCGGAACGAAAAGTGCTAGAAGAAAAAAAAGGAATATCAACTTTTTTCAAAAAGATATTTTCGAATTTTTAAAGGTTTTTGATGAGAGGAGAGAATTTTATCTATTTTTTTGCTTCTAGCGGATTTTTTATAGGTGTGATTTTTTCTATTTTACACGATTTGGATTTTGAGAGTTTTTTGTATGCCACTTTTGTAATTACGGCTGTTTTTTATCTTTTGAGTTTGGCAAGTGTGACGTTTTTTATAAAATATTTGGATGTGCATAAAATTTCATATTTCGATAAGCACCAAATTGATGAGATTTTAGACGTTCAAATAAAAGAACTTGAAAAAAAAGAGGATTTTATTCTTGAGAGTTATGAATTTATAAAAAAAATCGAAGAAGAAGAATTACAAATAATTAAGAAAAGATGAAGATGAGTTACCAAAACCCTTACGAAGAACAGATGAATTCTTATAGAGACTCTTTGGCTGTTGATTATATGCCGGCAGTTAAGGCAATGGCCGCTAGGCTTAAAGAAAGGCTTCCTAGCAGTGTTGAGTTTAACGATTTGGTTTCTATAGGTTTGGAGGAACTTGTAAAACTCTCAAGAAGATACGACCCTAAACAGAACGATAATTTTTGGGGATACGCTCAAAAAAGAATTTACGGAAGTATGCTGGATTTTCTTAGAAGTCTTGATACGGTAAGCAGAAGCGACAGAAAAATTATAAAAGATATAGATAAAATAATCGAATCTTATCAAGCGGAATATGACGTCGAACCGGATGACGAATATATAGCCAAAGAGCTTGGAATAGATGTGGAAAAGGTTAGAAAAGCCAAAAATGCAAGTGAAATTTATAACGTAATGCCTATTGAAGAGCAGATGAACTTTTTTGAAAACGTTTCAAAAGAGATAGAAGAGGAAGAGTTGATAGAGGCGATTAAAAAGATTCTTTCAAAAATGAGCGAAAAAGAGCAGCTTATTATTCAGCTTTATTATTTTGAAGAGTTGTCTTTAAAAGAGATAAGCGAAATTTTAGGAGTAACTGAGAGTAGAATTTCTCAAATACATAAAAAAGTTATAAAAAAATTAAGGGAAGAGTTAAATGGCTGATATTTTATCTCAAGAAGAGATAGACGCACTACTTGAGGTTGTCGAAGAAGAGGACATAGCTCCCGATGAGCTTGAAAAGGCGACCGATTTACTTGATAATAGACAAATTACTCTGTACGATTTTAAAAGACCGAATAGGGTAAGCAAAGAGCAGCTTCGCTCAATCCGTGCTATTCACGATAAAATGGCGAGAAGTTTGGCAAGTGATATTTCTTCTTTGATGAGAAGTATTGTTGAAATTCAACTCCATTCCGTCGACCAGATGACTTACGGTGAATTTTTAATGAGTTTGCCTAGTCCTACTTCGTTTAACGTATTTTCTCTAAAACCGCTTGACGGAAAAGGGGTAATAGAGCTTAACCCGTCAATAGTTTTTCCTATGATAGATAGACTGTTAGGAGGGAACGGGGCTCCTTTTGAGACTACGCGGGAGTTTACGGATATAGAACTTAACCTTTTAGACCAGATATTGAAAGTGGTTACTCAAAATATGAGAGAAGTTTGGTCGCCTATTATGGATATGTACCCTATAGTGGAAGCTAAAGAGTCAAGCCCTAATGTAGTTCAAATCGTTGCTCAAAATGAAATTGTTATTATGGTTATTATGGAGATAATTATAGGGCATACCAGCGGTATGATGAATATATGTTATCCGGTAATTACGATAGAATCTCTTCTTCCTAGACTTGCAAACAGGGATTTGATGCTTAATGAAACAAGTGGTAGAAAATCTAGAAATAAAGAACTTAGAGCTCTTCTTAGAGGAGCTAAAATCGAACTTGAAGCGGTTTTAGGGTATGCCGAACTTGATATGAAACAGGTGTTGGATTTGAAGGTTGGGGATATTATAAAACTTAACCGTCCGGCCGATGATACGGTAATAGTTAAAGTTGACGGAAGGGAAAAGTTTATAGCTGAATTTGGAGTCAGAAGATATAGAAGAAGTATAAAAATAAGAGATATTCTAAAAACCGAACACGATGAAATTAAAGAGATTTTATTAAAACTTGAACAAAAACGTAAAGAAAAACTTGAGCAAATAACAGGAGAAGAGAGTGAATGAGTTTAAAGAGCTTTTAATTAACGAAATAAAATCAACCGTCGAAGGTTTAATAGGAATTGCACCTGAAATTTCTATTTTATCCGAAACAAAAGATATAGGAGCTACTAAACCTAATTATGCAAAAATAGTTATTAAAGTAAAACCGAAAGGTGAGATTTTATTTTTAGTACCGGCTGAAATAGCTACGGCTCTTGGTGATTTGATGTTAGCAGGAGATGGAGAAGCTAAAAGTGAAATGAATGAAGACGATTTAGACGCTATAAAAGAGATAGTGTCTAATATTTTCGGGGCTTTAAAAACGACTCTTAGTGCTCAAGAAAATGTCCCGAAACTTGAATTTGAAATAAAAGATGTCTCTTTTGTGGATAAAGAAGAGGATTTGAGCGAATACGCTTATGCTATTAATATGGAATGTAAAATAAACGATATTATAAAAGTTTGTCAGATTATTTTTGATGAGGATTTGTTGGAAGAGTTACTTCCAAATGCAACTCAATCTGCTCCGGCTACTACCTCTTCGTCTCATGTTGCTACCGATTTAAAAGCCGAAATGAAAAATCTTGAAATGCTTCTTGATATTAAACTTCAGCTTAGGGTTAGAATAGGAAGTAAAATTATGCTTTTAAAAGATGTGATTAATATGGATATAGGAAGTATAGTGGAGCTTAATCAACTTGCAAAAGAACCTCTTGATATTTTAATAGAAGATAAAAAAATAGGTGAGGGTGAAGTTGTTATAGTTGATGGTAACTTCGGAATTCAGATTACTTCAATAGGAAGCAAGGAAGAGAGGCTTAATACTCTTAAAAAGTAAGCCTTATTTTTTAGATTTTTTCTTAATAGGGGTTACTAGCATATTGATATAATTCCCCTCCAGTTTAGGTTCGTTTTGTTTTTCTGCTACGTCGCTTATCATATCCCAAACTCTGTTTATTACTTCAAAACCTTTTTCAGGTGTTGCAAGTTCTCTACCTCTTAGGAATACTCTAAGCTTTACGTGTTTACCTTTGTTTAAAAAGTCTCTTATGTGTTTTACTTTATAGTCTATATCGTTTTGTTGGATTTTTGAAGTGAATTTAATCTCTTTTACTTCTATTTTTACTTGTTTTTTCTTCGCTTCTTTTTTCTTTCTTTCTTGTTCATATTTGTATTTTCCATAATCCATAGCTTTTGCAACCGGTGGATTTGCATTTGGTGCTACAAGAACTAAATCAAGCCCTTTATTATAAGCAATCTCAAGGGCTTTGTTTGAATCTATTATTTTAGGTTCGTTTTCTCCGTCTACAAATCTTACTCTGTCAGTGAAATTCACAATATCTTCGTTAATTAATACTTTTTCAGCTTTACTCATAGTTTAACCTCACTTAATTTTTTAATCATTTCCACAAATTCTCCTTTTGTCATTTTATATTGTTCGCGTTTTTTTCTATCTCTAATGGCAACTAAACCGTTTTCAACCTCTTCATCACCTATAATCACAACATAACCTACTCTTCTTTTTTCTGCGTTTCTGATTCTTTTGTTTAATGAATCGCTACTTGCGAATATTTCAGTATTAATATCGGCTTCAAGAAGCTTTTTTTGAATAGATTTTGCATATTCTACGTGAGATTCTGCAATAGGTATGAAAATAGCTTTAATAGGTGCTATGAATGTCGGGAATTCTCCGGCGTAATGTTCCGTAAGAATTGCAATAAATCTTTCAAAACTTCCGATTATGGCTCTGTGAATCATTACCGGTCTTACTTTTTCGTTGTTTTCGTCAACGTATGTAATATCAAATCTCTCCGGAAGATTGAAGTCTACTTGAATAGTACCACATTGCCATTTTCTGCCTATTGCGTCTGTAATTTTAATATCTATTTTAGGTCCGTAAAAAGCTCCTCCACCTTCATCGATACCATATTCTTTGTTTAGTGAATTAAGAGCGTTTTTAAGAGATTCGGTAGCTTTTTCCCAAATTTCGTCGTTTCCTATTGATTTTTCGGGACGTGTAGAAATTTCCATTTCGTAATTAAATCCGAATCTCTCCATTATGGAGTCAACAAACTCAAGAACTTTAATAACCTCTTGTTCGATTTGGTCCGGTCTACAGAAGATATGAGCGTCGTCTTGTGTAAACTCCCTAACTCTTAAAAGTCCGTGAAGAACTCCGCTTTTTTCGTGTCTATGAACCGTTCCGAATTCAAAGAATTTTAAAGGAAGTTCTTTATAGCTTCTTACTTTATGTCCGAATATTTTAACGTGGCTTAAACAGTTCATAGGTTTTATGCCGTATTCTTCTGCCGGTTTATTCGGGTCGTCGTGTTCTATTTCCGTAAAATACATATTTTCTTTGTAGTTGTAGTAATGACCCGAAATTTTCCACATATGGCTTCTAAGAAGCTCTGGTCCTCTAACAGGCAGATATTCGCGTCTTATGTGAGCCGAATATAATAGTTTTTCAAGGTTTGCTCTAAGAAGTGCCCCGTTTGGAAGCCATATAGGCATTCCGGCACCTATCTCTTCGTTAAACATCCAAAGCTCAAGCTCGGTACCAAGCTTTCTATGGTCTCTTTTTGCCGCTTCTTCAAGCATTTTTAAGTACTTTTGTAAGGCTTCTTTTGTAGCAAACGCCGTACCGTAAACACGCGTTAGCATTTCGTTTTTAGAATCACCCCCAAGGTACGCCCCGGCTACTTTTTGAAGTTTTACATTATGAAGATATTTTGTATTCGGTACGTGAGGACCGCGGCATAAATCTTCAAAATCTCCTTGTTTATAAATAGA
The DNA here is from genome assembly GCA_964445785.1 of uncultured Nautiliales bacterium. GTDB lineage: Bacteria > Campylobacterota > Campylobacteria > Campylobacterales > Nautiliaceae > Nautilia. The sequence continues at coordinate 69,880 of CAYULY010000005.1, forward strand.
TACCGTATCACTCGGTATCATATCAAGTACGGCTTGTTTTAGTTCGTCGTCTTTAAATTTTTTTCTGGCTTCTTGTTTGGAAATTTCATATCTTGTGATGTCGAATTTCTTTTTTGCTAGAGCTTTCATTTTCTTTTCAATGTTTTTAAGGTCTTTGTCCGTAATTGGAGTTTGTGTTTTTAAATCATAATAAAATCCGTTTTCTATCGTTGGCCCTACGTAAAATTTTGCATCTGGATAGAGTTCTTTTATAGCTTGAGCCATTAAGTGTGCTGCTGAATGTCTTATAACCTCAAGAGCTTGTGGCGAATTATCGAAGTATATAGGTTCACCACCTTTTATACCTTTAGCTTCGGCTGTTTGTAAATCTACTATTTCGCCGTTAATTTTTAAAGCAATAATATCTTGTTGCATTAAAATTCCTTTATATTTAGTGAAGAATTGTGTAAATGAGGATAGTTGTTTTGCAGATATGAAGAATAATTATTCAAGAGTCTCCTTATTTATTGCATTCTCCTTTTTTTGTTGAATTTTAGCTTAATAAAAATTTAATGTCAATATTTGTTTAAAAAGTACATTTGATATAATTGCATAAAAAAAGGCTTATAATGAAATTTATAGGAACTCGTGGTACTGATGAGAAAAAGAGTTTTAGTGAAGTTATTTTAAATCCGGCGGCTCCAAACGGTGGGCTTTACATTCCTAGCAAACTGCCTACTATAAATGAAAAGTTTTTATATAAATATTATGACGTACAGGGTAAAAAACCTTATACCCATTTGGCAAGAGGGGTATTAAAATTATTTAAAATAGATATAAATGATAATCTTATAGATAAAGCCCTATACACTTACTTAAATGCATTTGACGACCCGGATGTTGTGCCGGTTGTAAAGCTTGATAGCGATTTGTTTGTAGGAGAACTTTGGCACGGACCTACGCGTGCTTTTAAAGATATGGCACTTCAGCCTTTTGGGGTAATGCTCTCTTCTTTGGCGAAAGAGAAAAATGAAAATTATCTGATTTTAGCTGCTACAAGCGGAGATACAGGACCGGCTACTTTAAAAACGTTTGAAAATAGAGAAAATATAAAAGCCGTTTGTATTTACCCTCATAACGGGACTAGTGAAGTTCAGAAACTTCAAATGGTTACAACTTCCGCTTCGAATGAAAAGGTATTGGGAATTATAGGGGATTTTGATGACGCTCAGAGTGCATTAAAAGCTCTTTTAAAAGATGAAGAATTTAAAAATACTTTAAAAGAGAATAATTTAAAACTTTCAGCCGCAAATTCTGTAAACTTCGGGCGTATTATTTTCCAGACTATTTATCATATGTGGAGTTATTTGAAACTTCTTGAGAATGCCGAAATAGATATGGGAGATAAAATTGACGTAATTATTCCGAGTGGAAATTTCGGTAACGCACTTGGGGCTTATTATGCGAAAAAAATGGGGCTTCCTATTGAAAAGATAATTATCGCTTCAAATAAAAACAATATTTTATATGAATTTGTAAAATACGGAAGATACGATTTAAGAGACAAAAAATTAATTCATACCATTTCTCCGGCTATGGATATTTTAAAATCAAGCAATGTTGAGAGAGTTCTTTTTGCTAAATTCGGAGAAGAGAGAACTAGAGAACTTATGGAGAGTCTTGAAAAAGAAGGGTATTTTGAATTAACTCCAAAAGAACACGAAAAAATAAAAGAAGATTTTCTAGCCGATTTTGCAACTGACGGGGAGTGTGAGGAGATTATTGCAAAATATGCTAAAAAATTTGATTATATTATGGACCCTCACACTGCAACTGCTATAAAAGCTTATGAATATTTAAAAGATAAAGGTAAGATTAAAAATAAAGTAGTAGCTTATTCTACTGCGGAATGGACAAAATTCGCACCTAGTGTTTATAAAGCTCTTACAAAACAGGATATTGATAGAGAAATGGCAGAAGTTGAGGAGATTAGTATAAGCGATAAAGATGCCATAGCGTATATTGAAGCTCATTATAACGTAAAAGCACCGGATGTTATTAGAGATCTATTTGAAAAGGAGATAAATGAGACTATTATTAATAAAGATGAAATAAAAGAAAAAATTGTGGAATTTATCAAAAATTAGTGATATAATTGATTAAAAAAGGAGGGGATATGGTAAACGGTGTAGGAAATATAATGACAAATCCAGCTCAACCCATTCCAATGGGAAATGTTAGAGGACCAAGAGACGGTAGTAGTCAAAGAGGTCAGCAAATTCAGCAGCAACAACAAATTCAACAACAGATTCAACAACAAACCCAGGCAAAAGAGCAAAATCAGCAACAATCACAACAGATTCAACAACAAGCTGCAATGGCTATGGGAATCGGTGCAAATTTGAACTTAATGGCTTAGTTTGTTAACCGTTTTTGGTATTTATATTTTTATCCTTATAGGATTTATAGCTAAAAAGAATTTTAAAGAAGTAGAGGGGAAGACGTTAGTTGTTCTCTCTACCTATTTTCTTCAGCCTTTTTTGACATTATGGGGAATAATGCTTATTCCTTTAAATTACGATTTGATTATTTCTCCTCTTATTTATTTACTTATAGTTTTTATTTCTCTTGTTTTTACGTTTTTACTGGCTTTATCTTTAAAAGATAAAAAAGAGAAAATTATAGCTTCTTTAACACCCCTTATAGGTAATACCGGTAATTTGGGTATTCCTTTGAGTTATGCTCTTTTTGGTGATATAGGTGCTAGTATTGCTACTATGATAAATCTTGCAAATATCTTTTTTATTTACAGTTTCGGAATTTTCTTTTTTGCTAGTGGTAAATACTCTTTTAAAGAGGCTTTTAAAAAGATTATAAAAATTCCGGTACTTTGGGCAGGTATTTTGGCTCTTGCTTTGAATATAAGTGGGGTTAAACTTAGTCAAGAGGTTATGAAAATTTTACAGATGGGTGCTTTTGCGTCTATAGTAATTCAACTTTTGATTTTTGGAATCTATGTGGCCGAAATAAAAGTAAAAGAGGTGGGAATAAAACTTTCGTTGGTTACTATTATTAATAAATTCTTAATATTTCCAATAATCGGATTTTTTTTGCTAAAATATTTTTCTTTAAAGCCTTTGTTTTTTAAAGCGGTTTTATTGGAGATTTTAACACCTTTGGCTGTTACAAATGTAAATTTGGCGGCTCTTTTTGATTTATATCCACAAAAAGTGGCTTATCTGGTGGTGTTAACGTCTGTTTTATATATAGGGGTAATATTTTTAGTAATATAAAGGTTGGTTATGAAAAGGGCGTTAGTAGTAGGTTTTTTAGCTGTCTTTTTGTTTATTGGGTGTGAGTCAAAACCGGAAGAAGTGAAAATAGCAGTAAATGAGTGGATAGGCTATGCACCTTTGTTTTACGCAAATGAAAAAGGGTGGTTAAAAAAAGATAATATACGTTTAATAAGGACTGTTTCTTTAGGGGAGAGTGTAAGATTATATGAGAGTGGCTTTGTGAATTCGTTAGCAGCTACTCAGTATGAATATTCTAAATTAAAAAATTCGGTATATCCGGTACTTTTGTTGGATAGGTCTTATGGGGGGGATATGATTTTGTCTAATAAGTCTTTAAAAGAGATAAAACAGTCTAAAAAAATTTTGGTTTATTTGGAGATAGATTCGGTTAATTATCTTCTTTTAAAAACATTTACCAGAAAATATGATATAAATTTTAAAAAATTTCAATTTGTAAATGACGATCAGCAACAGATTACAAAAGAGAAATTCGATTTAAGAAAACCTATTTTAATAGTCACTTATTCTCCTTATGACGTTTGTTTTTATAAAAAGGGTTTTAAAGTGATCTCATCTTCTAAAGATAATGGATTATTAATAATAGACGCACTTTTTGTAGCGAAGAATCTAAAAAAAAGCAGGTTTGAGAGATTGAAATTTTATATAGATAAAGCGGTGGAGATCGTTAAAAAAAATCCTAAAAAAGTTTATGAAACGGTAAGAAATTATTATCCTAATTATTCTTATGAAAATTTTTTGTTTGCTATAAAAAAAATAAAATGGGTAAATCATCCTTCTTCCCGTTTGCTTGATTTATTAAAAAAAGATAATTTTCCTGTTCAAGGATTAATCGGTGAAAATTAAAAATTTCATTTTCTTGTTAAATTTAAGCGTAGTAATTTTGCTTAGTGTGTTTTTATTTGTTCTTTATAAATATCAACAAAATGTAGCGGTTGAAATATTAATAGATGATTTGAAAAAGGACCTTTTGGATAGTAAATACGTAGCGGTTAAATTTTTAAATGATACCGATAAAATTTATATGTTAAGACCTTATTTTGATAGAGAAATAGCTAGGAATCCTTTGATAAGAGGATTTTTATTAAAAAGGGGAGAAGATAATCTATTTATTTCGGGAGATGTGGATTTAAAATTGCCTTTGCACTCTACCCTTATAAAAAGTTCTTTAAAAGATATTACTTTAAACGATTTATTGGAAAAACAAGCTTTTTATATTCCTATAAAATTTTTTTCTTCTAACGAACATAGGAAAGTTTCTTATAAACTTTACGTATTTTTAAACAAAACCGAGATTATATCCGTTTTAAACAGTTTGAAAATAAAGTATTTCCTTATTTATTTTGTCGTTATAGTAATGATTTTTATTTTGATTAATTATTTAACCACTAAATATTTGGTAAGACCGTTAATGAAAATAAAGAGGATTATAAAAAATAAGAAAACGAACGAAAAAGAAATTATTCCCATTTATGAATTGGAGGATATTAAAAATTTGGTTTTAAAAAGTTTTGAAAAATTTGATGAAATTATTAAGAAATTACGTAAAGAGTCTTTAACGGATTCTTTGACCGGATTAGGTAATAAAAAAATGCTTCTTAAAAAAGTGAATAATTTAATAAGTAAGGAAGAAAGATTTTGTTTAGTTTTTATAGATTTGGATAATATTAAACAAATAAATGATTATTACGGGCATACTATAGGAGATGAGTTTATAAAGAAAATTGCGGATAAATTAAGAAAATGTTTAAAAGAGGGAGAGTTTTTAAGTAGAATAGGGGGAGATGAATTTATATTGATTCTTAAAAATTGCCAAAATAGAAGAAGTTTAGAAGTTAGATTGTATAAATTGCTTGAGCTTTTGGAGGAAAAAATAATAATCGGAAATTACGAAATTATTGCTTTAGCTAATATAGGAGTTGCAGTTTATCCCGAACATGGTAATTCTTTCGAAGAACTTTTAAAAAATGCCGATATGGCTATGTATCAAGCTAAACATTTAGGAAAAAATAAATTTGTGATTTTTAATAATTTTGTGAAAGATAAAGTAAGTGAGGAATTACGATTGATAAGTAAGTTGAAAAAAGCTTTTGAAAATGAAGAGTTTGTTTTATATTATCAACCTAAAATTGATAAAAAAGGTAAAATTTTTGGAGCCGAGGTTTTAATAAGGTGGATTGATGAAGATAAAATAATTTATCCTAAAACTTTTATTCCTCTTATAGAACAAACAGGTTTAATTTGTGAAATAGGAAATTGGGTTGCAAAAGAAGTGATAAAAAATATTAAAGAATGGGAAAAAGATGATTTACTTAAAAATCTTTCTTTGTTTTTTAACGTATCGTTCGTTCAAATGAGATATGAAAACTTTTTATTCGATATTCAAAAATTAATATCTTTTTTTAAAACGGATACTTCTAAAATAGGAATTGAAGTGAGTGAAAACGTATTTCAGGAGAATAAACATCGGGCTTTATATTTATTGGGGCGATTAAAAAAAATGGGATTTAATATAAGTTTGGACGATTTCGGGAGAGGAGAATCTTCTTTGTCTTTATTGAAAGATTTAGAAATAGATTTTTTAAAGATAGATAATTCTTTTATAAATGCTATAAACAATAAAAAAAATTATTTTTATGTTAAATCTTTGGTTGAAGTCGGTAAGAATTTTAATATTAAAATTTTAGCGGAAGGAGTGGAAACGGAAGAACAGTTCAAAACGTTAAAAAGAATGGGAATTAATTATTATCAAGGATATTATATTGTAAAACCTATGGAAAAAAAAGAATTTATTGATTTTGTAAGATTAAATAAGCTAAGATTAAAAGAAGTTTAAATGTGATATAATTTGAAATATTAACCTATCAAAGGAGTACGGATGAAAAAGTTTTTGTTATTGATTGTAGGTGTTTTTTTGAGTGCTAAAACGTTATGGCTTTATTGTGGCATTACGATGAAACAGCCTATGTTGGAGATAGTACATAAATTTGAAGAGTTGCATCCGGGAGTGAAAGTTAGACATTTGTTCGGTTCTTCGGGAGTTTTGTATAAAAAAATTTTAACTTTAAGAAAAGCCGATTTATATTTACCGGGAAGTGATAAATTTATTAAAAAAAATCCTTCTCTTTTTATAAAAGGTGCGGAGTTGGGATATAATCAACTTGCTATTTTCGTACCTAAAGGTAAGTCTAAAAATGTTAAAACTTTGGCCGATTTTGCTAAACCTTCTATAAATACCGGTTTGGGAAGTGATCACAGTTCGGTTGGAAAAGCTGCTAAATTGGCTTTGGTTAAGTACGGAGGTAAAGTTTTTTATCAAAAGATAAGAAATAAATCGGAAATTTTTTCAGCTTCAGCCGATATGTATGACGCTTTAATTCATAATGAAATTGATGCCGGACTTAACTGGAAAGCTACTTATTATTGGGGTGAAAACTCTAAAAAAGTTGATTTTGTAGAAATTCCTACTCTATATGCACCTAAGAAAAAACTTATTTTGGTTATTACGAAATATTCAAAAGATAAAAACTTAGCACAACAGTTTTTGGATTTTGCATCTTCAAAAGAGGGGCTTGCTATTATGAAAAAATGGGGATTTAGATAATCCCCCTGAAATATAAACTTGCTATACCGAAATATTCGTGAATAGCTTTATATGAGTGGTATAAATTTCCTATTTGAGGAAATATGCTCCAGATTGAATATGTAGGATTGTAAAAAAATCCCACTGGTTTTGGAATTACTTCGAAATTAAAATGCTTAAATAGTATTAAACTTCTTTTCATATGATAAGCACTTGTTACTAAATATATTCTTTTATGAAGATGTAGTTTTTCAAAAAGTTTTGCACTAAATTTTGCGTTTTGATATGTGTTTAGAGAGTATGTTTCTAAAAAAGTTTTTATTTTACATCCACAGGTTGAAGTTATGTAGTTAATATCTTTTTTTGCGTTTAGGGCTTCTTTTATTTTTAATCCTCCACCGGTAAATATAAGTGGTAAACTCTCTTTTTTTGCTATTAAAATTCCGTAAACTTCTCTTTTAAAAGCATCCGGGTATGACTTTAAAGGGTCTATGGGGTTTGTACCACCACCAAGCACTACTACTGCTTTAGGAGAGGTGTTATCTTTTTTGAAGTTGTGTTCTAGAGGATAGAGTAAAAGATTCGCTATAAATTTAGTAGAGAGTGCCCACAGTAACACTCCGGCTGAAAAAAAGATAAATTTTGCCTTTTTTGCAAAAAATCCGGCTAAAAAAAGTATAATTATAAAAATTCCCGGTGGCAGGAATAAAAACGTAAAAAGTTTTGATATAACATACATAGTCGACCTTTTTTTGAAATTATAATATAAAAGGAGAGTGAGTGAATGTTTTAATCACGGGAGCTAGCAGAGGTATAGGAAAGGAACTGCTTAAGAGATATTCAAAAGAACATACGGTCTATGCAGTGGCAAGAAACGTAAATGAACTTAAAAACTTGAAAAACGTCGTACCTATTGAGATGGATTTGGCTGATACCGAAAGAGTTAATAAGTATTTTAAAAAATTAGATGTAAGTTTTGATTTGGTTATTGCAAATGCTGCTATTTCCCTTCCTCATTCTCCTAATTTTACTCCTTTTTGTGATTTTAAAAAAACGATTGATATAAATTTTTTGAGTGTTCACGCAATGCTTGAGGGGGTTGTGCCCAGGATGAGAGGAGGGAAAATTGTTTTGATATCTTCTTTGGCATCTTTGGTTGGGGCACCTGGTTCTATGCCTTATAGTGCGAGTAAAAGGGCTTTAAATTCTTATGCACAGTCGTTAAGAAATTTGCTTGTGCCTAAAATTAAGGTTATAAACATTATGCCCGGATTTATAAAAACCGATATGACAAGTAAAAATAATTTTTATATGCCATTTTTAATGGAGTTGGAAGAGGGGGTGGATGAGATTGTTTATGCGATTGAAAAGGGAAAAAAAGAGTATGCCTTTCCAAAACGCTTTTATTATTTGATAAAATTGTTTAATATATTGCCGGTTTTTATTCAGGATGCTATTTTGCAAAGGGTTGGAAAATGAAAAAACTATATAAGGTAAACAATGATTAGCGTATGTACTTATTGTGGGGTAGGGTGTGAGATAGACGTTGAGGTTAAAGATGGTAAGATTTTTAAAATTCATCCCTTAAAAAACGGAAAATCAAGTGGTGGGGAGCTTTGTATAAAAGGCAGATACGGATATGAGTTTTTGGATAAAAGAATAGATAAACATTTGGTAAGTTTTAAATTTATCGAAAAAAACAAAGAGAAATTTCCGTTTGAGATTTTAGTCAGACTTGCCAATTTATACGAATATGATGAGAAATTTTATGAGGCACCTTACTCTTTGGCAGTAGATTTGGCAGTTTGGAAAATAAAGGATATTTTAAATACTTACACTTCAAATCATATAGCTTGTATAGGAGGGGCTAGGACTTCTATAGAGAGTGCTTGGTTTTTTCAGCGTTTTGCAAGAGAAGTTTTAAAAACTCCTAATGTGGATAATTGTGCAAGAATTTGTCACTCTCCTAGTCTTTCTGGGCTTAAAATGAGTATAGGAGAGGGGGCTAGCAGTGTAGAGTTTGACGAGCTTTTTAATACGGATGTTATTTTTGTGATAGGTTCTAATACTACTCAAGCCCACCCGATGGTTGCAAGCAGAATCATTAAAGCTAAAAGAAGAGGTGCTAAGGTTATCGTAGTTGACGTAAGAGAAATACCTTTAATGAAGTTTGCGGATATTAGCGTAATTTTGCCTTTTGAATCCAACCTTTTGTTTTTAAATGCCATAGCAAAGGAAATGATAGAGCAGGATTTGGTAAATAAAGAATTTATCAACCTTAGATGTGTAAAATATGAAGATTATAAAGAAAATATTTTAAAGCATAGAGATTCTAAAGAATATTTTAAAAAGTTAAAAGGTTTTGAGCATATTGCTAGTCAAATAGAAAAGATAGCAAGGCTTATTTCTGAAAATAAAACCATTTTTGCGTGGGGGCTTGGAGTAACCGAGCATATAGATGGTACGGAAGCTGTGAATGCTATAAGTAATTTGGCTATGCTTAGTGGGAATTTTGGAAAAGAAAGAGGGGTTTTACCTCTTAGAGGACAAAATAACGTCCAGGGGGCTTGTGATGTAGGATGTTTGCCTTATTATGGTCCGGATTATACCATTCCTAACGAAATAGGGCTTATGACCCCGGATGTAATAGAATATATGCTTGAAGGTAAAATTAAAGCCGTTATTAATATGGGAGAAGATATTTTACACGTTCATCCTAATTTAAATAAAGTAAAAAAAGCTTTTGAGAAGTTGGAATTGTTAATGGTTATGGAAGTTATGAGAAACGAGATTACCGAATATGCAGATATTGTATTTGGTGTAAAAAGTGCTTATGAAAAAGAGGGGATTTATATAAATGCCGAAAGAAGACTTCATTTATCAACACCTTTAATTAAAAGCGATATGCCGGATGACTGGGAGGTTTTAAGGGATATTTCAAATAAACTGGGAGAGAACTTTTCTTATGTAAGAAGTGAAGAAGTCTTTGAAGATGTAAAAAAAGAGGTAAAAAGATTTGAGGGGGCTAGTTATGAGAGATTAAGAGAAAAGCCTCTTTGCTGGCCTATAAAACAAGACGGAAGCGATTCTCCCGTACTTCATATTGATAAATTTAGTACGTCTGATGGAAAAGGGCATTTTCACTATCATCCTTACCGTTTAAGAGGGGAAGTTAAGGATTTGATAGAAGGAAAAAGAAAATGGTATCTAAATACCGGAAGAGAACTTCCTCAATACAATAACGCAGCTCAAACAAAGCCTAGTGAAAAATTGACAAAAAGATATTCGGAAGATATTTTACTTGTAAACGAAATACATAAAAACGAAATAAGCGAGTATGTAAAACTGAAATCAAAATATGGCGAAAGTGGGGAATTGAAGGTTAAATTTACTAAAATCGTAAGACCTTATACCCTTTATACCACTTTTCATTTTGCTAAAAGTAATATAAACGCCCTTTTTGGAGATGCCCATGACCATAAAGTAAAAACTGCAAGATTTAAAAGTGTGGAGGTTGAGATAGTTAATTGTAAATAACTCTATTTCTTCCCTCTTTTTTAGCCTGATACATAAATTTATCAGCTCTTTTTATTAAAGTATTAATATTATCATTTTTTTTAAGAATAGTTACACCAAAACTGCAAGTTACTTGAGTGTCTAAAAAATGATAATTTTCTATTAATGTTTTTAATTTTAAAGCTACCTCTTTAGCTTCTTCTAAAGTTGTATTGAGTAGAATTATAATAAATTCCTCTCCTCCCCATCTACCGAAAATGTCATATTCTCTAATATTATTTTTAATTAAATTAGATATTCCTTGTAATACTCTGTCTCCTGTTAAATGGCCGTATGTGTCGTTTATTTTTTTGAAATGGTCTATATCAAAAAATATTATACTAAGAGGTATTTGATGTCTGTTTGCAAAGGCTATTTGTTGTTTTAAACTTACTTCTGTTTTATAACGATTAAAAATGCCGGTTAAAGAGTCTATAAGTGATATTTTTTTAAGTATTTTTTCTTTTTGAGTCTTTCTTTTCAGCTCTTTTTTTAATTTTGATATCCAAATTAATAAAATAATTGTAAAAGCCATAAAGATGCTAAAAAAAATTAAAACTTCTTTTAATGAAAAACCTTTTTGATAAGTAACGTGGATCCATTTTTCATAAATTTGATTTTTCTCCTCTTCGCTTATCTTAGCTATAGCTTGATTTAAAATATTTTTTAATTTCATATTGTTTTTAGAGAGAATAAATCTCATTTTGAATTCCCATGGAGTCTTTCCTGCTATTTTTAAGTTTGCGAATTGGTATTTGTTTATATTATAAATAAGTACCGGCATAATGTCAATTGCAGCGAAAGCTTTATCTTCACTTACTAGTTTTAGGGCTGTTTTTGTATCTTTTACGGTAATAATTTTATAAGAGGGATAATATTTTTTTAAGAGATGTTCTAGTGTATAATTTTTTCCGATTGCTATGGTTTTGTTTTTTAGAAAAATCATTGAAGCTATATAGCTTACGTTATTTTTGGTAGCTATTGTAATTGGAAAAGTGGCATAAGGTTTGGTAAAAATTGTAAATTTTTCTTTTTGAGGAGTTTTGTTTGTTCCAAGAGATATATCTACTTTTTGGGCTTTAATAGCGTTTAAGATATCGTTCCACGAATTGTAAATTTTACATTTTAATTTTATGTGACCTTTTTTTTCGATTAATTTTAAAAAATCTATCGAAATTCCGACTAGTTTGTGATTTTGTAAAGTATAAAAAGGTGCCCATGAGGTTGTTGTAGCACAAATAAAAATTTCTGATTTTTTTGCATATAAAAATATAGTGAAAAGAATAATCAAATATTTCACTATTTACCTTTTTATATAATTATATCTAAAAAGAAGAAAATAAAGTGTTGAATTCAGCATTTTTTATACAAAAAATTTTTTTAAGACTATTTTAAGTGAATTTGAGTTATAATACTTTTAACGCTTAAGGTTCGAGGTTCGAATGTACATGAAGCATTTTCTTACATCGGCTTCATGAAAATTCAGTGTTATCATAAGAAATATGTTGTTTTTATAAGGAGAAGATATGAATAAAAAAATAGATTGCCGTAATATGGCATGTCCTCAACCGGTACTTGAAACTAAAAAAGCTCTTGAGGAAATGAAAGAAGGTGTTTTAGACGTAATTGTAAATTCTATTGCTTCAATTCAAAATGTAAAAAGATATGCGATTAATAACGGATTCGAACCGAAAATTAAAGAGCTTGAAAATGGAGATACTCTAATAACTATTGTAAAAGGGTATGAGTGTTCTGTAGTTGATAGCGATGATGAGTTTTTAAATAAAACTATATTTATTAAACACGATAGAGTCGGAGAAGGTAAGCTTGGAAATATTTTAATGAAAGGTTTTTTAAAAACGACTCTTGAGTTTAAAAAACTTCCCAAAAATATTGTTTTTGTAAATAGAGGAGTTTTTTTAACAACAAAAGAGTCTGAAATTATAAATATTTTAAAAGAGTTTGAAAAAAGAGGAGTTAAGATATACTCTTGCGGACTTTGTATGAATCATTATAATATTCCTTCTAAAGAGTTGAAGATTGGAGAAATAGGGAATGCATACGATACGATGGATATGCTTTTAAATACGGAAGTTGTTAGTTTATAAGCTCAAAGTAATTAAGAAAGGTTAACATATGATAGTATTGGATAATTCTTTTAAACTTACAAAATATGTAAAAGCAGCTGGGTGAGCGGGTAAATTGGCTCCGGAGGAGCTAAACGAAACAACTTGTTATCTCGGTTGCAAAGATGATAATTTGATTGTGGGCTTTGAAGGCAATGAAGATGCTAGTATTTATAAAATCAGCGATGAAGTAGCTTTGGTTCAAACGGTTGATTTTATTACGCCCGTTGTTGACGACCCTTTTGTTTACGGTCAAATAGCGGCTGCAAATTCTTTAAGCGATGTGTTTGCTATGGGAGGTAATGTTAAGACGGCTTTAAACGTAGTCGGATTCGATTCTTTACATCATTCTAAAGATGTGTTAAAAGAAATTTTAAAGGGGGGTGAAGATAAAATAAGAGAGTGTGGAGGAGTTTTAAGCGGAGGGCATACGATAGAAACTCCAGAGATGATTTACGGACTTAGTGTAACTGGAATTGTACATCCTGCAAAAATTATAAGAAACAATACTTTAAAAGAAGATGATGTGATTATTTTAACAAAACCTCTTGGAATGGGAATTTTAACAACGGCTATTAAAGCGGATTTGATTGGGGAAGAGGTAATAAAAGAGGTTGCTCAAATTTTAAGTACTCTGAATTACAAAGCTTCTCTTATTGCAAGAGAGGTAGGTGTGAATGCTATGACCGATGTTACGGGATTTGGACTTTTAGGGCATCTTTATGAGATGTGTGCGAATAGATTTAGTATAGAAGTGGAATTTGAAAAAGTTCCGTTTTTAAAAGAGGCTCTTAATCAAGCAGGTATGGGGATTGTTCCGGCAGGAAGCTATAATAATCAAGCTTTTGTAAAAAAATATGTTGAATTTATGAGGGATTTAACATTTGAAGAAGAGATGATTTTATTTGATGCCCAAACAAGTGGAGGGCTTCTTATAAGCTTATCTCAAAATAGTGCTAAGGAGTATTTAAAAAGAGCGAATGAAGAGGGAATATTTGCGAAAGAGATAGGAAGTGTGAAAAAATTAAACAACAAGTTAATTTATGTAAAATAAATGTATGATTCTCTTGCTTTTTTTTTAATTTATTTAGTATTATTAAACAAAAAAAAGGAGATAGGATGCTTGTATTTAAACATTATTTCGAGTATGAAAACAAAAATATAGAAAATTTTGCTTTCGAGAGTTTAAAAAATGAGTATGAAAGTGGGGAAATAGGGTATTATCATTTACCTAAAAACGTGGAGAATCTTATAAAAGAGGTTTCGAAAATAAAGGATGATTTCGAAACTCTTGTAATTGTGGGGATAGGGGGTTCTTCTTTAGGAACTAAAGCTATTTATCGTTTGTTAAAATCAAACTATAATAAAGTAAAAAAAATTATTTTTTTAGAAAATACCGACCCTATAGAACTTAGAAATAAATTTAACGAAATAGAACCTAAAAAGGCTAAATTTATTGTAATTTCAAAATCTGGTTCGACGATAGAGACTATTTCTATTTTTAAAGCTCTTTTGGCCAATTTTAATTTATCTTTAGAAAATGATAAAAATAAATTTATTATTATTACCGATTCTGGTTCGCCTTTGGAAAAATTAGCTCAAGAATATAAAATTAACGTTTTCAATATTCCTTCTAATGTAGGAGGAAGATTTTCCGTTTTTAGTGCTGTGGGAGTTGTGCCTCTTTATTTAGCGGGATTTAAAATAGAAGAGATAGTAAAATCTGCGGGAGAATTTTTTAAATCTTTTTTTGATAAAAAAGAATGGCATTTAATTAAAAAGGCTTCTTTTATTTATGAAAAAAGTAATTTTTATAAAATGAACGTTGTATTTTCTTACTCTTCTTTGCTTGATGAGTTTAATAAGTGGTATGTACAGTTATGGGGAGAGAGTTTAGGAAAAATTAATAAAAAAGGAAGAAGAGTAGGGTTAACTCCTATAGGTCTTTTAGGTTCAATCGATCAGCATTCATTTTTACAACTTTTAATAGAAGGACCAAAGGATAAAACGGTAACTTTTATTAAAGTAAAAAATTTCGAAAGAGAACTTAAAATTCCTAAATTATCTTTGCCTTATATACAAAAGTGTGATTTTGTAAACGGTGTTAGTTTTAATGATTTAATTAACGCCCAATGTGATGCTACAAAAGAGAGTGTAATTAGAGCCGGAATTGATGTTGATGAAATTATTTTGGAAAAATTAAATGAAGAAAACGTAGGTAAACTTTTAGCTTATTATGAGCTTTTAACTTCTGCTGTCGGAGCCTTATTTGAGATTAATACTTATAATCAACCGGGAGTTGAGCTTGGTAAACAAATCTTAAAGACTAAGTTTTAATTATCTTTTAAGATTGTTTACTGTTTGAAGCATTTCGTCGCTGGTAACTATCGCTTTACTGGCGGCATCATACGCTCTTTGACCGGTAATTAAATCGGTCATTTCTTCTACAAGTTGAACATTACTCATTTCTACAAATCCCTGTCTAAGTTCTCCTGCTCCGTCAAGTCCGGGAGTCGTTACTATAGCTACACCGGAAGCCGATGTGTCTATGTATAAATTGCTACCTAAGGAGTGAAGACCGGCTGGATTTATAAATTTTGCAATTTGAATTTGTCCGATTTGTTGCATTTGGGTTTGCCCGGCTTCTAAGATACTTACCGTTCCATCCGTTCCTATCGATATTTGAACGGTATCTGCCGGAATTGTAATATTAGGTACTAATTTGTAACCGTCGCTTGTAACTATGTTTCCTTCCGCATCCAGTTTAAAAGCTCCATCTCTTGTGTAAGCTATTCTTCCGTCGGGAAGCTGTACTTGAAAAAATCCATCTCCCTGAATTGCAACGTCAAGATTGTTTTCCGTTTCTTTAAAGTTTCCTTGTGTAAATATTTTAGTAACAGCTGTAGGTCTTACTCCAAGTCCTACGTTTATACCGGTAGGAGATTGAGTTGTAGTTGATGTTGAAGTTCCGGCATACTCCATTGTTTGATAAAAAAGGTCAGCAAATTCTGCACGCTGTTTTTTGTATCCTATAGTATTAACATTTGATATGTTGTTTGAAACGACGTCTATTTGCATTTGTTGAGCCATCATACCCGTTGCTGCACTATAAAGACTTCTTACCATGTTTTACCTTTTGTTGTTCTTTAGTTAAATTTAAGCAAAAAGTGTTCCTATGCTCTTATGTTTGCTAGTTTTTCAATAGCATCACGATTTAAATCGTCCATATACGTAGTCATTACTTTTTGATATTCTTCTACTAATCTGTTTGTTTCTATTAGGTTTGTCATTTGAGATATCGGATTGACGTTTGATTTTTCTAAAAAACCTTGAATGGTTGAATTTTTAGGGGTTAGGGTAATGGTTTCGGGGATAAAATTAAACATATTGTCTCCGACTTTTTTTAAAGTGTTTAGATTATCTACTGATGAGATTTTTAAGGTTGCTATTTTTTGGTGGTTTTGGTAGATGTTTGCATTTTTATCTATTATAATAGAGTAATTAGGAGAAACTTGAATTGGATTATTTTTTTCATCTAGTACTTTAAATCCGTCTTTGTTTACTAAAAATCCGCCTTTGTCTATTTGAAAATTTCCAGCACGCGTTAATCTCTCTCCACCCGGAGTTTGAATTGAAAAAAATTGGTTTTTTTGTTTTAGGGCTATATCTAAGGGGTTTGATGTTTTTTTTATATCTCCTATACTAAAATCGGTATACTCTTCTACTACTATAGGTACTTTGTTTAAGTTTCTGTTTAAAAATTTAGCCGCTTCTTTTGTGTTGTTTTCAAGAGGTAATTCATCTCTTTTTTCGCTAAATATTCGTTCGAAATTGCCGATTATAATATCATCTTGTTTAAAACCAGGAGTATTGACATTTGCTAAATTATTTGATATTACGTTAAGTCTATTAAATTGGGTTACCATTGCACCGGTAGCGTCGTAATAGCCGTTTAGCATTGAAAAACCTTTTTAAATTTTAAAGCAATAATTGTTCCGAAAAAATTTAGTATAATTTCAGCCCTCAATTTACAAAGGAGTATAAATGGCATTGCCTAAAGAACTTGAAAAACTTTTCAAAACCAATAAAAACGGTATCGTTACTTACGAAACTATAGTAAACCTTTTACCTAAAGTTCCTACAAAAGCTCAAAGTAAAGAGATTTTAAAAGCTGTAAAAGAGAATAATATAAGATTAATGACAGCAGCTGAAGTTGCTAAACTTAAAAACCTTGAAGATGTTGTTAAGAGTGAAGAAGAGAGAGAAAGAAAAAAAGAAGAACTTGCAGAAGAAATTTTAAAAGATAAAGAATTGCTTGAGTGGTCTCGTTCGGATAGTCCGGTTAGGATGTATTTAAGAGAAATGGGGCATATTCCGCTTCTTGATAAAGATGAAGAGATTGAAATTTTTAGAAGAATTCAACTTGGAGAAGAGATTATATTAGATGCTATTTGTTCGATTCCTTTTTTAATCGATTTGGTGTTAAAATATAAAGAGCCTCTTTTAAACAGGGAAAGAAGGGTAAAAGAACTTTTTAAAAACTTTGTCGATGAAGAAGAAGTAGATGATGAAGAGTCTAAAGAAGGAAAAAGACAGAAAAAAATTTCTATTCGTGAAAAAAGAATTAATGAACTCTTTAAAAACTTGGAAAAAGTCAAAAAAGAGTGGGAAAAAGTACTTGATGAGTATGATAGGGTAATTAATGCTAAAGATATGGATGAACTTGAGAGACTCCATAAAATACTTCAACTTACATTTAAAAAGAAAAAAGTAAAAGAAGCATTAAACGAGCTAGGTTATACTTCAAAACTTATTAATGAAATCGTAAAAACTGTTGAAACGGCTTTAAAAGGTGATAAAGATTTTGAAAAAGAACTTAAGAAAAAAGAGTATAGACTGCCTCTTTTTAATGAGCAGTTAAGAAGACTTCATAAAGAAATTCTAAGCAAAATTACGGAATTATCTAAAGAAGATATAGCGGCAATGGTTCCAGAACATACGATGGTAAATATATATATGGATATTAAAAAGCTGGTAGAAGCTAAAAAAGCTAGTGATAATATGTTCGGAATGGATCCTAAAAAACTTGAAGTTATTTTAGAACAATTAAAACGTGGTAAAAAAATAGTAACAGAAGCTAAAGAAAAAATGGCTAGGGCGAACTTAAGACTTGTTGTAAGTATTGCTAAAAAATATACAAATAGAGGTCTTCCTTTTCTTGATTTGATTCAAGAAGGAAATATAGGTCTTATGAAAGCTATTGATAAGTTTGAATTTGAAAAAGGGTATAAATTTTCAACATACGCAACTTGGTGGATAAGACAGGCAATTAGCCGTGCTATTGCAGATCAGGCAAGAACGGTTAGAATTCCTATTCATATGATAGAAAATATCAACCAAATTAATAAAATCGTTAGAAAATACGTTCAAGAAGAAGGAAAAGAACCATCTCTTGAAGTAATTGCAAAAGAGATGAAAATGCCGGTTGAGAAGATTAAACAGATTTTAAAAATTTCAAAAGAACCGGTATCTCTTGAAGCTCCGGTAGGAGAAGAAGATGATGGAAAATTTGGGGATTTTATAGAAGATAAAACATTTACGAATCCTTATGAAGAAGTTGTAAATGAAGATTTAAGAAAACATATAGAAGAGATACTTGAACAGCTTAATGAAAGAGAAAGAGCAGTTATTAAGATGAGATTTGGGCTTATGCCGGATAAAAGTGAGAGAACTCTTGAAGAGATAGGAAAAGCTCTTAATGTAACAAGAGAGAGGGTTAGACAAATTGAAAGCAGTGCTATTAAAAAGCTTAGACATCCAAATATCGGAAAGTTTTTGAAAAATTATATTGAGGGGTAAGATTGAAAAAATGGAAGTTAATTGAGAACTATTTAGTTAGATTTATAAAAGAAGAAATTATAAAAACAGGGCTTAAAAGAGGTATATGTGGACTTAGTGGAGGAATTGACAGTGCCGTTGTGGCGGTGCTTGCAAAAAAAGCGTTAGGAGATAATTTTAAAGCTTTTATGCTCCCAAGTCAATTTTCTTCCCCTTCTTCTATTGAAGATGCAAAAAAGCTTTGTGAAAAGTTTGATATAGATTATGAGATAATTTCTATTGCTCCACTTCTTAATGCGTATCCTATTGACGATAAAGTGAGGTTTGGTAATTTTTCTGCAAGAATGAGGATGGCAATTTTATATGATAAATCTGCTGAACTCTCTGCGTTAGTAATTGGTACGAGTAATAAGAGTGAGCTTTTATTAGGATACGGGACTCTGTTTGGGGATTTGGCAAGTGCCCTAAATCCAATAGGGGATTTATATAAAAGTGAAATTTTTGAATTTGCCAGGTATCTTGGGGTTAACGAAGAGATTATCAACAAACCTCCAAGTGCCGATTTATGGGAGGGGCAAAGTGATGAAAAAGAGCTTGGATACACGTATGAGGAGCTTGATAAAGTTCTTAGGGATTTTGTGGATGAAAGAGCGACAAAAGATGAGCTTATAAGAAAATACGATAAAGATTTGGTTGAATTTGTGTTGAGAAAAGTTTATTTTAATCAATTTAAAAGAAAAATGCCGATAATTGCTAAGCTTAAATCAAGAACTATTACTCACGACTTTTTATATGAAAGAGATATTAAACTGTAAAATGGAGCGTTTAAAAGTTTTGGTTTATAGATTTTTTGAAGAGATGCTTTTTTATCCGAAATGGTATCACTATCCTTTTATTGTTTTACTTCTTCCTTTTTCTTTTATTTATATGACGATAGCTCATTTTAAATTCCCCAGAGAACTTGAAGATTTAAAAATCCCTATAGTATCTGTAGGGAATATTATCGTGGGTGGTAGTGGAAAAACACCTTTTACGATAGCTTTGGCAAATGAGTTTAATTCTTATAAACCGGCTGTTGTATTAAGGGGATACGCAAGAGAGAGTAAAGGTCTTTTTGTAGTAAGCGAGTGGGGGGATATTAAAACGGATGTAAAAACAAGTGGCGATGAGGCTATGGAAATAGCTCTTAGTACGGAAGCCTTAGTAATTGTAAGTGAAGATAGAAAAAGTGGAATATTAAAAGCCAAAGAACTAGGTGCTGGATTTGTTATACTTGATGATGGCTTTGATAAACCTTTTAAAAAATTAAATATCGTAATAGATGAAAAGATAAAAAATCCTTTTTGTTTACCGGCCGGAGGATATAGATATCCTAGAATTGTCCTAAGATATGCCGATTTGGTTTTAAAAGAAGGAAGGGATTTTAAAAGAGAGGTTAAGTGTCCCAAAGGAGATATTTTAGTAACGGCTATTTCCAAACCTAAAAGATTGCTTAAGTTTTGCAAACTGCCTTATAAATTCTTTCCTGACCATTATGACTTTAAACAGAAAGATTTAAAAGAGTTTAAAAATAAAACTATTCTCACTACAATGAAAGACTATGTGAAACTTAAAGACTTTAAGCTAAATTTAAGAGTAATAAGATTAAATATTGCTATAAATAAAGAAATTTTGAAACAAATAGAAGATTATCTGATAAAATTTCAATAAAAAGGTTTTAAAGTGGAGATTAAAGAAAAATTAAAGCAAGAAGAAGAACTCTTAATAAAAGTATTTAAGCTTGAGAAATTTGTAAAAAAATATAAATTTCATTTAGTAGGAGTCGGAGTACTTATTGTTTTAATTGCGATAGGAAGTTATGTTAATTCTTATTTAAAAGAACAAAAGTTAATCAAAACAAACGAAGCTTATAATAAACTTCTTGTAAATCCTAACGACAAGAATGCTTTAAAAATTGTAAAAGAAAATAAAAAACTTTATGATTTATATCTTTTAAGTAGCGATAAAATTGAAAATTTACAAAAAGTCATTACTCCAGAGTTAAAAGCTATAGCGGCTTACAAGATAGCAATGATTAAAGGCGATGAAAAATCTCTTGAAAATTATCTTTTAAATCCCGAATATAAAATTTTAAAAGACCCAGTAAGATTTGCTTTAATAAGACTCTATTTAAAAGACGGAAACAGAAAAAAAGCGGAAGTTATTTATAATCAACTTTCGCCGAATTCGGAATTAAAGCCGCTTGCTAAATATTTAATTCATTACGGGATTGTTAAATGAGATATCTTTTATTAGGGCTTTTTTTGATTTTTAACGGATGTGCCGATAAGGTTTTTGAGCCTAAAAAAGTTGAAGTTAAAAAGTTAAAATCAAAAGATTTTAAAGAATTAAAAGAGTATACAAAACATAATTTTACTTTTGCCGACTTTAAATTAAAGTATTCAAAACCCGGTATTGCTTTTGACGGTGTAGAGGGAGTGGAGGTTCATTACGATTTAAACGGAACTTATTTGGATAAATTTAATAAAATAAACGATAACTTGGCAGTTTTTGGAAATAAAATTTTGGTTTTAGATGAAAATAAAACTTATTCGCTGCCTTTTGTAATTTATGGAGCTACTAAACATAAAAATAAAATAGCGGTTGTTTTTGAAAACGGAAAATACGGTATTTTTGATACTAAAACAAAAAAAATGACTTCTATTCTTCAAAGTGATGAGACTTTAAGTGTTAAATATCTTCATGCGAATCCAGTTTTTTATAATAATTTGGTTTTATTTCCTTTAATAACCGGAAATGTGGCTGTTGTAGATTTAAACGGAAATTATATAAGGACTCTTGCCATTTCTCAAAATCCTTTTAACGATAACGTTATATTCTTGAAAATAGTAAATGGTAGACTTTTTATGGCAACTCCTAGCCGTTTAATACTTTTTAACCCTAACTTTTTGATAGATTACAGTGTGGATATTAAACATATTATCGCTTATAACGGATATTTGTATATTTTTACGCCGGATGGGGAGATTATAAAGTTAGATTCCGATTTAAAAGAGATAAAAAAAGTAAAACTTCCTTATGCTAGTTTTTATGCTCCGGGTGTTTGTAAAGGAAATATTTATACGGTTGAAAAGGAAGGATATTTGATTAAAATTACTCCTAATTTGCAAGTGACCGTTTATAAAGGAAATAATTTTGACACTACTACCAACAGTATGTTAAAGATTGATAAATGTAGAATTTACAATTATAATAAGGTGTTTATAATTGAGTAGATATTTAGAGGCTTTTTTGGAGTATCTAAAGATAAATAAAGGTGTAAGCAACCACACTTATAATGCCTATAAAAGAGATTTGACTCAATTTGAGGAGTTTATCGGGAAGCCTATTATCGAGGCTGATAACAGAGATATTATCTCTTTTTTATCTACTATTGAAAATAAACGTTCTTTAAATAGAAAATTAAGTGCTATTAATTCGTTTTTTGATTTTGCATATAAAAGAGACTGGGTTGAGAGCAAACACAAAATAAAACAAGCGAAAATTCCTAAAAATTTGCCTAAGTATTTGAGTAAAGAGGAGATTTTAAGAGGAGTTGAGCTGATTGATACCAGAATGTGGTATGGACTTAGAGATAAAGCTTTAATTTTGTTTTTATATGCTACAGGGCTTAGAATTAGTGAGGCTTTAAACGTAAAACTTGGCGATATTGAAGACGGATGGGTTAAGGTTGAGATGTCAAAAGGAGAAAAACAAAGAGTGGTGCCTATAGCTCCTATGGCTATGAGTGCTATGAAAGAGTATCTTCATAAAAGACCTTGTAACAGTGAATATCTTTTTGTAAATAAAAACTGTAAGCCTCTCTCTAGAATCAGTGCTTTTAAAATTACTAAAAAATATCTAAACGTCTCTCCTCACGTTCTTAGACACTCATTTGCCACGGCTCTTGTTCTAGGAGGAGCTGATTTGAGAGTCGTTCAAGAACTTCTTGGACACTCTTCTTTAAACACTACTCAAATTTATACCCATATTCAAAAAGAGAATTTAAAAGAGACCGTTTTAAAATATCATCCTTTAGAGATGCTTGATGAGTAGTTTTAAAGAACTGACGGATATTTTAATAAAACACGGGATTTTGTGTAAAAAACTAAAAGAACTTAAATTAAACACCAGAAAAAAGTTGAAAGCCTATTTGGGAATAAATTTAAAAAACGAATATTGTTTTATAGTTAAACTTGAGAAAAAAAGCAGATTTTTAAGAAAAGATATTGAAACTTTATATGAGTTTATGCCAAAAGAGATTAACTTCAGATATAAAAAGAAAATTCTTATATTAAATTCTCCGATATGTTCAAAAGCTAAAGAGGAACTTAAAAGTTGGAAAATAATATGGTCTTAGTGGATATAGGCAATACCAATTTTCATATTTTTGATGGTAAAAAAGTAACTCATACTAAAAGGATAGTTTCTTTTAAGGATGATGTTTATTATATAAGCGTAAATAAAATTAAAGAAGAGGAGTTTTTAAGTAAAAATCCGGGAGCTGTTAATTTAAAAGAGTTTGTGAAATTTGAAACTTCTTATAAGGGGCTTGGTATTGACAGAATAATGGCTTGTAAGAGTGTAAAAGAAGGGGTTGTGGTTGATGCCGGAAGTGCTATTACTATTGATGTTATGGAAAACGGGGTTCATTTGGGTGGTGTTATAATGCCCGGGCTTTTTAGTTTTAAAAAAGCTTTTGGTACAATTTCAGAAGTTTTAAAGGTTGAATTCTTTTTAATTGATGAGAAAAAACTTCCGAATTCCACCAATGAGGCTTTAAATTACGGGAGTTTAGGAGCTGTTAAATGTTTGATAGAAAAACTTTCAAAAGGTAAAAAGATATTTTTTACCGGGAGTGACGGGAAGTTTTTGTCTGAAATGTTTAATAATTCAGAGTTTGTAGAGGATTTAGTATTTAGAGGAATGTTAAAGACAATAAACGAAATGGAGAGAAAATGAGTTTAACTATAGCTTTGCCAAAAGGTAGAATTGCAAAAGAAGTATTGGAGATTTTTAAAAAGATTTTTAATGAAGATTTTGAATTTGAAAACAGAAAACTTATTTTAAAAAAAGCCGGGTTTACGTTTTTAAATGTAAGAAATTGGGATGTTGCAGTTTATGTTCAAAATCAAGCCGCAGATATAGGGGTTGTTGGGTTTGATGTTTTGAGTGAATTAGAAAGTGACGTGCTTGAGGTTATGGATTTGGGGCTTGGTAAATGCAGAGTTAGTGTTGCTGGTATAAAAGGTGATGAGAGTTATAAAGAAAAAACCGAAATAGTAGTGGCTAGTAAACTTCAAAACATTGCAAAAAAATATTTTTCCAAAAAAGGTATTCCGGCAAGTATTATAAAGCTTAACGGTTCTATCGAACTTGCTCCTCTTGTAGGGCTTAGTGATGTGATTGTGGATATTGTAGAAACAGGAAGTACGTTAAGAGAAAACGGGCTTGAAGAAAAAGAGGTTATTATGACTTCAAGTGCCAGAGTTATAGCCAATAAAAACTCTTTTATAGAGAAAAAATATGAAATTTTAGAGTTATTAAGCAAAATAAAGGAAGTTCATGGGGCTTGAGCTTTACGGTAAAATTGAGGACTTGTTTTTAGATAAAGAGAGTGCTTATATTTTATGGAGTGAGTTTATAGATGTTTTAAAAAAAATCGGAGTAAAAAACGTACTTGATATAGGTTGTGGGAGTGGAGATTTTTGTGCTTTGGCTAAATCAAACGGTATAAATATTAAAGGGATAGATTTAAGCCAAACTCAAGTAAAAAGAGCAAAAGAGAAATGCGATTGTATCGTTAAAGACGTGTGTGATTTAAAAGAGAAGTTTGAGGCTGCAGTGGCTATTTTTGATGTAATTAATTATATGAACAACGAAGAATTGAAAAAATTTTTTAAATGCGTAGAAAAAATTATAGACAGATATTTTATTTTTGACGTAAACAGCTATTTTGCTATGAACGATTTGGCGATAGGTACTCTAAAAGCAGAGGATGAAAACAGATTCGGTGTTTTATACAGTGACTTTGAAGATGATATGCTTATTACCGAAATTACTCTATTTGAAAAAGAAAAAGAGTGTTATAAAAAAGAACAAAGAAAAATCATTCAATATTATCACAGTATAGAAAAACTTCAAAAATTAACGAATATGAAATTAATCGATAAAATTCCTATTTCGTTGTATGAGAGTGGAGAGATAGAGAAGTGGATTTTGGTTTTTGAGAAGTAGTTATTTGGCTTTAAAACTCTCTTTGCTTACACAAAATTCAGTTACGAAACATTTTTCGCATTTCGGGTTTTTGGCAGTGCAGATATAGCGACCGAAAAGTACAAAAGCTTGATGAAGTTCGTTTAAGTCGGTTTTGAAGGCTTTTATTAAATCTTTTTCCGTTTCTATGACGTCTTTTGCGTCCGTTATACCCAGGCGATGTACCACTCTAAAAACATGGGTATCTACTGCCATTCTGTTTTCTCCGTTTAGTTCTATTAAAAATACGTTTGCAGTTTTATTGCCGACACCTGGAAGTTTTATAAGTTCTTTATATTCTCTAGGTATTGTTCCGTTGTAGTTTTCTTGAACCATTTTTGCCATAGCTACTAGATTTTTTGCTTTGTTGTTAAAAAAGTTACACGATTTTATAAGCTCTTTTATATCTTCAACATCGGCATAGGAGAGGCTTTTAATATTTGGATATTTTTTAAAAAGTTTAGGGGTTATTAAATTAACTCTTTTATCGGTACACTGGGCAGATAAAATAATAGCTACTAAAAGTTCGTAATCGTTTTTGTAGTTAAGTTCGGTTTTACTGCCTTTATAATGGGCTAAAAATCTTTTTTTTATTTCTTCTAGCTCTTTTGGCTTTCTTAAAACCATTTTTTTCCTTTTTCAAAAATTATATCAAAAAAACCTTGCATAATAACTCTTTAAATAAATGCTATAATAACGAATATTTTCTAAAAAAGGAGAAGTATGGCTGGACATAATAAATGGTCTAAAGTTAAACATATAAAAGCAAAAGAAGATGCAAAAAAAAGTAAAATTTTTACTAAACACGTTCGTGCTATTATGACTGCTGCTAGACAAGGTGGTGGTAATCCGGATAACAACCCGGCACTTCGTCTTGCAATTGATAGGGCAAAAGCGGACTCAATGCCTATGCAAAATATTCAAAGAGCTATAGATAAAGCTACAGGAAATTTAGACGGAGTTGTTTTAAGTGAAGTTACATATGAAGGATACGGACCGGGTGGTGTGGCTATAATGGTAGAGTGTTTGACTGATAACAAAAACAGAACCGTAGCGGAGATTCGCCACGCGTTTAAAAAAGCTGGAGGAAGCTTGGGTACTAGCGGAAGTGTTGCTTGGATGTTTGAGAAAAAAGGTATTATAGTAGTTACCAGAAGTAACAAAGATGATGAAGTGATGGAAAGTGCTATTGAAGCGGGAGCTGAAGATATTAAAGAGATGGATGAGGTTCTTGTTATAGAAACGGCTCCGGAGGATTTTAATGCGGTTCTTGAAGTGGTAAACGCAATTGATGGAATAGAAATTCTTGAGAGTAATATTCAGTTAACTGCTACAAATTTAAGTGAAGTTGATGATGAAACTGCTGAAAAAGTAGAAAGACTTATTGAAGTTTTAGAAGAACTTGATGATGTTCAAAACGTAATTCACAATATGGCTTAATGTAATATTTATGTTAGGTTTATACAATTAGAAAAAAAGGAGATTTTATGAAAAAGATTTTAGTAGGAAGTTTATTGGCTGTGGGTAGTTTATTTGCATTTCCGGGAATGGCCGGTGGAAGTATGCACGGGGGGAGTACGGCTTTAGTAGGAAAGCCTTTACCTGGACTTAAAGATGATACGGTACTTGCAAAAGTAAACGGAAAGCCGATTAGAGTAAAAGATATAAACGCTTATCTTCAAGGAATTACGGGAGATAATAGAATAAGACTTCAAGACCTTCCGGCTCAACACGTAAAACAGTTTGTAAAACAATATATCGAGCTTATGGAAATTTATAATTCTAAAGCGAAAAAAATTACAAACACGCCTCAATACAAAGCTGCGGCTATGAAACTTGCGGTTGGAATTTGGCAAAGAAACGAATTTCAGAATATAAAAGTTTCCGATAAAGAGGCAAAAGAGTTTTATGAAAAAAATAAAGATTTATTTAAAACTACACCTAAAGTAAAAGTTAGACATATTTTAGTAAAAAACGAAAAAGAGGCTGAAAAATTAATTAATGAATTAAAAGGTCTAAAAGGTAAAGCACTTGAAAATAAATTTGCAGAACTTGCAAAAAAATATTCTCAAGGACCTAGTAAAATTCAAGGTGGAGAGCTTGGCTGGATAGATCCGAATCAAATGGTACCTCCTTTTGCAAAAGCTGTTGAATCTATGAAACCAGGAGAAATTACTTTAAAACCGGTAAAAACAAGATTCGGTTATCACGTAATTTTAGTTGAAGCTAAAAACGACAAAAACTATATTCCGTTTAATGCGGTAAAAGCTAAAATAGTTGAATATCTAAAAGCTAAAAAACTTGAAAAGAAACTTCAAAAAATTAAAAAATCTTATAAAGTGGAATATACAATTCCTAAATCAAAATAAAAGGAGGAAAGATGTTTGATTTTGTAAAACCTGGGGTATTAACCGGAAGTGAAGCTGCAAAAGTGATGGATGTTTGTAAAGAGAAAGGTTTTGCACTTCCGGCAATTAATGTAGTAGGGACAAATTCTGTAAATGCGGTAATGGAAGCTGCAAGAGAGGTAAATCTTCCTATTATCGTTCAGTTTAGTAACGGGGGAGCTCATTTCTGGGCTGGAAAAGGGCTTGATAATGAAGGAGAAAAGGCTGCAATTTTGGGTGCGATAGCAGGTGCTAAACATATCCATACATTAGCAGAGGCTTATGGAGTGCCGGTAATTTTACATACGGACCACGCGGCAAGAAAACTACTGCCTTGGATTGATGGGCTTTTAGAAGCAAACGAAAAACATTATGAAAAATACGGAAGACCTCTTTTTAGTTCTCATATGCTTGATTTAAGTGAAGAACCTCTTGAAGAGAATGTGGCAACTTGCAAAGAGTATTTAAAAAGAATGAGTAAAATTGATTTGCTTCTTGAAATTGAACTTGGAGTAACCGGTGGGGAAGAGGACGGAGTTGATAACACCGGAATTGATAACGCAAAACTTTACACTCAACCGGAAGATGTTGCTTATGCTTATAAAGAGTTAAGTGAAGTTAGTGATTTATTTACAATTGCTGCAAGCTTTGGAAATGTTCACGGAGTTTATAAACCGGGACACGTAAAACTTGAACCGATTATCCTTAAAAACTCACAAGAGTATGTAAGAGAAAAATTTAATTTAAAAGATGAAAAGCCTATTAGATTCGTATTCCACGGAGGAAGTGGAAGCGAGCTTAGCAAGATTCACGAAGCTATTGATTATGGTGTGGTTAAAATGAATATCGATACGGATACTCAATGGGCGTTTTGGAGTGGAGTAAAAGGTTATATTGAAAAATATCACGACTATTTACAAAGCCAAATTGGTAATCCGGAGGGTGAAGATAAACCGAATAAAAAATACTATGACCCAAGAAAATGGTTAAGAGAGGGTGAAAAGAGTATGAAAGCAAGAGTAATTGAAGCATATAAAGACCTTAGAGCTATCAAGTGATTTATGAGTATATAAAAGAGGGGTTAAAAAGCTCTTCTTTTTTTCTTCTGCCTTTTCCTACAGGAAGTGGTAAAACTTATGCCGTTAAGAAATTTATCAATTCCACTTCAAAAAAAGTTTTATTCGTAACTCATTTACATCATCTTTTAGAAGACGTTTACAAAGATGTTAAAAATAAAAAAGTACTTTATTTAAAAAGTGACGTCCAAAGCGTTCTTGACGTTATAGATGAAAAATTTGAATTTGTAAACAGATATGAAGAGTTTAAAAACATTAAAAAATATTCCAAAATAAGGGGCGATTTATATGATATTTTAAAAGATGACGTAAGTAAGTTGAAATTTAGGATTTTAAGCGACTCAAAAAGACTTCTCTCAAAAGATTTGACAAAACTTTTAAACGATGCTAAAAAGCTTTTTCCTTCAGTTGAAATTGAAAAATACGATGTAGTAATTACCACCACCCAAAAACTTGCCAGAGGGTTTTTTAATTTTGAAAATAAAACGTTTAAGAGTGTCTTTAAA
This sequence comes from uncultured Nautiliales bacterium, assembly GCA_964445785.1. Lineage (GTDB taxonomy): Bacteria > Campylobacterota > Campylobacteria > Campylobacterales > Nautiliaceae > Nautilia. The sequence goes on from CAYULY010000005.1 coordinate 98,538, forward strand.
GACGGTGTTTTGTTTATTGACGAGTTTGACGCCCAAAAAGAAGTCTTAACGGATGTTTTTTGTGATTTAAAGGATATTGAGATAATTGATTTGTTTTTAAGAATATATTTTGGCATTAATCAAAAAGAGTTTATTAAAAGATATAACCCTTCCAAAGAGCTTCGTTTAAAATTTAAAACCCTTTATAAAAAAGGGATTGACAGGTTTTATAGGGTCGATACTGTAGATAATTTTTACACTTTTGCTATGGACAGTTTTAACGGTGTTATGGAAAGTGGAGATTTTATTGATAAAGAGCTTTTTGATGAAATTAAAAGTACTTTGAATTGGTTTTTCTCTTTTTCTAAAAGATATATTAATGAAATTGATGAATATTTAAGATACGTTTTGGCTAAAAACAGGGATGAGTTTTATTCATATGCTTTAAAGAAAATTCTTTATCAGGATTTTGAGTTAGGGTCTTTAAAGGATGATTTTTATTCTAAAGGTTTTAGTTTGATAAACATTTCAAGAGAGGTTGATTCTGAAATAGAGAGTTTTAAGTGTTATGATGTTTTTATAACGCCGGAAGGTTTTTTAAAGAGTTTAAATGAATCTATGCAGATAGTCGGCATTTCTGCAACTTCCGAAATAGAAACGGTGATAGGTAATTTTGACTTAGATTATTTGGAAGTTGATAAGTTTGAAGTGCCTTTAAAAGAACTTGAGGATAGAGAGATAATTTCTAAAGTGTTTGATGGTGATTTGCATAAATGTATAAGAGAGTGTTTTTTAGGGGATTTAAGTGCTTTAGAGATAATGAACTTTATAAAAAGGGTAAACGAGTATGCTTTGAGAAAATTTATTCATTTTTTTTACGCTTATAAGGAGTTTATGGATAATAACATTCATACCTTTTTGTATCTTGAGATGCCTTATTTAACCAATTATAAGAGCTTTTCAAAAGAGTTTAACGAACTGTTTACTCTTTTTTGTGCTGTTAATGGTTTTGAAAACTATGTAACCGAACTTAGGGATAAAAGAGAATTTAAAGCGGGTAAAAGAAGTTTTATCATAAGCAGTTATAAAAATATAGGGGTTGGGGTTAATCTTCAGTATGAATATAAAGGTTTTGTAAAAGATATAGACGCTATTTATCTTGGCGAAGTTACCAACTTAATTCCGGAAGATAAATTAAAATCCGTTTTTATTTTGTATTCTTTATACGTAAACGGGTATATAGGAAGTTTTAAAAAATATTTTTTAGAAATTGTAAACGGAAACTTTAGAGGGGTTAAAGGATTTTATGCTCAAACGGATGATTTTGTTGCAAATGTGGTTAGGGTGTTGATTCAGGCGGTAGGGAGGCTTTATAGGGCTAAAAACGATAAAATTTATGTTTATACGAATAAAGCAAACTCTGATATTATCGCTTCGTATGTCGGGGATGTTTATCTTCCAAAAGCTTTAAAGAGTTTGGTGGGAGTTGAGAGAGGCAGTGTAAAACCTTCTTTTGAAACTAGGATTAAGATTAAAAACTCTCATATAAAATCCAAATTTAGCTATTATAAAAAAGGGTTTGAAAATTCTAAGATAGTTTTACAGTATAAAAAATTGAGAGAAGAGATTTATAACTCTTTTTCACTGGATGAAGAAAAAGAGTTTAATGAGAAGTTTGAAAGGAAATATTTTTATAAACAAAAGGATGATTTTAATTATCTTGAAATATCTTTTGAGAAAAAAAGAGGTTTTAGTGAGTATAGAGAATTTGAGTTTGAGGGGGAATTTAAGAAGTTTGAGTGTAAAATAAAGGGAGAATATCTTCTTTTGCCTTATGCTTATGAGATTTTTAAAGGAGTTTTGGGAGAAAAGGTAGGAGCATATGTTTTTAATAACCATTTTTCTATAAAACTTGAAGAAGTGGAAGAGTTTGAGGTTTTTGATTTTAAGTTTAAGGATAATTATATAGATTTTAAAAACTATTCCGATTTTAATTTAAAAAGAGATATAATGCCTTTAATAGAAAAAGTAGCTTTGAAACTTAAAAGAGTAGGTGGTAAAAAGGCTTTTTTGATTAATGTTTTCGGAAAGGAAGGTAAGATTTACGAGGTTGGGGATGTGGTTGTTGTGCCTTATTTAATAAAAGGGGATAAAGTTAATATGAAAGTGAGGGAGTGGTTTGATTAATAAAATAGTTTTTAACTTAGAAAAAAAAGAGCTTTTTAAAAAGTATTATTACTATAAAATGCAAAAATCAAAAGAGAATTTTAAAAAGCTAAAAAAGATAAAAAAAGAGTTTTTTGAAGTAAGCGAAGATACTATTATAGTAGCTTCAAAAGAAAAATTAAATCTTTTAAAATTATCTTTTAAAGAGTTTAGTGAACTTTGTTTTGATTCTCTTTTTAACATTTATCTTAAATCGTTAAATCAGGAGAATGCTTTTTGTGGGTATAGTGACGGATATTATACTCATTTTTCCAAAAATATTTATTTAAAATTTTTTTCTTTAAAAGGGGCTTTAAATATAGTTGCTAAAAAAATTAAAAAGAAAAAATCTGCAAGATACGCAGCTAGAGATTCTTTATATGTTTGTGAAAATGGGGAATACTCTTTTGTGCCTAATAATAAGCAGGTTAAATATTTGGGGTTTTACGATAAGGATTATTCAAAGACAAAGCAGTTTCATTTGATGAGGTTTATTGAAAAAAGTGGAGTTTGGTTTGAAGAGATTGAGTTTAAGAAGTTTGTTTTCAGCAAGAAAGAAGGATTGGAAGATAAATTTAAAGACCTTGAAATAAAAGTTGTAAATTACACCAAAAATAGGGGTTATGAAAAAGAGCTGATAGAGATGATAGAAAAAACGGGAGCTAAAATCGTAAAAAATTCTAATTTAATTCTTACTATAACTCTTCCTAAAGAGAATTATTCTAAAAACGATCCTTATAAAAAAAAGGGTTTTCTTTCTCAAAACGTAACTATTAAAACTCCTATTAATAAAACTAGCGTTTCAGTTTTATTAAAAGAGCTTTTAATAAAAGAAGAAATAGAAAAAAAGCGGTTTTTAATTCCTAAACATCTGTTTGGTGGGTTTGAGTTTTATATTCCTTACAAAGAGAAACTTTATGGGATGAAAGTTTATAAAGATAAGTTTGAATTTATTATTAAAGATGATTATTATGATGCTTTGATGGTAATTAAATATAAAGATAATGTCAATGTAATAAAAACAACACCTTATAGGAAACTTCCCAAACGTTTAAAAGAAATTGACTCTCTTTTACAAAAGGGAATAAAGATAAGAAATAAAAGCTACTCTTATCTTTATGATGATTTGATAGGAATAAACTATTTTGAAGAAGAAAACAGACTATTATATTTTACAGGGCTTTTGCCAAATTCTTTACGCTCTACCTATAAAGGGCTTGTGATTAGAGAAATTGATGTAATTAAGGGCAGAGTTTTAAAAGAAGTACTTGAATCTATGGATGAATTTTTTGTAAATTTTAAAGAATTGACGGTTATGCCTTATTTTGCAAAATATATAAGGGAAAAGTATGAAATCCCCTATCGTGCCTTTTGAATTTAGAGGTAAATTTTTTCACGTTAAAAGAGATGATTTATTAAGACCTTTTGAGGGAAATAAGGCGAGAAAATTTTATTATTTTTTAAAAAACGATTTTCCGGGTATTAAAAGGGTCGTTTCTTTTGGGTCTAATCAGTCTAACGCTTTTGGAGCGTTAAGCAGGCTTTGTAAGTTAAAAGGGTGGGAATTTGTTTATTATACCTCTCATATACCTTCTTATTTAAAAGAAAATCCCCAGGGAAATTATCTTTTGGCTTTAAAAAATGAAGCGAAAGTTATAGAATGTGGACTTTATGGAGAAGAACTTAGAAGTTTTGTACTTGGTTTAAAAGATAAAAAGACTCTTGTGATAGAAGAGGGGGGAAGGGTTAAAGAAAGTGAAGAGGGAATAAAACTTTTGGCAGATGAGATAAATGACTATGCCAAAAAGCATAACTTAAAAGTTTTTTTACCGAGTGGTACCGGTACAACTGCCTATTTTCTTTCAAAACATCTTGATGTTGAGGTAATAACGACTCCGTGTGTTGGGGATGAAAATTATTTAAAAAAACAGTTTGAGTGGCTGGGTGGTGGAAAAATCCCTACTGTTTTACCTCCTAGAAGGAAATATCATTTCGGAAAACTTTATTTGGAGTTATATAAAATATGGAAAGAGTTAAAAGAGAGTGGAATTGAATTTGATTTATTATATGACCCTATAGGATGGGATACGATTTTAAGGCATAATCTTAAAGATATTTTGTATATTCATCAAGGTGGGATTATAGGGAATGAGAGTATGTTAAAAAGGTATGAAAGAAAATTCGAATTTGTGTAGATTTGAAGCATTATTTATAAAATTTTCTTATATTAATTGTAAATGAAAAGGCATTTTGATATTATTATAGTACATTTCAAAACGGAGGGTAGTATGGAATTTTATGTCACTGCTTCTATAGTGTTGCCTTGGATAGCGGCACTTATTATTTATTTAGCTAAAAATGACACTGTTACAAATGTATTGTCATTTTTGATGTTACCTATTTTAGGCTATTTTGCTTGGGAGGTTTATTTTAGTAATACTTTACCTATGTTAATCGAGACTCCTAAATGGGTGGGTAGTTTAATTACTATTTACGATTTCGGTTTACTTGGTTATTTTTTATATCAAGGTATGAAAAACAGAAGTATTTTGGTTTCAGCTTTAGCTATTTTGCAATTGGCTCTTTTAGTTATTGTGGTATTGATGATTCAACATTCTGATACTGCTGATATTTATGTAGATAAATTAACTGCTTTTATGTATATGATTGTAGCGATTATTGGGGTTCCTATTGCGATTTTTGCTACTAAATATATGGAGTTTGATGAAAAAGGTAAACACAGTTTCGTGGCTATTTTAATTTGGTTTTTAGGTGTTATGAATTTTGCCGTAAGTGTAAATAACATAGAATGGTTTTTTGCACTGTTTGAAACGACTACTTTAGCTTCATTTGTTTTAATTAGATTTAGAATGGATAAAGAAGCCGTTAATAATGCCATTTTAGCTTTATGGATGAATCAAATAGGTGGTGTTGCTATTTTATTTGCTCTGTTAATGTTAATAAAAACTAGCGGAATGTATCATTTTACGGATTTATTAAGTGTTGATCCTAAAATGTTATCTTTAGCTGCTTTAGGGTTTTTAAGTTTAAGTGCTCTTGTTAAAGGTGCTCAAATGCCTTTTCATAAATGGCTTTTAGGAGCGATGGTTGCCCCTACGCCGGTTAGTGCGATACTTCACTCTGCTACAATGGTAAAAATAGCACCTTATTTACTTCTTAGAATTTCTCCTATTATTAAAGGTACGCTTTTAGCTAAACTTTTGATAATTACGACTGGATTTGTTTTCGTAGCAGCGGCGGTAATAGCTCTTACGCAAGATAATTTCAAAAAAATTCTTGCATATTCTACTATTTCGCTTTTAGGTCTTATGATGCTTGCAGCAGTTGTAGGTACGCCTATTGCTATTACTGCTAGTTTAATCTTAATTCTTTTCCACGCATTTGCAAAAGGTTTCTTATTCGTAGAAGCAGGTGTGCTTGAAAAAGTATTCCATGTAAAATATATTAAAGAGATGAGAAGACTTATAGAAAAAGCTCCTCTTACATTAATGTTTATTTTCTTTGGATTTTTAAATATGACTTTTGTACCTTTTGGTACTTTTATAGGTAAATGGTTGATGATAGAAGAGGTTAGTGGATTTTTATCTCATGGAAGTTATATACTTTTAATTCTTTATGTGGGTGCTGGAAGTGCGTTTTTAAGTGTTCTTTATATGAAAGTTCTTGGAATTAGCGTTAGAAAATCTCATGGTATAGAAAAGATAAAACTTACACCTCTTCCTTTAAGATTTAATTTTGTTTCGGTTTGGTATTATGCTTGGTTATTTGCTTTAACTATTTTTATTGCACCTTTTATTTCTACTCAATTAGTACCTATTGCAGGTGAGATCAGCGGTGGTTTGGTAAATATTCACGCTGACGGATTATCACTGATAATTAATCATTCGACTCTGTATTTTTGGCAGATTATGGGTGCTTTAGCTATTTTACTTTTAATTCATGCTTTACCGTTCTTTGTACATTTTAAAAATGTAGATACTGCTATGCCTTATAATTGTGGAGAAGCGTTTCCAAGACATATAGAAACTTATAATTTCGTATGTATTTCAAAATATGAAAGTTATATAATAGCTTTTAGTGTTGCTTTATTTATTATGGTATTAGTTCTTGGAGGAGGTTTATTATGAAATTCGAGACATTAATGTTTCTTTTAACTCTTTTTGCTCCTATTTTAGGAGGACTTGTATATGGAGTGGAAAGAATAGTAAAAGCAAGAATGCAAAGTAGGGTTGGTCCTCCTTTAATGCAACCTTTTTATGATTTTTTTAAGCTTATGGATAAACGTCCTTTAATGGTACATTCATTGCATGCTGTTATGGGAATTATGTATTTTATAGCGTGTTGGTTTTCTTTGTTGGTTTTATTTATGGGGAATGATTTATTAGTAGCTGTATTTTTTCACGTAATTGCCGTTTTAGCTTTAACAATAGGAGCGTTTAGCGTTAGAAGTTCTTATAGTGTAATTGGGGCTATGAGAGAACTTATGCATATGATAAGTTATGAACCTTTAATGGTTTTAATGGTTGTTGCTTTTTATGAAGTTGTCGGAAGTTTTAATTTAAAAGATATTTTAAATTATCAAGGAATTCCTCTTTTTGAAATTCCGGTGGTATTTATAGCTTTTGTTCTTGCTATTCCGATGATGTTACATAAATCTCCTTTTGACGTAGCCGAAGCTCATCAAGAAATTGTAGGAGGTCCTGAAATAGAATATAGTGGTCCTTTTTATGAAGCGTTATATACCGGTAAATGGATAGAGTATATTTATGTATTTTTCTTTGTATTTTTATTTGGAGGAAGTCATTATTGGTTAGGTGCATTGCTTGTAGTGTTGGTATTTTTATTTGTAAACGCACTTGATAACGCTAGTGCAAGACTTGATTTTAGAAGAATGGTAAAATTCTCATGGTTTGTACTTATACCGGTTTCAGCTCTTAATCTAATCTTTTTATCTTTATGGAGGTAGTTATGGGAATTTTTAGTAAATTTAGAAAAAAATCGCCTTGGATTTTACATTATAATACCGGTGGATGTAACGGATGTGATATAGAAATTTTATCCGCTCTTGCACCTAAATTCGATATAGAAAGATTCGGAATGTTAAATAGGGGGAATCCTAAACAGTCCGATATTTTACTTGTAACTGGACCGGTTACTAAAAGATGTAGGGATGTTTTAAGAAGACTTTATCTTGAAATGCCGGAACCTAAAGTGGTAGTGGCAATGGGAGCTTGTGCTCATGGCGGAGGAATATTTAGAGATTTTTATCACGTGGAAAACGGGGTTGATAATATAATCCCGGTTGATGTTTGGATTCCCGGATGTGCTCCAAGAGTTGAAGCTTTAATTGATGGTATGGTTGAAGCCGTTAAAATTTGGGAGAAAAAAACGAAAGAAAAAGAGTATATGAGAAATCATAGCGAAGAATTACTTAAAAAATTAGGAGCTAGAGATGATGATTAATCCTGAAGTTACGTTTTTTGAAGTAACGCTTGATAATGTAGTTGATTTAATTAAAAATTGGTATAACGAAGAGAAATATAATTATGTGACTGTAAATGCTACCGATAGTGGAAACGGCGTAACTATAGACTGGATATTTTCTAAATACTATGATAAAAATAAATTAGTGGTATTTAGAGCGGAAAATGTAGCGTACGATGCAAAAATCCCTTCTATTGTAAATGTTGTACCTAGTGCATGGATAGCGGAATGGGAGCTTGCGGATTTATTCGGACTTGATGTTGAAAACGCTGCAAAAGGAGTGTTTATAGAACCGGATGCTCCTCAAGCTCCATTAAGAAAAGGAGATAATAATGGGAAATAGAATAGTTGTACCTTTTGGGTCTCAACACGTGGCACTGCCGGAACCGGTTAGTTTTTTGTTTGAGACTCAAAATGAAGTAATTACAGACGTACAAGTTAATATAGGATATGTACATAGAGGAATAGAAAAAGCGGCAATGACAAAATTCGAATTCACTCAATTACCTTATCTTGTAGCTAGAGTATGCGGTCTGTGTTCTATTACTCACGCCGGTGCTTATACTCACGGAATTGAAAAACTTTTGGGGATTGAAACAAATAAAAAAATAGATTACTTAAGAATGTTAGTAGTGGAGCTTGATAGAATTCATTCTCATATGTTGGCAAACGGTCATGTTGCAGAAGTAGTGGGTTATGAAAATCTATTTATGCAAACATTCAGATATAGAGAAGATGTAATGGATATTCTTGAGAGAATTACCGGGAATAGAGTTCAATATGATTATCAGGTAATCGGAGGAGTGGCTAGAGATTTTGATAAAGAGATAGAGGAATTCGCAAGAAAAAAACTTTTAAAACTTAAAGCGAATACTGAAAAATTGATGGAATTTTTTGAAAACGACTATACTTTCGGACTTAAAACTAAAGGAGTAGGTACTATCTCAAAAGAGATGGCGGCTAAATTTAATACGGCGGGACCTATAGCTAGAGCAAGCGGGCTTGAAACGGATGCTAGAGCCGAATATGATTATCTTCCTTTTGAAGAAGTTGGATATAAGCTTCAAACAAGAACAGAAGGGGATGTTTGGGCTAGAAATATGGTTAGATTTGATGAAATTATGAATTCAATTGAAATGTGTCTTAATATACTTGATGGAATTCCTGAAGGTGAACATAGAGTAAAAGTAAAAGGAAGACCGGATGGAGAAGTTTTTATAAGAGTGGAAGCTCCAAGGGGTGAATGTTTTTATTATTTAAAAGGTAATAAAACGAAAGTACTTGATAGGGTTAGAATTAGGGTACCGACGTATGCAAATATTCCGGTACTAAAAGAATTGTTTGTAGGTGAAAAATATTCAGACGCTCAGGCAATAGTATTAAGCTTTGACCCTTGTATGAGTTGTACGGCAAGATAAAGGAGAAAAAATGATTCAAATGTTTATAGAATCTCTTAAAAATTTGGTTTCAAAACCGGAAACAATTAAATACCCTTTTGCTCCTTCTCCTGAACCTAAAGGATATAGAGGGACTATTCTTTATAATGAAGAGCTTTGTATTTTTTGTGATAAATGTGAAAATATATGTCCTCCGGGGGCAATAAAATTTGAGGTTGTAGATATTGAAAGTGGTAAAAAGCAATATAATTACAACCCATATCTTTGTATCTATTGTGGGGCTTGTGTTGATGTTTGTCCTAAAGCTGATGAAGGATGTTTAATTCAAGCGGAAACAAGAACCCCGGTACTTGGAGAAAGTATTGTAAAGGATAAGAGACTAGGGTATTTTATAAATGAGATAGATAATCCTAAACTTGTAGAAAAAAAATGGCGTGAGCTTGAAATTAGAGCTGCTAAAAGCAGAGAAGATTTAGTAGCGTATAAAAAAGCTAAAAGAGCTGCAAAAAAAGCCGCTAAAGCGAAAGTTAGCGAATAATCTTCCATTTTTTTCTTTTTAGATGTATAATAACCTTATGAATTTATCATAAGGATTTAAAATGAAAATCGCATTTTTTGAAGTAAAGCTGGAAGAAAAAGAGTTTTTTCAAAAGCATTTAAAAGGGCTTGATTTAGAGCTTTTCTTCTTTTCTCATTCTTTATCTGAAAAAGATAAAGGAGACTTTGATGTTCTTTCTATTTTTATTCATTCTAAAATTACGGTTTCCGTTTTAGATAACTTTCCTAATTTAAAGTATATTCAAACTCGTTCCACCGGTTATGACCATATAGATTTGGTGGAGTGTTATAGAAGAGGTATTTTTGTAAGTAATGTAAGAGGATATGCCGGACCTGCCGTTGGCGAATTTGCTTTTGGTTTGTTGCTGGAAGCGTTAAGAAAAATTTTTGTAGCTATAAATAGATTAAAAGTTGGTAGTACCGATTATATGGATTTAAAAGGTAGAGAAATAAAAGGTAAAACAATAGGTATTTTAGGGTTAGGGCATATCGGTAAAAGCATTGCTAAGATAGCTAAGGGATTCGGAGCGAATGTGGTAGGTTTTGTAAGGGATGTGAGCAAATGTAAAGATGTGGAATGTTATGGTAATTTGGAAGAAGTTTTGAAAAAAAGCGATATTTTATTTATCGCACTTCCTTTAACTCCTAAAACTAAAAATTTAATTAATAAGTCAAATATAGATAAATTTAAAGGAGATATTATCATTAACCCGGCAAGAGCTGAAATTATAGAAGAAGATGTTTATGAGGATTTTAAAGGTATTATAGCCGCAGATGTATTGCCTAATTGGGAACTTGCAAAAAAAGATAATATTATAGCCACACCTCATATGGCTTATTATACGAAAGAAGCTCTTGATAGAATACTTCGAATCTCTCTTGATAATTTAAACGATTTTTTAAATCATAATAAACCTAGATTTTGCTTACAAGAAGTTTGTAAAATAGAATACAATTTTAAGGATGAAAAATGAAAAAATTGATATTTTTTCTTTTTAGTGTTTCTTTGTTTGCTTGTAGTTCCGATTGTTTAGTTTGTCATCCTAAACTTAAACCGCTTGAATACGACAAACACAATAAATACTATAAAGAACATCATTTTTTGATTACTTGTACAAAATGCCATCCTAATCATAATAATAAAGAAATGAGTGAGTGTGGGGCTGACTGCTTTGAATGTCATAGTAGACAAAAACTTATAAATACTCCTATTCCTCAACATCAAAGATTAAAAAACTGTACAAAATGTCATAAAGATAGTATTACCGATTTAATCCCGATGGATAGAAGTAATAAATTTTTAAATTTTCAAAAAAAATAGAAATTTTTCTGTTTTTTTCTTGACATTAAAAAAGTTTTTTCATATAATTTCACTACCACAACGACAGGTTGTGAAAGAAAAGATGACCCGTTAGCTCAGTCGGTAGAGCATCTGCCTTTTAAGCAGAGGGCCGTTGGTTCGAATCCAACACGGGTCACCATTTATCCGGCCCCTTCGTCTAGCGGTTAGGACACCGCCCTTTCACGGCGGCGACACGGGTTCGAGTCCCGTAGGGGTCACCACTTC
>CAYULY010000006.1:0-92526 GCA_964445785.1 uncultured Nautiliales bacterium
GAACTACCACGAAGAACTACCACGAAGAACTACCACGAAGAACTACCACGAAGAACTACTAAAAGTATATGCCAGACACCATAAATAAAAACAAAAAAGAAAAAGAAAAGATTAATCTCTTCTTTCTTTAATTCTTGCTTTTTTACCTGTTTTTCCTCTTAGATAGTAAAGTTTAGCTCTTCTTACTTTACCTTTTCTTACTACTTCGATTCCGGCAATACTTTCACTATATACCGGGAAAATTCTCTCAACACCTATATTATTCGCACCGATTTTTCTTACTGTAAATGTTTTTCCGGCACCAGTACCTTTAATAGCGATTACCACACCTTCAAAATTTTGAATTCTTTTTTTGTCACCTTCTTTAATTTCTACTGCTACTCTTACAGTATCCCCCGGTCTGAATTCAGGAATTTCTTTACCTTCGATTTGTTTCGCTTCAAAAGCTTCAATAAATTTGTTTCTCATATTCTCTCCTTTGTGCCATTGGCCACTTGTGGGCGTTCACACTTGATTTTTGGAATGAAATTATATCAAATATCAATTTCTTTTCAAAGTATTTTCAATTCCTCAAGAGTTAACGGTTTTGAAAAATAATACCCTTGTGAATAATCAACTCCCAATTCACATAAAATATTATAAATTTCTTCATTTTCAACAAATTCGGCAACCGTTTTCTTATCTTCTTTTTTAGCAAAAGAAACTATAGCTTCTACTACATTTTGTTTTACTTTATCTTTATCTATCTCTTTAATCAAACTACCATCTATTTTAATAATATCGGCTTTAAATTCAACAACTCTACTAAAATTCGAATATCCACTTCCAAAATCATCTATCGCTATATTGGCTTTCAATTTTAAAACTTCATTAATAAATTCATTCAACACATTAGGAAATTTAATAATTTCATCTTCCAATAATTCAAAAGTAACTTGTCCATAACTTATTTGATTAGTTTTCAACAAATCAAAGATTTTGCTTTTAATTACATCTCTTAAAATATCACTAGGAGACAAATTAATAGACACCGAAAAACCTTTTTTCAACATATTAAAACTATTTTCTATTACCTTTAATGTAATATTAGTATGCAATCCGGATTTTTTAGCAATATCCAAAAAGAAAAAAGGACTTAAAAAATTTCCGTTTTCATCTATAATTCTTACTAAAGATTCATATTTGATTATTTTTTTAGTTTTATTATCTACAATAGGCTGAAATAAAGAAACCACTCTATTTTCTTTTAAAGCTTTCTCAATAATTTTTAACATTTTCATATTTTTTTCAACTTCTATTTTCTTCTCTTCACATAGCCCGTTCGCACAAATTAACCTCTCTTCTCCTTTTTTTATTTTTTCTATTCCCACAATAGCATTTTCATAAATATGCAAACTTCCGTAAGAGTAACTTATCCTAATAAAAGGCAAAAATTCTAAAGATTCCACAACAATAGATTTATTCATAACTTCACTTATAATTTCTTTCAAAATTTCATTTAATTTCATCACTTCATATTTTTCTATCAAAAATCCTACCGTATTATCCTTTACCATATAATCTTCTATTAAATTCGACTTCAATTTTAATTTTTCTTTCAGCAAAATTTTAACTCTTTTTAAAAGTTTTCTTTTAAATTTATCCAATACGTCTTTTAAATAAAGAAGCCTTAAATCCTCATAATTATCTATATAAACCAAAATTAAAAGTGCATCTTTTATCAATTCCAATTTATCATTTATAAGTTCTTCCGCACTAATAAAACTCGTCACGTCTTTTCTAAGAGCTATAAATTCACTTATATCTCCATTTCTGTCTAAAATAGGTTTTATAACGGTATCCACATAATAAGATTCTCCGTTTTTTTTCCTATTTTTAACCAATCCTCTCCACGTTTTCTTATTTAAAATAGTTTTCCACAAATTTTTAAAAACTTCCGGTTTCATATCCGGATGTTTAACTATCGAATGGGGCTTACCTAAAAGTTCGTTCTCTTCAAAACCGGATATTTTTTCAAAAGCTTTATTCACATAAGTTATATTTCCGTTTACATCGGTTTTAGAAACTATCATACTTTCATCTACAATATCTTTATATTGTCTTAACACATTTAATTCATCGGCAATTTTAAGCTTTTGATATAAAAGTTTATAAACTTCACCTAAAAACACTTCTATATCAAAAGATTCCTTTAAAAATCCGTCTATTCCAGCATTTATAGCATCTAAAAGTTCATCTTTGTCCAAATCATCGGCAATAACAGCAGTATAAAGGTAAGGATAGTGAGATTTTACATATCTTACAAATTCTAAATAAGACATATCTTTAATAGAATCTTTAACAAGAACTATATCGTAATTTTTTTCTTTTAAAAAACTTATAGCTTCTTTAGCACTCTCCGTAACATCTACCCTCTTAAAAAAAGATTTGAAAATTTCAATATCATATTTAACTTTTTCTTTATCATCAACAACAAATAATAAATTAAGATTATTCAATTCTAAAAAAAATTTATCAGGTTCCATATATCCCCTTTAATTGATGGAGAATATTATAACAAAATTAAATCCGTTCTATGAAATTTAGTCTTTAAATAAGAAGTTTCTTTTTTCCACTCATCTATTTTTTTATGATGTCCGCTTTTTAAAATTCCGGGAGCGGTTTCTTTTGAAAAATTCGGAGCTTCTAGTAAATTATTCTCAAAACTTTCTCCCTTTAAAGACTCACTATTCCCCAAAACTCCTTTTATATTTCTTAAAACTGCATCTGCAATAACTAAAGCTCCGAGCTCTCCTCCGGTTAACACAAAATCCCCTATACTCAACACCTCACAGGCGAAATCCTCTATAAGCTTCTCATCAAACCCCTCATACCTTCCACAAACTAAAATTAAAACTTCCTCTTTTGCCAAACGAATAGCATCTTTTTGATTAAACCTTTTTCCGACAGGAGTTAAAAAAATAGTCCTGGCATTTGGATACTCTTTTTTCAAACTCTCTAAACAATCTCTTAACGCTTTATTATCTATAATCATTCCGGCACCACCACCGGCTAATGGTAAATCTACTCTTTTTTGTTTATTTTTGGCAAAATCCCTAAAATTAATAAATTCTATTTCAAACAAACCTTTATCTTTAGCTTTTTTTAAAATAGAATCTTCAAAATAACAACGAATTAAATCGGGGAAAAGAGTAACGAAGAAGATTTTCATTTTAAAGAATCTAAAAGTTCTTTAGCACCTATTGCCGTTATTTTTTTATTTTCAACATCTACTTTATCAACGTTTCTTTTAAAATCAATTAAAAATCTTTTAGGATAGTCCTCTTTTATTAATTTTTCGTCGGTATTGATAATTAAATAATCCGTCTCATTTGCTCTTTCTATCTCTTTTACTTTTCCTAAAAGCTCTTCATTTTCATATACGTCACACCCTATAATATCGAACCAAAAATATTCATCTTTTTTAAGTTTAATATTTTCTTTTGTCTCTTCTTCAGTAGTATAAAGCATTCTGTTTGTAAGTTTTTTAGCATCTTCTGGAGTATCAACTCCTTTGAATTTAACAAGTCCTCTTTTTAAGTCTATTTTTTCGATAGTAAGGTCTATTTTATCCGAAGAAAAAGTAGTGTTTGGTTTAAACTGTTCAGGAAAATCAGTTAAAAGGTGGATTTTTTGCCACCCTTTAATTCCGTGACTTTTACCAAGTTTTGCAATTGGTATTTTATTCATCTTCCGTCTTTACCGTAATTTTATAGTTTTTGTCTTCTTTAGCACGACAACCACTAATAACAGTTTTAATGGCTTTTACCATCGAACCTTCTTTACCTATTATCCTACCTACATCCGCTTTTTTAGCGAAAATTAAAATTTCATCAAAATCTTCATGAGGTACAACCTCAACTCTTACTGCATCCGGTTCGAAAGATAAAAGCTTTGCATATTCCGTTACAAAGTCAACGACCATTAAACTTTATTTTCCTCTACTATTTTTTTAAGTTTAGCAACTCTTTCACTCATTTGAGCACCAACACCCAACCAATAATTTAATCTCTCTAAATCAATTTTAACTGTAGTCGGTTCAGTCATCGGGTTATAATATCCGATTGATTCAATCCATCCGGAATCTCTTCTTTTTCTACTGTCTGTTACAACAATTCTATAAAAAGGTCTTTTTTTTCTACCGAATCTTGCAAGTCTAATTTTTACCACGCTCACTCCTTAAATTTATTTTCTATCCCACCCTAGCCTACCCTAGTACAAATTAATGTGGAATTTTAATATATTATTTAGGAAAATTCAACCCTTTAGCCATTTTCATAAGCTCATTCATATTCGGTATCTTTTTACCGGCAAATTTCTTAGCCATTTTTGCAGCGTGTTGGAACTGTTTATTGATTCTGTTTATCTCTTGTACGCTAAGCCCGGCACCTTTTGCAATTCTTCTACGTCTACTTGCGGACTCTTTAATTAATTCCGGATTTTGTCTTTCTTTCGGAGTCATAGAACTAATCATAGCTTTTATTTTTTTAATTTCAGACGAATTCTCAAGGTCTATATCCTCTATCTGTTTTAGCATATTTCCCATTCCGGGAATCATTTTCAAAAGATTTTTCATACTTCCTAGTTTTTTCATCTGTTCTAGCTGATTTAAAAAGTCTTCATAGTTAAACTTACCTTTTTTTATTTTTTTCGTAAGTTTTTTAGCCTCTTTTTCATCTATTACTGCTGCCGTTTTTTCAACTAAACTCTCTATATCCCCGGCACCCATTATACGACTTACTATTCTATCCGGTACAAAAACCTCCAAATCCGGAATTTTCTCCCCGGTACCTATAAATCTTAGAGGTTTTCCTACCTGATGAGCGATACTTAACGCAACTCCACCTTTTGAATCCCCGTCATATTTAGTAAGAATAACTCCCGTAATATCAAGTTTTTCGTCAAACTGCTTTGCAGTATTTAAAGCATCTTTACCGGTTAACGAATCTGCTACGTAAAAAATCTCATCCGGATTTACCTCTTTTTTAATTTCCACAAGCTCGTTCATAAGTGCTTCATCAATAGCCAAACGCCCGGCAGTATCTATTAAAACAACATCATAATATTTCTTTTTTGCAAACTCTACTCCATTTTTAGCAACCTCAACGGCATTTTTAGCCCCTTCTTCATAATAAATATCCAAATCGTTTTGTTCAGCCAACTGCTTTAACTGTTCAACGGCTGCAAGTCTTTGAAGGTCCGCTGCAACCATTAAAACTTTTTTCTTTTTAAAGTTTTTTAAATAATAAGCAAGTTTTGCAGTGGTTGTTGTTTTACCACTACCTTGAAGACCGGTCATTAAAGCGACTGTAGGAGGTTTATTGGAATAAACAAATCCGTAGTTCCCGGGAGCCGTCAAAATTTTAATTAAAGCCTTTTCAAGAGCCTTTAAAAAACTACCCCTACCTATCCCCTCTTTTTTAGTCTCTTTTTCAACATCTTTTAAAAGTTCTTTTACCACTTTAAAATGAACATCCGCTTTTAACAAACTCTTTTTAAGTTCGTCCAATGCTTTTTTAAGTGCTTTTTCGTCATCTTTCATTCTCATTTTATTAATAGCACTTCTAAATCCGTCACTTATTCTATCAAACATAACTCTCCCTTATCTTTTTTTCTTTTTTCTATAGGTGTTAATCTCTTCTTGCATTTTAAAGTCGCTCGGTTCGTTTGATACAAACTCATAATCAAAAATTTTAAATTTATGATGATGAAGCATTACTCTTTTATAAGGTTCGCCTCCATATTTTTCATCACCGATAATAGGATGCTCAACCGCTTTTAAATGAACCCTTATTTGATGAGTTTTTCCGGTATGAATTACGGCTTTTATTTTGGATTTGGTCCTAAAAGCCAAAATAGGTTCAATTTCGGTTATAGCATCTTCTCCGTCTTTTGAAATTTTAGCAATTGCTCCCATTTTTGTTTTAATAACTTTTATAGGAAAATCTATAACCATAGGTTCTGCCACTATTCCGCTAACCCACGCCAAATACTCTTTATAAACTCTTTTTTTTCTAAATTCTTCTATAGCTTTTTTTCTAAAAGATTCATCTTTTACCAACACCAAAACCCCACTTGTCTCTTTATCAAGTCTGTGGAGCAAATCGGCTTTAAACATCTTTGATATCTCTTCGCTTGTTATATAAGGAGGTTTATCAACGGCTATTAAGTTTTTGTCTTCAAAAATTTTTTTAGGCTTTGGAACCTTTAAAACTTTAAATTTAGTATCAGCTGGAAGCAATCCTCTTGCTATTTTTATTTTTTTATCTTTAGCGTAAACAAGTCCTCTGTCAATAAGCTCTTTTGCAGCTCTATTTGAGATACCCTCTTGCTTTGCTAATAAAATATATGCTTTTTCTTTCAAAGAAACCCTTTTTTCTGAAATTATATCAAAAATAATCTTACAAATTATCCATAACTTATTCTTATATTAAGCCCACTTTAAGTTTTTAGAGTTATCATTTTTTTAGTGAATCAAATTTTTATTCATTCACTGAACTTTATCATTAAAGACGCAGAGTTTTTTATAAAAATTCAATCAAATCGCCTTTTAAGAAAAAATCAAAGGAGAAAAAATGAAACAACTATTTTTATCTACAACCGTAATAGTAGGTCTATTCGCAGCACCTAACATAGATTCGCTACAAAAACAAATCAACGATTTACAACAGCAAATAAAAGAATTAAAAGCGAAACAAACGGAACAAAACGACAGATACTATAAAAAAGTAGCACCTATTGTAACAAACAACCATTTATTTTGGAGCTATGATTTAAGAACCACTTACGATTTTATTTCACAAACCGTATCAGAATGGATGGATTCTTCTAACGTTTTACATCCGTCTAAAAGTTATACAAATAACATTTTAACAAACAGAGTTATTTTAACGGGAGTTGCAAAACCTAGCGACAACCTAAAAGCGACGGTAAAAATCGAAGCCAACAACATCTACGGAATGAACGGTGAAAACGGTACTTGGCAAAACACACCTTGGTTTGCGAACGAAACTCCTGACGATATTACTTTAAGAGTAAAAGAAGCGTTTTTTAATTACGAATTCGGTGATGATTTTATGTTTAGTGCCGGAAGACGTCCGGCAACTGAAGGTTATCCAGCAAACTTAAGAGAAGGAGACGAACCGGCAAGTCCTTTAGCACATTTAATCAATATGGAATTTGACGGGTTCAGTTTCAAAATAGGAAACGGGGAAGTTTCTAAACTTTCGGATAAATTCAACGACTGGGGAACTTGGATTAAATTCTGTGCCGGTAGAGGATATTCCAGTTCAACCGGTAAATTTAACGACAACTTAGGAAGAAACTACGCAAGAACCACTTTAGAAAATATGGATTTTACAGGATTTATTTTAGTTCCTTACGATAACGGACAATATTCGGTATGGAGTGAAACGGTATGGGCTTATAACGTTCAAGGTTATCAATTGAATATGGCTACGAATAGTAAAACTATGAAAAACTTCGGTAACTATTTCGGTGAAAACATCATCTTCAAAGCGGACGGAATCGGTGATGGAATTAGTGATTTTCTTGACGATACAAAAGCGTTCGTTTCATTCGGTTACAGCAAAACTCACGCAAACGGAACATACACTTACGTAAATACACCTGAAGGCAACATCGAATCTCAATCACATTCCGGATACAGCATATGGATTGGTGCAAATATGCCGGGAGTTAATGATAACGACAGATTCGGTATTAACTTTGTAAAAGGAAGCAAATATTGGAGAAATTTCACATATGGAGAAGATACTTTAGTAGGAAGTATCGCTTCTGTTAGAGGTAAAGCGATAGACGCTTATTATAATACTCAAATTATTCCTCATCTAACAGCCGGTATAAGAGCGACTTATCTAAAATACGACCATCCGGGAAGTGACGGATTCTTCGGTATGATGACCGACCCTGACATTTATACCAAATATAAAATGCCTTACGTAACAAAAGCAACTGATATAAGAGCATTCATCAGATATCAATTTTAATTTCCTCAATCATAACTTAAACTTATAAGTGCCTCTCGGCACTTGTTTTTTTATTTTTTTTGATATCATAAATTCGTTAAATTCCTAAAAGGAGAATCAATGTCTGAAATTATAGACTTAAAAAGAAGAAACTTTTTAAAAGGCTCTGCGGCAGCTGCAGCCGGTGTTGCAGTTGCTACAACTTCGGCAAATGCGTTTAATCCTTACGACGACGCATTAGAAGCTAAAGAACAAAAAGAAAAAGAGATAAAAAAAGCCAAATACATCGCTACGTTTTGCGGTATGTGTGTAAATATGTGCGGTGCGATAGCAAGAAACGTAGACGGAAAAGTTGCAAAATTAGACCCAAACCCTTTATTTACAAAATCAAGAAACTTTTTATGTGCCAGAGGAAATGCCGGAATTGCGGCGGTATACGACCCGGACAGGCTTAAATGGCCGTTAATCAGAGTGGGAAAAAGAGGAGAAGGAAAATACAGAAAAGCCTCATGGGAAGAAGCGTATGAATATATCAGACAAAAGATGGTTAAAATTTTAGATGAAGAAAAAGACAACAGAAGCACAATAGCTTTTGGTGCCGGTGCCGGTGCTGAAGAACCTCTGTTTGCTACTTTTGCTAACGGAATCGGTAGCGGAAACTTCGTAGACCATTTTACGACATGTTTTGCTCCCGCTTTTATGGCAAACAAACTTATATTCGGAAGCTGGGGAAGTGCCGATTTTAAAAGAAGTAAATATGTTCTAATGCTAGGAGCTAATAGAGCGGAGGCAATAGTTACTCCTGATACTCTGGATTTGTTTAAAAATACCCACAAAAGAGGAACTAAAATAGTTTATATCGACATAAGATATACTAATACGGCGGCTCAAGCGGACGAATTCATACCGATTAAGCCAGGTACCGACCTTGCTTTAATGCTTGCTATGATTCACGAAACTATTAATCAAGGATATTATAAAACTCCTTACAAAACCGATTATTTAAAACAAGTCGAAGGAATTGACGAATTAATAGAGTATTTCACAACCGGGGAAGGAAGTAAATACACTCCTAAATGGGCTAGCGAAATAACCGAAATTCCTGTCGATACGATAAAAAGAATAACTAAAGAATTCAGTGACGCTGCAGAAGAGAGCAAAGGTGCTGCAAACTGCTATAGAAGTAGAAAATCAACTTGGTATTATCAAGATTTTGATTTCAGACGTGCTCAAGCTATCTTTAACGTACTTCACGGATGTGTAAACAGACCGGGAGGAATATTATTAGGAAGAGGTCTTAAGATTGAAAATTACGAATATGAAGACTTTCCTATTTACGATAACGCTCAAACAAGAATCGATATATCTACGAATAAAGACGGAGAATTCCCTCTACTTAACCCAACAAAAGGTTCTTGGCAAATCTTTAGAAACAAAGTTCATGAAATTAACACAAAATGGAAAAAAGGCGAAAAGTTAGCCGAAGGAGAATACCCGGTAAGAGGAATGTTCATTTATAGAGAAAATCCTATGCAATCGGTTCCCGGATATGAAAAAACGGCCGAAATGTTCGATACTATGGATTTAGTGGTTGTAATTGACATTATTCCAAACGACACGGCAATGTATGCTGACGTTATTTTACCGGATACCACTTATTTGGAAAGAACCTCTCCTATCAAATCTTTTTCAACTTTATGCGAACCTTTAATAGGTTGGAGAAATAAAACGATGATACCTATGTATTCGACAAAACCTCTTTATGAAATTATGAAAGAATTAAGTAAAAAGTTGGAAAAAGATTTAGCGGCTATTACGTTCAAATATACATGGGATGAAGAAGAACTAGGTATAAAATTACCTAAAAACTTTAATTTGGCTAAATATTTAACCGACGACTTCGAAATTAACGAAAGCAAATTAAAAGCGAATATCAAAGACGAAAAACTTTTAAAAGCTATTTTAGAACACGCCGGAGAAGACGACTTGGATATCACGACATTCAAATTAAGTAAAGCTTACGAAAAATCTCCGGAAGAGTTCAACGAAGAAGTTATGAGTGAAATATACGGTAAAAAAGCCGCAAAAATAGCACAAAAATACGGAGCTTATTGGCCGGGAATCGAAAAAGCGGTGGAAGAAGCGGTAGATACTCATTTAAAAACCTTAAAAAAAGAATACCGAGATAAAGCTGCCGCCGTTTATGAATTATATGAGAAATATTCAACCTTACCGAAAGATTATTGCATAGTTCCTAAAAAAGGTAAATGGATTAACGTTTCTCTTAAAAACATAAACGGTAAAAAATTCAAAAATCCTATAAACGGAAAAGAAGAAACGCTACATAAATTTCCTAAATGGAGAGATTCACTGTTTGAAGAACCTAAAAACAATCAAGTAAGACTTGTAGTTGGAAGACACGGTTACTTTACTCAAAGTTCTCATCCTAATAACTACTTATTACTTGATTTGATGAATTATAACTACATTTGGATTAACGACGAACTAGCACGTGAGCTTGGAGTCAAATTTAAAGACGAAGTGGAACTTACAAACAGAACCGGACAAAAAATAAAAGGAAAAGTATATCCTACTAAAAGAATAAGAAAAGATACGATTTTCGTAGCAACCGGAATGGGAAGCAAATCCCCTATGCTAACTCTTGGTGAAAATAACGGTATTTCTCAAGCGGCAATCGCAGAAGACCACACGGACCCTATTATAGGAGCTTCTAGTATGAACGAAACTTTTGTAAAAATAAGAAAGGTGTAACAAATGGCAAACTATGCAATGGCACTTGAATATCAAAACTGTATCGATTGCAGAGCATGTGAAGTGGCTTGTAAAGATGAAAACGGTGTAATGCTCGGTGCCGACAAACAAAGAATTTGGGTTGGAATAGTTGAAGGCGGTACGACTTTAGCCGATACCTTTTTAAACTTTTATCCTTCCCAATGCAATCATTGTGAAGACGCTCCGTGCATAACCGTTTGCCCTACCGGTGCCTCTCACTTTGCTGAAGGCGGAATAGTAAAAGTCGATTACGATATGTGTATTATATGTAAAGGTTGTATGGAGGCTTGTCCTTACGAAGCAAGATTCATAGACGAAACAAGACACGCAGTTGATAAATGTACGTTTTGCGACGGAAGAATTCAAGAATACGGAACAACTGCTTGTAGTGCGACGTGTCCTACAAAAGTTAGAACGTTCGGTGATTTGGAAGACCCTAATTCCGATATTGTAAAAATTTTAGAAAAAAGAGAGTTTTTCGTACTTAAAGAAGATGAGAAAACTCTTCCTAAACTTTTTTATTTGGTACCGGAAGACAAAGAATATGCACAAAGAACATTAGGAAACGTTACAAAACACAAATGGAGCGAATTTAAAGCAAAATATAAAACTGAGGCAAACGCTAAAAAGCCTGAGTGGAAAAAAGCGTAAGGAGCTAGTATGAAAGAATATATTAATTGTTGCGGACTTAACATAAGAAAAGTAAGCATAAAAGAACTTCTTTTTAATAAAACTATGTTAATCGCTTATATTTTACTTGCAATAGGTATAATCGGATGGTATGAAATTTTTACTCTAAGATGGGCACACGAATTCGTAAATAATGCAGGTATTATAGCAACCGCCGGTCATTTAGAAGAATCCAAACAAGTTGCAATAGCTCTAAAAGAACAAATTTTCCACTTAAAACATATCGAAGAAGTAAACAAAGCCGAACCTTGGGGAATTTTCGTATCTCAATATACTTACTTGCTATACGGCGGTAGTGCTTTAATTTTATTAACTGCACTTGCCGAACTTTTTCACGTAAAAACAGCTCCTAAAGTTGCAGCGGCATTTATTACTTTCGGTATTTCTATGGTATTTGGCGGACTCATATCAATTGCAACCGACCTTGCTAATCAAATCAATATCTATTGGATGGTATTAAATCCTCAACCTCAAAGCGGTATGTGGCTTATGATGCCTTTATACAGTGTTTACATTCCGTTTACTTTTATTGAAATTTACTTTCTTATAACAAATAAAAGGGACCTAGCAAGAAAAGTAGCCGGTGTTTTAGTAATTTTAGGAATTATTATCGACATTGCAGAATTTTATATTCAAGGTCTATTATTTAACTTAAACGCCCCTAGACATTTATGGACGGATATTCCTCTATTATGGTTATATTTCTTAATAACCGGTGCACTTACTGCAGTAGCGGGAGCAATTATATTCAGTTTTTTAGCTTTAAGAGACAAAGTCTATTATAGAGAAACTCTAAACTTATTAACAAAAACGGGAATTGTAATTGCTGCTTTGGCTTTGATTTACGAGATAATAAATTACCTAAGCGTAGACTCTAAATGGATGGATTTAATCATAAGCAAAAGCCCCGTTTCAGTAATGTATTGGACATGGATTATTTTAGGTTTAATAATTCCTTTAATGCTATGGAACTCAAAAAAAGAGATTTTAATTATTACAGGAAGTGTTTTTGCGATTATAGGTACGTTTTTTATGAGACAAACATTTACATACGGAGGTAATATAGTCCCTATGAGTGAAAGAGTTGAAGGCTTAGGACCTCAAGCGACAAGTATTTATAATTTAGCGGAGTTAACTCCGTACGCATACGTTCCGGCTCATACAATGGAAATTTTAATAGTAATAGGATGTGTAGGATTAGGACTTGCTATTTATTCGATTTTAGATTCCGTATTCGCAATAAGAGATGTGAATGACAATTCTTAAAAAAAATATCGCTTTTTGCGATATTTTAAACAAAATTTCTTAAAACGTCTTTAATTAATGAGTAAAATTGTCTTTTTTTGTTATAATAAAAAATAAAAAGAATAAGGAGAAATTATGGCTTTAGAATTAAACGGACAAAATTTCGTAGATACAATAAAAAATAATAAAGTAGTAGTAGTAGATTTCTGGGCACCTTGGTGTGGTCCTTGTAGAATGCTTGCACCAACTATTGAAGAACTTTCAAAAGACTTTGAAGGAAAAGCGGTAATTGCAAAAGTAAACACCGACGAAGCTCCGGAAATTGCAGCACAATTCGGAATTAGAAGTATTCCTACCGTTTTATTCTTTAAAAACGGAGAATTGGTAGACCAAATGATAGGAGCCGCTCCTAAAGGTATTTATACTGAAAAAATCAATGCTCTTCTTTCTTAATTGAAAAGCAGATTTTTTTATACATTCAGCTCCTTTTTCGGAGCGTTAATGGTTGCAGCTTTTTTCTTTTACTACAATTATAAATTCAAAGAATATAAATTTTTGGATTTTAATAAAATAATCCTCTACGAAAAAAACGACATTTTCGAACCTAAAAAAAAAGAGTATACGCTAATAATATTTTCTTCAAGAATGAACGACCTAAATACCCTTATTTCAAAAATAAAAACAAAATACCCAATTCTCGCAATAGATATCTATCAACAAAGAAAAAAATACAAAAATATACTCTACACAACAGCCGGTATAAACACTATAATCAAAATCATTCAATACCTTAATATCTATGAGGTACCGGTAGTTTTAAATATAAAAAAATACCACGGGAAACTATATAAACAAGACACTCCTTTAGAAATTATAAAATAACAAATAAGATTTGTTATAATTTTCAAAAAAAAGGAATCATATGAGATACGGAATTGTCGGAGCAACCGGAAGAGTAGGTCAACTTCTTGTAAATATTATTAAAAACAGCGACGATACTCTTGGGGCAGTTATGTTCGAAGGCAAACAGACTATAGAATTTGATAAAGATACAATAATTACAAACGACGCTAAAACACTGCTTGAAAATTGTGAAGTCGTAATCGATTTTTCAGCACCCATAGCCACTCAAAAATTACTAGAAGCGGCACTTGAAATTCCAAAACCTCTTGTAATAGCCACAACGGGACTTAACGACCATCAACAAAATTTAATGATAGAAGTAAGCAAAAAAGCTCCCGTTTTATACGCAACTAATATGAGTTTAGGAGTAGCAATACTTAATAAACTTGTAGAAATGGTAAGTGCGAAACTAAAAGATTTTGATATAGAAATAGTAGAACAACACCATAGATACAAAGTTGACGCTCCTAGCGGAACAGCTTTAACTTTAGCGGAACACGCGGCACGTGCTAGAGGTCTTAACTTAAAAGATGTAATAGTAACGGGAAGAAGCGGACACGTAGGAGCCAGAACTAAAGACGAAATCGGAGTATTTGCCGTAAGAGGCGGAGACGTCGTAGGACGCCATACGGTAGGATTTTATAATGAAGGTGAATTTTTAGAACTAAACCACACAGCCACAAGCCGTGAAACTTTTGCAAGAGGAGCTTTAAAAGTTTCAAAATGGCTGGTAAACCAACAACCTTCTTTATACTCCATTCACGACGCTTTAGGTATCTGATGATACCTTCTTTGTATTTCAGTCAATCATACGATATAATGCTTATTAATTATCCTAAAAAATTAAAAAGGAAAAATAAATGTGTTCAGTAGTAGGAATATATGGAAATAACAATGCAAGTAAATTAGCATATTACGCTCTTTTTTCTATGCAACATCGCGGTCAGGAAGCAGCCGGAATTAGCAGTAGTGACGGAGCACATATTCATACGATAAAAGATAGAGGACTTGTAACTCAAATTTTTAAAGAAGAACATTTTAAAATCTTAAAAGGAGATATAGCAATAGGTCATACCAGGTATTCAACCGCTGGAGACGACTCTATTCTTGACGCTCAACCGGTATTTGCAAGATACGGACTTGGAGAAATTTCTATAGTCCATAACGGAAACCTGGTAAACGCTAAAGAAATTAGAGACAAACTAATTAAAATAGGAGCGATTTTCCAAAGTAATATGGATACGGAAAACTTAATCCATTTAATCGCAAAAAATTACGAAAAAGTTACCTTAAAAGAGAGAATTATTGATGCCGTTAAAAAAATAAAAGGTGCTTTTTCTTTAATTATCCTTAGCAGAAAAAAGATGTTTGCAATAAGAGACCCGTTTGGATTTAGACCTTTATCTCTAGGTAAACTTAAAAGTGGTGGATATATAGTAGCAAGCGAAACTTGTGCTTTTGAATTAGTAGGAGCGGATTACATAAGAGACGTTCAACCGGGAGAAATGATTATTTTTGAAGATAATGAACTTAAAAGTGAAATGATTTTCGAACCTACTCCGAAACAGTGTATTTTTGAATATATCTACTTTGCAAGACCGGATTCCAACGTATTCGGAAAAAACGTATATAGTGTAAGAAAACAAATGGGTAGAGAACTGGCACGCGAACTTCCAGTTGATGCCGATATGGTAGTTCCGGTACCGGATAGTGGAGTAGCAGCGGCTCTTGGATATGCGGAAGAGAGTGGAATTCCTTTTGAAATGGCTATTATGAGAAACCATTACGTAGGTAGAACGTTTATAGAACCTACTCAAGAAATTAGAGATTTAAAAGTTAAAATGAAACTCTCTCCTATTAAACACAAAATAGAAGGTAAAAAGCTTGTAGTAATAGACGATAGCGTAGTAAGAGGAACAACTTCTAAAAGAATAGTAAGAATGCTAAAAGAAGCCGGAGCAAAAGAAGTTCATATGAGAATAGCATCTCCGGCTACAACCGGACCTTGTTATTACGGAGTGGACACTCCTACAAAAGGTGAACTGATAGCCTCAAGACTATCAACAGAAGAAATTGCTAAATTCATAGAAGCAGATTCTTTAGCTTACCTTTCTATAGAATCACTCGTAAAAGCTATTAAAGACAAAAGAGAAAATTACTGTTTTGCCTGCTTTGACGGTAATTACCCTATTCTTTAACTTTTTTCTCTTTTTTTCCTTGATTAAACTCTATCTTTTTGATATAAACTCCCATAAAAAGAGGTGCAATGGATAAACTTTATACATTTGGAAAATATTTAAGAAACAAATTTAATACAAACGTAAAAAAAGTTCCGATTTCAGTTCCGGGATTTACGTGTCCAAATATCGATGGGACGGTCTCAAGAGGAGGTTGCGTATTTTGTGAAAACGAAAGTTTCTCTCCAAACTTTATAAAAGAGAGATTTACACTAAATTTAAACTCAACCCACAATCCTTTACTACAAAAGCAGCTAAAAGCCTTAAAAGAGCAGTTTTTTTCCACTATAGAATTCTTAAAAAAACAATACAAAGCGGAAAAGTTTATAGTCTATTTCCAAAGTTTTACCAATACCTACGCACCTTTTGAAACACTAAAAACCCTATACGACACAGCTTTAACGTTTCCGGACGTTATAGGAATAAGTGTAGGCACAAGAACCGACAGCATTACCGATGAAACTTTACACTACTTAAAAGAGCTAAGCAAAAATTATGAAATATGGATCGAATACGGGATTCAGTCTTCAAACGACAAAACTTTAAAAAAAATCAACAGAGGTCACGACTTTAAAAACGTTCAAGAGACAATTAAAAAAACAAAAGATTTAGCTCTCAACGTATGTGGGCACTTGATATTTGGTTTACCGGATGAAACCCAATACGATATGCTAAAAAGCGTAGCCGATTCGATAGCTTTAAATATAGATTCAATAAAATTTCATCCTTTATACGTTACCGAAAACACACTATTAGCACTTGAATACAAAAAAGGAAACTTTACTCCGATTGATGAAAAAACATATATAAACACACTGGTAAAAGCTATAAAAATGCTTCCTCAAAATATCTCTATTCAAAGAATGACAGCAGGTACCCAAAATCTATTAGCCCCTAACTGGTGCAAAAATAAAGCCACTCAAATGAGCCATATTCACAAAGCCTTAAAGGAAGCCGGAATTGAATTCTAGATTTGATAAAGATGCAATTACGTGGGATGATTTACCACGAAGAGTAAATCTGGCAAAAGCAGTAGTGGAGAGTATAAAACCGCATCTTAAAAAAACTGACAGAATTTTAGAATTCGGATGTGGAACGGGGCTTGTGGGTATTAATTTAGCTCCTTATGTAAAAGAAGTAATAGGCATAGACACTTCTAAAAAAATGGTGGAAAAATTCAACGAAAAAGCAAAAAAACTAAATCTAAACGCAAAAGCTTATCAAAAAGATATATTTGAAATAGACTCAAAGTTTGACGTTGTAGTTTCATCAATGACTTTACATCACATAAAAGATATAAAAGCCTTAAACAAAAAGCTACAAGAAATTACAAACAAAGCTTTCCTAGCAGATTTGGTAAAAGAAGATGGAACCTTTCATACAAGAGGAAATGACGACGTTTACCATTTCGGATTTAGCAAAGAAGAGTTAAAAGAGTATTTTGAGGGTTGGGAAATGGAATATAAGACAATCCACACAGTAAAAAAACATAGAGATTTTCCAATCTTTTTAATTATCCTAAATATTCAAGCCACATAGGCAAAAACTTTTGTGCCTTTTTTATTGTGGTAGTCGCTCCATGTCCCGGTAAAACTCTTTTATCATAAGGAATTGTTAAAAATTTCTTTATAGATTCTTTCATTTTTTTAGGGTCGGAATATGGGAAATCAACTCTTCCTATACTTCCGTCAAATATAAAATCTCCACTAAACATCTCCTCATCAATTTCAATAGTAATACTTCCTGGAGTGTGTCCCGGAAAATGCCTTATTAAAACACTATAGTCCCCTATTTTATATTCCCCTTCTTTTACTAAAACATCCGGTTTTACTTTCGGAGGGTTATATCCAAACGGGTCGTTTTCAAGCATAAAGGCATCGTTTTCGTGAATATAAATAGGAATATCAAAATACTCTTTTAGTTTTTTATCATCCCACATATGGTCAAAATGGCCGTGAGTATTGATAATAGCCAAAGGGTTGTCACAATACTCTTTTACAAATTCAAAAGCCCCGACTCCTGGATCAATAATTATCTTTTTATTCACTATATAACAATTTGTATAAAACTCCCCACATGCTTTAACTAAAACTTCCATTAAAATCCTTCTTTAAGCTGCAGCATATGTAATAGCTCTTTTTTCTCTAATTACGTTAACTTTTATTTTACCAGGAAAGTTTACTTCTTTTTCAATTCTTTTTGCTATATCCCTGGCAAGTAAAATCGCTTCGTCATCGTTAATTAAATCGGCTTCAACGATTACTCTAATTTCTCTTCCGGCATTTAAAGCATAAGCGTTTACAACTCCTACATAACTTTTGGCAATTTTTTCCAAAGACTCAACCCTTTTTAAGAAAGCCTCAAGCACTTCCCTTCTAGCCCCGGGTCTTGCCGCAGATAAAGCATCAGCCGCACAAACTGCTGCAGATTCTATACTATTCGGTTCTACGTG
Organism: uncultured Nautiliales bacterium; assembly: GCA_964445785.1. Lineage (GTDB taxonomy): Bacteria > Campylobacterota > Campylobacteria > Campylobacterales > Nautiliaceae > Nautilia. Next base: position 18,348 of record CAYULY010000006.1, read on the forward strand.
TCCGTGATGAGCTTTTATAGCGTTTAAAACAACTTCCGGTTCTTTATATCTTTTACAAATATCATACCCTAAATTAACGTGGTCTCCACCAAAATCGTGTGTTAAGGCTTTCCCGATATCGTGTAAAAGTCCGGCTCTTTTCGCTAAAATTTCGTCTCCTCCCATTTCAGCTGCCATAATTCCGGCTAAATGAGCCACTTCCAAAGAGTGAGCCAAAGCGTTTTGACCGTAACTTGCTCTATATTTAAGTCTGCCTATTAATTTTACAAGTTCCGGATGAATACCGCTGCTGGCAAGCCCTAAATCGACTAAAATCTCTTCTCCCTCTTTTGAAGTTTTTTCTTCAAACTCTTGAGTTACTTTTTCATAAATCTCTTCAATTCTTGCCGGTTGAATTCTTCCGTCTTCTACCAATCTTTTAATAGTTTCCACCGCTATTTGACGTCTGTAGATATTAAAACTACTAACAGTAACAGCTCCCGGTGTATCGTCTATAATAATATCACAACCAGTTACCATTTCTAAAGTTTTAATATTTTTCCCCTCTTTTCCGATAATTCTTCCTTTCATCTCATCATCACCTATAGGCACTACATTTATAAGTCTCTCTCCGGCAAAATCCCCGGCATATCTTGTAGTAGCCTGGGCTATTATAAATTCAGCCTTTTTCTTTGCATCCTCTTCTGCTTCTTTTAAAATTTTCCTAGTTAAATGTGCAACTTCATCTCTTAACTCTTCTTCCGTTTTTTTAAGTAAAAGTTCTTTCGCTTCTTGAGTGGTAAATCCAGCAACGTTTTCTAAGATTTTCTGAACTTCTGTTAATTTCTCCTTATATTGGGATTTTAACTGTTCTATAACTTCTCTCTCTTTTGAGAGTTGCGTAAGTTTATAAGAAAGCTCTTCATCTTTTTTGAGATGTTGTTGAATTAACTCCTCAATCTCTTTTTCTTTATTCAAAATTTCATTTAATTTACTTTTGTACTCCTGTTTTAACTTCATCTCTTGCAATTCATAAGCATTTTTAGCTTCAAGTTCAAGCTCTTTTGCTTTTGTTTTCGTATTCTCAAGCAAAATCTCCGCTTCATGTTCTATAGCTTTCGCTTTCGCTTTCGCTTGTTCTATATAGATGTCATATTTAGCAGCATCCATTTTTTTTGCTATAGCAAATCCCGCGAGAGCGGATAAAATCATAACGACTAAAATTATTAAAAACGACATTTTTTCTCCTTTTTTTTACGATATTAAAACTTATATACAAATCCCCCCTTACATCATATTTATCCCCTACGACGGTTTTTGAGATGCAAGGTCTTAACTGAATAAATAAAATTTCAGGCTTATAACCCAGAGTGTCAAAGAAACGGTCATACATTCCTTTTCCAAAACCAATTCTTTTAAATGAAATATCCATTCCGACAATAGGAACTACTGCTAAGTCAATTTTAATAAGAGATTTTTGTTTATTGAGCGGTTCTAAAATAGAAAACCTCTTTTTCTTAAGAGGTAAATGATATTTTACCATTTTAAAGCTTAAATCCTCCATAAACGGGACTAAAATCCGCTTTTTTCCTCTTCTTAAAACCTTTAAAACCCAATGAATATCAACCTCATTTTTCATAGGTATAAAAAATAAAATATTTTTATATCCCTTAGAATATTTTAAAAGTTCTTTTCCTATCTTTTTTGAGTAGTAGTACCTGTTGAATTTTTTTAATTTCAGACACTTTTTTCTAAACTCTTCTTTACAATTATTTTTCATTTTTTACGCCTTATGTTAAAATTACGAAAAAGGAATAAAAATTGAGACTTATTTTAACATTATTTTTAGCTGTTTTTTTTAACGCCTGTTCCAAAAAAGAAAAAATTTCTAATGAAAATAAAACACAAATAATACAAGAATCTTTACCTAAAGTAAATATTAAAAATATAAAAATAAATGATTTAAAGCTTTCTTTTAAAAATAACAAACTCATATTTCCTCCGAAAAGAATTATTTTATTATTTGAAAACAACAATACTTTATCGAAAGCTCAAGAACTGATATTAAACAAATTAAACGTAAAATACTACAAAACAAACGCGAAATTTCTTGAAAATTACTTTAAAATTGAATATTATCCCACAATTGTTATTTTAGATAAAAATAGAACTATAAAATATGAAAATTTCACACCGTATGAAATATTAAAAACGGAAGGATTGTAAATGTTCGGACTTTTTAAAAAAGCACTTGAAAAAACAAAAAAGGCGATACAAACCGTAGTAGGAACGGAAAAAAAAGAAAAAATTCCTCGCGAAATAATAGAAGAGGCGTTATTAGAAGCCGATATGGATTACGAACTGGTAGAAAAGGTTATAGAAAAACTACCGGAAGAAGTAAGCAAAGAAAAACTCAAAAAAGAACTCTCCTGGATATTCGATACTCCTAATAATGAAATTGTTATAGACGATAAACCCTATGTATTTTTAATTATCGGAGTAAACGGAGCCGGTAAAACGACAACCATTGCAAAACTAGCTTATAAATTTAAAAACGAAGGAAAATCGGTTATTCTAGGAGCGGCCGACACATTCAGAGCAGCAGCTATAGAACAGCTTACAAAATGGGCGGAAATTTTAGATATTCCTATAGTAAAAACTAAACAAGGTCACGACCCGGCAGCTATTACATACGACACAATAGCAAGTGCAAAAGCCAAAGGAATTGACGTAGCGTTAATAGATACGGCCGGAAGATTACATAATAAAATAAACTTACAAAACGAACTTAAAAAAATAGTAAACGTAGCAAAAAAAGCATATCCGAACGCTCCTCATAAAATTATCTTAATAATAGACGGAACTCAAGGCAGCAGTGCGATAAACCAGGCAAAAGTATTTAAAGAGATAATAGGAGTTGACGGAGTTATTATTACAAAACTTGACGGTACGGCAAAAGGCGGAAGTGTATTTACGATAGCTGACGAATTAAGACTTCCCATCTTATACATAGGAGTTGGGGAAAAACCGGAAAATTTAATAAAATTCAACAAAGAAGAGTTTATAGAAGGAATTTTGGACGGGCTTTATGGAGAGTAAAATACTCTTATATTTCGGAGATATCATAATAATATCTTGGATAATTTACTTATTAGTAGAAAGATTTAAAGACGAAGACAATATAAATTTAAGTGAACATAAGTGGATAATTTTTTTATACATTTTAATTATGTTATCCACTTTATTTACTTGGAAAATAATATACGAACTTATTATCACTTCAATATCAAACAACTTAACATACGACCAAATAATTCAAAGTATATTCAATGGCTAAAAAGAAAACTGTATTTGAATGTATAGAGTGCGGATACAAAAGTGCTAAATGGATGGGTAAGTGCCCAGCCTGTGGAAGCTGGGAAAGTTTTATCGAAGTAAAAAAAGAATCCACAAAACCTACTGCAAAAAAAGCAAACGTCTTAAAATTCGAAGAGATAGAAAAAGAGGAAATTACAAGATTTTCATCGGGAGATAAAGAACTTGATTTGGTATTAGGTGGAGGAATAGTACCCGGGAGTTTAGTATTAATCGGAGGAAGTCCTGGAGTCGGTAAATCGACTCTTATGATGAAACTTGCCGGAAACATAAACAAAAAAGTCCTATATGTAGCCGGAGAGGAAAGTCCCGGACAGATAAAAATAAGAGCCGAAAGACTCGGTATTAAAAATAAAAACCTATTTTTAATGCCGGAGATAGTAGTTGAAAATATTATCGACGAAATAAAAAAAGGGTATGATTTAGTTATTATAGATTCAATTCAAACAATCTACTCCGAAAATCTACAATCAGCTCCCGGAAGCGTATCTCAAGTAAGGGAAGCGACATTTGAGCTTATGAGAATTGCAAAAGAGACCAAAACCCCTATTTTTATCATAGGTCATATTACTAAAGAAGGCTCAATCGCTGGACCTAGAGTACTTGAACATATGGTAGATACCGTTTTATACTTTGAAGGAGACGCAAGCCGTGAGCTTAGAATCCTAAGGGCATTTAAAAACAGATTCGGCTCAACCAGTGAAATTGGAATTTTTGAAATGACAAAAGAGGGATTGGTAAGTGCTAAAAATAAAAGTTTCTTTAGTAAAAAAGCACTGCCCGGAAGTGCAATTACCGTAATTTTAGAAGGTACAAGACCTATTGTCCTTGAAGTCCAAGCACTTGTAAGTGAGAGTTATTCAATTCCTAAAAGAAGTGCGACAGGTTTTGATTTAGCCAGACTTAATATGATTTTAGCTTTGCTTGAAAAAAAATTAAATTTGCCTTTTAACCAATACGACGTATTTATAAACGTAACCGGTGGAATAAAAATAACCGAACCGGCAGCCGACTTGGCAATAATAGCGGCAATTGTTAGTAGCTTTAGAGACAGAAAAATAAGCAAAGACAGTATTTTTATAGGAGAAGTCAGCTTAGTAGGAGATATAAGAGACGTCCCGGGACTTGATATAAGAATAAAAGAAGCTGCAAACTTAGGATTTAAAAAAGCAATCATACCTTCTAAACCATTAGAAGAGTCTATTAAATGCTATGAAGTAAAAGAAGTGGAAAAACTGCTTGAATGGATGTAGTTATTTTATCTTTTGATTATAATACTCTTCTAAAAGTTCATAAGACTCTTTTATCCTTGCAAATTTTTTAGCATAAATTTTTTGAATAAGTTCGGGTTTTTGTCTATGTAAATCGGGATGATATTTTTTAGCAAGACGTCTATATTCTTTTTTTATCTTATCAAACTCATAAATACTAGAAACCCCAAAAAGCTCAAGAGCGTTTCTTATTTTATTTAAATACTCTTTTAAAGACCCCTCTACACTAAAAGATTTAGAATGCTCAAAATCCCTCTCATCTATATTAAAAATAACCTTATATCCCATTACGCTATTTTTAGACGCTAAAGCCGTAACGATTCTTTTTGACTCTTCATTAAAAACAACAACCATTTTATCAGGAAAAATATCTATCAAATCAAACAAAAAAAGCCCCTTAATATAATTAAAAACAGGTGCTTTAGGATTTGCAAAAAGTATTTCAAACTCTTTGCTTGAGAGTTTTCTAATAGTAATATAAATAGCCATTTCATCAAATGAAAGATTATATTTTTTAATTTTAATAATTAAATCTTTTTTGTAATTTAAAAAGAGTTTCTTTATAGTCGCTTCATCTTTTTTCTGTTTTTTATACATATTCGCAATAGCGTGAATTAAAAGTTTATGTTTTTTAATATTCTTTCTATCGAAATATACTCTATATTCGTTATCTTTAATTTCAAGTCTATTAAAAGAAAGTCTTATAAACTCTATAAAACCTTTAATCTTAAATCTTGAATCAATAACAACTTCAATATTTTCACTAATTGTAATTTCAAATACTTTATCACTCATCTCTCTTCACTATTATTAAAGTGGCAATAGGAAAAATAAGTTTTTGTTTTTTTATTATCTTATAATTTTTAAAATTTTTCAAAATATCCTCTTCTTTTAAAGAGTCTATACTTTTACCAAGCAATTTATATTCCTGTTTCATACCGGTAAAAATTCCTGCGATAAGAGGCACTATATTATTCATATACCATAAAATAAATTTAGCAAACAAAGAATCACTTTTTACCATTTCTACAATAGCAAAAATTCCTCCATTTTTCAAATTGGAATCTAAATTTTTAATACCTTTTTGTAAATCGTCAAAATTTCTAAGGGCCATAAATGCCGTTATTAAATCAACTTTTTCAGGAAGTTTTACATTTTCGGCAGTATCTTGAATTATAACAACCTCTTTTTCCCCTTTTTTCATTTTTATATGAGGACTCTCTTCAAACACAACTTCGAAATCTTCTTTTTTATATCCCTTTTTTTCGAATTTTTCAACAATCACTTTTACCATTTCGCTGCTTGGCTCAACTAAATACATTTTATCAAAATCCATTACCCTTGCCATCTTACCCGTAGCACTTGCAACATCTAAAAGCACTCCATTTTTTATATGCTTTTTTATCTCACGCTTAAACATCCATCTCCAAAGCTCTTCAATCCCAAAACTCACTATTTTAGTAGCAAGGTCGTATTTTTGTGCAAGTTTGTCGTATATTTTTATATCCATTAATATTTCCTCAATATATGCAGATATTCATGGGTTTTATCTGCTTTATGCTCTCTTTTGCTGTCCGCCTTAAAACGTTGATACTCTTTTTTAATAAGTTCATATTTTCCGTATTTGCTCATAATTTTTCTTATCTCTTCTTCGCTCATAAGCCCTTCATTATTATAACTCAAAAATACCCACTCAAAATCAGCGTTTTTTATTAAGTCTTCAAAAACTTCTTTAACTCTTCCTTTTTGGCACCAGGGAGATTTATAATATTCTCTTAGCCCCGTTTTGCCTTTAGGCTCAAACTCTTTATACTCCGCAATTGTATTTAAAAGATGATAATTAGCCACGTATTGTCTGCTGTTATAAGACGGGTCAAGATAGAGGACATTTCCGCTTATCTCTTTTATCAGCTCATTTGCTTCCTTTTGGGTTACTAGATGTTCATTGTCGTTTTCTTCATAAATTGCCGGTTCTAAAACCATTTTTTTCTTAGCTGATTTTTTCAACTTTTTAAGAAACGCCCCATACACACTTGCCGTATTTGCCACTTTATCCGCACTTTCAATTAAACTCGCAAGCAAAAAATAGTATAAATCTTCATCATCTTTAAATTTTTCAATTTCCATACGAATAGTGTCAATTTTTTGTCCGTTTTCATCACTAAAATAGAGCCTGTTTGCCGGGAAGCAGTAGTTATTATAAATAAAGCCATCATTTCTTAATGGTAAATTATTAAGATATTCAATTACTTTAAATTTTTCTTTTAAGTTTTTATGATTACCAATGTAATTTCGATTTAGCACATAGGCATAATATTCTATATCATTTGAAATTACTTTTTTTACATCTTTTTTAAAGACTCTTCCGATTATCCCAGTTCCAGCGAATAAATCGCAGAAAATCTGGGGGGTTGCTCTTTTTGTTATTTCTTCTTTTATCCATGTTGACAGTTTATATTTGCTTCCGATGTAGTTCATTTTTGCCCATACTTATTAATTTACAACATCAAAAATAGTTTTTTCTCTTCTTTTATTATTTAAATTGTCTGTATAAAGTTCTCCTAATCTTTTCAAAATAGCCTTATAATATTTTTCTTCCTTTTCAATTGCAATATAAGACCTATTATATTTTTTAGCTATATATGGAGTTGTTCCACTTCCGGCAAACGGATCTAATACAATATCTTCCTCATTAGAAAATCCCAAAATAATTCTTTTTAAAAGCTCCTCCGGTTTTTGAGTTGGATGTAAAGCTCTGCCATTTTCATCTTTTAGTCTCTCTTTTCCCTGACACAAAGGAATTTGCCAAACATCTCTCATTTGTTTAGATTTTCCATCTTTTGTTTTTTCTGGATTTAACTCTTTTAAAATTTCGTAATTAAAAACCCAATTTTTTCCTTTTACCGCCCAAATTATAAATTCTGTTGAATGAGTCAAAACTCTTCTTGTTAAATTTGGCATTGCATTAGTTTTTTGCCAGGTAATTATATTTTTTACTTCAAACCCATTGTTTTTAAGCCCAAGCACACATTCTCCTATATTATGATAACTGCAACATATAAATATACTACCGTTTGGTTTTAATACTCTTTTTGAAGCCCTTATCCATTCATTTGTAAAATCAAAATATTCTTTTTCTCCCATTTTATCCCACTCTTCATTTATCATATAATAATCACCACCCGTTTTATTACCCACAAGTTTTAATCCGTTTCCACTTAAATTATAAGGTGGGTCAGCAAAAATCAATTGCACCGACTCATCCTCTATTCTCGCATTATCGTTTAATACGCTTAAACAGTCATCTTTATAGACTATATTTAACTGCATAATTTTTCCTTATATTTTTCAATGATTTTAGGAATTATATTTACCCATTCTTGTGAATTAGAATAATTACTTACATTCACAATTTCATCAAGCATTTCCTTAAATTGTAAATGAGTTAATTTTTTACCTTTTTCTTTTAAAGCTTTTATTACTTCTAAAATTTCAATAATTTGAGAAACAGTTAAAGGAACAATTTTTTGTTTTTTACCTTCATACTCATATTTTACTGCAAACCAAAACGTATTTATTGTATCTTTATGTAATTTCGGAGCTATAAAAAGAGCATAAGCATTAGGATACTTATTTTCAAAATCTCTTAAATGCCTCATAACAGGTTGGCCTTCATTATACCACTGGTCTCTACTTGTTAAATTAGTAACTTCACAAATTGAATTAAAAGAGCGATAAAAGCACTCAATATCTGGAGTTTCTGCTGGAGCGGTAAAAATAATTTCACCATCATCTCCAGAAATATAATTAGGCTTTATTTTTAAAGCATCATTTATTATCAATAAAGCTTCGGTTATAAATTTCTCAAGAGCAATACTTGGTTTTAAAGTCGGATGACTTCTATAATTCTTTAAGTTTTCAATTGTTTTTTCAATCTGTTTAATTTGTTGAAAAATTTGTTTTTGTTTTTGTAATCTTAATTCTTGTAAAATTTGTTTTAATTCCGACACATCTTTTTTTTCTAAATCTTTTAAAGAGTATATATTTGTAATTTCTAAAATATCTTTTATAATAAATTTTTTTTCTTCAAACATAACCCTTGGAATATTAATATCGGATAAATAATTTGTATATTCATTTTTATTACTAAATTCTTCTTTTGACGATTTGATATTATTTATTATAAATTCAATAACTTCTTTTTTTCTATAATCTATATCAATATAAAACCCACCTCCTCTTACATATAATAAATTTGTCAATCTAAAATATCTTATTGCATTATCAGTATAATCTCTTGAATGTTTTTTATTTGAAAAATCTTTTAAATACTCATTTTTAAATTCTTTATAAAACTTTTCTTTTTTTCTAAAATCCTTTTGTTTTTCTAATTCTTCCCTAAAAGCAATTAACTCAGTTACATGCAAATCTATATTTTTATAGTGACTCAAACTTAATACAAAAATTTCAAATTCCCAAAATGATATTCCCTTTGCTTTTTGATTGTTTTCATTACAATATTTATTGATTTTATCAATCAATTCCAATGTAGCTACAAAAGGTTTAATATCAAAATCCCTAAAATCTCTATCTAAAGGATTCGAATATTGCCATTTTAAAAGAGCTTTAAAAAAAAATTTATTGATATCAAACTCTTTACTTAAAATCCATTTTCCAAGTTTTGTAATTTTAACTTTACCGTCAATAACTGCTACGGCCCCAAATTTTTCCAAAGGTTTAAAAGATGTTCTACCTCTCATTGCAGGGTCGGTATAATTTTTAATCTCAAATATTTTTTTTGCCGTTTCAAAACTTAACGGCTTATTAAAGTTTAAAAACTCTTCTTCTAATTCTTTAGATAAATTTTTTAAAAACTGATTTGTAAGTCCATATAATCTGTTTTGTATTAATTTTATTTGAAATTCCATTTGAGTATTTTTATTCCACTCTTTTCCTTCTAATTCAGCTAAAACTTTTAAAAAATCTCTGAACCTATACGGATTCCTTAAAGTTGTTGAAATTGACCAGAGTTTCATAATTTTATCCCTTTCTGAATAATAGAATCATATAAAAAATTTATTTCTTTTGAAAAAGATAACTTCCTGTTAAATTTATAGACACATAAATCTAAATTTTTATATCTCTCAGATATAATATCCCTCATATCTTGCACTATAAACAAATAATTTTTTTTATTTTTTTTAATTTCTTTATTTTTTTCCAAAAAATTTTTTAGACTTAAATTCCTACTCAATTTACTATTATAACAATATAAATTATCAGTATACTTACATTTTTTTATGACATATTTTTTTAATTTTATATATTTTTCTATTGTGTCTTTCAAATTTTCTATATATTCATTTTGGTTTTTTATAATAAATTCATAAAAAGCACTTAGCATATACTGATTTATAAATACAAAAAGAATTTTCAAATTTTCTTTTTTATAATACAGCAAACTAAAATTTTTCAAATCTAAGCAAAAATTATAAGGCTCAAATATTCTAGAATTATCGTAATAGTCCACTTGTATATCATAATCTTTTAAATAACTATTACACTTAATATGAAAATTTCTAAATCTAAATTCTATATATACATTTTTTGAATTTAAAATAGAATTTAAATTTTTCACTATTTCACATATATTACTATTCACTTCACAATCTCCACAAAAAACACTCTTTCTTTATTTTCTCCTCTTTTGCTTTTACCTGTTGTAAATTCTTTATACTCTTTTTCAAAAATTTCTACTTTACCTCTTTGACTCAAAACTCTTAAAATATCTTCATCACTCATTCTTGCATTACTTCTGCTATGACCTTTATTACCCATATTGTTATAACTAAGTAAAATATATTTAGTTTTTGCGTTCAAAATTAAATCCTCAAAAAAATCTATAGCATTTTTCTGATTATATCCACTTTTTAAATGAATTGTATCAAACTTTTTCGCCACTCCTTTTACTTCCGGTTTTTGCCATAAGGCTAAATTCTCCAAAACATGATACATATTAGCATATTGTCTGCTGTTATACGGAGGGTCTATATATAAAACATCACATTCAATTTCTCTAATTAAAACATTTGCATCCATATTATAGATTTCATTATTTTTATTTTTTTCTAAATCAATATCGAGCATTTTAAGTTTAAAATCTTTTTCTTTTATCTCTTTTTTGATATATGCATCATAATGCCCTACCGTATTTGCAATTTTATCTATCGAATAAATTAATGATGTTAACAGAATATTTTTTTCTTTTCTATTTATAACTCCACTTACAAACCATTTTTTTATCTTTTCTCTAATCACACCTATTTTAATTGCATTCTTTTTGCAAAAATATCTATCTCCAAAATTTATAGAAAAATAATTTTCTTCTTTTGATTCTAATTGATTCAATTTCTCTATTAAATTTTTTATTTTATTTCCATCAAAATTTTCACTGCTTAAAAAAGCATTTAAAGTTACATAATTGTGATACAAAAAATCATTTAATATTATCTTTTTATCTTCATTATTAAAATACGCCCCGACACTCCCAGTCCCTGCAAAAATATCACAAAAAGAATTAAAATGACCTATATTTTTTTTAATTACCTCTCCAATTAAATCCAATACTTTCGCTTTATTACCAAGATATCTTCTCTGATGTATTTTAAACACATTATCTCCCAAATACAATCAAGTCATCATTTCTTAAAGTATGTAATATTTCAAAACTGTCTTCGCTTTTATAGTTTATTCTATTAAAAATTTTGGGAGTTACAATAAAAACTTTCCAATCTACCATATCTTTTAGCTCATTATAAAGCCTCTCTCCACCCTCCACCATTATAAACTTATAATCATTAATTTTATCAAGAGTATCCTCAATAAAAACTTTTCTTTCAACATTAAAAAGAGGTATCGTTTTATCAAATTCTTTTTGCTTGCTGTAAATCAAAACATCTGGAGCTTTTCCATTAACCCTTCTTGCATCAAGAGTCGGTCTGTCGATTCTTACAGTATTCCCCCCTATGACAAGCAAGTCGATTTTATCCCTTACATTATGCACCCAGTTAAGTGAAGTTTCACTACTTATATACCCTCCCGTAATTGCTCCGTTTAGACTCTGGGCAAGTTTAAAAAATATAAATCTCTCTTTTGTCCATTTAATAAAAGGCTCGATTAAATCATAACATCTCTTATCATTTAAAACTTTAACCTCAATTCCGGCATTTTTCAACATATCCGCACCACCACTATGCTCTTTGATAGGGTCAAGCCAGCCTATACTTACACTTTTCGGCTTTAAAATAGTTAACAAATTCGCACAAGAAGGGGTTTTTCCGATATGAGAACAAGGCTCTAAGGTTACGAAAATATTAGCTTCTTTAAAAAAGCCGTTGTGATTTTTAATTAAAAATTCATGAATTTCTTGTGAAGTTTTAAGATTTGGAGTATTGTGAAAAGCTTTGTAAGCCTCCCATAAAACATTTACTTCGGCGTGAGGAAAACCGGCTTTTTTATGAGCTGATACGAAAAAACGATTTTTTACGATGAGACCGGCCCCCACAGCCGGATTCGGATAGGTTAAAAACTGATATTTCCAGGCTTCGTTAAGTGAAGCTTCGAGCAAAAAACTATTCATCAAACTTATATTTATTCCATTCTATGTAAGTTTTTGCTTTTTTAATATCGTTAAAGTTTACTTTTTCTTTTCCTATTTCTGCTACATTATCAGCAAAACTTTTAAGCTGACCTTTGATTTTAGTACCGTCGTTAAGAGTCGCTTTTACATTTTCTCCGATACTCTTTTCAAAATGCTCCGCTTTTGTAAGCTTTCTCTCAAGTCCAGGACTTGATACTTCTAAGAAATATTTCCCCTCTACCGGATTTTCTATATCGAAAATAGGAGATAAAAGGTTGTTGATTTTAGCACAGTCGTTTAAATTTACTCCCCCCGGCTTTGTAATATAAACTCTATAATATTTATGGTCGCCTTCTTGAGCGATATCTATATCATAAAGCTCACAGCCGTTATCTTCTACTATATTTTTAATTACATCTTTTAAATTTCCCATTTAATCCCTTTTTTATTAATTATATCAAATTTACATAACTTTACTCAAGTATCTTGCTACTGCATCCTCATCATTCGTATAAGGCAACACGATATCAGCTCTTTTTTTAACTTCATCAAGAGCATTTTTTACGGCTATGCTTTTCCCCGCCCACTCAAACATTCCAATATCATTTAAATTATCCCCAAATACCACAACTTTTTCCTTATCAATTCCCACAACCTCTTCAAGATGTTTAAGTCCGTTTGCTTTGTCCGCTTCTTTATCCAAAATAGTTAAAAAATAATAAGGTCCGTACGCATCTTCGGTAAGTTTCGTTTCCACACAAAACTTCTCTTCTATAAAATTTTCTACTTTTTCCAGAAACTCTTTTTCCCCAAGATACACCATTTTAAGGTTGTAAGTCAAAGCTCTTAATTTTTCAATATTTAAAACCCTGCTATCGTTTTTGTAATTTTGCAAAAGATGCTTTTGATAAGGATTTAAATCCTTAGGATACAAAAACTTCTCATCTCCAATCTCATTAAATCCCACAATTAAAGGATAATCTTTAAATTCTTTATAGACTTCATAAATAATTTCATCTCCAAGAAACTTATCAATAGCATTAATTTTTATAATCTCTCCATCTGGCTTTGCAATCATAGCCCCGTCAAGTAAAATCAAAGGATATTTAAGCTCCAGCCTTTCCAAAAGTCCCCTGCTTCCCTTATAACTCCTAGCCGTTGCAATTGTAATAGGATATTTAAAACTATTCCAAACTTGTTTGCTAAATTCACTAACACTCAAATCGGTTCTTAAAAAAGTCTTATCAAGGTCTGTAACAAACATCATTTTTTTATTTTTTCAAACAACTCTTCCATTTTGTTTTCGTGTTCTAGTAAATTATCAAAAGTAAAAGTTAAATTCGGTACTTTATACCACCCCGTCGCTTTTAAAACTTGAGATTGAATATACCCACGGGCTTGTTTTAGTTTTTTAAGAGACTCTTTTTGCTCTTTTTCATTAAAATAACCTTTTTCAAGATAAACTTTTGCATCGCTTCCGTCACGAGAACACACTACATCGACAACACTAAGCCCTCTAATCCTACTATCCCCCATTTGAGATAAAACTTCCGGAATTATCTCTTTTAAAAGAGACTCTTTTCTTTGAACTTTAATGCTTTTCATTTTTTACCTTTATACCGTTTTTTTCCAAAATTGCAAAAATTTTATTCTCTTCAATCCCTAATTCTTTTTTATTAAAGAAATATCCCCGGTTATCTTATAAAGAGCTAAAATCCCTGTTTCCATTCCTATCTCATAACTTGGTAAATCCTCAAACTTTACTTTATTTGTAATAAACATTTCTTACTCCTTTACAATTTCCCTAAGGTTTCTTAAAGAACTAAACTCCTTCAAACTCAACATATACTTTTTAAACCCTCTCTCATCCGTTATGGAAATGAGTTTATTTGTTATATATTCTACCACATTTTTCAGATTTTTTCCTTTAAAATCACACAAAATCGCAAACACCAAATCATTAGGGTTATCTTTATCTAAAAACACTTCACAATCTATTTTTTTCATATCGATAAACTCAAAAGAGTAATTAAGTTTTACATCTTCTAAAGTATTTTTTAAATTTCCTTTACCTAAAAAAACAACATATTGATAAATAGGGTAATTTAGAAATCTCATTTTTATATCGCTATAATATCTAAGCATACGAAGAGGTATCAACTTATCATAAGCAGATTGAATCTCAATATGAATAATCTTATCATTATCTGCAACTGCAACTATATCGGTTCTTCTTGATTCTACTCTCTCAAATTCTTCATCTATTAAATTTATATTATTAACTTTAAGCCCTAAAAGAGTGTTTATAAACTCTTTTAGGAGCGATTTTATTATATCGTTAATATCTTTATTCAAACTTAGCTTTTTCTTCTATTTTTTGGTAAGTCTCTAAAATATCTCCGACTTTTACGTCGTTATATCCTTCTACCATAATACCACACTCAAAACCTTTACCGACTTCTTTAACGTCGTCTTTAAATCTTTTAAGTGAAGCTAGTTTGCTATCGTAAATTACAACTCCGTCTCTAATTACACGTACATAATCTCCCCTGTGAACAACACCGTCTTGTACGTAACATCCGGCAACGGTTCCGACACGAGGTACGTTAAATACATCTCTAACTTCTACAGTAGCCGTAACTTCTTCTTTAATTTTCGGTGTCATTAGACCCGATAAAAGTTCTTTTACATCATCAATTAAATCATAAATAATCGAATAGGTTCTAATCTCAATTCCCTCTTGTTTTGCTTTGTTTTTAGCTTGATTCGTAGGACGTACGTTAAATCCTAAAATAATTGCGTGAGGTTCCGTTGCTTTTGCTAGTATTACGTCATTTTCAGTAATTGCACCTACATCACTGTGAATAACATCCACTTTAACCTCATCATTTTTAAGTTTAGCAAGACTACCTTTAATAGCCTCCACACTTCCTTGAGTATCGGCTTTTATAATTACCGGAAGTTTTTTAAGCTCACCTTCTAGTATCATTTTTTGTAAATCTTCAAGAGTCGCTTTTGTAGATTTTGATTTTTCTCTTTGTTCTAAGAACTCTTTCCATTTTTCAGCCGTTTCTTTAGCTATTTTATCACTATCTACCGCAACTAAAACATCTCCTGCTATCGGTACTTCATCAAATCCTGTAATTTCTGCCGGTTCACCAGGAAGTACTTCTTTTTTCTGTTTACCAAGGTCGTCAATAATAAGTCTTACTCTTCCGTATGTTTTACCACATACAAAACTGTCTGATTTTTTAAGGGTTCCATTTTTAACGATAATAGTTGCAACCGGTCCTTTCCCTTTTTCAACTCTACTTTCAATAACAACGGCTTTTGCTTTTCTTTTTGGGTTTGCTTTTAATTCCATCATTTCAGCTTGAAGTAAAATAGTCTCAAGTAAATCGTCTATTCCTTCACCGCTTTTTGCAGAAACGTTTACAAACTCATAATCTCCACCCCATTCAACCGGAGTAATACCCATTTCAGCAAGTTGAGATTTTACTAAATCCGGATTTGCTTGAGGTTTATCGATTTTATTTACTGCGATAATAAACGGTACGTTTGCAGCCTGTGCGTGAGCTATCGCTTCTCTTGTTTGAGGCATTACACCGTCATCTGCGGCTACAACAATAATAGCTATATCCGTAACTTGAGCTCCTCTTGCTCTCATTTCCGTAAACGCTTCGTGTCCCGGGGTATCGATAAACGTAATTTTCTTACTGTCTTTTTCAACCATATAAGCACCGATATGTTGAGTAATTCCACCGGCTTCTTTTGCAGCTACGCGAGAATTTCTGATTTTATCAAGCAGACTAGTTTTACCATGGTCAACATGTCCCATAATAGTAACAATAGGCGGTCTTTCAACCAAATCTTTTTCATCGTCTTTAATAGAATCGTATTTTTTAACATAATCAAATTCAGCCAGAGGGTCATAAATTTCTACATCAATCCCAAACTCTTCAGCCAAAGTTTCGATATACTCTTCACCTAAAAAGTCGTTTTTATCTCTCTCTTCTCCAAGTTCTTTTAAAGCTTCAATCACTTCTTCAAGAGGTTTCTTAATAGCTTCTGCAAACTCATAAACCCTTACTTCTTTAGGAATTTTTACCGTTTTAACTTCAGTCGCTTTTTTCTTTTTCTTCTTTTTCTTTTTAGCTACCTCTTTTGTAAGATTATTTTCGCTAGGTTTTCTTCTTTTTGAAGGTTGCTTTTTCTGTTTTTGGGCTTGAGTTTTTGTTTTAGCTTTTTCTTCAAGTTCTTCATCATTTTTAAGGTTTACGTCATTAAAATACAAATCCAAAAGTTCCACTTGATTTTCTTCAATTACATCCATTTCAGCCAAATCTACATTTATTTGAAGTTCTTTTTCCTCTCTTTTTTTAGCTGGTTGTGGTTTTTTAGGTTTTTGAACTTTTGGTTTTGGCTTCTCTTCTTTAACTTCTTTAACTTTTTCTTTAATTTCCGGTTCTTTTTCAACCTTTTCCACTTTAGGTTCCGCTTTTTTGACTACTTTAATCCTACCTTGAGTTCTGTTTACTAAATCATTAAAAGAGTTTCTTCTTCTGCGTCTTGGTTTTTCCTCTTTTTTTACTTGTTGTAGTTTTTCCTCTTTTACCTCTTTTTTTTCTTCTTTTTGCTTACCTGCATTTAAGAAATGTTCCTGAATTTTTGCAGCTTCCATAGCTGTAATTTCACCTCTTACTTTAGCTTCAATTCCTATCTCTTTTGCAATTTCAACAACCTCTTTCGCTTTTAATCCTAATTCTCTTGCTACCTCTGATACTTTTATTTTCAAGTAAACTCCTTTTTTAATTTATAATGGAAAATGGAAAATGGAAAATTTGTTCTTTTGCATTCTCTTTTGAAATATTACACTTTTTAGCGATATATTGAATAAATTTTTTATGAGAAACACAATTTTTACACACATAAAAACTTCTACCGCTCCCTCTAAACTTTATTAATTTAGAGTTTTCACACTGCAACCTATTAAGTTCCAATTGAAAAAATCTTTTTCTACAAACCACACACATTCTAATAGGCTTATGTTTTTCCATTTTCCACTTTCCATTTTTAATTGTATACTTTTACTCCCACATTGTCAAATTGAAGTATTTTTACGTTAAAATCTTTAAAATTATCCCTAAGCACATTATAAATACTATAAGCGTCGTCTTTATAAGCCAAGTTAAAAAACGTAGACCCACTCCCACTAAGAGTAGACATCAAAGCCCCCTCTCTAAGGGCAATTTCCCTTACTCTAAACAGTTCCGGTACTGCTTTCATTCTGTTTTCCTGATGAATCTTATCTTCGACTACATTTCTTAAAATATCGAACTTTTCACTAAAAAAAGCCGCCGTAATCATAGATGAACTTGAAATATTCGTAACTATATCTTTTAATGAATAATGGGTTTTTAAAGCCGTACGGCTTTTTTGAGTAGAAATAGTTTTATTGGGAATAACTATTACAGCTCTTAAATATGTAGGAATAAATTTTTTTAAAAAATAAACACGATTTTTTTTAAGTTTTGCTACACAAAAACCTCCAAGAGCTGCCGGTGTAATATTATCCGGATGAGGTTCATAAGCAAGTGCAAGGTTAATAATTCTATCTTTTTTATAAGGTACCTGAGCAGCTTCATAAGCAGCTGTAATTGCGGCTATAATTACTGCCGACGAACTACCAAGTCCACGCGAAAGAGGAATTTTATTGTTAAATTTAAATTTAAATTTACTCTCTTTACCAGTTAAATTTCTATAATGTTCGTTAAAAATTTCTACAAAATAGTTTCTTTTTAATGTTCTTAAATAATCAGCATTTTCTCCGTAAATTTCTATACTGGTATATTCACTAGGAGTTATTTCTATTTCGTTTCTTAAATTAATCGCAAGACCTAACGTATCAAATCCTGAACCCAAATTAGCACTTGTTGCCGGAACTGTTATAACCATTTACACCCTTATACTGCTTTTAATATATAAAGAGGTTCTACATCTTCGCTAAAATCATCAAAATTCAACTTATCCGGAAGAAAAAAAACACCCTCTTTTTCATTTTTACTAAGTGTAATTATACCCTCTTTTTTAACAAAATAACTACTCCCGGCAGCTTTAATAGGACTATTTCTATTAAAATAAAATCCGTCAACCGCAAATAATTTAATTCCTTTTACTATTTGAAACGTCTTAAAAAAGACATAAGCAAGTTTTATCGCCATATAACTTCCGGGACCTTTAGCGTAAATAATCGAATTAATATTAAACTCTTTTAAAAGAGAATCAAAAATCTCCGGTAACAAATCGCTTGTCATTCCTTCTTTTTCAATTTTTCTTATAAGTTTATTATCTTTATAAACACCTAGTAAAAAAGGCTTTGAAATAGGAATTACAACCACATCAACTAAAGGCTTTTGCAAGGGCTTTTTCTCCTTCTTTTTCAAAAGTAACTATCTCATAAGCATTTTCTTCCATAACTTTTTTCGTTAAAAGATGATTTAAATGATGTCCACTTGCAAAGGCTTTATACTCTCCTATAAAATTAGCTCCCATTAAACTCATATCCCCAATAGCGTCTAAAATTTTATGTCTTACAAACTCATCCGGAAATCTTAAAGAATCGTTTAAAATACCTTTATCATCAAGTACTATAGCGTTATCAAGACTGCCGCCAAGGGCTAGTCCTATACTTCTTAAATACTGAACTTCTTTTAAAAACCCAAACGTCCTAGCCCTGGCTATTTCGTCAATATAGTTTTGAGTGGAAAAATCAAAAAGATACTTTTGATTACCTATAGCCGGATGAGCAAAGTTAATTTCAAATTCGAAACTGATATCTTCTCTAGGTTTTAAAACAGCAAATTTTTCTTTCTCTTCAATTTTTACCTCTTTAGTAATTTTAATAAATTTTTTAGGAGCATTTAACTCCTCTATTCCCGCCTCTTCTATCATCATTACAAAACTAATAGCACTTCCGTCCATTATAGGAATTTCATCATTATCTATGACAATTCTTAAATTATCAATTCCAAAAGCATAAACGGCACTCATTAAATGTTCTATAGTAGATACCACAACTCCGTCTTTTCCTATTACGGTAGCCATTTTGGTATCCACTACATATTCCGGACTTAAAGGAATAGTAACTCCCTTATCGCTTCTATAAAAAACTATCCCGCTGTTTTCCGCCATCGGTTCAAGTCTCAATTTTACCGGTACACCTTTATGTAATCCTATTCCTATAGCCTCAACCGGTTTTTTTATAGTTCTTTGCTTCATTGTAAAACCTTCTTAAAATTTTTACTAAAAAGCGTCAGTTTTTCAACTTCTTTAATCTCTTCTCCTTTAAAAAAAATCGTACCTTTTTGATTTTTCTTTACAATCAAAACATCGCCTTTGCAATCTACAAAGCCTTCACACTCCGCATAAATTTCCACATTCCCACTACATATAATTTTTGCACCAGCGTTTATTCTGTTTAAAAAAATTAAATTATTATCGCTTTTTATCTCTTCTCCACTACGTATTATTTTATCATAAATAATGGTCTCTTTTTTTACTTCCTTAATTATTTCTTTTTCAATTACTTTAATTTGAGGCATTATTTCCCTACAAGGAGTAAAACCTTCTTCGTTTACAATTAAAAACTTAAGTCCTTTTTCTTTTAAAAACTTTTCAATTTCCCTGTTTCTTTCCTTTAACAAAAAAAAGTGATTTTTGAGAAGTTCGTATTTAGATTCAACTACGCTTTTTAAACGTTCAAAATCGTCAACTTCAAAAACTCTTATACTCTTTTGCCTCATTTATTGATAATCCTTTTTGAAGAGTTTATAATATTCGTAATATTTACTTTTATCCAGTGAGAATCCATCCACTCCTTAGGATTTACAGCATATCCTTGGATATAAACCCCAAAATGCAAATGATCTCCAAATACTGCCCCCGTCGAACCGGTTCTGGCTATTACTTCGCCTCTTCTTATCCTATCTCCCACTTTAACCTTAAATACCGACGTATGACCATAAAGCGTATAAAGCCCCAGTTTATGATACACAATCAAAGTATTCCCGTATATTCCTATATATTTAGCACTTACCACTTTTCCGTAATTGCTCGAATAAATTTTAGCTCTTTTAATTTTTGCCAAATCTATTCCCTTATGAATGGCTTGTGAAATAGCTTCGTTATGATAATAATACGTTCTCTTCTCCCCAAAATAAGCCCTAACGGCACTCCCAGGAAGAGGATTAAATTTGGCAAGAGAAAAGTAATTTATCTTATCTTCATACACTTTACTCGTACTATCGTAAATCTCTTTTTCATTTAAACTTCTTACGTATTCATTTACTTTTTTAAATATTTTAACCGGGTCGCTTGGTATATTTAAATTCATCTTTTCAAGCACTCTCACAGCAACATTTTTAATAAATCTGTCACTAAGCTTAATTTTGGCTTTAGAGTATTTATATTTTTTCCAGTAATACGGAATATGCTCTTTTACAACATTCCCCGCCATATCTTCCGCCACAAGTTCGGCATCAAAAGAGTTTTCGTAAATAGGCCACGCAAGAAGCGTTACGTAATAGTTTTTCTTCACAAAAGGAGTCAATTTAAATTTATATTTTCCGTTCACAAGCACATAAGCGTCTTTTAAATTTTCATCACTGACTTTTACGACTGCAGCAGCACTCCCGCCTTTTCCTATCGCATAAGAGTTGTTTATAATTTCGGTAGTCGGAGGTTCTTTGTCAACTTTTAAAACCACACTTTTACTAGCTTCATTACCGGCAAAAAAGTGCCATTTGGAATTATCCACAGCCACTACGTTTATTTTTATCTCTTTTGCACTTGTTTTAGGGAGTTTTACCCCTAAAACGACTTCTTTACCCATAGACGGATTTGTCATAGTCGCAAGTTCTGCAACACTGTTTTGAGCTATCATAGTAATTCTATAATACTTAATTCCCGAATCGTCTTTTAAAATAATTTTAAGAGGCTTTTTTAAATTGGTAAACCCGTTTGTATCAATTTCTATAGTAGGGGGTATTTTTTCAAACATAGGCGAAAAATATACAAACCCTACACCTCCTGCAATAGTAAGTAAAATTAAAATCCACAACTTTTTCATTTGTTTCCTTTTCTCAAAATTCTATAAAAGAGGAGTTAATTGAAAGTTAACAAAGAATCTCTTTTAAATCTTTTTTCAACATCTCTTTTATTTTTTCAAAATCAAACTCCCCTTTTAAAGTAGCACCGGCAGCTCTTATATGTCCACCTCCTCCGTATTTCACGGCAACTTTACTGACATCGGCACAATTTTTACTTCTTAGACTTATTTTTATACCCTCTTCATCTTCTCTAAGCATTACGGCAACTTCCACAGTAGCCAAAGCCCTCACACTGTTTACGATAGTATCGGTATCTTCTTTTATAGCTCCGGTTATTTCCATCATCTCACGAGTCACTTCCACAAAAGCGACTCTCCCTTCACAACACATCTGTATAGTCTCATAAACTTTTGCGAGCAATCTAAGACGCGAGAGTCTGTCTCTTTGGAAAAGCATTTTAGAAATATAATCCGGCTTAACTCCACATCTTACCAAATCAGCCGCACATTCAAACACTTTATCGTTTACACTCTCATACTGAAAACTCCCCGTATCCGTTACAAGAGCCGTATAGATACAAATCGCACTCTCTTTTAAAATCTCTACATTATTAGCCTTTAACAAATCATAAACAACTTGAGAAGTTGAAGCATAATTAGGCTCTATCAGATTAATATCTCCGTACTTGGTATTTGAGATATGATGGTCTATATTAATTAAAAAAGAGGGTTTCTCCTCAAGTCCCAATCTGTCAAAACTTCCACAGTCAAAAGATATTGTCAAATCTATTTTTTTAGGTAATTTATCGGTTACTTTATTAAAATTAGGCAAAAAATCCAAATAATCCGGTAAAGGTTTCGTAGCGTTAAAAACAGTTACTTTTTTACCCATTTTTTTCAAAATAGGATAAAGACTCAAACTGCTCCCCAAAGCGTCCCCGTCCGGATTTATATGAGCTATAAGCATAATATTATCGGCTTTTTCAATCTCATTCCAAATTTGTTTATAAATATCCATTTTCAAGCCTTTTTATTGAAATTATAACTAAACCTTGCCTTTTGCTCTATATACATAAGCTAAAATTTCGGCAACTGCTTTATATAATTTTTGAGGTATAACCTCATCAACATCCACCAATTTATAAAGTTCCCTTGCTAAAGGTGGATTTTCAACTATCATAATATCGTGTTCTCTTGCTATTTCTTTAATTTTTAAAGCCAGATTATCCACACCCTTTGCAATTACTCTTGGGGCTTCGTCTTTTGTTTTATCGTATCTTATAGCAACTGCATAATGAGTCGGATTTGTAACTACGACATCGGCTTTTGGAATTTCGCTCATCATTCTTTTTTTAGCCATTTCTCTTTGAAGTTGTCTTATTTTGGCCTTAATTTCCGGATTACCTTCGGTTTGTTTATATTCGTCCTTTATCTCTTGTTTACTCATACGAAGAGATTTTTTGTAACTGTATCTTTGATAAATAAAATCAAGTATCGCAAATACCAAAAAAACAGCCAACATAGAAAATATGATAATTAAAGCCTTATTCTCAAACCATTTAATCTGTTCATAAAAGCTCATAAGCTCAAGTTTTGGAATGTCCAAAAAAAACTTAAAAAAAAGCCATCCCCCGACTCCAAAAGCCACTGCCACTTTTAAAGTAATCTTTATCCCTTCAACAACCGTTTTCATAGAAAAAATTCTTTTTAACCCTTTAATGGGATTAATCTTCTCAAACTTAGGCATTATAGGCTTTGTAGTAAACAAAAATCCAAACTGCATCACATTCCCTAGAACCCCGGCTAACAAAACCGCCCCTAAAATAGGAGCCAAAAGAATAATTACGTTAAAAGCCGTATTTAATAAAATCTCAAAAATTATGTTTTTAGTCAGCTCAATTCCTATAAAAGAGACATAATACCTATAAAACCTCTCCAAATAATAAACCACATATTTCAAATAAAAAATTAAAACCAAAATTCCTATCAATAAAACCACAAACCCCGTCGTATCCATAGATTTAGGAACATTCCCCTCTTTCCGGGCGTCCTCTAGCTTTTTGGAGGTGGGCTCTTCGGTTTTTTCCATATCGTCAGCCATCAACTACCTTTTCTTAAATCTTCATCCAAAATAGAGTGCATTTTTTTACCCAGTTTTTTATAAACGAAACTAAAAATCACAACTATCACTATAACAAGCAAACTACTTTTTAAAGCTTCGGGAAAATATTTTAAATTATAAAACACTAAAATAAAAGCCGCTGCAAAACAGAGTATAAAACCTAAAAAAGCTATAAAAGGGTTTGCTTTTGTTTTATCTTTTAATTTATAATTAGCAAGATTCACTAATCCGAATATTATCAAAAACCCCAAACTTCCGGCAACAGAAATATTTTGAATATCAAAACTGATAGCGAAAATAATAGCAAGCAGACCTAAAATAATCATCCCCTCATACCCCTCTTTCACTCTCTTTGCAAATTCACTCGGAATCTCGCCTAATTTAGCAATCAAATATCCGACTCTTCCACCTCCGTATAAAGTAGCGTTAATCGCACTTGCAGTAGAAAGAAGAGCCGCTACCGAAATCACGATAAAACCGGCTTTACCGAAAAACGGCTCGGTTGCTATTGCAAGAACGTAATCTTGAGCTTTTTTAGCTTCTTCAAAACTAACATTACCAACCGTTACAACAGCAATACTTACATACAAAAATATAACAAACAACACTGAAGCATAAAAAGCCCTCGGCAGAGTTTTTTGAGGTTCTTTTACATCTTTTGCCGTATTTGCTATAAGCTCAAACCCCTCATACGCCAAAAATATAATAAGTCCTCCCGTCATTATCTTAATACCACTCTCCCAATAAGCAGGAGAAAGCCTTGAAAAATCAGCACTGAAAATTCCAACTCCCACAAATATCAATAAAATAGCAACCTTTATAAAAACCATCAAATCTTCAGCTTTTCCGGTTAAAAAAGCACCCATTAAGTTTATCATCACAAATAAAACAATAACCCCACTAGCACAAAGTTTATGAAACCACTCCACCTCTTGAGAGAAAAAAAGAGTATTTGCATAACTCCCGAACGCATAAGCATACAAACTAAGCATTATTACATAGCTTATTAAAAGCAAATTATTTATAATGGAAGAAAAAAGATTATTCCCAAATGCCTGGACTATATACTCAATACTTCCTCCTTCGCTCAAATAAGTAACGGATAATTTTGCGTAAGAGTAAGAAGTAATAAGAGCAATAATACCAGCAATTAAAAAAGCAACGGGAGCCGCACCCTTTGCCAAATCTATCGTAAGCCCCAAAACTGCAAAAATACCTCCACCGACCATTCCTCCGACACCTATGCTAAACGCTTCTAAAAATCCGATTTTTCTAGCCATAAAATCTCCTTTGCTATAATTATTATATCACTTTAAAGGAGAGAGATGAATATTTTTATATCTGCAAACAACACAAATCAAGGAAAAACCTATTCAACCGTTTTATTATTAAAAGCATTGGCAAAAAAAGGATATAAAGTAGGAGCCTTTAAACCTATTGAAACCGGAGTTGAAAACCATTCCCAAGACGGTCTAAAACTCCTAAATACCGTTAAGTCCTTAAATCCGGATTTTAATTCCGTCTCTTTAAACGATATAGTCCCAATCCAACACAAACTCCCGGCAGCCCCTTATGTCAGTGGAGAAGTAGACTTTGAAAAGATAAAAAAAGCCTATAACAAAATAAAACCTCTATGCGATATACTGCTTATTGAAGGAGCCGGAGGAATTTTAGTACCGATAAAAGATAATTTTAAAATGGTAGATTTTGTAAAATTTTTTAACGCCAAACTTCTGCTTATAATAGGCAGTAAGCTCGGAATGATAAACGACTTTTTATTAAATAAATTCTATTTAGACCAAAACGATATCCCTTATGAATTTGCAATAAATCTTTTTGATAAAAGCTACTTTACAACCTCCCACCCTTATATGAAACAATTTTCCCCTTTATTTATTCAAACCGATTTAGATAAAATAATAAAAAAACTAATAGGAGAATAGATGGAAACACCTCAATTAAACACTCACTTAAAATTCAATAAAAAATTCGGTCAACTGATAGAGATAAAAGAAGGTAGTGCAAAAGTAAGACTAGAAGCCACAGAAGAGATGGCAGTCGATGAAGAAGGACTTATTCACGGAGGATTTACGTTCGGGGCTGCAGATTTTTGTGCAATGGCTACGGTAAACGAACCGTTTGTAGTGCTTGTTAGAAGTCAGTGTGAATTTATGGCACCTGTTAAGGTTGGAGACATTGTTGAATTTGAAAGTGAAACAATATTAAAAGACAAAAGAAAACACGAAATTAAAGTTGTAGGGAAATTAAATGATATTAAAGTATTCGAAGGACTTTTTGGGTGTGTAGTTTTAGATAAACACGTATTAAAAAAGTAGAAGACTATCTTCTTCTACCTCTAGAGTTTTTGCCACCTCTAAAGTTTCCTCTTCTACCTCTTCTTCTGTCTCTGTCGTTTCCACTTTTAGAATTTTGACTTCTCTCAAGCAGTCTTTTTGCTTCTTTTAGACTTTTTCCTATTTTTTCTTTGCCGTCAGCCTCTTTAGAAAAGAGTAAATTAGCAAACTTTATAGCTATAGTAAACAAATCATACTCGTTTTGCAACACTTCAACTATTTCTATAGATTTAGCATTCGGCTCAACAGCAGCTATTTTTTCCATAATTTTTTGAATTTCAGTGTTTTTAACGTCTTTTAATGTCGGAACTTCTTTTAATTCTATTTTAGAAATTTTTTGAATTTTACTAAGTGCTCTGAATTCGTGAGGAGTTACAAGAGAAACTGCCATACCTTCTTTCCCGGCTCTTCCGGTTCTTCCTATTCTATGAACATAACTTTCCGGGTCAAGTGGTAAATGGTAATTAAATACGTGAGTTACATCATTTACATCAAGTCCTCTTGCAGCTACATCGGTTGCTACAAGTATTTCTATTTTGTTACCTTTAAAGCTTTTTATTACCTCTTCTCTTTTTCTCTGGTCCATATCGCCGTGAAGACCTTTTGCATCAAATCCCACTCCACTTAAAAATTCGGCTACCAAATCAACATCTTTTTTTGTTCTACAAAATACAATCGCTTTATTCGGCTGTTTATAATCGATTAGTCTTATTAAAGCATCGTTTCTTTCGTGTTCGTCAATTACGTAAAAATACTCTTTAATATTTTCATTCGTAACTTCTTTCTTTGTAATTTTTATAAATTCCGGCTCTTTTAAGATGCTTTTTGCAAGAGCTAAGATTGGTTTTGGCATAGTGGCACTAAATAGAAGCGTTTGTCTATCATTTGGCACATATTTAAAAATCTCTTTAATATCATCCAAAAATCCCATATCAAGCATTTCATCCGCTTCATCCAGCACTACATATTCCGGAGAAATATCAATTTTGCCACTGCTTAAAAGATCAATAAGTCTTCCCGGAGTCGCAACTATTACTTCAGAGTTTTTAATATGGTTAATCTGTCTTGAATAACTACTTCCTCCATAAACTGTTGCAGTGTGAATTCCCAAATATTTTCCGAATCTAAATATCTCTTCACTAACTTGAATAGCAAGTTCACGGGTAGGTGTAATAATTAAAGCCTTTTGCCCTTTTTTTAGCATATTAAGAATAGGAAGTCCAAAAGCAGCAGTTTTACCGGTACCAGTTTGAGCCTGAGCTACTATATCTTTACCTTCTAATACCATAGGAATGGCTTTTTCTTGAATCGGGCTTGGTTTTTCAAATCCAATCTCTTCTAATCTTTTTAATAATTCTTCTTTTAAATTAAAATCTTTAAATGTCATTTTTTTCCTTATTTTTATTTATAATTTCGCAACTCAATGGCAGTAGAGTTTGTAGTTTAAGTAAGTATTTTTAAAATACGGAGGATATGGAATTGTCGCAGAGAAGTTTTTAATTTCTCCCGGCAATAATCCGTCTTTAATTATAACCCTCGTAGCTTTTATGGTGTTTGGTCTTGCCTGGGCTTTATCTTTGCTTCCGAAGATATTTAATCCACCCGGTTTAAAAAAAGTCCCCTTCGTAAAACCTCCACCCCAGCCGTTATTAACCAGCTTAATTTCCAGTTTACAGTAATTAATTTTAAACTTACCTATATTTTTAACTCTACCTTTTAAAACTAAAGTTTCATTAAGCAAAACTCTTCTTTGTTTTATATCCAAAAGTTTTACTTTTTTCGTATACTTTTCTAAAACAATCAACCCCAAAACTGCTCCGAATGCTGTAACCAAAAACGAAGCGAATATCATACTAACAAGCAGTTTCGTGTTGTTATTTGCAGCTTTAACGGAGATAATAACTAAAAATATAAATAAAACTAAAAAAAATACAATATCAAGCCAGTGCAGAATAGTAAAATAAGGAATCATTTTTTACGATTCCTTTTCTCTTCTATTCCACTTACACCCTCTCTTCTTCTAAGCTCTTCTAAAATGGCTTCCGGGTGAATATTTTTTAAAGCAAGAGCGATTAAAGTATGAAAAGCAAGATCTGCCGCTTCATAAATAATCTCTTTTTTATTATCATCTTTTACTGCAAAACAAAATTCAGCAGCTTCTTCCACTACCTTTTTAAGAAGTGAATTTTCACCTTTATGGTATAAAGAAGAAACATATGAAGTTTGTGGGTCGGCATTTTTTCTATCAAGCAGTGTATGATACAGCTTATCGATGAAATTATACTCTATTTCTTTTTCTTTGTCGAGTATAACTTCATTATTTTCAAGTCTGGTAAAAAAACAAGACTTTCTACCCGTATGACAAGCAACTCCGTTTTGTTTAACTTTTAATAAAATAGTATCGTTATCGCAGTCTATTAGAATATCTTTTACCTCTTGAGTATGTCCACTGCTTTCTCCCTTTTTCCACAGTTTGTTTCTACTTCTTGAAAAATAGTGAGCAAAACCGCTTCTTTTGGTAAGTTCTAACGCTTCTTCATTCATATAAGCCAGCATTAAAACTTCATTTGTATCCACATCCTGAACGATAACGGGCACAAGGCCTCCGTTTTTTTTGAAATCTATCATTTTAGTCCTTATTTAGCCGTAGATATTGCTTTTTTCTTATCGTCAATATTCATCCAAATATTAGGCACAGCACCACCTGGTGTCAAGAAAATTTTAGCATCTCTGTTTACTTTTAAAGCTTCGTTAAATTTATTTTGCACTTCAAGTGCTTTTAGTTTTAATAAATTGTCAGTTAAAGATTCGCTTATAATTTTATTTGCTTTAGCCTGGGCTTTTGATTCTATAAGCATAGCTTCCGCTTTACCTTGAGCTTCGATTTTTTTAGCGTCCGCTATACCTTTTGCAATAGCCGCTTTTCTTTCAGCCTCCTGTTTTGCCCTTAAAACTTCATATTTGGCTCTTTCAGCTTCTTGTTTTGCGATTTGAACTCTTTCGATTTGTCTTTTGATATTTTCAGGCAAAATAATATCTCTTAACTGAAAACTTTCGAAAATCACCGGTTTATGGTCGATTTTTAATAACTGTTCTCTTATTTGATTTTCAATTCTAGCTGCAATTTCGTTTCTTTTAGTAGGCAACTCTTCAGCCGGGTACTTACCTATTACGTTTCTTACGACATCCCTTACGATAGGATTTATAATCTTATCTTCCCAGTTAAGCCCGTAAGTCTTTACAACATAAGCAGCTTCTTTAGGATTTAGTCTATAACTAACTGACAACTCCACCGTAATAGGAAGCCCTCTTGCATCAAGTACGTTAATAGCCGGATACACCTTTATAGTCCCGTATCTATCCGGCATAGTACCTAACTCTTGATTTCTTTTATAGCTAATCATATGAACCTTGGTATCCACTAAAATAACCTTCTGAACAATAGGCACGTAAAAATGAAGACCCGGATTTAAAGGTTCCGGAGAAAATTTACCGGTTGTAGATAAAATCCCAACCTCTCCTTCATTTACAATAATCCACGGTTTAAACATTAAACCGAATATTACTAAAAAAGCAACTATAACTATTCCGAATCCACTTCCACCTTGAATAAATTTAGGAGGCTCGAATTTAGGAGGCTCATTATTGGAATTTGAACCGTTTTTATTGTTGTTATTCATCCAACCGTTTAAGTCTGCCGGCATTAATTTCCTTTCAATATAAATTAAGAGAAAAAATCTCTTAAAAGATTTTATCCGTTTTTTATTAGATGTATGTTAAATAGTGTTTATAGTTTTTGTCTCTTCCATATACTACGTCAAAATAAGCCTCTTGAAGCTCTTTTGTAATTTCTCCTCTTTTACCGCTTCCGATTATTCTTCCGTCAACCTCTCTAATCGGAGTAACTTCTGCAGCCGTACCGGTAAAAAACGCCTCATCCGCAATATAAACCTCATCTCTTGTAATTCTTCTTCTCTCAATAGGAATTCCTCTATCTCTTGCAAGTTCAAGAACGGTCGCTTGAGTAATCGATTCAAGAGAATTGTCATTTGGAGGAGTAATTAAAACTCCGTCTCTTACAATAAAGAAACACTCTCCGCTACCTTCTGCTACAAACCCTTCCTCATCAAGCATTAAAGCCTCTTCATATCCGGCTTCTATAGCTTCAAACTTCGCCATTTGCGAATTTAGATAATTAGCAACTGCTTTTGCTTTACCGAAAGTCGATTTTACCGGATTTCTAATAATTGAAGACACTTTTACTCTAATACCTTTTTCAAGCCCCTCTTCTCCAAGATAAGCACCCCACTCCCAAGCGGCAATACTTACATGAATAGGTGCTCCCATATGATAAAGCCCCATTTTTCCATACCCTAAAAATATAAGAGGTCTTATATAAACGTTTCCTTTAAATTCATTGCGTCTTAGCACTTCAAGTTGAGCTTCTTCAAGTTCTTCTTGAGAAAAAGGAACATCTATTTTTACGATTTTTGCAGAATTTAAAAGTCTTTTGGTATGGTCTTGAAGTCTAAAAATCGCAAGTCCCTCTTCCGTTTGATAAGCTCTTGTACCTTCAAAAACACCATTTCCGTAATGAAGAGTATGAGTTAAAACGTGAACTTTAGCTTCACTCCAAGGAATAAATTCCCCGTCCATCCAAATAAATTTTGCCTCATTCATAATTTATAATCCTTTTTTAGGATAATTTTATCAAAAATTTGATATTATTACTACAATACCAAAAAGGAGAGATAATGGAATTGATAGCAAAAAAACTCATAGGCTCAAAAGAGTTCGACGGAGAAGTAGGAGAAATTATAAACCCTTATACAAAAGAAGTAACCACAAAATACGTAAAATGCTCCGTTGAAGATGCTAAAAAAGCCCTTGAAGTAGCAAAAAAAGCTTTTGAAAATACAAAAAAATCAAATCTTTCACAAAGAATTTCGTGGATTGAGGATGTTGCTAAAAAACTTGAAGAAAAAAAAGAAGAGTTTGCAAAATATATAACGCTTGAAGTAGCGAAACCAATCTCACAAGCAAAAATTGAAGTTCAAAGATGTATAGAAAACTTAAAAATATGTGCAGCCGAAGGATATAGAATCATAGGAGAGACAATTCCTACGGACGCAACGCCTAGCGGATTTAAAACAACCTCATTTTATAAAAGAGTACCGGTTGGTGTAGTGGTAGCTATTACGCCTTTTAATTTTCCTTTAAATCTTGTAGCTCATAAACTAGCCCCGGCACTAATCGCAGGTAACAGCGTTGTACTTAAACCAACCCCCGAAGCTCCTTATACGGCTTATGCCTTTGCAAAACTCTTTATAGACAGCGAATATGCAATTCCGGATGCACTAAGCGTAGTATACGGAGACGCAGATGTCGGAAGTACACTTGTTACAAGCCAGATTCCTAGAAAAATATCATTTACCGGAAGCGTACCAGTTGGAAAAATCATCCTTCAAAGTGCCGGTATTAAAAAAGTAACCCTAGAACTAGGCGGAAACGCGGCAACGTTTGTAGAAAGCACAGCAGACTTAGACCACGCAGCCGCAAGATGTGCAATAGGAGCGTTTGCAAACTCCGGGCAAGTTTGTATCTCTCTTCAAAGAATTTATGTAGATGAAAAAATTTATGATGAGTTTGCAGAGAAATTAGGAAAAGAAGCAAGCAAACTAAAAGTTGGAAATCCGTTTGACGAAGATACGTTTATGGGACCTTTAATTAATGAAGAAGCGGCAATAAAAGCGGAAAACTGGATTCAAAGTGCAGTAAAAGAAGGTGCCAGAATCATAGCCGGTGGAAAAAGAAAAGGAAATATCCTAGAACCAACCATTCTAGCAGACGTTACAGATGATATGAAAATCATATGCGAAGAGGTTTTTGCCCCGATTGTTAGTTTAGTAAAAGTAAAAAATTACGATGAAGCCGTAGAAAAAATGAATAATTCTCCATACGGACTTCAATATTCAATGTTTAGTAATAAAATCGATTTAATGCAAAGGGCTATTGATGATTTTGAAGCCGGAGGAGTTGTTATAAACGACATTCCGACATTAAGATTCGATATCCAACCTTACGGTGGAGTTAAATTAAGCGGAATCGGAAGAGAAGGTCCAAAATTTGCAATTGAGGATATGACGGAAATAAAAGCAGTGATTATTTGTTAGATTAATCCCGCTTCATTTAAGATAGGAAGAATTTTTCCCCACACTTCTTCCAGCTTTTCTTCAATATAAGCTAAACTTTTCTTTTCATTATACCATTCAACTAAATGATTAATAACATTCTCTTTTTCAAAATCGTTTAAATCATCACTGTTTTTAATTTTTTCTACCGCTTTATTTAACTTTTCCATTATTCTCCTTTGAATTTAAATCCTTTGGCACATCCCCACCCTCTTTTTATATTAAACTCTTTCGGAACGATTATATCATAATCAAGTCCATCAAGTTCGTTTAAAGAGTTTATTTTCAAAAACATAACACCCTTATCCCTCAATTTCTTAATAAGCTCACTTGACATATAAGTACCTATGACAATATTAACTTTTTTTATTTCGCATATAGATTTTAAATCATAATCTTTATAAACTTTTTCTCCTATTAATAAATCGGACGGATATCCGCTTAAAAAACCGTCCTTTATTAAAATCGCCGCTTTTTTACAGATTTTGTAACCTTTTTTTCAAGTTTACAACCACTTTTTCTATATTTTTAGCAAAAGCACTCGTATCATCATACAATCTAATGGTCGTACATTCTCCCGCAGCCTCCAAAACCGTCCCGTCTCTAGGAAGAGTACCTAAAATATTATTATGAGAAATAGCTTGAATAAAAGCAAAAAAGTCTTCCGAAATTTGATCCGGTTGCATACCGTTTACTATTATGGAATAATCAGCCGTTATATTCTTTTCCTTTAAAGTTTCCAAAAAGATTTTTAAGGAAGCGACACTTGCCGGATCAGGTGTAATCACAATAATAAAAAAATCAGCAACACCTAATAAAGAAATAACAGGCTTAGATATCCTAGGCGAAGTATCGAATATCAAATATTTATATCTTTTTTCAAGTTCTACAATAATTTTTTTCAATTTTTCGGAATGAAATTCTTCTTCATAAATAATAGGATGTTCTATTACGTACCTTCCGGTAGGAATAATATGTAAATTTTTATTTTCTTCTATTTCCATAATCACATCATCTAGCTTAGCTTCTTCAAAAATCAACTCAGAAAATCCGGCTTTATATCTTTTACAAAACAACGAAGCTATACTGTTTTGTTGATCCGTATCTATTAAAATAGTTTTTTCTTCCAAAGCCAACATATCGGATAAATTTATAGAAACCGTTGACTTTCCTACTCCACCTTTTAACGAAACTATAGGTATTACCATGTTCTTAACATCTCCTTCATATTATGATTTAATTCTGATTTTGTAATATACAATTTTTTTCCGAAATAATATTGTAACGCAAAATTAACATACATATCGGTATAATCTCCTGAACGTCTCAAATCCGCTCCTCCCTTTAAAACAATAGAATCGGATAAAATATATTTAGCATAAATACCGGCTTCAAAAGATAAGGACATCTGAGCGTTATCTTCATCATAAAAAAGAGGCCCCCCCATTATAAATACCTTAACTCCAAGTTGTTTTTCATCGTCAAACGCATACCCTTCATACCTAGGTGCAAAAAGAAAAAAACTTTTAGGAGAAAAATATCCCCCTCTGTAATATAAAAAGCTATTTTCATTATGTTTGTATATTTGAACCATACTAAAAAGTCCTAAATAATCATAATTCAGAATATTATTTCCCCAATATTTCAAAGGAAATAAATTTATTTCATATTTTTCGTTTTCATTTACATTCTCTCCATCCAAATAACCTATAGAAAAAGCAACATAAAACATAGAATCGTTTTTATCTAATGTTTTCTCATATTCGAACTTTGCCTCGTTATCCAATACTCTTCCCCAACTTCTATCACTGTAAGGGTCGTTGTTTCCTACATAAGATAAAATAGAGTCTTTTACTGCACTTCTTGAAAAAGTCAATAAATATTTTTCACTTTTTTTTCTAGCTCCCACTGCAAGTTTACCTATATAAACATAAGAAATAGGATTATCTCCTATAGGAGTAGTTCCTAATTCTATATTAAAAATTTTTCTCCCGTTATATGAAAATCCTATTTTAGGCATAAATCCCGTATAATCCGTCAACCAATCGTCAATAAAATACCCTCCGCTCGCTCCTACTTGATGATAATCTTCTACATTACCGCTAGATAAATTCAAAAAACCTAATTTAGCATATATCTTTTTTTTTGTTCCTAAAAAATAATCTCCTTTAAAATAAAACAGCAAATCGCTAAGTTGTCCCAAACCGGTAGTTCCGCTTTTCGTTCTTAAATTTAATCCTACTTCAATATTATTCAAATAATTACTTTTAGATAACAAGATTTTCTCTTGTAACTTTTGATACTCTTCTTTTAATTTAGAAGGATATTTATTTTTTACATAAACTGGTTTTAAATCGTTAATACTCATTAAAACCGTTTTTTTATAAAACAAATTATTAGTTTTACTATCTAAGACATCAGGGAAAAATTCTCCATTGTCTTGTTTTTTTATTATAGGCACTGGAACATCTTGAGGAGTATATTGAGGCTGAACACTTCTAGTTTTTATTCTTATACTTTTTAAAAGTCTTTCAGCTTTTGAAACTTCCCCTACAGAGACATAAGCATCTGCGATTTTTACTCTTAAATCAGGATCTTTCGTAGAAGCTATCGAATCCAAAATTTTAACCGCTTTTTCCTTTTCTCCCAAATTTAAATAAGCTAAAGCCAAAGCGTATTTAGTTTTTTCACTATTACTTAAAGCAACAGATTTTTGAAAATAATCTTTAGCACATTTATAATTTTTCAACCTAAAACAACTCCAACCGGCTATCTCATATAAAGCAGGATTAGCACTATCATACTTTAATCCCTCTTCGCAAACTTTAATAGCTGTTTTATACTCTTTATTTTTGAATTTATAAGAAGCAAACTTAACATAAAGAGCCGAATAAAATTTTCTTAAATCTTCTTTTTGTACAGGAGTTAATCTAGAAGGGTCGATAGTTTCTAGCACTATTTTAATTTGAGTAAACATATCATAATGTAAAAGAGAATATAAAAATTTCAACTTCATATCAAAATTATTTTTAGCATACTGATAACCTTTTTCATAATTTAAAAAAGCTCTTCTTTTATCTTTTTGACAAAACGTATAATAATCTCCTAAAATCATATAAGCTTCAGCTAAAGTCTCATCCTCTTTTTTAGCCAACGTAGCATATTTATAAGCATTTTTGCAATCTTTAGCTTTCATAGATTTTCTAGCTAATCTTAAATAATAAAGACTTTTTATTTTCTTATCATCCACATCAATACCTAAAGCTCTTAGTTTATCCGAATATTCTAAAGCTTTTTTAAAATCTTCTCTTTTAGCAGCTATCCCTCTTAAACCTTGGAGAGCATAAATATTATCCGAATTAATTAATAAAACATTATTATAAAAATTCTCCGCTTTATCCAATTGATTCGTTTGAAAATATAAATTTCCTAATGTTAAAAGTACGTTTACATTATCAGGATTTTTTTTATATAAATCCAATAAAATACTCTCCGCTTGCATATATTTTTTCTTTTTCAAAAGTTCGTTAACTTTATTTAAAGCTATATAAGTATCGTATTTTTTAAACAAAGAAGCATAATCGGCAGGCAATTTACGCTTTAACTCTTCCAATTTATTATAATCTTTAGCATTATATAAAGCTGCTATATAACCCCCTATAACCGCTTTATCATTAGGATATTTTTCATAAAGAGATTGAAAAATTTCCAATGCTTTAGATAATTGGTTCATATTTAGATAAGCATATCCCATTCCTAACAACACGTCTTTATTATTTTTATAAGTTTGAGCATTTTGAAAAAATTCAAGAGCTACGGAAGGATTTTTTTGCAAATACGAATATCCGGCTTTTAAATTATAAGTATAACAAGCAGTATCAGCAAGTTTTTTATTAGATGTTTTTTTCAAATATTCACAAGCCTTATCCCATTTACCCATTTTCATAGAAACTATCCCCAAAACGTTATAAGCATCTTGAGGATTAGTATCTATAAGACCACCAGCTATATTCTTTGCAGTAATTAAATCTCCCGCATTTAAAGCTTTATACATTCTTGATATCAATACTCCCTGGTCATCTCCTTTAGAACCGTTTTTGTCGCTTACTTTATTTATTATTTTCTTCTCTATACTTTTAGCTTGAGTAGCAACTTTCAAAGCAGGTTTATTGTCAAAAGAATTACTTTTAACATTTGAAATTACGATTCTTTGAGGAATATAATCACATTTTCTTACAATTCCTTTATTTATCTCGTCTTTTAAAGAAACGATATCGGAATAACTTCCTTCTCCTATTCTTAGAACATAATATCCACCTATTTTTTCAACTCTTGCTAAAGGATAATCTCTATATTTTTTAAAAATTCTTAGAATACCATTTTTTGAAGTGGAACTGCTTATTTGCAAACACCAACCAGTTTTCTTAATATCTGTCGTTTTCAATCTTTTGTTACTTTTTTTCTTTAAAGAAGAAGTTATCTTCTTCACATTTACCATATTGGCAGTGTTACTATCTTGAGCTATAAAAGCACTTATTTTATAAGTCTTAGTTATATATTGTTGAATCCTTTTTAATTGAGCTATATCATTCGACGTTGCACATCTATAATAATTATTATTTTTATCCAACACACAATTCATTCCAGCTTTTTTTAATTTATTTGCATCTGATTTATCGTTTACTACTAAAGAATAAGCAAAAAGATCGACTATTACACAAATTAACAACACCACCTTTTTCATTCAATCCCCTTTTGTAAGAAAAAATCTAAAAAACTACAGAAATAATTTTTTTTATCAACTTTCTTTAAATCCAAATATTTTTTCAAATAAGCTTTATTGTCATATAATAAATAAAATAACCCGTATACACAATAAGGCGATTGTGTTCTGGTTTGAGTAAGAGAAGAAAATCTATACTCTAAAGGAATATATCCGTTACTAATAAAAAATTTATTAATTTCTTTAAAAGAGTTCTTTAAAAATTCTATATGCCTGTTACTTAAATATTGATATAAAATCACTCTATAAACGTCCATCGTAACTACAGATGCATTAGAAAAATTTTTATTAAAAAAAGAAAATAACATCCTATCGCTTAATCTCTGATTATATAATACTTCCGTATAATCGGCAATATATTTCCAAGTAATATCATTAGTTTCATCATAAAATCTATCGAAAATAAATTTAATATAATAAGCCGGAAAAACTTCTATACCATTTTCTTTAACGAATCCATGTTTACCGGGTAATAAAATCATATTATTGTTAATCTCCAAAATATATCTTTTCAATTCTTTTATTATTTTTCTACTTTCTTCATAGTATCTAACATTATGCCATTTATAAGATGCTCTTAAAAGAGAATAAGCTATAAACAAATCTCCGTCGGTCGCATTATTATAATCTATAACTCTACCGTTATTATAATTCCAAGCAAAAAGAGAATCTCTTCTTTGCATATGAGTTTTAGTCCAACGCCACATAGAATCGAATAATTTTTTATTATTAGTCAAATAAGCATATAAAAGTCCGTATCCTTGAGCTTCTGAAGTTACCCTATTATGATTGTAAGGGTCTATTACATAAGAATTATATTTTATAAATTTAGTAACATCCGTTGCAAACAAAAAAGAGAATAAAAGAAAAAAAATTAATAATAATTTTTTCATTGCCACTCTTTCTCTTTAAATTTTAATCTCAAATCAAGTAATAATTTTAATACTACGACTATAGTCATAGCCACAATTAAAAACATCAATACCAACATCGGATAAGAAAAACCTATTTTGAACATAAAATACTCAAACCAAGGTAAATGCCCTACATAATATTTTTTTCCGACATCAGCATAATATACGTTATCTTTTTTAGTGTCTATTATAACCAAATCTCCTTTAATATATCCTGCAAATTTCGGTTCGTATAAATTTTTAATACTTTTTAAAATATCTTTATCACTTTTTGAAGTGATAATCAAAAATGTTTTATCCCCGCCATAAGGAGACCTACCTTCCGTCAAAATCGTTTCATTAATTAAATCGTCTTTCAATTTTATAATAGTTTGTAAATTCTCGTTTTCTTTCATACCTAAAAGCCTGTTTTTTAACGTATCTTCTATCTTTTTAAATGCGTTAAATCTTAAGGTAATTTTATCGTCATCAAACATTATAGGAGTGTTTTTATAAAATTCTTTAGGTAAATTAGCTCCTATCGCAATTACATTACTTGACTTTTTAATATCCCCTTGAGAACTTACAACCGAAACGTTATATAAAGGAACAAATGTTTTCTCTCCTATATAAGCCATTAAAGTGTACATAGCCGAAACCAAATTTTTACTTTTTTTCGCAATATATATTTGAGTCCCTTTTAAATCCGGATAAATCGAAAAAGGATAAGCGGTTGTAGTAAACAATTCCATATACGCCATTTCCCTCCAATGAGGAAATCTAGGAAGCTCTATATAAGATTTACTTGAGAAAACGGTACCTTGCATCAATAAACCGTTAGGTCTTTGACAATGTCCTCCTCCCGGAGCTTGTAAAGCATATTGAATAGTAATCGAATTTTTCCCAGGTTTTAACATATAAACTGGTATTCTCAATTCCACATCTTCTAATAAGGTACCGTATGTTTTATCCGCTTTTAAAGCGGTTACGAATTTTCCGTTTATGAATATATTAATGGCGGAGGAGTCTTTAACCGCTTCGTTATAATTGTAAAAAAGATGAAAAGTAAATTTCTTTTGGGAAATCATAAAAACATCCGGAGGCATATTAAAATTCACCGTATATTGATAACTAGGATGATAAAATTTCAAATCATCATATCCTAAATCGCTAAAATAAACCTTTTTACCCAACGGAATATATAAAGGAGATTCATAAGCGTCTATAAGAGGTTTTTTATATTTAGAAACATCTATACTTTTACCCATTAAAAGATTCTTCGGTATGGAAATAAAAGAATCTATAATATTTTTCAATTCCGTTTTATCTTCCGCATTTAGCACTATAATCGCTCTATTCGGATATTTAGGATTTTTCATTACGAAAATATTAGGAATATCTTTTTTTATTTTTAAAACTTGTTTAACATAATCCGTACTTCCTATCAAAAAGATATCCATATCTTTATTAATATTTTTAACTCTTTTTATATAAATTTTTCTATATTTTATAACACTTCCTAAATAACCGCTGATTCTAGCTCCCATAGTTAAATAATCGTCACTATCCGTTTCGGTCATAATACCTATAGAAATTGGACTAAAATTTTTATAATCCAACACATAATCTCTATATGTTAATAAATCATTATTCATTTTTTTATAATCGTAATTTATTTTTAAATAACTCTTATCCCATAAAATTTCAGTCCAAAGTTCGGGAGAAGAACCATCCTCACAACAATCCGTACAATAATGTTGAGTTACAAAAATTTTAAATTTATTGATATCCTTAATCAAATATAAAGGAACTGAAATATCGTAAGAATAAATATCTATATTGGGATCTAATTTTTGCTGATACAAAGCCACTCCGTTAAACATTGCGGTTAAAACGCTTCTTTGCTTCACTAAAGCTTTAGACGGAATATATTCTATATGAATCATAGCTTTTTTTATTTTCACTCTATCGGGGATAGGGATTGTAAGAACTGTCCCCCCTTGCGAACCTCTTAAAATCTTTTGATCTGGATAAAGCTCCGATAACTTTAATACGTTATTTTTTGCATACGAAAATGCAATAAAACTAAATATTAATAACAAAAATTTTCTTATCATCCTCTTTCCTTTCAACTACATCTGTCTTTATATCTAATAAAGCATCAAAAAATAATCTATAAAATTCTTTTAAAAAGTAATCTTTTTCATAAATCTCATTAAAAGGAGAATTATAATGATAAACTATTATTTCTTTATCATCTTCCTTAATAAGAGCTTGAAAACTTCCTAATCCGAAAGTTTGCAAAAAATAATTTAAATATTCAAATGCAACTTTTACATCATCTCCGCTAGTTTTTATTATGGATTCTAAAAAAAGAGCGTTTTTTTTATAAAAAGTTTTAGCGGAAATATCACATAAATATTCATAATCACTTTCATCCCCAACTTCCAATACACTGCTTAAAACACTATTTAAAACATCTCTTTGTTTTACGTTAACCAACTCTTCTGGGACTAATCCAATATCGACAACCTCCTCTTGAACTTTTTTTTCCATTTTAGTTTTTTTAAAAAGAGCCATTTCCCTTTCCTCCTTTAAGTTCTTTTAAACGAAATTATACCTAATAAATCTTTATAAAAAGTCTTCACTACCTCTATATAAGCTCTTCCGAAATCTCTAAATATCAATCTAAATAAAAACATTATAGAATAAAAAGGACTAACCGCTTTTTCTTGCATAAACAACTTCCATCTGGAACTTGAAGCATATACAAGTTGAGTAATTTTTTTCTCCTGGTCTATATTGGCAAAAACGAATTTCATTCTTATATTATGAGCATTAGCATTAACCACTTGACCTTCCACCGCAAACATTATACCATACTCGTCTTTAATTAAAAATTTAAGTTTTTTATCCCATACATAATCTTTTAAAAGATGAGAAATATCCTTATGAACTTCTATCCAAATACCTGTTAAAGATATATCCCTAACCGTACCTTCATAAGCCTTATGATTAATATAAACTATCGCTTCATCATTCGCAGGAATTCTATGAAAAGTTCTTTTTTCAGGTTTTTCGTGAGCAACTATCATTCCCACTCCCAAATACAAAATATTAAAACACATCCAAAAACCTAATACTGCTAATGTTCCTCTTTGGTCAGGATTGTGAATATATTTATAAATACCTATTATAATACCTATCACGGTTATATTAAATAAAAAGAAAATAGGCTTATAAAAAGGTGTTACGAAATCTTTTTCAATATTCTCCCCTTTTGGGGTAACAATAAAAGTTGGAGACCTAGGAGCTAGAATAACCGAAATAATAGCCGGTAATAAAAAGAGACTCTGTAAAGATTCATAAACTTCGGAAAAAAACGGCCATCTGTATTTGGAATACAAATAATAGCTCAACAGTACGGAAAAGAAAAAATGAGGTAAAGAATAAGAAATAACATCCGCTAAAGTCGCATCGTAAATTTTTAAATTAAAAAAAATAAAAAGCAGAGGCACTATTAAAAACGTAAATCTAGCAAGTCCGAAAAACCAAAATACGTTAGCATTTAAATAGCCCAGTTTTTGATACCATTTTAAACCTTTTTTAAATAGAGGGTTTTTTAATAAAAATATTTGAATCATACCTTGAGCCCATCTTGACCTTTGAACAACAAATGCGGAAAAAGTTTCCGGTTGAAGTCCAAATACCATTCCTTTAGGATAATAATAACTTTGATAACCTCTCGAATGAAGTTCTAAAGCCGTTTCGGCATCCTCTGTAATCGTATCCCCGGCAATCCCTCCAACCTCTTCCAAATATTTTCTTCTAAGCATAGCCGCAGACCCGCAAAAGAAAGAAGCGTCCCAAAAATCAAGACCCTTTTGAATAAATCCGTAAAACATTTCATTTTCATTAGGAACTTGTCTAAATATTTTAAGATTCTTTTCAATAGGGTCTTGATTATAAAATTTATGAGGAGTTTGAACCAAGAAAAGTTTCGGATTTTTTATAAAAAATCCAACTGTTTCTCTTAAAAAATTTTGAGTAGGCACATGGTCACAATCAAGAATTAAAATAATATCTCCGTTTGTATGTTTTAAAGCCTCATTAATATTTCCGGCTTTTGCGTGTTCGTTTCTTTTTCTTGTTAAATAATGGACATTTTCTCCGGCAATAGCCGCAAATTCTTCCAACATTTTTTTTCTTTTTTGAGCGGCTTCACCCTTTTTTTTAGCCGTTTCCACTTCTTTTTCCTGATGAGCTTTTATTTCATCTTTTTTGTCTTCTTTAATTTTTTGAATGATTTTTTCCTCATCCCAATTTTTATATTTTTTCATATAAA
Source organism: uncultured Nautiliales bacterium (assembly GCA_964445785.1). Classification (GTDB taxonomy): domain Bacteria; phylum Campylobacterota; class Campylobacteria; order Campylobacterales; family Nautiliaceae; genus Nautilia. Next base: position 60,406 of record CAYULY010000006.1, read on the forward strand.
TTTTTTTATATTTTTCTATAATTTCCTCTTCAGCTTCTTTTTTTACTTTTTCCAAATCCGGAAATCTTTTTTGTTCCGTACCCCCATCATCTAAAATATAAATATTAAATTTATCTCTAGGATAATCCATTACACTTGCGGCTAAAGTAGTAGGCTTAATAACTTCCAAAGGCTCATCATAAGTAGGAATATAAATATCAACACTCGGTAATTTCTCCGGCGGTATATCATCAATAGGTATACTTTTTCTATCATAAATTCTTAATGCTATAAAAGCTCCAAGCAAAAATACACAAAACGAATAAACTTCCGCTAAATATAAAGACAAAGAGCCCAACGCATTAAAAATATTATCGAAATTCAACGTATACAAAGTTCTCCAGTATAAATATCTTAAAGAAAAAGTGAAAGCAGATACTATTAAAAACAATCTAATATACTCATTTTCTTGTTTTCTTAATTTAGAATAAAGTACTAATACCAAATTTAAAATAAATATCGTTATAAAAAATTCCAACTGCACTATATCCGGCGAATATGCCGAAACGATTAAAACCAATAATACAAAAGAAACTACAAATAAAATCTTTAATATTTTTTCCACTTACACCGCCCCAAATATTTTTCTAAGTCTGGAAATAGAATATCTTTTAACTCCTTTTTCCGGCAAAACTATTTGCTTGTTTTCAAAAGCTTCTTTTTCCAAAGCGTCCAAATAACCTAACATTTTCCATTTTTTCTTCATATCTTCTTTTCTATCTTCCAAATGAAATTTTAAAAAAGTACCATTCATTAATAACTCCTTCCCTCTTATATCGGCAAAAAAACATTCCGCTTAAAATTATAATCAGTTACTATTACATTTAAATGACATTCTCCAAAATATACTCGCTAAAAGCAAAACTTGCCGTAAAAGCCGGTGAAACCGCATTTAAAATATGTATTTGATTCTCTTTTTTTTCAACCAAAAAGTCCATCACGAGTTCGTTTGTTTCTTTATTTAAAAGTTGAGCCCTAATTCCCGGGGTTAAAGATTTAAAATCGCCTTTTAATCTTTTTACTAGTTTTTTAGCTTCATTAACTAAATTACTAGAAATATAGTACCTCATCTCATAAAGAGCTAAATCCCTAAACCCAAAAGCGTTACTAAAGAAAAGTTTAGCTTCAAGAGTTAAAATTTCTATCATTTCGCTTAAATTAAACCTACTTGTCATAGTATAGTTTTCCCTCCAAAAAGCGGGAATTGCCGTAGGACCTATTTTTATGGTATTATCAGCCATTATAGTAAAATGAACCCCCAAAAAAGGGTTTTTTATATTAGGTACCGGATATATTTGAGTTTTTATTTTATCCTCACCTAAATATTTTCTATAAAGCCCTTTAAAAGGAAGCATAGTATATTCAAGCCCTACACCGTTTTGATGAGCTATCTTATCGGCATAAAGTCCGGCTGCATTTATTAAAAAGTCGTAACTCTCTTTAAATTTTTCATAAGGTGTATTAAATATAAACCTAACCCCTTTTTTTTCAAGTTCGGTTCTTAAAACTTTACAAACTTCCCTCGGATCTACACTAGCCGTATTTGGCGAATAAAGAGCGTATTGGCAAGTTTTAGCGTTTGGGTCTATTTCATACGCTTCTTTTTCACTTATAATATAAGCACCGGCGTTATTGGCTTTACTTCTTTTTTCAAGCTCGAAAAGAGTTTCAATTTCATTCTCACTTTTAGCCACTACAAGTTTTCCGGTTTCGTTTACAAGTATATTATGAGAATAACAAAACTCTTTCATAAGCTTATTACCACTAGCCGTTAATTTGGCTTTTAAAGAATCACTGCTATAATAAAACCCGGCGTGTAAAACACCACTGTTTTTACCACTTGCGTGAAACGCTTCGTGCGATTCTTTATCTATAATAATTATTTCATCCCCGCTTCTTTTCTTAAGCCACTCATAAGCCAATGTCATTCCTATAATTCCGGCCCCGACAATTAAAACTCTCATTTTTTCCTCCGCTATATTCCTAATTCCAAAATGTTCCAAAGTCTCTCTATTTCATCATCACTAAATAATAAAGATTTTTTCTCTTCAAAAAGAAGTTTTACTTTTTGTATTTCAAATCCTTTCGATAATACACATTTTTCATGTGCCGGTAAAAAACTGCGAACCAAAGCAACTCTGTTTTCAATCTTTTTTTCACACAAAAAACACTCAAACTCTTTATGAAGTCTTCCTTCTTTTTGCAATAAAGAGATATAATGTTCGATTATCGCTCTTTTTACGTTTCTTTTATCCAAATGTTTACAAAGCCTTAATAAAGAATTAAAATAAAATCCGTCAACTTTACTAACATCGATAAAATGTTTATTCAAAAGTCTTATATACTCTTTAAAAAAGAGAGTTTTTTCTTGATTAAATAAAAACTTAAAAGGAATTTGCACTACGTTTCTTAATCTTTTAATAGTAGTTTTATAACTCTCTTCCACTTGAAAATCAATTAAAAACCCCACATTAATATAAGAGTGCCTAGCCCCGTAAAACCTATAAAGGCTCAAAACCTCTTTTCGGGTTAAAACTCTAACTATCAAATCCTCTTCTCTTACTTTAACTATGTTTAAAACAAATCCTTTCATTTGAAAATTATAACAAATAAAGTCCGGAAATTTTAAACATTGCGATAAAATTATTTTAAAAAAAACAATTTATGTTATAATTAGCAAATTATAAAATCGGATTAATAACCTCTTAAAGGAATGTTATGTCAAATAATATGTCAAAAACGTTAGAATTTAAAGATAATTGCGGTTTCGGAGTAATCGCTAACATTAAAGGTAAAGAAACTCATAAAATGGTACATCAAGCTCTTGAAGCACTTGAGAGAATGATGCACAGAGGTGCCATAGCCGCCGACGGAAAAAGCGGAGACGGAAGCGGTCTTTTATTTTCCCTTCCTAAAGAATTTTTCAAAAAAACAGCAAAACAAAACGGTATAGACCTTCCTAACATTTTCGGAGTAGGAGTTGTTTTCTTAAAAGACGAAAAACAAAAAGAAACGGTAGAAGAATTTTGTGAAAAAAACGATTTAAAAGTAGCATTATGGAGAGAAGTACCTATTAACAAATCTGCTTTAGGGGAACTCGCCCTAAAAACACTTCCTAAAATTTACCACGCTTTTATCGTACCTAATTCAATTATCGCCATTAAAAGATTTGAAGAACTTTTATATTTAACAAGAAAAGAGATTGAAAACGCAATTGAAGACAAAAACTTTTATATCCCTACATTTAGTTCCAAAAAAATAGCCTACAAAGGCTTATTAATGCCAAATCACATTAAAGAATTTTATCCGGATTTGGCGGATAAAGACTTTAAAATATCGTTTGCCCTGTTTCACCAAAGATTTTCTACAAACACACTTCCTGAATGGAGACTTGCTCAACCTTTTAGATTTATAGCCCATAATGGAGAAATAAACTCTATCCAAGCCAATAGAATTAACGCTTTAATAAAAGCGGAATCAATTAAATCGAAAATATTTACCGAAGACGAATTGAAAAGACTTTTACCTATAATAAGATTTGACGAAAGTGATTCAAGTTCACTTGATCGCATGGTTGAATTTTTAATTATGAACGGAATGGACTTCTTTAAAACGATAAGAGCCCTAATTCCTATGCCGTGGCAAAATGCACCTTATCTTGATAGTGAACTTAAAGCCTTTTATGAATACTTCTCAACTCGTTTTGAAGCGTGGGACGGTCCGGCTGCTGTTAGTGTAACAGACGGAAGATATATAGGAGTCGTACTTGACAGAAACGGGCTTAGACCAGCAAAATACGTAATTACAAAAGACGATACAATTTTAATTGCAAGCGAATACGGTGTAATCGATTTTGAAGAAGATGAAATAGTAGAAAGAGGAAAACTAAAATCCGGTCAAATGATAGGAGTCGATACGAAATTCGGTGTGGTTCTTAAAAATAAAGATATCGACGAATATTTAAAATCAAGCAACCCTTATACAAAATGGTTAAATGAAAATATGATTTATCTTCAAGAATATATAGATAATCCTTATGCAATAGACGAAGAAATAAAAATAGAAAATCTTATTCATAAACAAAGATACGCCGGTATTACAAAAGAGATTATCAACATGGTAATAACCCCTATGATAGAAGACGCAAAAGAACCTACCGGAAGCATGGGAGACGATACGCCTCTTGCGTGTTTTAGCGACTATCCGTTTAGAAGCTTTAACGACTTTTTCCGTCAAAAATTCGCTCAAGTTACAAATCCTCCAATAGACTCTCTTAGAGAAAAAATCGTAATGAGTCTTAATACAGGATTTGGAGAAATTCACAACATTTTAGACGAAGCCCCAGAACACGCTAAAAGAATCAAAACAAGTACACCAATTCTTACTCAAACAAAACTAAATGTTTTAAAAAGCTTTGGAGATGAAACCTCTCCTAGATTTGAGAGTGATTACAAAAATGCAACATACTCTATAACATTTAAAAACAACCTAAAAGAATCCCTTGAAAAATTAACTGATAAAATAGTAGAAGATGTAAAAAACGGAGTAAGAATTATTTTCTTAGACGACAGTGGAGTGGATAAAGAGCATAAAACCTTACCTATGGCTATGGTAATAGGAAGACTTCACAAAAAACTTCTTGACAACAAAGTAAGACACTTAACAAGTATAGTGGCAATGACATCGGAAGTTACAAACCCTCACGACGTAGCCGTAATGATTGCATACGGAGCCACTGCTATTTATCCGTATCTGTTATTTAAAACGGTATGTCAAATCTGCGATGAAAAAGGATTAGATAGAGACGACGCTTTATTTAAAGTTCACTCCGCCCTTAATAAAGGTATTTTAAAAATTATGTCGAAAATGGGTATTTCAACAATCGCAAGTTACAGAAATTCAGCCCTTTTTGATATTATAGGCTTAAGCAACGAAATACAACAAGAGTGCTTTATAGGAAGTAAAACCCTACTTCCAGGGCTCACTTACGAAGACATTGAAGAGAGAATAAACACAAGACATCAAAAAGCTTTTGAAGAAGATAAACTAATTCCGGGCGGAGTTATAAAACAAAGAAAAGGTGAAGAGTATCACGAAATTACACCTCAAGTTACAAGAGCGTTTTTAAAAACTATAAAATCGGGCAAAAAAGAAGATTACGAAGAGTTTAAAAACCTTGTAGAAAACAGACGCCCTACATATATTAGGGATTTTCTGGAAATTAAAAGCGATAGAAAACCGATTCCAATAGAAAAAGTAGAACCACGCGAAAACATCATAAAAAGATTTATCGGTGCCGCTATGAGTATAGGTGCTTTAAGCAAAGAGGCTCATGAAATTTTAGCCGAAGCTATGAACTCTCTTGGAGCTAGAACAAATTCAGGAGAAGGTGGAGAAGACAAAGCAAGAAACAAAACCATAAAACAAAGCAAAATCAGACAAGTGGCATCAGGTAGATTTGGTGTAACTCCGGAATATCTGGTAAATGCCCAAGAGATTCAAATCAAAGTAGCTCAAGGTGCAAAACCGGGAGAAGGTGGTCAGCTTCCTGGATTTAAAGTAACAACTTATATCGCTAAACTTAGACACACTATACCTGGAAAAACATTAATTTCACCACCACCTCATCACGATATATATTCAATTGAGGATTTAGCTCAACTTATATTCGATTTAAAACAAATTAACCCTAGTGCAACTATCAGCGTAAAACTAGTATCAACAGCAGGAGTTGGAACAATCGCGGCAGGAGTAGCTAAAGCGTATGCAGACCAAATTGTTATCAGTGGTAGCGAAGGTGGAACGGGTGCTGCTCCTATTACATCCATTCGTCATGCCGGAAACCCTTGGGAATTAGGACTTCTAGAAGCACACAACGCACTAAAAGCAAATCATTTAAGAGAATACGTAGCACTTGAAACAGACGGTGCTTTAAAAGTTGGAAGAGACGTAATCTTTGCAGCACTTCTAGGGGCAGAATATTATGCGTTCGGTACAAGTTTATTAATGGCAGTTGATTGTATTTTCTGTAGAAACTGTCAAACAAACAAATGTCCGGTCGGAATTACCACTCAAGACGAAGCTTATAGAGCTAAATTTAAAGGTAACGTAGAAAAAGTTAAAAATTATATTATTGCTTTAGCCGAAGACGTAAGAGAATACTTGGCAAAAATGGGATATGAAAAATTAGACGACATTATAGGTAAAAACAATTTAATCAAAACAAAAGATATCCCTCTTACTCAAAAATTCGATTTTTCTAAACTGTTTGAAAGAGTAGATGGAGTTGATACGAAACAAAAAGAAAACAAACCGTTTGACAAAAACGAATACGAACAAAAGCTTCTTCAAGAAGTAATGGAAACAATCAAAAATCCAAACCACAAATCTGTAATTAACACTACAATATGCAACCTAAACAGAAGTTTCGGTGCTAAAATCAGTGGAGTTATTGCCAAATATTATGGAGACGAAGGTCTACCGGATGATAGTATAGTATTTAACCTAAAAGGTACTGCGGGTCAAAGTTTTGGGGTATTTTTAAGTAAAGGTGTTACTCTAAACCTAAAAGGGGTTGCCAACGACTATGTAGGTAAAGGTATGGCCGGTGGAAAAATCGTAATAACTCCTAAAAAAGGAGCCGGTGCCGGAAATACTTGTTTATACGGTGCAACTGCCGGAAAACTTTTCATTGCCGGAGAAGTGGGAGAGAGATTTGCCGTTAGAAATTCAGGTGCTGTAGCTATCGTAGAAGGTACGGGAGACCATCCGTGTGAATATATGACAGGTGGTGAAGTAATTATCCTTGGTAAAACAGGTATAAACTTCGGTGCCGGAATGACCGGTGGAGTTGCTTTTGTATATGATAAAGAGCACGAATTTGTAGATAAGATAAACCCAGAACTTATAGAAATTAGAAGAATTGACATTGATGAAAATGAAAAACCAAAACTATATCTTAAAAAAAGATTGATTGAATACTACAATGCAACCGGAAGCAAAAAGGCTAAATTTATCTTAGATAATTTTAGAAGCGAAGTTAGACACTTTTGGCTTGTAACGCCAAAAGACAATCGCCCACCACTTGATCCAAACGATATGGATTAAGAAGAGATGAATTTCTCTTCTTTATCCCATAAGGAATAAAATGACTTATTCTCTTTTTCAAATTGCAAAGCCTTTTGTAAAATGGGTTGGAGGGAAAAGACAACTTATTCCAGAGCTTTTAAAATATATTCCAAAAAACTTTAATAATTACTTTGAGCCCTTTGTAGGTGGTGGAGCTTTATTCTTTGAGCTTTACAATTTAGGAATTTTAAAAAATAAAAAAGTTTTTTTATTTGATATAAATGAAGAACTCATAAGCGCTTATAAAATAATAAGAGACTACCCAAATGAGTTAATAGAAAAATTAAAAGAATTCAAATCTAAGCATAATAAAGAGTTTTATTATCAAATTAGGGAACTTGATAGAACCGATAATTATAAAAAATTGAATAATATTATAAAAGCTGCTAGATTCATATATTTAAATAAAACGTGCTTTAATGGTCTTTATAGAGTAAATAAAAAAGGTTATTTTAATGTTCCTATGGGTAAATATAAAACTCCTAAAATTCTTGATGAAAATAATATTTTACTAGTATCAAAAGCCTTACAAAACACAATAATAAAACACTGCGATTATAAAAAAGTTTTAGAATATGCACAAAAAGAAGATTTTATTTATTTTGACCCTCCATACTATCCTTTAAATGAAACTTCCAATTTCACTTCTTATACTCAAAAAAAATTTTTAAAAAAAGAACAAATAGAGCTTTTTGAAACTTTTGATATTCTTTCGCAAAAAGGATGTTTTGTATTAGAAAGTAACTCTGATACTGAATTTATCAATAATCTTTATAAGAAATTTAAAATTGAAAAAGTATTTGCTAATAGATTTGTTAATTCAAAAGCTAATAACAGAGGGAAAATATCAGAAGTTTTAATAAGGAATTATGAATGATAAGAGGAGGAATTGGAGGATATAATACAAAAACAGGTCTTTATTTTGAGGGAAAGACTGATTTGATAACTTTTATTAAAAATTTACCTGGTTATGAGATAAAAGAAACTCAATATACTAAAAATAAAAAAAATAAATGGTATGAGATATTCTATCATAAAGAAAAAGTTGCAGATGCTTTTAAAAAGCACGCTTTATATACTTATCTTAAATTTTATGGGATAGATTGGAGAAAAATTTTATCTAAACAGTTACTACCTGATGATGCTATTTATGTGATTTTAAATAATACGGTTTTTATTATAGAAGTTAAATATCAAGAAGTTGCAGGAAGTGTTGATGAAAAACTTCAAACGTGTGATTTTAAAAGAAAACAATATCTAAAACTTTTTGCTCCATTAAATAGAAAAGTTGAATATATTTATATTTTAAATGATTGGTTTAGAAAGCCAGAATATAAAGATACACTTGATTATATTATTATGATGGGTTGTAGATATTATTTTAATTATCTTCCTTTAAATGAACTTGGATTACCTTTGCCAAAGGAAAACTAATGAAAATAGCCCTCCATGTGCCTTGCTACATAAACGAATTAAATCCTGAAATTGCAAAAAAGACCCTTTTAATACTAAGACACTTTAACCTTGATGTAAAAGTGCCAAAAGAGCAGACTTGCTGCGGGCAGCCTTTTATTAATTCAGGACATCCTACAACCCTACCTCAAAAATTTAATGAAGTATTTAAAAATTATGATTATGTAGTAAGCCCAAGTAGCAGTTGTGTAAGTACTATAAGAAGTCAAAACCTTGAAGTTAGCAAAAAAATGTTTGAACTTTGCGAATTTTTGCACGATGTTTTAAAAGTAAAAAACATTGCCAAAAACTATCCAAAAAAAATAGCACTTCACAACTCCTGTCACTCTCTAAGGCACCTTTTTGAAGGCTCTCCAAGCGAGCTTAACATCCCCTATTTTAATAAAATAAAAGAGGTTTTAGGATGTGAAATAATTGAGGCAAGCCGGGATGAGTGCTGTGGGTTTGGAGGGGTATTTAGTTTCAAAGAAGGATTTATAAGTTATGTAATGGGAAGAAATAAGCTTGATGATTTGCTTAACAAAAACCCAGATGTTATAACAGGAGTTGATTTTTCCTGTCTTATGCACCTTGAAAGTATTGCTAAAAAAGACGGCGATAATATAGAAATAAAGCATATAAGCGAAATTCTTTGGGAGTGTCTTGATGAAACATTATGAACTTGCCATAAATTTTTATAAACAAAAAGGACCACGCCACGACAAAGCACTTTGGGCAATAAGACAAAAAAGAGATAAAGCGATAAAAGAGGTAGATGAGTGGGAAGAGTTAAGAGAAAAAGCAAGTAAAATAAAAGATGAAGTAATAAATAACCTCCAAGATTATGTTGAAGAGTTTATAAAAAACGCAAAAAAAGAAGGAATTGAACTGTTTTTTGCAAAAGATGCAAAAGAGCATAACGAAATTGTTTTTGACCTTTTAAAAGAAATTAACGCAAAAAAAGTGGTAAAATCAAAATCAATGCTAACAGAAGAGTGTGGATTAAACGAATTTTTGGAAAAAAGAGGGATTGAAGTTATTGATACGGATTTAGGTGAGAGGATTGTGCAGTTAAGAAAAGAAAAACCTTCCCACATAGTCTTACCAGCCATTCATACGACAAAAGAGGAGGTAGCTGAGATTTTAGGAGAGACTAACACAGACCCGACATACCTAACCCACAAAATGAGAAAATTATTAAGAAATGAGTTTTTAAGTGCTGATGCTGGGATAAGCGGGGCTAACTTTTTGGTAGCAAACAAAGGATGGGCAGTAATTTGCACAAATGAGGGAAATGCAGACCTTGGAGCAGTCTTGCCAAAACTTCATATTATAAGCGTTGGAGTTGAAAAGATTGTACCAAATATGAGGGATTTGGGTATATTTTTGAGAATACTTGCAAGAAACGCAACCGGACAAAAAATAACTACCTACACTTCAATTTTTGGCAAAAAAGAAGATGGCAGAAGAGTTATTGTTTTGGTAGATAACGGAAGGTTTGATAGGCTTAATACTCAATTTAAAGAGACTCTAAAATGTATAAGATGTTCAGCGTGTCTTACAACGTGTCCGGTGTTTCGCCGCTCGGGAGGTCACGCATATAGATACGTAATCCCAGGACCAATCGGAAGCCTGCTTGCACCACTTAGTAATAAAGAAAAGTATAAAGATTTGCCGTTTGCTTGTACTTTATGTAATAGCTGTGAGATGGTATGCCCTGTTAAAATTCCTTTTAGCAAACAGCTTGTCAAAATGAGAGAATATGTAACAAAAGAGGATTTTGCTTTTAAATTTATAGAAGCCTCTCTTCATTCGCCTTTTGCTTTTAAATTATTTAGTAAAATTATCCGTTTAACCCCTACCCCTTTACTTAAAAGCGTAGCAAAAGAGTGGAGTAAATATAAAAAGTTTCCTTTAATTCCTAAAAAAAGATTCATCTCTTAACAGGATGATTATCTACTATCTCGACATCGATTATATCATCCGAATTTTTGGAGGAAGTAAAATTATCTCTTGCTTGAAAGTTTTGGTTTTGAAGTTTTTTTCTTATTGCCAAAAACAAAAACATTCCTATAACTATAAACGCTATAAAAAACACCCCGAAAAAAAGCAGTTTAAAAAACCCTCCTATCAATCCGAAAAAACCTTTTGACACCACTCCTTTTGCCCCGAAACCCTTCATTCCCATTCCCATATGTTTCATAAAAAGTCCTTTTTTAATTATAATAACGGAAAAAGGTTAATGATGAATGAATTCATAACAAACCTAAAACTCGCAGGAGGAGAGATTTTAAAGGAAATACCAAAGACTTGGTATGTAGCTAAAGCGGAATTCGCAGTAGCCGAAAATGGAGCGGTTTTTGTCAGTAACTATACAAAAGAGCTATTTTTAAGCGAAAACGTAGCCGTTATTTTAGATAAAAATAAAATCTACGATAAAATGACAGATGTAATGGAACTTATCAAAACCCCTGGAGTTTTTATATCAGGTCCCAGTAAAACGGCAGATGTTGAAAGTTTTTTAGTGTTTGGAGCACACGGACCGATTGGATTAGGGATAAAGCTCACTTGATATTTTAAAAAATTTTAGATATATTGAAATAAAAAAAGGATTTAAATGAAAAATTTTGAAGAAATGAACTTAAAAGAAAAAATAGAGGCGATAGAAAAAGTTATAAAAAAGGATATTTTACCAATGCTTGCTTTTGACGGTGGATATGCAGAAGTATTGGACGTAAGAGAAAATAACGGAGAAACTCACGTTTTCATTCGTTACGGAGGAGCTTGTGCAGCGTGTAGCAGTGCCGGAGGTGCAACGCTTTTTGCAATAGAAGAAACCCTTAGAAAAAATCTAAATACCGATAAAATCAGAATATTTCCAATCTAATGAACGCTATTTTTATTATAATATCCATTATAGGTTTTTTTGTTCCGTATGTACTTAAGTTTCTTTTCACATCAACCGATACGAATATAAAAATATTCGCTCTTTTTGCTTTAAATAAATTTAACTTAATCTATTTTATAATTATTATTTTCTTTTTCTTCGCCTCGTTTAGAAAAAAAGAGTTTAAAATAGCCCAAATTATCTTCATAACCGTATATTTAGAATATATTCTCGTAAGCTACTTTTTTTTATCCAAAAAACACGTAGAAGAATTTATAAAAACTCATCATCTCACAAATGTAAAATTAATGCCTCTTTCTAAACTAAATACGCTTCCTAATTTTAAGATTTATTACAAAGAAGCCAACTGGGCTGCAGTGGAAATCTTAAAAGAAAAAAACTCCTCCCTTCCTTTTAACTATAAAAAGGATAAATCACAGTGAAAATCTTAATTATAGGTGGAGGTCCGGCCGGAAGCATAGCGGCTAAAGAACTCTCTCCCTTTTTTGACGTAACTTTAATCCAATACAAAAAAAATTTTGACAAACCGTGTGGAGGAGGTATAAAAACCAAACTGTTTGAAGAATTTAACTTAAATAAAAAACTCATAAAGCACTCTTTTTCAAAAATAGAAATGATTTATAAAAATTCTCTAATTCCTATAGATTTAAAAGGAAAAAATCTCTCTATAGTAAACAGAAAAGAGTTTGACGCCTATTTAAGAAAATTAGCTCAAATAAGAGGAGCCAAACTCTTTTACGGAAGACTAAAAAAAATTACCAAAAACAGAGCCTTTATAGAATTTAACAAAGAGTTAATTCCGTTTGAATTCGATATCTTAATAGCAGCTGACGGAGTTAATTCAACTACAAGAAAACTCTTAAACCTACCTCCTATTCCTTACACCATAACCCACTACGGGATTACATCAAAATACAAAACCCAAACTTGTAAATTCTTTTTTGACAAAGAGTTAGGAGGTGAATTTTATGGTTGGGCTTTTCCTAAGGAAAACTCAACTCATATAGGAAGCGTAAAGAGAGAAAATTTCTTAAATTTATGCAAATATTTAAATATAAATCTAAAACCCAAAGGCTACAAAATCCCAACTTGGGAAGAAAATATTGTCATACAACATAAAAATGTCTATTTCGTAGGAGATGCAGCCGGCCAAGTTATGCCTTTAAGTTTTGAAGGAATTTATTACGCTATGCACTCGGCAAAAATTCTTGCAAATGCGATTTTGGATAAAAAAAATTATCAAAACGAATGGAATAAAAGGTTTTTAAAAAAGTTCAAATTTTTAAAATTTGTAGAAAAAATAAACAAAACCCCTCTTAAATCCATACTTATAAATTCTCACAAAATCCCGTTTATTCAAAATTTAAGTATAAATATGTGGCTAGGAGAAAAAAATGTTTAACACCCCAATTTTTGAACTAAACAACATAAAAATAAAATTCGAATACAAAAACCCAGCAGGAAGCACAAAAGACAGACCGGCTCTATTTATGTGTAAAGAGGCTTTTTTAAAAGGATATAAAGAAATAGTGGAAGTTACAAGTGGAAATACCGGAATCGCACTGGCTTTTTACGCCAAAAAATTTAATATAAAAACGACCATATTTATGCCAAAAAGCTTCTCAATAGAAAGACAAAAACTCTTAAAACTATACGGAGCTGATTTAATACTTACTGACGGAAATATAAACGACGCCATAAAAGAAGCCAAAAAATACACAAAAGAAAACAACGCCTATTATGCAAACCAATTTGAAAACCCTCTAAACCCATCCTCTCAAGAGATAACGGGACTTGAGATAATTTCTCAAACCCGCATTCCCAAATATTTCGTATGTGCCGTAGGAAGTGGAGGAAGCCTTAGCGGAATAGCAAAAATATTAAAACCTTTAGGAACTAAAATTATAGCCGTAGAGTCTATAAACTCCCCTGTAATTTACAACAAACTAAAAAATAAAACTCTACCCGTTAAACCCCACAAAATTCAAGGCATAGGTGCCGGATTTATTCCTAAAATACTTGATTTAAATTTAATTGACGATGTCGTTTTAGTAGATGACGAAGAAGTAATTGAACTATTTAAAAAACTGCCTAACTTAGGAATAACCGGAGGTATCTCAACTGCAGCAAACATACTAGCTTCTCAAAATTTTAAAGACGTACTAACACTAGCACCCGATGGAATTGAGAGATATTTGTCTATTATATAAATGGAGCCGGCGAAGGGACTCGAACCCCCGACCTGCTGATTACAAATCAGCTGCTCTAGCCAACTGAGCTACGCCGGCATATATGCAAAATATAGAAAAATAGTGTCAAACACTAAAATAGTAAAATTTAAATGGCTCCGGCGAGAGGACTCGAACCTCTGACCCGACGGTTAACAGCCGTCTGCTCTACCGACTGAGCTACGCCGGAATGTTTAAGTGGTAAAATTATAATAAAACTTTTTTTAAAAATCAAGAGAAAAAAGAAAAAATTTTTTAAGTTCTATATTCTGCATTGATTTTTACATATTCATAACTCAAATCACACCCATATGCTGTAAATTTTCCATTTCCTACCCCTAAATCTACATTAATAGAAAAAGAGTTTTTTTTCATTATTTGATGAGCTTTTTCTTCTATTTTTTTCGTAAAGAGTATATTTCCTTTATCATACACTAAAACATCGCCTATTTTAATACTAAGTTTATTTTCATCACACTCAACTCCACTAGCACCTATAGTAGAAGCTATTCTTCCCCAGTTAGGGTCTTCTCCAAAAAGAGCCGTTTTCATAAGTAAAGAGTTTGTCAAAGCTTTTGCAGCTATTTTGGCTTCTTGTTTGGTTTTTGCCCCACTTACTCTAAAAGCTACCAATTTTGTAGCACCTTCTCCGTCTTTTACGATATCAAGGGCTAGTTTTAACATAATCTGTTTTAAAGCTTCTCTAAAAGCCTCTTTATCATAAGGAGCTTTTTTTGTAGTCATTAAAAACACACTGTCATTGGTAGAAGTATCTCCATCTACACTAATAGCGTTAAAACTTTTTTCATTTACTTCTTTTAAAATCTCTATCATTTCATTTTGAGGAATATTTGCATCGGTTGTAATAAAACATAGCATTGTCGCCATTTGCGGATTTATCATTCCGGCACCTTTTGCAACCCCGCCTATTTTAAATTTTCCAAACTCACCCTCAACTTCAAAAGCAATTTCTTTGTGAAACGAATCGGTTGTCATAATTGCTTTTGCAAATTTTTCTGAATTTTTCTCATTAAAATCAAATTTATCAATTCCTTTTTTAATTTTATCTTTATCAAGTCTTACACCTATAACACCGGTTGAACTCATAATAGGGTTTTTGAGTTCTATTTTATCTGCTAAATATCCTAAAATCTCTTCAATATCTTTAATCCCTTCGTCTCCAGTTAAAGCGTTTGCATTTTTGGAATTGGCTAAAATAAAATTACTAGTTGTAATATTGTTTTTCAAAACATATTTAATAGGAGCTGCCCTAAAACGGTTGCTAGTGAAAAGATAAGCTATGTTCATTTCCTCTTCACTTCTTATAAATCCTAAGTCAAATCCCTCTTTTTTAAACCCTGCATTGACTCCTGAGGCGTAAATTCCCTCGACTGCACAAACTCCTCCATTAATAGGTGTAATTCTGAATTTTTTCATATTCTCTCCTATATAAAATCTATCTCTTTAGGTTTGATTGAACTTCTTATTACTTTTCTAGCTTTTCTCATATCTTTACCCGTACCTATTACAAGCAAAACATCATTAGGTTTTAATATTGCATCCCCTTTTGGAATAGGGATAAATTTTCCATTTTCCTCTTTTATCCCCACAATAGTTACGTTAAAAAGTTCTCTTAAATGAACTTCTTTTAATTTTTTATAAGCAACCCATGATTTTTTACTAACCGTTATTTCTTCCAAATCCAAAGGAGTGTCAACCGAATAAACAAATTCTTCTAATATATTCTTCACATCCGGATCAACGGTAACTGCTGTCATACGTTTTGCTATAAGTTTAGTAGGAGAGAGAACTTCATTTGCTCCCAGTCTTACGAGTTTTTCTATCTCTTCATCTGAATTGGCAACGGATAAGATATAATAAGGTGGTTGTCTTTTTAAATCCTTTTCATAAAGTCTAACCGAACTTACAACGGCAATATTATCCGTTACGTTTTTAGATAACGTAATTACACCTTTCGCACTGCTTAAATGAGCTTTTTTTATAGCAAAAGTGGTATGAGGGTCCGCTTTTACAAAATAAGGATATTTATATTTTTTTGCAATTTCTTCTAAATTTTCACTATTATCTATAACAACAAAAGGAATATGGGCTTTTCTAAGTTCTTTTGTAAGTTCTACGGTATAATCGTTATGATAACATATTACCATATGCTTTTTAAGTCTGGCTATTTTATATAACATTCTATTCTCCTTAAGCAGTGCTAAAAGCCGGCCTTTATTTATAACTTCAACTAAAATCCCCACAGCATAAGAAAAAATAGCGAAACCGGCAATAATTAAAAATATAGTAAATAATCTCCCAAGAGGCGAAATCGGAGCTATTTCACCAAATCCTACCGTTGTAAAAGTAATACCGGTTTGATAAATAGCATCCATTAAAGAAAAATTATCAATCCAGATATAACCTAATGTTCCAAAAAGTGTAATTAAAATAGTAAGAATAATAGGAGTTCTGAAAGGTTTAAGTTCTCCCCATATTTCAGAAGATAAGTCGACTTCAGGTTTTGGACTTCTTTGCCAATGTAAGAAATTAGCGAGTTTTTTTAAAAAATTTTCAATAGGTTCATTCATTTTAACCCCGAAAGAGGGGAAATTATACTGATTTTTTCAAGCTTTTTAGACAGCTTGTACAGATTTTAATTCTTCTTCTTACACCGTTAATTTCAATTCTAACATTTTGAATGTTTGGACTGAATTTATGTCTGGTTTTTCTATTTGAGTGGCTTACTCTATTTCCGAATTGTGGACCTTTACCACAGATTTCACATTTTCTTGCCATACTATTTCCTTTATTGAATTTTAGATGCAAAATTTAAGTTCGAAATTATACCAAAAAAAATAGACTTTTGCTTTTAGTTTTTTCCTTAAAAAAAGGAATTAGTGAAGCTCTTCATTTAATTTTACTTCACGTCTGCTTCTAAATGCTATCATTTTTCCTTTTGTTGTATCAAATCTATAATGGATTCCATTAAGCCCGGCTAATTCAAGACCTTTAAAATACTCTTTATATTCGGCTTTCCATTTCGGATTTACTTCTTTGATTTTGTCAAATTCATCTTCACTTATCCAAATTTTAGTACCTTCAAGCACTGCTATTCCTGCGTCTACAATACATCCGTCTCCTAAAGGAATTCCGGTAACTGAATTTGCTCCGAGTAATGTATTTCTTCCGATTGTAATAGGGTTTCCATTTGTTCCGGATAATACTCCTAAAATTGAGGCTCCTCCACCTACATCCGCACCCTCTTTTACAACGGCAGAAGATGAAATTCTACCTTCAACCATTACAGGACCTTCCGTACCGGCATTGAAGTTAATATAACTAGCTCCTGGCATTACCGTAGTTCCGGCTGCAAGTTGGGCACCCATTCTAACTTTTGCAGTATCCAAAATTCTTGTGTTATCATCAGGAATGATATGAGATAAAAATCTTGGGAATTTATCTACATATTCAACTTCCGGATAAGCGTCTTTTAATTTAAGTTCAATTTCATTTTCTCTTAAATAATCAAGCTCAATCGGAACGTTTCCGACCCATGCACAGTTTGTAAGAATTCCGAAAGCACCGTTTAAATTAATACTTCTTAAAGGAACTTTTTTTTGAGATAAAGCGTATAATTTTAAATAAACAGCTTCAACGCTTTTTGGATTTGTATCTTCAAATAAAAAGCAGATTCTGTAATTATCCATAACCTCATCGTCAAATATCTCTTTTAAAATTTTTAAAACCTGAATGTTTTTATGTTTATCTCCTTCTGCTTCATTTATAAGTTCTTTCCCAAAATATTCAAGAGAGGTATTAACAAACTCTTTTGTTACAGGAGCTATAAATTCGGAGTTATTAAAATCAACATCAATTCCGTTATCGATTAAACTTTTAACAAATACGGCAGCACTTCCGAAATTTTCATTCCAATTAATCAAAGGATACGTAGCTTGAAGAACTTTATTACGATTTACTTGACCGAAATCCACTCTTGCTATTCCAAATGCAAGTGGCTTTTTATATCCTTTAATATTTTCGACTAGTTTTTCAAACATAAATTATCCTTTTTTACGAAATTATATCAAATTATAAATTTTCTTTTGAAGATGAATAAAAATGTCCCTGAAAACAATCAACTCCTAAAGATTTTAAATATTCGAAAATCTCTTTTGTTTCGACATATTCGGCAATTACTTGCATATTAACCTCTTTTGCAAAAGCGATTATACTTTTAACTATAGTTTGAGAATTTTTGTCATTTAAAATATTTATTATGAGACTTCCATCTATTTTTATACCATTAGCTTTTAATAAAAAGAGATAATCGAAATTAGCATATCCACTTCCGAAATCGTCTATTAAAATTTTGCAACCGAAAGATTTTAATTGTTTTATAAATTCAAATGTTTCTTCTGATTTTTTTATATCTTCACTTTCGACTATTTCGAAATTAACTCTTGAAGGTTGAGGAAAAGTTTTAAGTTTCTCTATGATAAAGTTTCTGATTTCTTTATTTTGAATATCTAACATAGTTAAGTTTAAAGAAAATTCTTTATTGTTATTTTTAAAAATATCAAAAACCTTATTAAACATAATTTTTATTAAATCAAAATAAAGGCGTGATTTTTTAGCAATTTCTAAAAATACGTTAGGAGAAATTATTTTTCCCTTTTCATCTTTTATTCTCATTAAAACTTCATATTTGCAAACTTTTAATTCCTTATTTACTATAGGTTGAAAATAAGGTATTATTCTATCTTCATTTATTGCATCTTTTAATTTTTTAATCCATTCCAAATGTTGTTTCGCTTGTTTTTTTAAGTGTTCCGTTTCTGAGGCGAAGACTATATCTTTATTTAAAAATCTTGTCGATTCTAAAGCAGTTATTGCTTCTTTAAATTCTTTTTTATAGAAAGAAATACCTATTCTGAATTTCACAAAAATTTTTATTCCGTATATTATATATGGTTCTTCTAATAGCTCTAGTAGTTTTTTTGAAAAATCGTAAATTTCGTCCTTATTTTTTATTTTACTTAAAATTACGAATTGATCTATTTTAGTATTAAAAGGATTGAACTTTTTCAATCTTTTAGCTACCTGCAATATTAAAGTATCCGCAAAGTTTTCTCCGTAAAAATAGTTTATTTCTTTAAAAGAATCTATATCTATTATTATAATGGGAGCTTTTTTACGTTTTAAGACTTCTTTTAGTTTAATTCTATTCGGATAACCTGTTAAATTATTGTAATACATATTATTATAAGATTCTCTTTTAAATGTTTTAATGGATTTGACTGTTTCATTTATTTGGTTTTTAACTAATTCAAATTCGCTAAAAAACAATTTTTCTTTCATAGGCCTAAAAATACTTTTACTTAAATTTTTTTTCATAAAATAGTTTATTTTTTTTATATCTTTTAATATTAATGAATTTATTCTTAAAAAAACTACTATTCCTAATATATAAATTGCGAGTAAGAAGAAAGATAATTTTAAAAAGAGCCTGTTAATTTTTTCTTTTATTACATTAAAAGGGAATTTAATGGAAATAATACCTCTTAATTCCCCAAGTTTATAGCCGAAAGCTTTCTTTCCGTAGTAGCTTACAAGTTTTTTATAGAGTTTTTGCGGAACTTCTTTAATATTTCCATGACATTTAATACAACTTTTTTCTATTCTTAAAGGATATGCATAAAAAAAATATTCTTTATTGTTTATATTTATTAAAACGAAATAATCCTCTTTTTGAGGATGTTTTTTTAAAAATTCTATAGCTTCCAAATCATATTTTGAAGCTTTGTTTAAAATATTTCTACATTTGTCGGAAGTTTGTTTTATTTTGAAATGTTTGTCTTCTTTTATCATAGTGGTTATTTTATCTATTACATAAGCGGGTGTAATGGAAAAAGGATGAAAATGATTGCTGTTAAGCTCTATATAAGGAGCTAGTTTTGCTAAATAATCTCTGGTATAAACAAGAGTGTGAGCTAGAAATTTTGCTTTTTGGTATTCTTGTTGTATTATAAAATAAGTTATCGATTTATAAAGTACGTAAAGTATAATAAAAAGTCCTATTCCCGAAAGTAAGAACATTTTTATCATTTCGTTTTTTATTGTTCTCATATTTTCTTTAAGCCCTTATTCAACTGTTACAGATTTAGCTAAATTTCTAGGCATATCTACATCATTTCCCATTCTGATAGCGACTTCTAGTGCTAATAATTGAGTAACTACCATCATTTCAAAAAACTCTACCATAGGATGATTTGTATCGCTAATTTTTATGAAATCATCTGTCATTTCTATATATTCACTGGAAATAGTTAAAATAGTAGCGTCTCTGCTAGCAAGTTCTTCTATATTTGATTTTGTTTTTTCAAAAAGAATATTTTTACTAAGCAAAGCTACTACAAAAAGTTCTGGATCGGCTAAAGCAATAGGACCGTGTTTCATCTCTCCTGCCGGATACCCTTCTGCGTGAATATAACTTATTTCTTTAAGTTTTAACGCACCTTCAAGTGCCAAAGGATAAAAAATATCCCTTCCTATAAAGAAAAAGCCGTGTCCGTGCAAGTATCTTTTAGATAATCTTTTTATTTTCTCATGTAAAGCTCCGTCGACTTTTACCGCTTCAATAGCTTCATTTATAGCCGTATATTCATTTTTATCGGCTAAATAATTACTAAGCATCCAAAGGGTCATAACTTGTGTGGCAAACGCTTTTGTCGAAGCTACTCCTTTTTCGATACCGGCTCTTAAAAGAAGAGTTTTATCAGCTTCTCTTACGATAGAAGAATTATCCACATTACAAAAAGCTAATGTTTTAAGTCCAGCTTTTTTCGCCATTTTAAGAGTTTCTAGCGTATCTGCTGTTTCTCCGCTTTGGGAAATAACGATAAAAAGAGTGTTTTTACTTAAAAATGGTTCACGGTATCTAAATTCGCTTGCCACTTCTACATTTGTTCTGATTTTTGCTTCTCTTTCAAGCAGATATTTTCCTACAAGTCCGGCGTGATAACTAGTTCCGCAAGCACTTATTATAATATTGTCAATTCCATCAAAAAACTCTTTATTAAGTTCATCAAATTTTATTCCGTTAATAGTATTTCTGCCTAATACGGTTTCTTTTAATACGTCGTATTGCTCGTAAATTTCTTTTTCCATATAAAATCTAAAACCCTGCTTTTTGGCTGACTCTTTATCGGATGGTAATTCTTTAAAGAATGGAGAAATAAGCTTATTTTTATGATAAAGATAAATATTATTGTTTTCTACATAACCCCATTCCTCATCTTCTAAATAGTGAGCTTTTTTTGCATATCCGATTAAAGGTGCGTTCGAAGATGCAAAAAAGACTCCTTTTTCATTTTTGGCTATAATAAGAGGCGAACCTTTTTTTGCAAAAAATATTTTATTAGGCTCTTTTTTCGTTATAAGTAAAACGGCATAAGCTCCTTTTATTTTTTCCAATACTTTTTTAAAAGCTTCTAAAGAGGAGTTTTCATAATAAAATTCAAAGAGTTTTACAATTACTTCCGTATCGGTTTGAGAAATAAATTCAATGTTTTTTTCTTCTAAAAATTTTTTAATTTCTTGATAATTTTCGATAATTCCGTTATGAACTACTGCACTGAATTTTCCTATATGAGGATGAGCGTTAATTTCGGTTGGTTTACCGTGAGTTGCCCATCTGGTATGACCTATACCCGAAAAAGGATAGGAAAAAGAGAGTTTTTTTAGTTTAGATTCTAAATTTTTAAGTTTACCTACGGCTTTAATTACTTTTAATTCGTTTTTATCCATTAAAGCCACACCAGTACTGTCATACCCTCTATACTCTAACTCTCTTAATCCCTCTATTAAAAATTTTTGCGGATTATTAATATTAATACATCCTACGATACCGCACATTATTTGAATTCCTTATTATAAAAATAGTTTGTAGCTTCTACGAAACCTTTTACACTACCGCAATCGAATCTTTTTCCTTTAAATTTATAAGCAATTACCATTCCTTCTTTTGCTTGTCTTAAAAGTGCGTCTGTTAATTGAATTTCTCCGCCTTTTCCAGGTTTTGTTACTCTTAATAAATCAAAAATGTCTGGAGTTAGAATATATCTACCGATAATCGCTAAATTACTAGGAGCTTTCTTAGGTTCTGGTTTTTCAACCATATCTTCTACTAAAAATACATCTTCTTCTATTTTTTTCCCTTTAATAACTCCGTATTTGTCAACTTCTTCTTTAGGAACTTCTTCTATAGCTATAATAGAACATTTATATTTATTATAAAGTTTTACCATTTGGGACATAACTTCGCCTTCGCATAAGTCGTCTGCTAGTACCACTGCAAAAGGATTGTTTCCTATTAAAGGTTCCCCCGTTAAAACAGCATGACCTAATCCTAACATCTCTTTTTGTCTGACATAAGTAAACGTACATTTTTTAATCATTTCCATAGTTTCTTTTAATAATTTTTCTTTACTTGTTCCTTTTATTTTACCTTCAAGTTCCGGATTATAATCTAAATAATCTATAATAGAACGTTTGTTTCTTCCAGTAACAAATCCCATTTCTAATATCCCTGCATTCATACATTCCACTATTCCGTAATGAATTAAAGGTTTATTTACTATAGGTAACATTTCTTTAGGTACTGATTTTGTAGCCGGTAAGAATCTAGTACCGTAACCTGCTGCTGGGAAAAGTGCTTTTTTAACCATTTCTTCTCCTTTTAGTTAATTTTAAAGCGATTTGTGCCAACTGTTCTGCCAATTTCTTACTTTTATTTACCACATATACGTCACAATACGTATCTAATTCTTTCTCCTCTTCTAAATCGGAGAGTACAATTATATTCAAATTTCGGTTAATATCAAGTAAGTTTTGTGTAATTAATCGTGTATGTTCTTCATTTTGTGTAGATATGATAACTGCCGAAGCATTTTGAACGTCTAAATTTTCTAAAACTTTTTTATTTGCAGCATTCCCGAATATTACATTATCGCCGTTTTGTAATCCTTTTTTTACTTTTTCTATCTGTTTATCTATAGCTATATAAGGTATATTTGTTTTGGTAAGTTTTTTTGCTACTTGTTGACCTATTTTGTCATACCCTATTAATATTATATGTCCTTTGACTTTTACTGGTTTAATTTCGAATTCTTCGAAACTTTGTTTATTATTATCAAAAAAGTCCGCAATTTTGTAAATGTATTTTACAATAAAAGGAGTTAAAATCATAGAAATGATCGTTACTATTACTAATTTTTGCAATAAAGAATCGTTTACTAAATCGTGTTTACTCATAAGAGCAAAAATAACAAATGAAAATTCTCCTATTTGGGAAAGTGTAAAAGCACTTTTGACGGCTATACGATTATGATTTACAAAAAATTTCAACATTAAATAAATAATTAAAGCTTTACCCAACATAAAGCCTAGAGTCATTAATAAAATACTAAAAATATTATGAATTACGAAATTGATATTTACCATTAAACCTACGGAAATGAAAAAAACCCCTAATAAAATATCTCTAAAAGGTACCAAGTCGGCTTCAATTTGATATTTATACTTGGTTTCACTCAAAATCATACCGGCTAAAAATGCCCCTAAAGAATAACTAAGCCCGAAAAAATGAGCCGTTTCGGCTGCTGTTAAAACAACCAACAAAACAGTTGCTATAAAAATTTCATCCGATTTTGTTTTTGTAGCCTGTGAAATGATAAAAGGTGCTATATATTTTCCATATATCCAAATAAAAGCTCCTAAAGCTATAAATCCGCTGACAGTTTTTAAAACAAGTTGAGTAAAATCCGCGTTTTTATTAACGATAATGGAAATTGCAATTAAAATAGGAATTACCGCAATATCCTGAAAAAGTAAAATTCCAAGCGAAATTCTCCCGTAAGGTTTTGAAATTTCTCTGTTTTCATTTAAAAGTTTAAGAACAATGGCCGTAGAACTAAGTGCTATGGCACTTCCTATAATAAAAGCTATCCTAACATCCACATCAAGTACAAGCCAAAAGAAAAGTCCAAAAACGCCTCCAACCAGCGTCATTTCAGCTATACCGAATCCGAACACTTCTTTCTTCATTGATTTAAGTTTTTCAGGAGAAAACTCAAGCCCTATCATAAACATTAAAAACACTATACCCATTTCGGCAATAAGTTCGATTGTATGCTTATCTATATGAAATATATTGCTTACAATAACTCCGGTAAAGATATATCCGATAATAGGAGGAATTTTGTATTTTGCCAAAGGGATGTTAAAACTCAAAGCTATAAATAAAAGCGTAATGATAATTATAACCGGACTAATCGGCATTTACAGCCTTTATCAAAATTTTTCTTTCTCTAGGTCCATCAAAATCCACTAAAAAAATTCCTTGCCAATCTCCTAAAACAACTTTTGCGTTATTAACGATAAGTGTTAAGTTGCTTCTTAAAAAAGCAGCTTTCAAATGAGCTCTTGCGTTTGAATGAGAATATTCTTTCATAGGGACTACCTCTTTTAACATTCCCAGTAAATCTCTTTTTAATACCGCATCGCTTTTTTCGAAAATAATAACACTAGCGGTGGAATGAGGGCAAAAAATAGTTACTATTCCGTTTTTTACTCCGCTTTTTATTACAGCTTCTTTTACTTCTTCGGTAATATTTATGATTTCGGATTTATAATTCGTTTTAAAAGTAAGTTGTTGCATTATTTCTCCTTTGAGTATTTATTTAAAAATTCCTTTAAAAGTTTATATTCTCTTTTATCAAAATATCTTGTTTTAGCAGTCGGAAGAGCATTTAGACTTATCCAGCCGTAAGAGAGTCTCTTTAAATTCAAAACCTCACTTCCGAAGTTTGCAAAAAACCTACGAAGTTCTCTGTTTTTACCTTCTCCTATTGCAACTTTAAGAGTGGAATATTTTGGAGAATTTTTAATAATTTGAGCACTTAAAAAAGGTTTTAGTTTCATTTTTTTAATTTTATTCTCTTCGTGTGCCCCTTCTTCTCCGACTTCCACACCCTCTTGCATAGCTTTTATCATTTCATCTGTAATTTCGCCTTTAATTTTTAGTTTATAAACTCTAGGTAACTCCGAATTCATAAGAGCGTGGGCAACTTTTGGAGAATCTGTTAATATCAAAAGCCCCTCACTATTAAAATCGAGTCTTCCAACTGGTATAAAATGTTTGTATTTTTTAGGAAGAGAATCATAAATAGTCCTTCTTCCTCTATCGTCTTTTTTGGTTACGAGTTCACCTCTTGGTTTATTATAAACAATACAAGTATATTTCATACTTTTTTTAACCGGTTTCCCGTTTACGGCTACTTTATCTCCTTTTTCTACTTCAAAGCCTGGTTCTTTAACAATTTTTCCGTTAACTTTTACTTTTCCGTCAAAAATCAACTTATCAGCCTCTCTTCTGGAATAAGTTGTATGATGACTTATAAATTTATTTAATCTCATTTTTTTCCTTTATTATTAAACAACTATTTTATTCCGGCTTCTACCAAATCGTGGATATGAATAACGCCTATTACTTCTTTGTTGTCATTAACAACCGGTAAAAACTGAATTTTATTATCTTCCATAAATTTTAACGCATCGCTTGCCAAAAATTCTTGAGATATTGTTTTTGGATTTTTTGTTGCAAATTCTATCGCTTTTTTTTCCAAATCAAACTTTTCATTCATCATCGCACGTCTAAGGTCACCGTCACTTAAAATAGCCTTTATTTTATTGCTTTCTAAAAACAAAACATGCCCTAGCTTCCCTTCTGTCATTTTAATAATTGCTTCTTTTAAAGAATCTTTTTCATCTGCAACTGGAAAAGAAGTTTTCATTAAATCTTTAACCTTTACAAAAAGCCTTTTCCCAAGATTTCCTCCCGGATGAAACGAAGCAAAATCCTCTTTTGTAAAGTTTCTTTTTTTCATAAGACATACAGCTAAAGCATCTCCCATAGCAAGAGTTAGCGTTGTTGAGCTTGTAGGAGCTATATTAAGCGGACATGCTTCTTTGTTTACGTGAATATTTACGACACAATCGGCATATTTTGCTAAAGTAGACTCTTTTTGTCCGGTCATTGCTATTAAAGATACTTCAAATCTTTTGATATGAGGTAAAATTTTAATAAGTTCTTCACTTTCTCCAGAATAACTAATAGCCAAAACGCTATCCTCTTTCGTAATCATTCCAAGGTCACCGTGGAGTGCTTCAGTCGGATGAATAAAAAAACTAGGAGTTCCGGTACTTGCAAGAGTTGCAGCGATTTTAGAGCCTATAAGCCCAGATTTTCCTACTCCGGTTACAATTAATTTACCTTTAGTATTGTATGCTATTTCTACGGCTTTGTCTATTCCTTCCACACTTGCGTTTAAAAGCTCATTCGCTTCTATCTCAAGAACTTTTTTAGCAATTTTTTCAAAATCCACTTTTTACCTTTTTAATGTAATTATATCATATTTTATAAGGGGAATTTTTTTTAAATGTTACGTTTTCACACACATCTTTATTTAATAATACATTTTGTGTCACAATTCGTAAAATTTAGAGTTATAATTCAAACAAAAAAGGATTCTCATGAGCTTCATTGAAGAATATAAAAAACATACTGAAGAGAGAGCTAAACTAGGAATTCCTCCGTTACCACTTACAGCTAAACAAACGGCTGAACTTGTCGAGCTTTTAAAAATGGTACCTATCCCTGAAGAAGAATATTTAATGGATTTATTCCTAAATCACATCAACCCGGGAGTTGACGATGCGGCATATGTTAAAGCCGCATTTTTAAACGACATTGTTCAGGGTAAAGCTTCAAGCCCTGCCATTTCTAAAAAAAGAGCGGTTGAAATCCTTGGGACTATGCTTGGAGGATATAACGTAAAACCTCTAATCGACGCACTAAACCACGAAGATGAAGAAGTGGCACAGGAAGCCGCAAATCAACTTAAAAACACTCTACTTGTATACGATATGTTCCACGATGTAGAAGATCTTGCAAAAGCCGGAAACAAATATGCTCAAGAAGTAATGGAAAGCTGGGCGAACGCCGAATGGTTTACTTCTAAAAAACCTCTACCGGAATCAATCAAAGCTGTAGTATTTAGAGTACCGGGTGAGACAAATACAGACGATTTATCTCCGGCAAGCGAAGCGTTTACAAGAAGCGATATTCCACTTCACGCACTTAGTATGCTAAAAGCAAAAATGCCGGATGCAATCGAAAAAATCCAAGAACTTAAAAAAACAGGTCTTCCGGTAGCATTCGTAGGTGACGTTGTAGGTACGGGTAGTTCAAGAAAATCTGCGGCAAACTCTGTAATCTGGCATATAGGTGAAGAAATCCCGTACGTTCCGAATAAAAAAAGAGGTGGTATAGTAATCGGTGGCGTTATCGCACCAATTTTCTTCAACACATGTGAAGACGCAGGAGCACTTCCGATTGAAGCACCGGTAGAAAATTTTGAAATGGGTGATATTATTGAAATTAGACCTTATGAAGGGAAAATTCTTAAAAACGGCGAAGTCGTAAGCGAATTTAAACTTAAACCGAATACTCTTCCGGATGAAGTAAGAGCTGGTGGTAGGGTTCCTTTAATTATCGGTAAAAACCTAACTAAAAAAGCAAGAGAATCTTTAGGAATGGAACCAGAAACTGATATATTCACAAGACCGGAACAACCAGAAGATAAAAAAGGCGTAGGATATACACTTGCTCAAAAAATAATCGGTAAAGCGTGTGGAATGGAAGGTGTAAGACCTGGAATGTATGTTGAGCCTACTTGTACAACAGTGGGAAGTCAAGATACAACAGGAGCAATGACAAGAGATGAAATTAAAGAACTTGCAGCTCTTGGATTTAATGCAGATTTAGTAATGCAAAGTTTCTGTCATACGGCTGCTTACCCAAAACCAGCTGATATTGAGCTTCACCATACACTTCCGGAATTTATTACATCTAGAGGTGGAGTATCACTAAGACCTGGGGACGGTGTAATTCACTCTTGGTTAAATAGAATGATTTTACCGGATACACTTGGAACAGGAGGAGATAGCCACACAAGATTCCCAATTGGTATAAGTTTTCCAGCCGGAAGTGGACTTGTAGCATTTGCGGCAGTTACTGGAAGTATGCCACTAAACGTACCGGAATCAGTACTTGTAAGATTTAAAGGTGAACTTCAACCGGGAATCACTCTAAGAGACTTAGTAAACGCAATTCCATACTTTGCAATTAAACAAGGACTACTTACAGTTGAGAAGAAAAACAAAAAGAATATCTTTAACGGTAGAATTCTTGAAATAGAAGGTGATATTATAAGAAACCTAACAGTAGAACAAGCATTTGAGCTTGCAGACGCTTCGGCTGAAAGAAGTGCGGCGGCTTGTACAGTTGACGTAAGTGAAGAACAAGTTGCGGAATACCTAAAATCAAATATCAAAATGCTTGAAGCTATGATTGAAGCCGGATATGAAGATAAAAGAACAATTCAAAGAAGAATTGATAAAATGAAAGAGTGGCTAGAAAATCCAAAACTACTTAGAAGAGATGAAAACGCTGAATATGCGGCGGTAATTGAAATTGATTTAAATGAAATTACCGAACCAATCGTAGCGTGTCCAAACGACCCTGACGATGTTGCGACAATTTCAGAAGTGTTGGATGACCCTAACAGACCTCATAAAATTGACGAGGTATTCCTTGGAAGCTGTATGACAAACATCGGTCACTATAGAGCCGCTGGTGAAATTTTAAAAGGTGAAGGTCAAGTACCTGTAAGACTTTGGATTGCACCTCCAACAAAAATGGATAAAGAACAACTAACAGAAGAAGGATATTACTCAATATTCGGTCAAGCAGGGGCTAGAATTGAAATCCCTGGATGTAGTTTATGTATGGGTAACCAAGCAAGAGTTGCTGATAATGCAAACGTATTCTCAACTTCTACAAGAAACTTTGATAATAGAATGGGTAAAGGTGCGAAAGTTTACTTAGGAAGTGCGGAACTTGCAGCGGTAACGGCTCTTCTTGGTAGAATTCCGACTAAAGAAGAGTATCTCGAAATCGTAGAGAAAAAACTTGCAGGAAAAGAAGATAAAGTATACAATTACCTATACTTCCATAAAATGCCGGAAGATTATGTGAAAAAAATGTTAAGCTTAACTCTTCAATAATCTTCCTTTTCCTTTTTTTTATTGCAATGAAAAGTGTTTAGCACTCTTAATTGTTAATAACTCCAAAAAGGGAGTCTACATATTAGTAATAACGAAATATTGAAAAAATCCTATAATTCCCCCAAGCACAGCTCCGGCAAAATTTATAAAACTAAAATGTTTTTTCATTAATGAAAAAAGCATATCTTCAAGTGTTTTTTCATCAAAAGAAGCCACTTTTTCTTCCACTATTTTATCAATATGTGCTTTTATAAAAATCTGGGGAACTTCTTTTTCCAAAAAATTAAAAACTTCAGGTTTTATGATTTCTACAATTTTTTCACTTTGAATTATTTCATTTATTTTAATCGGAATTTCAAGCTGGATTAAAATGTTTTTTAACATATCTTCGCTTATCAGGGAAGTAAACATTGAAAATTTCTCTTCCACCACTTTTAAGATAATTTTTGCAAACTTTTCCGCCATTTCTTCTTTTGAAATAAACTCCGTTATTTCTTTACCGCTTAATTCTTTAATTTTTTTATCCAGAAACTTTTCAATCTCCGCTCTAACTTCCGGGGATGTTACAATTTTACGGATTTCGTCTTCGCTTAAAATATATTCTTTTATAGTGTTTCCGACTTTACGGGCTAAAGATTTTTTTTCCCTTGGAATAACCCCTTGTGGAAAAACGATAATATTTCCTAATTTTACGGGTTTAAAAGGACGAAAAAGAAGCTTTATAGCCACATAATTAGTCACATATCCTATAACAGCCCCTATTCCTACACTACTTGCCAAAATAGCTATACTCATTTCAAAATCTCCTTATATCTTTCTTCATCAAACCTTACAATAATATCTCCATTATCAAGTTTGATTACCGGTCTTTTAATCAAAAGATTTTCTTTGCAAAGCCATTCTCTTTTTCCATTTTCATCAAAGTTGAGTTCTTTTAATTATTTTGTTCCCCTGTTGTAACAGTACATCTATTCCTACTTTTTCAACCCATTCATCTATTTTTTCACATCCTGCGGAGTCTTTTTTAAAATCAAGAAATTCATATTCGATATTATTATCTTTAAAAAACTTAAGAGCTTTTTTAACACTTCCGCATGTTTTAATTCCATAAACTACCATTACTCCTCCTTAATGGGTTTAATATTCATAACTTCACTTAAATAAAAAAATCCCCCTCTAAGCTCCACCGCATCAAGACCTGCTTTTTTGGCTATTTCAAGGGCATGTTTTATATTTACACCCCTTAAGTCCATAATTCCGTATTTTTTGTTTTTATCAAGCATTAAAAGTTTACTTGCAAAATATTCGTCAAAAGGTATATGAATGGAATTTGGCATTTTTCCATACTCTTTTACCTCCTCTTCATTTCTTATATCAAGTATGGTTATCTCTTTTAAAAGTTCATACGTAGGAAAATCATCAGCCCGTGGAGCTCTTTTTTCTTCTCCTAGTTTAAGTTTTCTGCTTTTAAGAAAAAAATCGAACAATTTATATCCTTTTTTAAAACTTTATCAAAAATCACTAATATCTTCCCACTTAAGTCTATCACCCTTTTTTAAATCCTTACATGCTTTTTTACCAAGTATTTCAGGCAGGTATTTTGGATGAAGCCCAAATCCCGGACGTATTGAGCGGATATTTTCTTTACTAAATGTTTCGCCTTTTTTAATGTCTTTTACCACATAAAGACTTCTTGCAAACTGACGCCCTCTTTTAGGTTTGAAACTCACTTCCCCTATCATCTCTTCCGTTTCCCTAACGGCTTTTGCCATTTCTTTAAATTCATCCGGAGTCAAACTGAAATCCTTATCGGGAGAGTTTAAACTTTTATCTAAAATAAAATGCTTTTCAATAATCCTTGCCCCCATCGCTACAGCCGCTACGGGTGCAGAAATTCCAAGCGTATGGTCTGAAAATCCCACTTCCACTTTGAATATTTCTTTAATCGCCGGAATTGTTTTTAAATTTACTTCGCTTCTTGGTGCGGGATATGCCGAAGTGCATTTAAGAAGTGCGACCTCAACTCCTCTTTTTTTGCAAATATCCACAGCGTTTTGCATATCCTCCATTGTTGCCACACCGGTTGAGATTATCATAGGTTTACCCTTACTTGCCGCATAATCTATAAGCTCATAATCGGTTATCTCAAAAGAAGCAATTTTATAAGCGGGAGGATTAAACTTTTCTAAAAAATCTACGGCTTCTTTGCTAAAAGGAGAGCTGAAAATCTCAAGTCCAAGACTTCTGCCGTAATTAAACAACTCTTCGTGCCATTCAAGAGGTGTCATTGCTTTTTGATATAAATCGTATAAATATTCACTTTTCCACAAATCCCCCGCTTTAAACTCATCTCTATCTATTTTTAAAGTCATCCAATCGGGTGTATAAGTCTGAAGTTTAACAGCATCCGCCCCGGATTCTTTCGCGGCGTAAATAGTATCTTTTGCAAACTGCAGACTTCCGCCGTGATTTGCGGAAAGTTCGGCTATTATAAATACTTGATTATTTGTGTTGATTTTTCCTATTTGCATATTTCTCCCTATTGGCTTAAACTATATCACACAAAATAAATCTAACATATACCTTTTCTTTTTCCTCAAAATAAATGTTTGATTTATTAGTATTTTTCTAATAATTTTTCAAATTTATTCAGAAATTTATAAAAATTCTCTTTTGTAAGAACATATTTTATATCGGAAATCTTTTCAAAACCTAACGACAGGTTAAATCTTATAGCTCTCTTGTTTTCAGGAAGTATTTCACAATAAATTTCATTTAATTTCAATATTTCAAAAGCAAATTTGTGCAAAAGCGTAACTATTTTATAACTATATATATTATTTAGGTATTTATCCTCATAAATATAAAAGCCGCTTTCATAAAAATCGTCATGTTTTTTTAACCAGATAAGTCCGATTTTTTCGGAATTTATCTCTACGACAAAATAATACCCCTTTTTAGTTTCAAACCATTTTTTATGATGATCTTTTGTAATATATTCTTTGTTTTTGGCATATTGTCTTATTTTATCCGAATTTCTCCAAAATCTTACTAATTCCAAATCGTCTTTTTGCAATGGTATTAATTTTACACCATACCCTTTAATCAATATTCGCCTTATTCAATAAATCTTTAACACTTTTAAATTCATCCATTTCATTTATATCTATTTCAACA